>NZ_JBPVZD010000002.1:0-641688 GCF_051783885.1 Ralstonia sp. 24A2 | reverse complement strand
CGCCTGCGCGCGCCAGTGCGTTGAGGCCGGCGCAGCGATGCTCCATCTGCATGTGCGCCGCCCCGATGGCATGCACAGCCTCGAACCCGACCATTACCGCCCGGCCATCGCCGCCGTGCAGCAGGCCGTGGGCGATGCACTGGTGCTCCAGATCACCACGGAAGCGGTCGGCATCTACACGCCCCAACAACAGATGGCATCGGCGCGGACATTGCATCCGGAGGCCATCTCCGCCGCACTGCGCGAGCTGGTGCCCGATGCTGCGCACGAAGCGGAAGCCGCGCGCTTCTTTGGCGAGCTTGCCGCGGCGCGCACGGCCATCCAGTACATCCTGTACTCCGCCGATGACGTGGTGCGCTACCGCGACTTGCGTGCGCGCGGCGTGTTGCCTGATACACCGCATTGGGTGCTGTTCGTGCTCGGCCGCTACTCGGCGGGGCAGCGCTCGGATCCGTCGGATCTGCTGCCCTTCCTGCAAGCCTGGGCCGACGGCGGCGAGGTCACGGCCAACGTGCCATGGGCGATGTGTGCATTCGGCCCGCGCGAAGCCGAATGCGCGCTCACGGCCGCGCTGCTCGGTGGCCATGCCCGCCTGGGCTTCGAGAACAACATGATGCTGCCCGACGGCAGCACCGCGCCCGACAACGCGGCGCTCATCACCAACCTGCGAGGCCACCTCGACGCATTGCATCGCCCGCTGGCCAGCGCGGCGGAACTGCGCGCCTGGTTCGGCCGCTAGGTCTCTTTCGCATTCATCACCACGAAGCCACCGATCAGACGGCCACACACAAGGCCGCGTCACACAACCATTGGAGGAAGTATGCGTTTGACCACCCGCGGTATTCGATCCATCCCGCTGGCGCTGGCCGCCTTGTTTGCGGTCGGCGCACAGGCGCAGGCACCCGACGGTACGCTCAAGAAGATCCAGGACAGCAACACCATCCTGATCGGCGTGCGCGAATCGTCGATTCCGTTTTCGTACCGCGACAGCCAGAACAAGATCATCGGTTTCTCGGCGGACCTGTGCACGCGCGTGATCGACGCGGTCAAGCAGAAGACGGGCAAGCCCAACCTGCAGGTGCAGCAGATTCCGGTTACCTCGCAGAACCGGACGTCGCTGGTGCAGAACGGCTCGGTGGACCTGGAGTGTGGGGTGACCACGCATCTGAAGTCGCGCGAGCAGCAGACGGCGTTCTCGACCACCTTCTTCATCGCGGGTACACGCCTGCTGACGGGTGTGAACTCGGGCGTGAAGGATTTTCCGGACCTGGCGGGCAAGTCGGTCATCACCAACGCGGGCACCACGTCGGAGCGCATCCTGCGCAAGATGAACGACGAGAAGAAGATGGAAATGAACGTCATCAGCGGCAAGGACTATGGGGAATCCTTCCTCACGCTGCAAAGCGGCCGCGTGGCGGCGTTCATGATGGATGACGTGCTGCTGGCCGGTGCGCGCACCCTCGCACAGAAACCCGGCGACTGGGTCGTGACCGGCACGCCGCAGTCGTTCGAGGCGTACGGCTTCATGCTGCGCAAGGATGATCCACAGTTCAAGAAGCTGGTGGACGACACGCTCACCGGCATCATGAAGAGCGGCGAGATCAACACGCTCTATGCCAAGTGGTTCGAGAAACCGGTGCCGCCCAAGAGCCTGAACTTCAACTTCAAGATGAGCGATCAATTGAAGGCGCTGTACGCCAACCCGAACGACACGCCGTTCGAGTAAGCGCACGCGCCCACGTCAGATGGATCAAGCAATGGCGCGGGCCAGCGCCGCGTGGTCCGGTTGCAGCATGCGGGCCGCCAGCAAGTGCTGTGCGGCCCAGTGGCCGGTTTCTGCGGCGCCATCCGTCCAGGGGCTGCCGAGGTAGTCTCCCGCCAGAACGACACGGCGATCACGCCCGAGCGTATTGCGGTAGGCAGCAACCGCACGTGCGCGGCCCACGGGTGAGCGCGGCTCGGCTGCCTCCCAGCGCTGCAGATGTGTCGACACCGCGGCCCGGTCGATGCCAGGCAGGTGCGCGGCCATCGCCTCCACGACAAAGCGCACCAGCGCTGTATCGCTCAAATGCCCGGCCTCTGCCGCTGCCCGCTCGCCCAGCATCGCGCAGACGATCGGGCCATCGCCGGCGGCCTTCCCTTGCTGAAACGTGAGTGCGGCCAGCGGACTGCCTTCCACCGGCGCAAACAGCGCGCCGTACACCGGCTGGAACACCTTGGGCGCCGACCACGACGGCGGGAGCCCCAGTGCCACATGCACGCTCGGTGCGTAGCGCGCATCCAGCACGGCAGATTCTCCAAGCCTGGTCTGTGGCAACCATGCGCGTGCGATATGCGCCGGCACGGCAAGCACTGCGCCATCAGCATCGAGCCATTCCCCGTTCACGCACAGGCGTACGCCTTCCAACGTTTCGCTGACTTGCTCCACATTCGCGCCGTAACGCACGTCGAGCGCTGAGGCCATCGCACGCGGCAAGGCTTGCCAACCATCATCGACCGTCAGCGTGTCAGCACCGTTGAAGGCCGTGAGCGCACCCAGCAGCGCGCGTGACGTGCCGGCCAGCCGATGAAAGTACAGGCCGTGGACCATCGGCTCGAAGAAATAGCGCGCAGCAGCCTCGCCGAACACACGTGTGCTCCAGACCTGTGCATCCTCATCGTCCAACGCGGCAAGGCTGGCGTAGTGGCTCGGGTCGACACCGCGCACCTCGCGCGCGGTAGCGAGGCCACCGCGCAGCATCTGCCAGGTCTCGCCCCAGGTGAGCTGGCCGCTGGTGCCGAGCGTCCACGGGCGCTTGCTGTGCACCGCATGGAACACCGGCCCGCGCTGCATGGCCGCCACCGCCGAAGTCTTGCGCAAGCGAGAAGACAGCCCTGCCTCCTGCAGCAGCGGCAGCACATAGCGGTAGCGCGACGACACGAACTGCGCGCCGCACTCGATGGTCTGGCCGTGAAAGGGCACGCTGCGGATACGCCCGCCGGGCGCGCGCGCCGCTTCCAACACGGTGACGGAGCAGCCGGCCTGCTGCAGACGGCGCGCAGCATTCAGCCCGGCAATGCCCGCACCCACAACGATGAAATGTCGCATGGCAAGGAAGAAGGAGATGACGGCGCCTACAATACCGGCCGGCTGCGCACCCTACACAGCCTGTCAGTTTTTGCCCCAAGGACGCCACCATGCCCAAGACCACCCGCGCGCACTGGATCGAAGCCGGTTTCGAGTTGCTCGACATCGAGGGTGCCGTCGGCATTTCCGCGGAGCGCCTCGCCCGTCGCCTGAACGTGACACGTGGCGCGTTCTACCACCACTTCACCAGCCGCGACGACTACGTGCGCAGCCTGCTCGCCGAGTGGGAGCGCACCTACACCGGCAGCATCCTCTCGCTCATCCAGCCTGGCGACACCGCCGAGACATTACTCATGCGCTACCTCGACGTGGCGGCATCGATGCACCCGCAGCGCGAAGTTGCCATCCGCGCCTGGGCGATGCGCGAGCCGCTGGTGGCCGACACTATGCAGCGTGTGGATGCCCTGCGGCTGGCCTTTGCCACCTCGCTATGCAGCCTGGACGGCGGCGCACCGGAGGACGCCGCATTCTGGGGCCGCATCGCGCACCTGTGCTTTATCGGCGCGCAGCAGACCACGGCACGCCCCGATCCCGAGGCGTTCCGTGCGTTCTTCCTGAAGTTGTTTGCGATGTCGCAGCGGCTGGCCGCGCTGGCCGAGCCGAGCTGAGTCGCGTTAGATGCCCGCCTGCGTGACCGCCTCGATGCGCGCCACGTGCACGGCCTGCTTGATGTGCGCCGGGTTGTCGGCGTAGCGCTTGGCAACGGCGCCGGCATCGATGGACGATGCCGCCTGCAGAGCGCGCAGCAGGCGCTCCGTTTGCGGATAGGCGCGATCTTCAAACCCCAGCCGGCCACGTGCATCGGCCTCGCACGCCTGCAGTGCCAGACGGAAACGCTCGGGCTTGCGCAGCGCGTCGCAGCGCTCCAACAAGCGCACCAGCGCCGTCGCATCAAACCCATCACTGCGGTGGATGTTGCCGTGTTCGCGCGCCACAACCAATGCCAGTTCCCGGCAATCCGTCGGCACACGCAGGCGCTGGCAGACCACCTCGATCATCGGCACGCTGCGCTCTTCATGGCCGATGTGGCGCGGCAGGATGTCTTCGGGCGTGGTGCCCTTGCCGAGGTCATGCACCAGCGCGGCAAAGCGCACCGGCAGCGGGGCGCCCATGGCGGCGGCGGTCTCGATCACCATCATGGTGTGCACGCCGGTGTCGACTTCGGGGTGATAGTCGGCACGTTGCGGCACGCCCCACAGCCGGTCCAGCTCGGGCAGCAGACGCACCAGCGCACCGCAGTCACGCAGCACGGCAAACATGCGTTGCGGGTGCGCCTCCATCAGCCCGCGGGCGATTTCCTGCCACACGCGCTCGGGCACCAGTGCATCGACCTCACCTGCCTGCACCATGCGCCGCATCAGCGCGTTGGTCTCGGGCGCAACGTGGAAGTCGGCAAAGCGCGCCGCAAAGCGCGCCAGGCGCAAGATGCGCACCGGGTCTTCCACGAAAGCATCCGACACATGCCGGAACGTGCGAGCAGCCAGATCCGCCTGCCCGCCGTACGGATCGATAACCGGGCCGGCCAGCGCGCCGTCTTCCGCCACGCGCTGCGCCATCGCGTTGACGGTCAGGTCGCGGCGGATCAGGTCGTCTTCGAGTTTGACGTCGGGCGCGTAGTAGACCGAGAAGCCCTTGTAGCCAGCCGCCGTCTTGCGCTCTGTGCGGGCGAGGGCGTACTCGGCCTGCGTGCGCGGGTGCAGGAAGACCGGGAAGTCCTTGCCAACGGCACGGAACCCCCGCTCCTCCATGTCCTCCGGTGTGGCACCAACGACCACGTAGTCGCGATCCTGCACGGGCAGCCCGAGCAGCGCATCACGAATCGCGCCTCCCACGGCATACACCTCCAACCCATGTGTGGCTGGATCGACGATCGCCTCAGTCTGCGCAGTTTGTATCGCGCGTTCCGTCATTGATTGGCGGCGACCAGCGTTTCCTCGTCCGGCGCGGTGCGGTACGGCTCGTCGTCAGCGAGGAAGTCGTGCTCGGCGCGGGCACCGTCGATCCACTCCTGCATCGCAGGCAGGTTGAGGACGTGGTCGGCGTAGGCCTTGGCGGCTTCAGGCAGGCGCACGCCGTAGGTGGCAAAGCGGCTGACCACCGGTGCGTAGAACGCATCTGCCACCGTGAAGTGGCCGAACAGGAACGGGCCTTCCGATGCGTACTTCTGGCGCAGCTCGGTCCACATCTGCGCGATGCGGTCGATGTCGCGCTGCACGGCCACGTTCCAGCCCATGCCGGGCAGCATGGCCGTGACGTTCATCGGCATGTTGTTGCGCAAATTGCCGAAGCCGGAATGCATCTCAGCGCAGATCGAGCGGGCGTGCGCGCGGGCCTTCGGATCGGCCGGCCACAGCTGCGCGCGCGGGAAGCGCTCGGCCAGCGTCTCGCAAATCGCGAGCGAATCCCACACGTTCATGTCGCCGTCGACCAGCACGGGCACGCGGCCGGCGGGCGAATGGCGTGCCACGTCGGCGGCAAAGCTTTCGCTCAGCAGGCGCACGCGAATCTCCTCGAACGGGATACCGGCCTGCTTGGCCAGCAGCCACGGGCGTAGCGACCACGACGAATAGTTCTTGTTGCCGATGACCAGTTTCATGATTCCCGTCCTTGGAGAGTGCACAGCAATGATTGTGGGAGCTCGCCTGTGTCACGCCGGCGCACCGGGACGCTCTTGTTGTCGGCGATGGAAAGCGGGGCTGCAGCGTGGGGCGAACAGGTCATTCTAGCCCTGCGTTGCAGCGCGACAAAATGAAACGGATTGGCTACGGTTGTTAGGTCGCCTCACAAGCGCGGCGTGCAGCGTCGCCGGCGACGCTAACGATGCGCCCGGGCGCGTGCTGCGCTCAGCCCAGCGTCCGGACCGAATCCAGCCAGCGCAGGCAGCATCACGGCCTCCATGCCGAGCGGGTGGATGCCGAGCTCCGGGGCAACGGGCTCCATGCTGACGTTGTCCACGCGCATGGAATCCAGGTTGTCGCGCGAGATGGGCGCACCGGGCAGGTGCTCAAACAGCGCCGCCTGCATGCGGCCAAGCCCCTCAGGCAACGGCACGATCCAGCGCCGGTGGCCGCTGGCGCGTCCGGCAAAGCGCATCAACTCGGCCAGCGTATACACACGCGGGCCGACCAGCGGATACGCACGCCGAATGGTGGTCGCGTTGTCGAGCGCATTGACGAAAGCTGCCGCCACGTCGTCCACATAGACCGGCTGGAAGCGCGCATCGGCACAGGCCAGTGGCACGAACGGCGCCATGCGCTGCATGCGTGCGAACAGATTGAGGAAATGATCCTGCGGGCCAAACACCACCGACGGGCGGAACACCGTCCAGTCCAGCTCGCTGTTCATGACCACGCGTTCGCCGTCGCCCTTGCTGCGCTGGTACATCGACGGGCCGGCAGGGTCTGCACCCAGTGCGCTCATATGCAGCAGCCGATTCACACCGTGCCGGCGGCACGCGGCGACGATACGGCGAGGCAGGTCAACGTGTACGCGCTGGAATGCGGGACCGTAGGGCATCACGCGTTCGTCCTGCAGCACGCCGACGAGATTGATGACCGCGCAGTGCTTGCCGCCGCGTTCTGTGAGCGCCAAGAACAGCGCGTCGAGGGCGTCGTCGGCGTAGATGTCGGCGTCCATCACATCCACGCGCGGCAGCAGCGTGAGGTTGTGGGCCCGGGCGGATTCGGCATCGCGCGTAGGCACGATCACCCGGCCCTCGGGCAGGCCGGGCGCGGCAAAGGTTTCGGTCACCAGCCGCGAGAGCAGTTGCGTGCCGATGAAACCCGTACCACCAAAGACGAGCAGATTGGAGGTGTGCATGGTGCATCTCCAAGACGGGGGAGAGGGACAGGGGGGCTCCACCACAATACATCCCGAAGGCGACCGCCCCCAAGGCGTACCGGTACGATGTGCTGCGCGCGGCACCGTTGTGATCGCAAGAACGCTCATCCCAAAAGCAAAACGCCCGCATTGCTGCGGGCGTTTTCATGACGCGGATGACGGCTGCGTCGCCTACGTGACGTCACTTACGGCAGATCGTCCGGCGTCACTGCCTCCGGTCCGACTTTGCCCAGGCGGTCCTTCAGCGATTGCGGGCGGCCGGTCAGCAGCGCGCTGTAATACGTCGCGTTGGACAGCACGTTTTTCACATACGTGCGCGTCTCATTGAACGGAATCGTCTCGGCGAAGATCGCGCCTTCCACCGGACGCGTGAGCGTCGAGCGCCAGCGCTTCGGACGGCCCGGGCCTGCGTTGTAGCCAGCGGTGGCCAGCGTCATCGAGCTATCGAGATCGGTCAGGATCATCGACAGGTAGCTCGTGCCCAGCAGCACGTTGGTGTCGATGTCGCTCATCTGCGAGGGGCGGAAGCCCGGCAGGCCGATCTTCTTGGCCACGCGCTTGGCGGTTTCCGGCATCACCTGCATCAGGCCCGACGCCCCCACCGACGAGCGCGCATCCATGATGAAGCGCGACTCCTGGCGGATCAGGCCATACGCCCAGGCGATGTCCAACCCCACGGCATCGGCGTTGCGCTGCACCACGTTGAGGAACGGCGTGGGGAAGCGCAGCGAGAAGTCATGCTCGGCACGGGTCTTGTCGGCCGAGTTGACGGTGCGATCGAGCAGGCCGAGCTTGCGGCCGTATTCCGCCGCGGCGATCAGCTCGCGGTCGCTCATGTTGCGCAGCTCCCAGTTCCACTCCCGGTTGCCCTCGAAGCGCAGGTTCAGGTCATACAGGCGCTTGGCACGACCGAAGCCCGGGTGGTTGCGGCCCATCACATCGATCTCGGCGTCCGTCACGGTGGTCTTGGGTGGCACGGTGATGCGCTGGCCGAGTTCTTCCTGTGCCAGTTGGCCATAGAAGTTGAACTGCCCGGCGATCGACTGGAATTGCTTGTTGGCGTCGTCGTTACCGCTCTTGCCGCCATCGGCCTTGAGCGCGCGGCCGTACCAATACGTCCAGGCCGGATCACGATCGCGTAGGGTGGGGCGCATCTTGTCGATGGCCTGGCGCACCATCTTCCAATCGCCCGCGCGCAGGGCGGTGCGCACACGCCACTCCTGCGAATCGTCCGACAGCCAGGCATCGCCGCCCAGTGTCAGTTGGCGGCGGTAGGCATCCAGCGCGTCGGGCGTCTGCTTCTTGGCCGCGTACTGGCCGATCACGCCCCAGCCCGCGCCTTGCTCTTCACGCGAGAGGCCGCCGCTCTGCGCCATCAGATACGCCGTGGCCTGCGACGGATCATTGCGTGCCATGCGCGTGACGTTGGCCAGCGTGTCGTTGTCCACACGGTCGCCCTCGGGCAGCACAGCCGCAATGCGCGACGCCTGCGTCACCAGGTTCTGCTCCAGCGACAGGCGCGCCGCAAAGGCCACGTCCGCCCGCGTGAACTGATTGGCCTGGACCAGATAGCCGATCAGGTCGACGCAGCCTTCGCCATAGCCCTTCGGGTCAGCCAGCGTGTTGCGCGCATCGGCGGCCACGCCGGTTGCAGCACTTCCGCCCTTCATCGCGCGCGACAGCAGGGCATAGCACTCGACCTGCGTGTCGTCCTTCAACACAAACTTCGGGTATTCAACGTCGAAGGTGGCCCAGTCGCGCTTCTTGCCGAGCACGAGCAGCCAGTCGTTGCGCAAACGGTCGGCAATGGCGTCGCCCTGATAGCGCTGCAGGAACGAGCGGATCTCGTCTTCCGGCGCATCCGTGCGCGCATAGCCGCTGGTGTCGAACAACTGCGGCTTGATGCGGAAATACTGCACGTAGGATGGGATCGGGTAGTCGGACAGGCTGTCAGCCAGCTCCCAGCTGCGCGACACGTCGTTGCGGCGCGCGGCGTTGCGCAACTCGACGAAGGCGTCGTCCGGATTGGCCGGAATGCCTTGCGGCGCCTGCCGCTTGGCCGGTGCGGCCAGCGCCACCGGGCCTACCGCGCCGATGCCGATCACCCCTGCAAAAGCCAGCGCCACCGCGCGATATACTGCCTTGCCCTTCAATGCCATCTCCTACCCCATCCAATCACTGTTAGGTCGCTGAATTATCCCATGTCAGCCTTAGGGAACCCGCACGATCCGGCAAATCCGACCACGCGGATCGAATCCCGCCGTACCCTGCGCGCCATGCTGCTCGATGCGCGGGCCGTACTGCCTGGCCGCATCGCACACGATGCCGCGCTGGCGCATCACCTGGCCGACCTGCTGCGCAGGCTGGCCGTCAAGCGCCTGGCTGCCTACTGGCCAACGCAGGGCGAGTTCGACGCGTTGACCGTGCTGGGCCATTGGCTGACGGCGGATGCCACGCGCCACGCGCTGCTGCCCGTGGTGACTGACAAGTTTTCGCCCCTGCAGTTTCGGCGATGGACGCCTGATTGTGAAATGACGCCCGGCGCGTACAACATCCCCATCCCCCGCTCGGGTGAGATGGAAACGCCCGATGCCTTGCTGATTCCTTGCGTCGGCTTTGATGCGCAACGCTATCGCATCGGCTACGGTGGCGGCTTCTACGACCGCACACTCGCCGCGCTGCACGCCGCCGGCCACCGCCCGCGCACCATCGGCGTGGCGTTCGAGGTGAACCGGGTGGAATCCATCGCACCGCAACCACACGACATCGCACTCGATTGCATCGTCACCGAGCGTGGTGTCTTTTAACTCTCCCGCAGGAACGTCCATGTCCCATACGTTGAAGACCGTTGCCGACCTCGAAACCGTGTACGGCACGCCGAACCCGCGCTCGGTGCTCAAGGAAATCGACCACCTGAACGAGGACTACCGCGCGTTCGTCGAGGCCTCGCCTTTCATCGTGCTGTCGTCAGTGGGGGCGGCAGGCACGGATGCATCGCCCAAGGGTGACGCGCCGGGCTTTGTGCGCATTCTTGATGCGCGCACGCTGGTGATTCCCGACCGGCCGGGCAACAACCGCATCGACAACCTGCGCAACATCGTGGAAGACGGGCGCGTGTCCGTGCTCTTCATCGTGCCGGGTGCGGGCGAGACGCTGCGCGTGAACGGCACGGCCACCATCTCGACCGATCCAGAGTTGCTCGCCGCATCTGCCGTGCAGAACAAGCTGCCGCGCTCGGTGATCTTGGTGAACGTGCAGACGGTGTACTTCCACTGCTCGAAGGCGGTCGTGCGCTCAAAGCTGTGGGAGCGCGGCACGCAGGAGACAAAGCCCGCGCTGCCTACCGCAGGCAAGATCCTGCAGCACATCAGCGGCGGCGCGTTTGATGGGGAAGCCTACGACCGTGAACTGCCCGAGCGGCTGAAGACGACGCTGTACTGAGCGTTCAGCGCTTGGCCGCCTTCTTGGCGACGGCGGCCTTGGCAGTGACTTTCTTGACGGCGGCCTTTTTGGTCGCCGTTGTCTTTGTGGCGGCGCGTTTCGGCTTGGCCGCTTTCGCATTCGCCTCGCGCAGCGCAGCTTCGATCGCCAGTCGCACCCAATCGCGCAGCGGCTGGCCGCCATCCAGCGCATCGGCCGGCGTGCTCAGGTACCCCTTCATGCTGATGGTGCGACCCTCACGGTCGTAGCTGAACGGCACCGACTTTTCCGCAAGAAAGCGCGCCCGTGTGGCGTCATCCACGCGCAGATAGCAGGTGCTGTCGATCACCAGCGCGAAGACAATGTCGTCGTAATACAGGGCCGCACCGCCGAACATCCGGCGGGCGCGGATCTCTCCGATCTGCGCGACGAGCGGTCGGAGTTCGTCAAGCAACCAGGCGACCAGTGGATCAGGTGCGGCTGCCATGACGATCTCCTTGTCTTCTCTTGTTGCTTACAGACCGAGACGCTGCCAGATGGCGCGCGTGGCGCCAGCAGCGTTGAGCGTGTAGAAGTGCAGGCCCGGCGCGCCGCCTTGCAGCAGACGATCACACAGCGCCGTCACCACATCCAGGCCGAAGGCGCGAATCGATTCGCGGTCGTCGCCAAAGCTCTCCAGACGCTTGGCCACCCAGCGCGGAATCTCGGCGCCGCACATCTCGGAAAAGCGCATCAGCTGCGACGAATTCGTGATCGGCATGATGCCGGGCACGATGGGCACGTCCACGCCCAGCTTGTGCGCGTCGGCAACAAACTGGAAGTAGGCGTCTGCATTGAAGAAGTACTGCGTGATGGCGGAGTTGGCGCCAGCCTTCACCTTGCGGGCGAAGTTGTCCAGATCGTGCTTGGGCGAACGCGCCTGCGGGTGGTACTCGGGGTACGCCGCGACCTCGATGTGGAAGGCGTCGCCGGTTTCCTGACGGATGAACTCGACCAGCTCATTGGCAAAGCGGAACTCACCGATCTCGCCCATGCCCGAGGGCATGTCGCCGCGCAGCGCGACGATGCGGCGGATGCCGTTCTCGCGATACGTGTTGAGGATGGCGCGAATGCTCTCGCGCGACGAGCCTACACACGACAGGTGCGGCGCAGCCTCGATGCCTTCGCGCTGGATTTCCACCACAGCATCGAGCGTGCCCTGTTGCGTGGTGCCGCCCGCGCCGAAGGTCACGGAAATGAAGCGCGGCTTGAGCGGCGAGAGCTGCGCACGCGTGTTGCGCAGCTTCTCGGCACCTTCCGCCGTCTTGGGCGGGAAGAATTCGAAACTGAATTGACGATCGTTCATGGAAGACCCATTAACGGCGCTCGCCCAGCAGCAAGCTGGACAGCAGCCACGAGATCACGCTGTACAACACAGAGCCCAGCAGCGCCGAGCCAAAGCTGGCCACCTGGAAGCCCGACAGCACGTTGCCGACAAACATGAACAGTAGCGCGTTGATGATGAAGATAAACAGCCCAAGCGTGAGGATCGTCACCGGCAGGGTGAGGATGACCAGGATCGGACGGATCAGCGTATTGACGAGACCCAGCACAAGCGCCGCGATCAGTGCGGAGGTGAAACCAGCGACGTGGATACCTTTGAGCAGGTAAGCGACAAGCAGCAACGCCAGCGCGTTGATGACCCAGACAGCGAGCAGTCTCATGAGGAGTCCTCGGGTTGAAAGCCGGCGGCAGGGGGTGCCGCCGGCGGGTACAGATTAATAGCGGTAGTGATCAGCCTTGTACGGGCCTTGCTTGCTCACGCCAATGTACGCAGCCTGCTGGTCGGTCAGCTCGGTCAGTTGCGCATTCAGCTTCTTCAGTTGCAGGCGAGCGACCTTCTCGTCCAGGTGCTTGGGCAGTGTGTACACGCCCACCGGGTACTTGTTCGAGCCCTTCTGCGCTTCGGTCCACAGCTCGATCTGGGCGATGGTCTGGTTGGCGAACGAGCTGCTCATCACGTACGACGGGTGGCCCGTGGCGCAGCCCAGGTTCACCAGGCGGCCCTTGGCCAGGATGATGATCTTCTTGCCGTCCGGGAAGATCACGTGATCGACCTGCGGCTTGATCTCTTCCCACTGGTACTTCTCAACCGAGGCGATGTCGATCTCGTTGTCGAAGTGGCCGATGTTGCAGACGATGGCCTGGTCCTTCATCTTGGCCATGTGGTCGTGCGTGATGACGTGGTAGTTGCCCGTGCAGGTCACGAAGATGTCGCCGTGCTCGGCAGCGTAGTCCATGGTCACCACGCGGTAGCCTTCCATGGCGGCCTGCAGTGCGCAGATCGGGTCGATCTCGGTCACCCACACTTGTGCCGACAGCGCACGCAGAGCTTGGGCCGAGCCCTTGCCCACGTCGCCGTAGCCGGCCACGATCGCCACCTTGCCGGCGATCATCACGTCGGTCGCGCGCTTGATGCCGTCGACCAGCGATTCACGGCAGCCGTACAGGTTGTCGAACTTGCTCTTGGTGACGGAGTCGTTCACGTTGATGGCCGGGAAGCGCAGTTCGCCGCGCTGGGCCATCTGGTACAGGCGGTGCACGCCCGTGGTGGTTTCTTCCGTCACGCCCTTGATGGCGTCGAGGTTGCGGCTGTAGAACGTGGCGTCCTTCGACAGCTTGTCCTTGATGGCGGCGAACAGGAAGGTTTCTTCTTCGCTGGTCGGCTTGGAGATGACGGAAGCGTCCTTCTCGGCCTTGGCGCCGAGGTGCAGCAGGATCGTCGCGTCGCCGCCGTCGTCCAGGATCATGTTCGGCGTGCCGCCGTCGGCCCATTCGAAGATGCGGTGGGTGAAGTCCCAGTATTCCTTGAGCGATTCGCCCTTGTACGCAAACACCGGCGTGCCCGACACGGCAATCGCGGCGGCCGCATGGTCCTGCGTCGAGAAGATGTTGCACGAGGCCCAGCGCACGTCCGCGCCGAGTGCCTTGAGCGTCTCGATCAGCACGGCGGTCTGGATGGTCATGTGCAGCGAGCCGGCAATGCGCGCGCCTTTGAGCGGCTGGCTGGCAGCGAACTCCTCGCGGATCGCCATCAGGCCGGGCATTTCGGTCTCGGCGATGGCGATTTCCTTGCGGCCCCAGTCGGCCAGCTTGATGTCGGCGACGAGGTAGTCGTTCTTGAGGTCGGTCACAGCGTTCATTGGATCACTCCGTAAAGATTTGGGTGACCGCACGCTGGAGAGATAACTGCTGAGTCGGAGCGCCCACGCGCTTCAATGCGCCGGACCCCGGATAGATGCGTTCTCGCCATCGTGTCAGCCACGATACTGCGAGCGCCGTTTGAACTTCCGAGCCTGGCGGCCAGACTGTGCTGGGCCGTTGCAACGCTCCTCGGAATGGACTGGATTGTAGCGGATTCGGTGGACCTGCGGCAGGCAAACACGAGCCCACCGTGTGATGCATGAGGCGACCGACAAAACAAAAACGAGGCCGGTCAAGGTTTTCGCCCAGACCGACCTCAATTTCAGCGTCGCGATTTAGCCACCTCGTCCGCACAAAGACGGCTCAAGAAGGTCAGCCCTTCCTGTACTCCGGTGGGCTTGCATAGCGATGATCGTCCCCTGACTTGTCATCCCCAGGAAATGCTTTCGGGCTGTCCGTCGGCGATTGTTTGGCCTTTTTGTTGGGATCGTAGAGTTCAAACACGGCGGTACCAATGACGCCAGCATTCGAGGCCGTGCCCTGGTTGCTGTTGGCTGCATAGGCGTCGTCGACCTCGGAAAAACGGAACGCCGCCACTTCCTGACGGCTCTTTCGGAATCCCTCGACCTGGAGGGTTTCACCCGGCTTGAGGACATAACCAGCGTTCTTGATACTCCCCGCCCGGCCGCTCATCACGTCCAGGCCATCCACCGTCGTGACGATTTCGTAGATGCTCTGCTTCGAGTAATTGCGATACTGCAGCACATAGCGCTCACCCTTTTTTCCTTGAAGATGGGCGCTGGTACCGTCCAGGTAAATCGGCCAAGGCGCATGCCCATCACGAAGAATGGTCAATCCAATGCGTCCTTTGCCAAGCATGATTTCCTGAACGGCTCTGCCATTCCCGCTGGCCTCTGAGTAGGGCAACGTGTGCAGAACCGCCGGCTCATTGCTCACACGCCGGAGATCGACAGTTTCCAGGCGGGATTCGATACCTTCGCCCCACTGGGTGCCAAGTCGCGCGGCATCAGCACGTTTCTCCGACACCACGGCTGGCGCTGCGGGCGCAATTTGCGAAGGCCTGCCCACTGGTGGTTGCGTCGCACATCCCGCGACAACCATGAGGCCCAAGGCCGCCATGAGGCCGGCCAACATCCATCTCACTTTTGTTAGTTTCATCTCTTCGCGTTCAATTACGATAGTTGATGGCCGCCAACCTCTACAGTCTCTCTGGCAGCGTCCTGCCATGCGCTCAATGGCCGCCAATGCTCGCGCTGCCCGGACCTTAGCAAAATTATCCAAGGCAATGACGCAAATCGGGCCCAAGTTACTAAATCAAAATAAACACGCCCCGCTGCTGGATTGAAATACCTCGCAAAAAAATCTCGTTGATTC
Organism: Ralstonia sp. 24A2; assembly: GCF_051783885.1. Lineage (NCBI taxonomy): Bacteria > Pseudomonadati > Pseudomonadota > Betaproteobacteria > Burkholderiales > Burkholderiaceae > Ralstonia > Ralstonia sp. 24A2. The sequence goes on along the minus strand of NZ_JBPVZD010000002.1, from coordinate 626,723 downwards.
AGTCATCCAGGAGCATCGTCAGCATGCGCTGCGGATTCGCCAGAAAATCCCGCGTCACCTGAAAGTGCTCGGTTTCTTCATACGCAATACGCCGGATGCCCTCACCATCACACTGGTAGAGATAGGCATCGGGATAGGCCATCAGGATGGGCGAGTGCGTGGCGATGATGAACTGGCTCTCCTGTCGTATCAGCGCGTGAATGCGCGCCAGCACCGCCAGTTGCCGCTGCGGTGAGAGCGCGGCCTCCGGTTCGTCGAGCAGGTAGAGACCATTGCCGCCAAACCGATGCATCAGCAGCGCCATGAAGGACTCGCCGTGCGACTGCGCGTGCAGGGATTTGCCGCCGTAGGAGGCGATCACGCTTCCGCCCGGGCCGGGCTCTTCATCCATGCGCTGGATGTTGGTCGCCACGTTGAAGAAGCTCTCGGCACGCAGGAAGAACTCCGTGCGTGGCCTGCGGAAGCCCCTGGCGATGCGCAGGTGGTTGTGCAGCTCCGAGTGCGAAGCGTGCGTGCTGAAGTTGAAGTTGCGCGAGCCGCCCTCGGCATTGAACCCCATCGCCACGGCCATCGCTTCCATCAGGGTCGATTTGCCCGAGCCGTTCTCGCCCACCAGGAAGGTCATCTTCGGGTGCAGCTCCAGCGTGTCGAGCGCGCGCACGGCGGGCAGACTGAACGGATAGGCGTCGAAGGCGGGAATGGTGTCACGCCGCAACGTGACGTGGCTGACAAATTGGCGAGTGAGCATGGGCAGACGCAGGTGCAAGCGATAACAAGCATCGTAGCGTGGAGTGACGGGTCCGCTGCTCAGGCAAGCGCAAGGCCATAGCCCGCCCCATCTGGCGGTGTCAATGCGTGGTCATATTCGAATCTTGCGATCGGGTTAGGAAGCGGCGTACCCGCATCACAGACGTGCAACACGCCGCCACCAAAGTGCCGGGCATCGTTCAGGGAGCCAACGATGCACAACCATAAACTTACGAAGTACGCCGCCGCCGCGGCAGTTGCACTGGCCATGGCTGCGTGCGGCAGCGACGGCACATCCACCACCGGCAACGCCGAGCCCGATGGCAAGCCGACCACGCCGTCCAACGGACCGACCAAGAACGTCGTGTTCTTCCTGGGCGACGGCATGGGCCTGACCACCATGACCGCCGCGCGCATCTACAAGGTGGGCGAGGACGGCGAACTGACCATGGACACGCTGCCGGAAACCGGCTTCGTGCGCACCTTCTCGAACAACGCACAGGTGACCGACTCAGCGCCGTCGATGTCGGCCTACATGACCGGCGTGAAGATGAACAACGAGGTCATCTCCATGTCGCCGGACACCAGCGCCTATGACGCAGGTGGCAAGGATTACCTGTCGGGTGCCGACAGCACCTGCCCGTCCAGCGGCAACGGCAAGCCCGTCACCACGTTGCTCGAGCTGATGAAGGCAGCCGGCTATGGCACGGGCGTGGTCACCACCACGCGCATCACGCACGCCACGCCGGCCGCAACGTATTCGCATATCTGCCACCGTGATGGCGAGAACACTATCGCCGCGCAACTCACGCCGGCCGGCAAGGGCTTCAACGGCGCGCTGGGCGACGGCGTGGACGTCGTCTTCGGCGGTGGTCGCAAACACTTCCAGCCGACCACCGCAGGCGGCGCCCGCACCGACGGCCGCGACCTGATCACCGAACTCAAGGCCGGCGGCTACCGCTACGCCAGCAACAAGGCCGAGTTCGACACGCTGCAAGCCACCGACAACAAGGTCGTCGGCCTGTTCACCAGCAGCCACATGTCGTACGACCTGGACCGCGATCCGAGCAAGGAACCGAGCCTGGGCGAGATGACCAACAAGGCCATCGACGTGCTCGCCGCCAAGAAGAAGGGCTTCTTCCTGATGGTGGAGGGCGGCCGCATCGACCACGCGCTGCACGAAACCACGGCCCGCAAGGCACTGCAGGACACGGTGGCGTTCGATTCGGCCATTCGCGGCGCGATCGACAAGCTCAACACGATCGACCCGGGCCTGAAGAACACGCTGATCGTCGTGACGGCTGACCACGACCACACGCTGGTACTCAACGGCTACGCCAAGCGCACGGGCCCGACCAGCGACAGCAACCCCGGCGTACTGGGCCTGCTCAAGAGCTACGTGACCGGCAACAACGCCACCGACACGGCGGGCAACCCGTTCACCATCATCGGCTTCGGCACAGGTGAGAACCGCCCGGCCACGCGCGGCGCGCTGACGGATGCGGCTGTGTACGACAAGACGTATCACCAGGAAGCCGTGATCCCGGTCGCGCCGGGCGGCGAAACGCACGGCGGCACCGATGTCTTCATCGGCGCACGCGGCCTGGGCGCCGAGCGCTTTACCGGCACGATGGACAACACCGAGGTCTTCGGCCTCATCAAGCAGGCCATCGGTCTGTAAGAGGGGGAAGGCAATCATGAACAAGCAATCGAACCGCATCATTCGCGCTGGCGTGCTGGCGCTGGCCGCCGGTGCCGCATGCCAAGCACATGCCGCTGGCGAAGCCAAGAACGTGATCTTCTTCCTGGGCGACGGCATGGGCCCGACCACCGTCACCGCCACGCGCATCTACAAGGTGGGTGAGAGTGGCAAGCTGACGATGGAATCGCTCAAGCGCACCGCACGCATCAAGACGTACTCCAACGATGCGCAGACCACCGACAGCGCCCCGTCGATGTCGGCCTACATGACCGGCGTGAAGATGAACAACGAAGTCATCTCCATGTCGCAGGACACCAAGGCCAGCGATGCCACCGGCAAGGGTTATGTGACGGGCTCCGACAGCACCTGCCCCGCAGGCAACGGCACACCCGCCACCACGCTGCTGGAGCTGGCCAAGGCTGCTGGCAAGTCGGTGGGCGCCGTCACCACCACGCGCCTGACGCACGCCACGCCGGCCGCCACGTACTCGCACATCTGCCACCGCGATGGCGAGAACCAGATCGCTGCACAAGGTACGCCGGGCAACGCGCTGTTCAACGCCGCGCTCAAGGACGGCGTGGACGTGCTGCTCGGTGGCGGCCGCCGCCACTACCTGCCGCAGGGCACCGCCGGCAGCAAGCGCACGGACACCACCGACCTGATCAGCCAGTTCACGGCAGCCAACTACAAGTACGTGAGCACCGGCACGCAATTGGCGGCAGTCGACCCGGCCAGCACCACCAAGCTGCTCGGCCTGTTCAACCTGGACCACATGAACTACGAGCTGGACCGCAAGAAGAACAATGTGGACGAGCCCAGCCTGGCCGACATGACCGAGAAGGCCATCCGCGTGTTGCAGAAGAACGGCAAGGGCTACTTCCTGATGGTGGAAGGCGGCCGCATCGACCACGCACTGCACGGCACCAACGCCAAGCGCGCGCTGGAAGATGCCGGTGCGTTTGACGAAGCCATCAAGCGCGCGTTGGGTACGGCGGATCTGTCGAACACGCTCATCGTCGTCACGGCCGACCACGACCACACCATGACGATCAACGGTTACCCGCGCAAGGGCAACCCGATCCTGGGCGTGTCGAACGACATCAAGACCGGTCAGCCGCAACTGGCTGCGGATGGCCTGCCATACACCACGCTGGTCTTCGGCAACGGCGGCACCACGCGCAAGGCGACGCGTGACAACGTGGCCGGAGTCGACACGACGGCCGACGACTATCTGCAAGAAGTGGGCGTGCAGCTCGGCACGCCCGGTTCGGAAACGCACGGCGGCGGGGATGTGATGCTGTTCTCCTCTGGTCCGGGCAGCGCACCGCTGAAGGGCACGCTGGACAACACGAAAGTGTTCGGCGTGGTCAAGACGGCCATGGGCCTCTGATCCTGGCGTTTCCATTGACGCGCATGCCGAGGCAATCGGCATGCGCTTTTTTCGTTTTTGCTTTCCCGACTTCGAATTCGTATGACCCGATCTGCCCGCCTTCTGTTTTCGTTCGCACTGGCCGCGCTCGCTGCCACTGCACAGGCCGCCGGCCCGGCTGCATCCGCGCCACTGACCGCGCTACGTGTTGAACACCAACTATCGTCGCTCGGCACCGATGGCATCCAGCGCGACATGGGCTTTGCCGAGCGCGTCTACCGCCAGGGCGACCGTGTCTGGATCGCCCGCGAACTGCCGCCTGCATCGGCCCACGCCGAGCATGACCACACCAACGCCCATGCTGGCCACAAGCACGCCGACACCGACACCGCCCCGCGCTGGATCGAACGCGACGCCAAAGGCACGCTGACCGTGCGCGTGGTCAGCGAGTCGCAGCAGAAGAACTACGCGGTGGAGCCCGCCGAGTATTCCAACATCGGCTTCGATGGCTCGTGGGCCACGGCCTACCACCTGCTCGACCCGGCCGCGCTCAAGGGCATGCGTGCCGACGGCCCGGTCCGCAACGGCGTGCAGACCTACCGCTCGGCCCAGGGCGAACGCACCGTCACCGTGGATTGGGATGTGGCCGGCCAATACCCGCGCCGCGTGGAATCGCGCAATGCCAGCGGCTCGCAGCGCAAGCTCACGCGGGTGACGGCGTTGCCTGCGCCGGCCGCCGCACCGTGGGTGCGCGCCCAGGGCTACGCTGCGGCGGACTACACCGACCTGATGGACTAACGCATTCGGTCGGCCCTTGATGGCGCTATAGTGCGAACAACCCCCAACGCCCCTCGCACACGTACCCCCGCCATGACGATCACCGACCCGACCCTCGCTGCGTTTGCCGCCCCCGCCTCGCACGTGCCGCGCGTGCTCACCATCGCCGGTTCGGACAGCGGCGGCGGTGCGGGCATCCAGGCCGACCTGAAGACGTTTGCGGCGCTCGGCTGCTACGGCATGTCGGCCATCACGGCCATCACCGCGCAGAACACGCTGGGCGTGACAGCGGTGGAGTCACTCACGCCGGACATCGTCGCCGCACAGATCGATGCCGTGGCAAGCGACATCGGCGTGGACGCCGCCAAGACCGGCATGCTGGGCACACCGCAGGTGGTGGAGGCCATCCGCTCGGCGCTGGACCGCCACCCGATCGCCAACCTCGTCGTCGATCCGGTCATGGTCAGCACCAGCGGTGCACAGCTCGGCAGCGATGCCACCGTGCAGGCGATGGCGAAATGGCTGTTCCCGCGCGCCCTGGTGGTCACGCCTAACCTGCCGGAAGCGAGCGCGCTGCTTGGCCGCGAGATCCGCACGGCAGACGACATGCTGCCCGCCGCGCGCGATCTGCTGGCCCTGGGCCCGCGCGCCGTGCTGCTTAAGGGCGGGCACCTGGCCGATGTGGCCACAGCCGGTGAAGACGGCGTGCTGCAAGACGTGCTCGTCACCGCCGACGGCACCGAGCGCGTCTACGCGCACACCTACATCGACACGCCGCACACGCACGGCACGGGCTGCACGCTGTCCGCCGCCATTGCCGCGCACCTCGCCCGCGGCGATACGCTGGAAGCCGCCATCGAGGGGGCACTCGACTACCTGCTGCACGCCATTGGCGCGGGACGTCACCTCGCCTTGGGGCGCGGGGCCGGCCCGCTCAACCACGGCTTTGCGCCGCGCCCACTGGCCGCACCGCGCGCACTCGAAGTCGACATCGACGAAAACTGATCCCCAAGGAGCCACCATGACGCGCCTGCCGATCAAGCTAGGCCGCATTCTTCCCGTAGCCGCACTCTGCGGGCTGCTGAGCGCATGCAATGGCACTGTCAGCTTTGGCGACTTCGGCAGCAATTTTTCGATTGGTGGCACGGTCAGCGGCCTGCCGGGTGGGCAATCGGTCGTGCTGCTCAACAACGGCCGCGACAGCCTGACCGTCGCGTCGAACGGCAGGTTCGTGTTTGGCGGGTTGGTGCCCTTCAACGGCAGCTACCTGGTGACGATCAGTGCGCAGCCGGCGTCGGCCAACTGCACGGTGACCAACGCCAGCGGCACGGCCACCAATGATGTGAACAACGTGCAGGTGACCTGCGTGCCGCGTTAGGCGACCCACGCCGACCAAGAAAAAGCGCGGATCACGGTCCGCGCTTTTTCGTTGGAGCTCGCCGACTCAAGCCGATGCGCCGGCCTGCTCCTTCGTCCACTTTTCCATACGTCGATTCATCTCGTCGGGCGACACATCTTCCACGTGGGTGGACACGGTCCACACGTGGCCGAACGGGTCTTTGAGCGTGCCGGAGCGGTCGCCATAGAACTGGTCCACCACGGGGCGGACTTCCGTGCCGCCGGCCTTGAGCGCGTTGGCAAACACGGTATCGACGTTGGGCACGTAGATCATCAGCCCGACAGATGTGCTCTGCAGCGTGTCAGGGCTGGCGCTTGCCATGTTCGGCACTTCGTCGGCCATCATGATGACGGAATCGCCAATGCGGATCTCCGCGTGCATGACGCGGCCATCGGGGCCGGGCGCGCGCAGCAGCTCGGTCGCGCCAAAGGCCTGCTTGTAATACTCGATCGCGCGTGCGGCGCCTTTGATGCTCAGATACGGGGTGACGCTGTGGTAACCCTCGGGAATGGGCTTGACCGCCATGTCTGTCTCCTGCAGCGTGAATGAGGATGCGCCGCCCCGGCAATGACCGGGGCGGCGCACGAACAGGATAGGTCAGTGAGATGGCGCTTGTGGGGCAATCATGGGACGCAAACTACATTGCGCAACCCTTGCGTTACATCAGGCGCGCACGTGCGCCGCGAACGTCGCTTGCAGGGCCTGCACCGCCGCCGGCACATCGTCGGCCTGGGTGATGGCGCGCACCACGGCCACGCAGCCGACACCCGATTCCAGCACGCGCGGCATCGCTGCCAGATCGATGCCGCCGATGGCCACCAGCGGCGGTGCCGGCACGCGCGTACGCATGGCCGCCGCATAGGCGAACAAGCGGCCCAGGCCCTGCGGCACGGTCGGCATGGTCTTGGTGGGCGTGGCGAACACGGCGCCGAGTGCGAGGTAGCTCGGGTTCAGCGGAGCGACGCGCAGCATTTCAGCAAAGCCGTGCGTGCTGATGCCGAGGCGCAGGCCTGCGGAACGGATCGCCACCAGGTCCGCATCGTCGATGTCTTCCTGGCCGAGGTGAATGCCGTAGATGCCGCTGCTGGGCACACTCGCATGCACGTCGAGCGCCACTTGCCAGTGGTCGTTGATGAACAGGCGCGTGCCGCTGCCGCGAGCGGCGGCTTCTGCGCGGCGCACTTGCTCAGCAACCGCAGCCGCATCGTCGGACTTGAAGCGCAACTGCACGGTCGGCACCTTCAGTGCAACGAGGCGTGCGACCCATTCCGCATCCGGCACTACGGCGTAGATGCCGAGTTGCGTTGGGCACGGTGCGAAGGCGAGGTCCAGTGCAGTCGGGCACGGCAGCGCGGGTTCGAGCACGCGGGGCAGCGCATTGAAACGCGTCGGCCACGCCAGCGCATCCGCATTGCCTTCACTGATCCACGCACGGGCCACGCACAGTGCATCGCGCGGCTCGAATGCCAACGCGAGTGCTGCGCCGAAGTGGGCGGCGAAGCGCGTATCCAGCGCGTCGCCCTTCGTCGTGGAGGTGAAGCGGTACATGCCGAGGCGATCGTGCACGGTGTCGATGCGTTCGGCACCGCGCGTCTCGCTGAGTACGACAGCGGCGCCAGCCGCGCGGGCGCGGTCGGCCTGTGCGGCATCGGTGGTCAGCAGGACTGTGGTGGCCATGGTCGCTTCATCGGCACGGTCAGTCACGCTCCAGGCGTGCGGCGCGCGGCCGAAGGCATCCGCATGGCGATCGACGATCTGTGCAGCAAACGTGGCCGCTTCCGGCCACGCAGCAGAAAAACGCAGGGACGACATGCTCATGCGCTTTTCTCTTCCGCGTGCCAGAAGGGCAGGCCAACAACGGGTGTGCTGGCTTGCGCCACATCGCGCTCGGGCATCGGACCAGACAGACGTGCGAGGCGACCGGCCTGTGTGGCCATCGCAAACGCCTGCGCCATCGCCACCGGATCACCGGCTTGGGCGACAGCGGTGTTGAGCAGCACGGCGTCGTAGCCCCATTCCATGACCTGCGTGGCGTGCGAGGGCACACCCAGGCCCGCATCGACGATGAGCGGCACGTTCGGCAGGCGCTCGCGCAACAGGCGCAGGCCGTAGGGGTTGGTCGGGCCACGGCCGGTGCCGATGGGTGCAGCCCACGGCATCAGCGCCTGGCAGCCGACGTCGAGCAGGCGGCGGCACAGCACGAGGTCTTCGGTGCAATACGGCAGCACCTTGAAGCCGTCTTTGATGAGGCGTTCAGCAGCGGCGGGCAGCGCGAGCGTGTCGGGCTGCAGCGTGTAGTCGTCGCCGATGACTTCGAGCTTGATCCAGTCCGTCTCGAACACTTCGCGCGACATCTGCGCGAGTGTGTAGGCCTCGTCGGCGGAATAGCAGCCAGCGGTGTTCGGCAGCACCGGCACGCCGAGTTCACGCAGCATCTTCCAGAAGCCGGCGCCGCCCTCAGGCGAGCCCGCGCTCTGGCGACGCAGCGCCACGGTCAGCATGGCCGGGTTGGACACGCGCACCGCATCTTCCAGCGATTGCGGCGACGGGTAGCGCGCCGTGCCGAGCAGCAGGCGCGAGGCGAAGGTCTCGTCGTACAGGCGCAGCGGATCGGCTTGACCGGCGAGCGCGGAAAGATTCGTAGTGGTCATCAGATACTCCTAGCCACCCACGACGGGTTGGACCAAGGCAATGCGATCGCCTGTGTTGAGCGCGTGCTGCGCGTGGCGCGTCTTGGGCACGAAATCGCCGTTCACAGATGCAGCAAACGGCGGCGCAATCTGCAGTTGCGGCGCGGCAGCGCCAATGGCATCAGCCAGCGTGCTGCCGGCGGGCAGTGCGAGCGACAGGTCGTTGAGGGTGACGTTCAGCGTCATGACAAAACAGGTTCAGGCGATGCGCTTGCCGCGAACAGCTCGGGCCATTCGCTATCGTTCGCATCGAGGGCACGGCCGTCCAGCAGATCACGCGCGACGGCCACCGCCGCTTGGGTGACGGCGGGCGCGATCATGTAGCCGTGCCGGTACAGGCCATTCACCGACAGCGTGCCAGCGCCGTCCCAGCGCAGCGCCGGGCGGTGGTCAGGCAGGGTCGGGCGGCACTGCGTGTTCAGTTCCAGCACGCGCGCCTCGCCAAAGGCGGGGTGCACGGCATAGGCGGCGGACAGCAACTCCAGCGTGGAGCGCACGCTGGCCGGCGACATGTCGTCGGATTCGATCTCTGTTGCGCCGATCACGTAGACGTTGCCCGGCTTGGGCGCGATGTACAGCGGATAGCGCGGATGCAGCATGCGCACCGGCCGCGTGAGCGATACATCGGGCGCGTGGATGCGCGCCACCTCGCCGCGCAGACCACGCAGGCGCGGCCATTGCGGCTTGGCACCGAGGCCTCGGCAGTCGAGCACGAGACGTGCGCCAAGGCCAGCCGCCGCGAGGGCTTCCGGGCGCGGATCGGCGATCTCCGTGTTCCAGCGCAGTTGCACGCCGGCTGCTTCCAGTTCCGTCGCCAGCGCACCAAGCAAGGTGCGGTTATCGAGCTGGCCTTCGCCCGCCAGATACAGCCCCTGCGTGAAGCGTTGCGCGAGCAGCGGCTCCAGCGTGCCAATGCCGGCGGCATCCACTGCACGCAAATCGGCGGCCACACGTTCCGGCGGCGCGATGGCGCGCACGCGGCTGGCAAACAGCGATGCCTCTCCACGGTCCGCCGCATGCCACACGACCAGCGTGCCGGCCTCCTGAAAGAACACCGGCGTGCGCAGCTTCGGCAGCCAAGCGCGCCACAGCGCCAGGCTTGCCAACCCCAAGTCGACGACAAAGCGATCCGCCACGGCAGCTTCGGCAAGCGGCGCCAGCATGGCTGCGGCCACGTGTGCGGCGGCACTGCTGCCATCGCGCGCGCCGCGCTCCACCACGGCAATACGCGCGGGCGGCACCCCCGCTTGCGCGAGTTGCCAGGCACACAGGCGGCCGGCGAGGCCGCCACCGAGGATCGTTACGTCGAAGGGAGTCGGAGTTGGCATTTCGCCTGTTGGGTTAGCTGTAGATCTTGCTGCCCGTCTTGCGGAACTCGATCGACTTCTCTTCCATGCCCTGGGTTGCAGCAGTGGTGTTGGCGTCGAGCGAAGCCGCGTAGTCACGCACTTCCTGCGTGATCTTCATCGAGCAGAACTTCGGACCACACATCGAGCAGAAGTGCGCAATCTTGGCGCCTTCGGCCGGCAGCGTCTCGTCGTGGAAGGCGCGCGCCTTTTCCGGGTCGAGGCCGAGGTTGAACTGGTCTTCCCAGCGGAACTCGAAGCGTGCTTTGGACAGCGCGTTGTCACGCAGCTGCGCGCCCGGCCAGCCCTTCGCCAAGTCCGCAGCATGCGCAGCGATCTTGTAGGTGATGATGCCTTCGCGCACGTCTTCCTTGTCCGGCAGGCCCAGGTGTTCCTTGGGCGTGACGTAGCAGAGCATGGCCGTGCCGTACCAGCCGATGTTGGCTGCACCGATGCCGCTGGTGATGTGGTCGTAGCCCGGAGCAATGTCCGTCACCAGCGGGCCCAGCGTGTAGAACGGGGCTTCGAAGCAGTGCTTCAGCTCTTCGTCCATATTGGCCTGCACGCGTTGCAGCGGCACGTGGCCCGGGCCTTCGATCATCACCTGCACGTCGTGCTCCCACGCCTTCTTGGTGAGCTCGCCCAGCGTGTGCAGCTCGCCGAATTGCGCAGCGTCGTTCGAGTCGGCAATGCAACCCGGGCGCAGACCATCACCCAGGCTGAACGACACGTCGTACGCCTTCATGATTTCGCAGATCTCGTCGAAGTGCGTGTACAGGAAGTTTTCCTTGTGATGCGCCAGGCACCACTTGGCCATGATCGAACCACCGCGCGAGACGATGCCGGTGATGCGGTCAGCCGTGAGCGGCACATAGCGCAGCAGCACGCCTGCGTGGATGGTGAAGTAGTCGACACCTTGCTCAGCTTGTTCGATGAGCGTGTCGCGGAACATCTCCCACGTCAGGTCTTCGGCCACGCCGCCGGTCTTGTCCAGCGCCTGGTAGATGGGCACCGTGCCGATGGGCACCGGCGAGTTGCGCAGGATCCATTCACGCGTTTCGTGAATGTGCTTGCCGGTGGACAAGTCCATGATCGTGTCGGCGCCCCAGCGGATCGCCCACACCATCTTTTCCACTTCTTCAGCCAGCGACGACGTCACCGCCGAGTTGCCGAGGTTGCCGTTGATCTTCACGCGGAAGTTGCGGCCGATGGCCATCGGCTCCAGTTCCGTGTGGTTGATGTTGGCGGGGATGATCGCGCGGCCGGCAGCGATTTCTGCGCGCACGAATTCCGGCGTGATGTCTTCCGGACGCTGCGGCAGGTTCGCGCCGTACGAGAAGCCCGGATGCTGCTTGAGCAGTTGGCGGTACTCGGGCTTGTCTTGCAGCGCTTGCAGGTTCAGCGATTCACGCAGCGCGACGTATTCCATTTCCGGCGTGATGATGCCGCGGCGCGCGTAGTGCATCTGGCTCACGTTGGCTCCGGCCTTCGCGCGGCGCGGGTTCGTGAGCTGTGCGAAACGCAGGTGGGCCGTGGCCGGGTCATTGGCGCGCGTGCGGCCGTATTCCGACGACAGGCCCGAGAGGATTTCCGTATCGCCGCGCTCGTCGATCCACTTGGCGCGCAGCGGGGCCAGACCGGCCTTCAGGTCGATGTGCACGTCCGGGTCGGAGTACGGGCCCGAGGTGTCGTACACGGGCACCGGCGGGTTCAGCATCTCGCCCTTGTCGGTGCGCGTGGCGGTCTGCTTGATCGTGCGCATCGGCACGCGAATGTCTGCTCGGCTACCGGCAATGTAGGTCTTGCTGGAAGCCGGATAGGCGAACTTCTGGTCGAGCTCGGACTGCAGCGAGTCGAATGAGGCGGCGGGGGCGTTTTTGGCTTGGGGCATGGTCTCGTCCTTTGATTCTGTGGCCTGGTGGAGCAGGCTGTGGACGAAACCGGGAGGAGAGGCGGGGCCCGAAAGATCGGGTTGCCAGAGGCTCGGTGTTCTGAAGAAACTTCCCACGCCGGTACGAACCGGATCGGGTGCTAAGGGACTCTCTCAGCCGCACGGCCCATCCGTACGGCACCCCTGTTTCATCCAACGAGGGTGCATTTAAGCACAGCCGGATCGACGTTGCCAGCAGGAAAACCCGGCAGGTGACGGGCAGCAGGTCATTTCAGTCCAAACCCCCATGCAATGCGCTGCAAATGTGCTGCCTTCCGCACGGACATCGCGTGCCTTGATCTGGCGCAACGCAGTCGCGTTTCACCTATGCGACGCTCATTCCCATTTTCTTGTGCATTGCGGCAGAGCCGCTGGGGAGTTGTCATGCTGGAGCGTCGGTTCACACTCGCGGGGCACAGCCTCGTGCCCATCGTGCAGGGCGGGATGGGGGTGGGTATCTCCGCGCACCGCTTGGCCGGGGCGGTGGCGCGCGAAGGCGGCGTCGGCACCATCGCCAGCATCGACCTGCGGCATCACCATGCGGATCTCGTTGCTGCAACTGAGAAATCGCATGACAAGGACGCCATCAACGCGGCCAACCTCGTCGCACTGGATCGGGAGATCCGGGCCGCGCGCGAGGGTGCACAAGGCAACGGCCTGATCGCCGTGAACGTGATGAAGGCGGTGGAATCGCACGCGGCGCTGGTGCGGCAGGCGTGCGAAAGCGGCGCGGATGCGATCGTCATGGGCGCGGGCTTGCCGCTCGATCTGCCGGAGATGACGGCGGAGCATCCGAAGGTGGCGCTCATCCCGATTCTTTCTGACTCGCGTGGCGTGGGCGTGGTGCTCAAGCGGTGGATGAAGAAGGCGCGGTTGCCGGATGCTGTGGTGATCGAGCATCCCTCGCACGCGGGTGGGCATCTGGGCGCGGCACGCATTGAAGATTTGCGCGATGAGCGTTTCTCGTTCGCGCGCGTGTTGGACGAATGCCGTGAGTTGTTCGTGAAGTTGGGGCTGGCGGCGGAGCAAATTCCGATCATCCTGGCGGGCGGGATCGATTCGCATGCGAAGGTGCGGCATTGGCTCGATAAGGGCGCTGCCGCCGTACAACTCGGCACTGCGTTTGCAGTGACGGAAGAGGGCGATGCGCACCCGCGCTTCAAGCGTGTGCTGACGGGTGCGGAGGATGGCGACATTGCGGAGTTTGTCAGCGTGGCGGGCTTGCCGGCACGGGCCGTGATGACGCCTTGGTTGTCGCGCTACCTCTCGCGTGAGAGTGCGTTGCAGGCCAAGGCAAAGGTGCGGGATTGTTTGCAGGGGTTCGATTGTTTGCAGACGTGCGGATTGCGCGATGGCATTGGCAAGGTGGGGCAGTTTTGTATTGATCTGAAACTGGCGCAGGCGTTGCGGGGGGATGTGGAACGGGGGCTGTTCTTTCGTGGGGCGGGGAAGCTGCCGTTTGGGCAGACGATTCGGCCTGTGCGGGAATTGATGCATTACCTGCTGACTGGCGAAAAGCCCGTGGTGTCTTGAACCCTTGCGGTTCATCCCTTGTTTCATCCCCTGCCGGGCACGACTCACTTTCTTTGTCTTGCCAAAGAAAAGTGAGTCGTGCCCGGCAGGGTACGAAACAGGGATGCACCACCAACAAAAAAAACCAAACCCCAAAAACAAAGAACCAGCCCGAAGGCTGGCCCTTTGCCAAACACATGCCGCATCAGAACGGCGCACTGAAGGTCAATCGCACGCCCTGCTGCAACCCACCCATCCCCGTCATCACGTTGTAGTCCAGCCCAAACGTGAGCGGCCCAGTGCGGAACTTTGTGCCCAACCCGATCTGCACGCGGTCACGCCCAAACGGCGTACCGGGCACGTAATACGCAGGTCCGGACGAAGCAAGATCCGCATACGCCAGCCCCGCGTTGCTCTGCCCGTTGAAGTCGTGCTGATACTCCACACGTGCAAACGGCAGGAACGTGCCCCACTTGGTCTTCTGCGTGTACTCCGCACGCATGCCCAGCGTGCCGGACACCGTCGTCACCGTCTGCTCGAAGTACGTCAGCGCGTTGATGCCCGCCCCCGATTCACTGAACTGGTCCAGCGTCGATTGCGACACCGACAGGCGGCCGTACGGCGAGATCAGCCACGTGCGATCGCGATGCTCATAACCGGCCGAGACCGACGCGAACATCTGGCGGCCGTTGCGCTTGCCCGTCGCGAAGTCACTGGCGTCCGTGACCCAGCGGCGCGAGTCGAAGCTGAGCGTGCCGATGCCCGCCACACCATCCACGAACAGCGACGGCTGCGGACGGTAGCTGCCGTACAGCGCCAGGCTGTAGCTGTCGCCCGTGCTCTTGGTACCGGCATTGCCGATGTCAGTGGAATCACGCCCGTAGCCGAAGCCCGCGCCCACCGAGAGCTGATCCGACACGCGGTAGTCCGCACCCGCCGTCACCCCCCCCGTGGTGAAGCGGAAGCCTGAGCGCTGTGCCCCCGCGTTGGCAAAACCGAAGTCCAGCGTACCGGCGCTCCAGAACGCGAGGCGCGGGTCGGTGCTGTCCGCACCGGTGCCTGCGGCATCGGCGCCCGGCAGGTCGGGGCCGGTGTCGGCATTCGATTTGTCGCCGTTGCCAGTGCCGTTGGCTGCATCGGGGTTGCGCTTGCCGCGTGCGAATGGCCGTACACCCTGGCCGTCACCGCGCAGGCAGGCATCACGCGCGGCAATGCCAACCACGTCTTGGCAGCGCGCCTGCGCATCGGCTGCGCGCATCCCCGGCATGGCAACCGTCAGACCGTTGTCCGACGGCGCGCGGCCTGTGCCGTGCAGCGCTTCGAGGCGACGGTTGTAGTTGTCGATCTGCGTGGTCGCAAAACGTCGTGCCGCCTGGATCTGCGCGTTGATCAGGCCCGCCACATCCGGATCGGCCGACGGATCCTTGCGCGCCGTCACGCTCACCTGCACGGCGGCAGGCGTGGACGTGGCGTAAGCGTTGGACAGCGTGTACGTCAGCACCGCCGGGCCGCTGTACGTGCTCGACGGCGTGAAGTTCAGCACGTAAGTCGACGCAGCAGCGGCCGGGGTCTTCACACCGGCCGGCGCCTGAATCGCCTTCTGCACGATGCTGGCCGTGCCCGCGTTGGACGGCACCACCGACACCAGCGTCGCCCCCGTGAACGGTCCGCCCGTGGCGCCTTCGGTCAGGTCCACGCTCACCGGCTGGCCGGACGCTGTGGTGGCCTGCTTCTGCGGCGCTGCAATCGGCACGCCATTGACGTTGACCGTGACCGGAATCGGCGCAGAGGTGCCCGCCGTGTTGATCAGCGCGTAGGTGAAGTTGACCGCACCGGAGGTGGTCAGTGCCGGCGTATAGACGATGTCCAGACCGTTGATGACAGCCGTGCCGCTGGGCGGCGCACTGACGATGGCGATCGACGAGAACGGCCCGCCGGTCGCATTGGCCGTCGCGTGCACCGTGACGGGCGTACTGGACAACGTGGTCACTGTCACGGCCGGCGCGGTGCCGATCACCTGGCCCACCGTGACCGTATAGCTGCGCGTACCACGGTACGGCGCACCGGCACCGGTGCTGCTGTCGGTGGCCTGCACGGTGAAGGTGCTGGTGCCCAATGCGGAGGGCGTGCCCGACAGCACGCCGGTGCTGGTGTTCAGGCTCAGGCCCGCCGGCAGCGTGCCGGTGGACACCGCGTACGTGTACGGTGCAGTGCCGCCCGTAGCGCTGAAGGTCTGGCTGTAGGCCGTGGTGACCTGCGCAGCCGTGACGGCAGCAGGGCTCACCGTCACGGTCGGCGCGCCAATGTTGAAGCTGTAGGCGCGGCTGGCCGTGAAGCTGTTGGCGTCGGTGGCGGTGACGGTGAAGTTGAACGCACCGCCCGCCGTGGGCGTGCCCGAGAGCACGCCGGCCGAGCTCAGCGTTAGGCCTGCCGGCAATGCCCCAGCAGTGACGGCGTATGTGTACGGCGCGGTGCCGTTGCTGGCGCTCACCGTCTGGCTGTAGGCCGTGGCAATCGCGGGGGCTGGCAAAGTGGCCGGCGCCACCGCAATGGTGGGCGCAGACACCGTCAGCGCGTACGTGCCCGTCACCGCATACGGGCCGCTGCCGGTGCTGCTGTCGGTGGCGGTCACCGTAAAGTTGACCGTGCCGGCCGTGGTGGGCGTGCCCGACAATGTGGCCGTGCCGGCATTCCAGCTCAGGCCGGTCGGCATCGCACCGGAGGAAACCGCCATCACATAGGTGTACGGGCCAATGCCGCCGCTCGCACTGAAGTTGCGGCTATAGGCCGTGCCTGCCACCCCGTTGAGCGCGCCGGAGACCGGCGTGATCGTCATTGCAGGGGATGCAACCGTCAGCGTGTAGGCGCGCCCGGCTGCGTAGGGTGCGCCGGTACCAGTGCTGCTGTCGGTACTCGTCACCGTGAAGCTGAAGTTGCCGCCCGCCGTCGGCGTGCCCGACAGCACACCGGCCGACGACAGCGTCATGCCTGCAGGCAATGCCCCCGCCGTGATCGCATACGTGTACGGCGCCGTACCACCGCTGGTCGACACGCTCTGCGAGTAAGCCGTGCCCACCGTGGCACCGGGCACCGTGCCTGGGTTCACCGTGAGGATGGCAGACCCGATGGTCAGGCTGAGGCTGCGCGTGCCGGTGTAGCCGTTGGCGTCGGTGGCCCTCACGGTCCAGCTGAAGGTACCGCCTGCCGTGGGCGTACCGGAGATGGCGCCCGTACTGCTGTTCACGCTCAGGCCCGTCGGCAGCGAACCGGCCGTCACCGTGTAGGTGTACGGCGCCGTACCGCCACTGGCCGATACCGTCTGGCTATAGGCCACAGCCACCGTGCCTGCCGGCAACGACGACGGCGACACGGTGATGGCGGGCGCAGCCGCGGTCAACGTATAGGTGCCAGACGCGGTGTAGGGCCCGGCGCCCGTCGAGCTATCCGTGGCCGTGATCGTGAAGTTGACCGTGCCGGCAGCCGTGGGCGTACCTGCCAGTGTGCCGGCGGCCGTATTGAACGACAGGCCCGCCGGCAGCGTGCCGGAGTTGACGGTGAGGCTGTAGTGGTAAGGCGCCGTGCCACCGGCCGTGGAGAACGCCTGGCTGAAGGCCTGGCTGAGCGTGGCGTTCAGATTGCCCGAGGACGGCGTAAGCGTCAGCGTGGGCGCATTCAGCACGACCGAGTACGCCTGGCTGCCCGAGAAGCCATTGCTGTCGGTCGCCTTGATCGTGAAATTGAACGTTCCGCCAGCAGTCGGTGTGCCGGAAAGCGTACCAGTCGAACTGAGCGTCAGACCCGCAGGCAGCGCACCCGCCAAGATGCTGTAGCTGTACGGCGCGCTACCGCCGCTGGCCGTTACGGTCTGGTTGTAGGCCGAAGCGATGACCGGGTTGGGCAGCGTGCTCGGCGCCAGCGTGATGGCGGGCGCCGACACGGTCAGCGTGTACGAGTTCGTCACCGAATACGGACCGCTGCCAGCACTGTGGTCGGTGGCCATCACGCTGAAATTGAACGTGCCGGCCACGGTGGGCGTTCCCGACACCGTGGCGGTGGCCGAATTGAACGACAGGCCGGTCGGCAGCGCGCCCGAGGCGATCGTATAGGTGTACGGCGACGTGCCGCCGCTGGCCGAGAAGGTGCGGCTGTAGGCGGAACCGGCCGCAGCGCTCAGTGGGCCCGCGGATGGCGTCATCGCTAGCGTGGCCGCCGACACGGTCACCGAGTACGCACGGCTGCCGGTGTACGGCCCGCTGCCCGTGCTGCTGTCGGTGGCGGTGATGGTGAAGTTGAAGGCGCCGCCGGCCGTTGGCGTGCCAGACACCACACCGGCCGAACTCATCGTCAAACCCGCGGGCAGTGCGCCCGACGTGATGGCATACGTATACCCCGACGTGCCGCCGCTGGCAGTCACCGCTTGGCTATAGACCGTACCCACCGAGGTGCTGGGCAGCGTGGTCGGGTTCAGGTTGATGGAGGCAGGATTGGTGGTCAGGCTATACGCACGCGAGCCGGTAAAGCCGTTGGCATCAGTGGCCGTGATCGTGAAGTTGAACATACCGCCCGCCGTGGGCGTACCGGTGAGGGCGCCGCTGCTCAGGCTCAGGCCTGCCGGCAAGGATCCTGCCGTGATGGCATACGTGTATGGAGAAGCGCCGCCGCTGGCCGATGCGGTCTGGCTGTACGCCGTACCGACCGTTGCTGCAGGCAGCGTGGTGGGCGATACGGTGATGGTGGGGGCAGCGGTCGTCAGCGTGTAGGTGCCGGACGTGCTGTATGGGCCGGTGCCGGTCGAGCTGTCGGTGGCGGTCACCGTAAAGCTGACCGTACCCGCGGTGGTGGGCGTGCCGGACAGCACACCGGTGTTGTGGTCGAGCGAAAGTCCCGTCGGCAGCGTACCGGAATTGACAGCGAGGTTGTAACTGAACGGCGACGTGCCGCCGCTTGCGGTGAAGCTCTGGCTATACGCCGTGCCAGCCGTCGCATTGAAGCTGCCCGATGCCGGCGTGATCGACGGTGTGGGCGCGTTCACGACAACCGAGTACGCCCGACTGCCGGTGTAGGGGCCGGTGCCGGTTGAGCTATCCATGGCCGTGACGGTGAAGTTGAACGTGCCGCCCGCCGTGGGCGTGCCCGAGAGCGTGCCACTGGGCGACAGCGTCAAGCCTGCGGGCAAGCTGCCCGGCGGAGCAGTAAAGGTGTATGTCGAGGTGCCGCCGGTGGCCATCAGGCTCTGGCTGTAGGCAGAAGCAACCGTCGCGTTGCTCAGCGACACGGGCGACACGTTGATCGTCGGCGCATTGACGTTCAGCGTGAGCGTGCCGCTGGTGACCGAGAACGGGCCGGTACCGGTGCTGCTGTCGGTGGCCCTGACGGTGAAGTTGAACGTGCCGCCCGCCGTGGGCGTGCCGGAAATGCCGCCGGTGCTGGGGTCCAGGACCAGGCCTGCCGGCAGCGCACCCGAGGCGAGTGCATAGGTATACGGCCCCGTGCCGCCACTGGCCGCCGGGGCCAGCGTCTGGTTGTAGGACGTACCCACCGTGCCAGTTGCAGGCGATGACGGCGCATAGGTGATCGTCGCACTCGACACCGTGATGGTGGCCGTGGCGGGCGTCGACGTGCCGCCCGCATTGGTGGCCGTGTAGGCAAACGTATCGGTACCCGAATACGACGCGTTGGGCGTGTAGGTGATGGTCGTGCCCGAAGCGGTGGCCGTACCGTGGGCCGCGGGGGTGGAAACGGTCACGCTGGTGGCAGCGCCGCCGGTGATGCTCAGCGGAATGGCGTTGTTTGTGCTGCCGTGCGCCACGGTGGCGCTGGTTGCGCCAGCAATTGGCGGGGCCACGTAGGTGAACTGGTCGGCCGCGCTTGTGGTGCTGGTGCCCCCAGTTGTGGTCACCGTCACGTCGACGATGCCAGCCGAACCTGCGGGCGACGTGGCTATGATCGACGCGGCGCTGTTGACAGTGAAGCTGGTGGCGTTGGTCGCGCCAAACTTGACGGCCGTGGCGCCGGTGAAGTTGGTGCCGGTGATGGCGACGCTGGTGCCGCCTGCGGTTGAGCCTGCGGTGGGGGAAATGCTGGTCACCGTCGGCGAGGTCGGGATCACGGTAATCGTCAATGTCCCGGTGTTCGTCCAGGCGCCGTTGGGCGTGATCCAGAACGTCGCCGTATCAGTACCGGAGAAGGAGGCGCTTGGCGGCGTATAGACAAACTGGTTAATGCCGCCATAAGTAAAGCCGTAAACCTGGAGGGTGCCACCGCGCGCGGTTGTAATTGGGGGACTATTGGAGGAATCGTCCCCTGCTGCGTCGGATGCGATCCCGATGTTGTTCGGATCGCAGTTGTAATTGTCGGTACCTGGAGGGTAGCTGCCGCTCCAAGTACCAGTCAGCGGATAGGTTTTTGGCGTGTTCTGCGGCGTGGAAAACGCCACGGAACACGAAATCGCGAACGCCCCCTGCGACAACACCATCAACCAGATCGCCAGCATAGCCAACAGGCCCCGGCGTATCCATGCGCGCCCCGCTGCTCCCAAGCGTCGGAACATTGACCATCCGGCGACCCCATGCCGGCCATACGGGCTGCTTTGTGTCAGCACGCGCATTCTCCCTCGTCCCGCCCGCTGTATTGCGGGCTTTTCTCTTTAGCGTTCTGGGAAATCAGGCCTGACCGCCATCAGGCCCCCTTCGTGTTGGGGGAATGGCGTGCAGATTCAAATATCTACAACCAATTGCATAATGCATAACTATGCAATTGATTAAGTATTAACCCTTAGAAACCCCCCGCGAATCAGCGTGGCCTTTTCTTTAATTGGACAGCCACACCGATGCCGACGCGATGCTAGGAAAAGTGTCCCGTGCCGTCAATACCAACTTTCGGCTTAATCGTTACCCGGCAATGGTTTGGGCGGGCTCGTCTGCCTTGACATCGGAGCTTCATCGTATCGCTTGAAAATACCCTGCGACATGTCTTATTAGTACAACATACTCGTGTCGCAAATCAAATTGCAGTGTCGAGCCGGACAATGATAAAAATACCGGCCATCAAAAATTCAAAATCGTGGCAGTGCCACATCACGAGGGAGGGGGTTGTGGATCAATTCATTGGCGAGATTCGCCTCTGTGCATTTTCTTTTCCACCAAGAGGGTGGGCGTTCTGTAGCGGCGCGTTATTACCAGTACAGCAGAACACTGCGCTGTTCTCGCTGCTCGGCACCATGTACGGCGGCGATGGCCGGGTCACCTTTGCACTGCCGGACCTGCGCGGCCGTACCCCGCTGCACCGCAACCTTCAGAGCTACGTGCAGGGCGTGCAAGCAGGCTCGGAAACGGTCACGCTGAATGAGCAGCAACTACCGGCGCACAACCACCAGTTCGTCGTATCGACTGCACCAGCCACGTCGGTCAATGTCAGCTCGACGACGAATCACCTGCTCGCCGCCAGCAACCTCTACAACGCGACCGACCCGAATATCAAAGGCCCCGGCACGGTACTGTACGGCACACCCGGCACCCTGACGGCAATGTCGGGCGAAGCCTGCGGCTCTACCGGCGGCTCGCAGTCGCACGAAAACATGCAGCCCTCGCTGGTGCTGAACTACATCATCTCGCTGACCGGCATCTACCCGTCGCGCAGCTAGGAGTCCACTCATGGCAACACCATACATTGGCGAAATCCGTCTGTTCGCCGGCAACTTCGCGCCGGCAGGCTGGCTGCTGTGTCAGGGGCAGCTCATCAGCATTGCTGACAACGAAACGTTGTACATGCTGCTGGGCACGACCTACGGCGGCAATGGCCAGACCACCTTCGGCCTGCCCAACATGCAGGGCAGGCTGCCGATTGGCCAGGGTCAGGGCCCCAATCTGACCAACCGTGTGATCGGCCAGTCGATCGGCGTCGACAGCGTAACGTTGACGATCAACCAGATTCCTGCCCACACCCACACCATCAGCGCCACCAGCGCGGCGGCTTCGACCATCACGCCGGGGCCCGGCGTGCTACTTGCAACGACACCCGACACGAAGCCCTTCTACGATGACGGGACGCCCAACCCGCCGGGCAAGGCCGCAATGGCCCCACAAACGATCGGCACCACGGGTAGCAGCCAGCCGCACTCGAACCACATGCCGACGGCGTCCATCAACTACATCATCGCCACGGCGGGCATCTTCCCGTCGCAGAGCTGAGCAAGGGGCACTCCATGTCTGATGCATTTACTGGCGAAATTCGCGTCTTCGGCTTCAATTTCCCACCCGCGAATTGGGCCGCCTGCGATGGCACGATCCTCCCGATCTCGCAGAACCCCAACCTGTTCTCGATCCTGGGCGCCACCTATGGTGGTGACGGCAAAACGACGTTTGCCTTGCCCGATCTGCGTGGTCGTGCCGTGATGGGGCCGGTTGGCGGAGCGTTGAACGCTCTGCAGGGCACCCCCACGGTTACGCTGACGAGCGCTGAAATGCCCATGCACACGCACACCGCGTATGCCAACAACAGCCGCTCGACCGCGACAACGGCAGCAGGCCATTTGGCAGCCCGCTTCCAGGTTGCCAACAACCAGTCGTACATCGTGAACAACCCGCAGCCAGCACTCACAACACTGGCACCGCAAGCGGTTGGCCCGACCGGAGGTAACCTGCCGCACGACAACATGCAGCCGTACCTGGTGGCCAACTACTGCATCTGCCTGTCCGGCGTGTATCCGCCACGCTCGTAAGTCGCGCACCAATTGCGGACCGGCCGCGCACACCGCGCCGGTCCGTTTTTAGCTTCCCGATTTCCGCCTCTGTTTCTCCGCAGCCCCCATGACGATTTCCGCTGAGCTGTTCCAGCCGCATGTCGGCACCGCGTTCTCCGTGCTCCAGGAGCCGGGTCAAACGCCCAACCCCCAATTCACGCTGCGCCTGGACGAGGTGACCACTGCACCTGCCGCGCGCCCCGACCAGCAAGCGTTCTCCCTGTTCTTCGCGGGCGATAGCTCGTTCACGCTGCAACAGGGCACGTACTTCCTGCAGCACGACACGCTGCCCGAGCAGGCCATCTTCCTGGTGCCGATCGAGCGCAGTGCAGAAGGCTTCCGCTACCAGGCCTGCTTCAACCTCGGCTGAGGCGCCGCATGTCCGCATTCCCCATCGAGCGGCCCGGCACCACGCTGCGCCCGCTGACCGACGCCGATCAGCCCTTCCTGCTACACCTGTACGGCACCACGCGCGAGGTCGAGCTGCAGGCAACCGGCTGGACCAACGAACAGAAAGCGCAGTTCGTGCGGATGCAGTTCGATGCGCAGCAACGCGCGTACTTTGCCTACCCTGATGCGGCGTTCTTCGTGATCGAGCAGGACGGAGTGCCTGCGGGGCGCCTCTACCTGCAGCAGCGGGAAGATGCGTTGCTGATCATCGATATTTCACTGGTGCCTGAACGGTGTGGCGCGGGCATCGGCCATGCGGTGATCTCTGCTGTGTTTGCGCAGGCCGTTGCCGTGGGCAAGCGCGTGCAGATGCACGTGGAGCGCTTCAACCCCGCGCTGCGGTTGTATCAGCGGATGGGGTTTCAGTTGGTGGAGGACAAAGGGGTGTATTTGTTTCTGGAGTGGGATGGAGCGACCGCTCAGACGGCGGCGTCCGTATAGAAATCCCCCTCCACCCACCCCCACCCTCACTGGTCTACCATGGGCTCACAACCAAATGTGACACCCCAGGAGACCTTCAATGCCCATCGAGGCCACCCACCGCGTCTTCAACCAAGTCCCAGACTTGGCCGGCTTCAACCCGTTCACGTCAGACACCACGCTGCAAGGCGCCTTGGAACGCCTGAACGGCGGCTGGCATGCAGACGCGTTGCGCGCCTTCGGTGATCAGCTCGGCGCCCCCGAGACCCTGCGGTGGGCCGCCGAGGCCAACACGTACCACCCCGAGCTCCACACCCACAGCCGCACCGGCGAGCGCATCGACGCCATCCGCTTCGACCCCGCCTGGCACGCGCTGCTCGGCCTGATGCGCAGCCAGGGCCTGCAGGCCCTGCCGTTTGCCGACCCGCGCCCCGGCGCCTGGGCCGCCCGCACCGCCGGCTATTACATGCAGGCGCAGATCGAATCCGGCACGCTGTGCCCGGCGACCATGACCTTCGCCAGCATTCCCGTGCTGCAGAAGGAGACCGCATTGTTTGCCGACCTGGGGCCGCGCCTCTTTGCCCGCGAACACGATGCGCGTGACTTGCCGTGGCGCCAGAAGACCGCCGTCCTCGTCGGCATGGGCATGACCGAGAAGCAGGGCGGATCGGACGTGCGCAGCAACACCACGGTGGCCACGCCCTTGCGCGGCGAGGGGCGCGGCGCGACGTACGCCATCACCGGGCACAAGTGGTTCTTCTCCGCGCCGATGTGCGACGCGCACCTGGTGGTCGCACGCATGGGCGCGGAGGATGGCCCGCTGTCGTGCTTCTTCGTGCCGCGCTTTCGTGATGACGGCAGCAAGAACCCGATCCAGATCCAGCGCCTGAAGGACAAGCTCGGCAACCGCTCCAACGCCAGCAGCGAGGTGGAGTTCCGCGGCGCGGAGGGCATCCTCATCGGCGAGGAGGGGCGCGGCATCCCGACCATCATCGAGATGGCGACGCACACGCGGCTGGACTGCGTGATCGGTAGCGCGGCCATCCTGCGCCACGCGTTCATGCAGGCACTGCACCACGCGCGGCATCGCATGGCGTTCGGCCGCCTGCTGGTCGATCAACCGCTCATGCGCAACGTGCTGGCCGACCTGGCGCTCGAATCGCAAGCCGCGACCTTGCTGATGATGGAACTGGGCAACGCCTTCGAGCGTGCGGATGCCGACCCGCTGGCCGCCGCCTGGAAGCGCATCGTCACGCCCGCCGCCAAGTTCTGGGTCTGCAAACGCACCATCGAAGCCACCGGTGAGGCGATGGAAGTCTGGGGCGGCAACGGCTACGTGGAGGAGGGCCCGATGGCGCGTCTGTACCGCGAGGCACCGGTCAACTCCATCTGGGAAGGCTCGGGCAACGTGATGTGCCTGGACGTGCTGCGCGCCATCGCCCGCACACCGGACGATGCGCTGCGCCTGCTGCACGACATTGGCGAGCGTGCGCAGGGGCACCGTGCCGTGCGCGCGGAGCTGGCTGCGCTGCAAGCGATGCTGCATCAGCCGGGGGACATTCAAGAGACCTCCGCCCGCCGCATCGCGCAGGGGCTGGCACTCACTGCGCAGGCCGCATTGATGCTGGCCCACGCTCACCCGGACGATGCCGAGCGTTTCATCGCCAGCCGCTTCCACCATCAGCATGGCCGGGTGTTCGGCACGCTCGATGGGCACGCACAGGCGCTGGGCGCCGTGCTGCAACGCGCGTGGCCGGTGTGAAGACTCGGCGAAGAAAAAACCGGTGAAAGCGGGATGAAAGTCCGGATCGCCTAGGGTAGGTGCGCCGCGCGCCCACGCCCGGCATAAAAAGAACAAACAGACAGGAGACATCCCCCGTGCCGCACCCGACCCGCGCCTTGCTCGCGGCCGGCCTGGCGTTGTGCGCATTCCAGGCGTTGGCTGCATCCCCCGTGCTCGACCGCATCCGCGACACCGGCACCGTCCGGCTGGCCTATCGCGAGAACTCCGTGCCGTTTTCCTACCTCGATGGCGGCAAGCCGGTGGGGTATTCGATCGACCTGTGCGCGCGGCTGGTCGATGCGCTCAAGGTGGCGGCCAAGCGGCCCGACCTGAAGGTGCAGTA
Organism: Ralstonia sp. 24A2; assembly: GCF_051783885.1. NCBI lineage: Bacteria > Pseudomonadati > Pseudomonadota > Betaproteobacteria > Burkholderiales > Burkholderiaceae > Ralstonia > Ralstonia sp. 24A2. The sequence goes on along the minus strand of NZ_JBPVZD010000002.1, from coordinate 601,515 downwards.
CGTAGCGGTGACACCCGCCACACGCATCGCCGCCATCACCGAAGGCAAAGCGGACCTGGAATGCGGCTCCACCAACAACACGCGCGAGCGGCGTGAAAAGGTAGCGTTCACTATCCCGCACTACATTGCCAGCAGCCGCATGCTGGTGAAGACCAGCGCGGGCATCCAACGCTGGGAAGACCTCAACAACAAGACGGTGGTGTCCACGCGGGGCAGCACCAACGGCGGGCAGATCAAGGCGATGGCCGATGCGCGCGTGCTCAAGGTCAACGTGATCGAGGCCAAGGACCACGCCGAGGCCTTCGGCATGGTGGCCGCAGGCAAGGCCGACGCCTTTGCGATGGACGATGTGCTGCTCTACGGCTTCCGGGCCACCTCGCCCAACCCGGCGGACTATGCCGTGGTCGGCAGCAACCTGGCGGTGGCGCCATACGCAATCATGCTGGGCAAGGACGACGCCGAGTTCAAGAAGGTGATCGACCTGGCGATGTCGCGCACGATCCTCGATGGCGACGCCGAGAAGCTCTACAAGAAGTGGTTCCAGCAGCCAATTCCGCCCAATGGCGTGCATCTGGACATCCCGATGAGCTTCCTGCTGCGCGACTCGTTCAAGTTCCCGACCGACAAGGTGGCGGACTGACGCAACACCGTTAAGCGATGCACCAGCAAGGTGCTTGAGGGTATACCCGCAATCAGCGCATAATGCGCGCCCATGGCGGCGCGTGACATTGCTTCACGTTTCGGCATTCCCCGGGGGGAGTGGCGGCGCGCAAGCCAGTTCTGAGCGATTGGCTAGGCCTTGCCTGCCAACCGGTTGCTCAGATGGCCGCGCCGACAGGGCAGCGAGGCGGCCAGCCGTGCCCAGATAGCCCTAACCCTCTCCTAGGACCTTTGACGATGCTGTTCCCTGCGCGCACGTGGCTGCTGGCCGCGCTTGCCGTTCCTGCGGCGTTTTTTGCTGTTTCCGCTTCCAACGCAGTGGCCGCCACCCCAACGCTCGATCGCATCCGCGATTCCGGCACGGTGCACGTGGCCTACCGTGAAGATTCCATCCCGTTCTCGTACCTCGACGGCACCAAACCGGTCGGCTACACGATCGACATCTGCTCGCGGCTGATCGATTCGCTGCGCACGTCGCTCAAGCGCCCGGACCTGAAGGTGCTGTACGTGCCGGTGACGGCCGCCACCCGTATGGACGTGGTTGCCTCAGGCAAGGCCGACATGGAGTGCGGCTCGACCAACAACTCGCCGGATCGCCGCGAGAAGGTGGCGTTCACCATTCCGCACTACATCACCAAGGGCCGCATGCTGGTCAAGGCGAACTCGGGCATCCAGCAATGGGAAGACCTGAACGGCAAGACGGTGGTGGCGGCGCGTGGGTCGACCAATGCGGAGCTGGCACGCAAGCTGAACGAGAGCGGCATGACGATGCGTGTGGTGGATGCCAACGATCTGCGCAGCGCCTTCGCCATGCTGGCGGATGGCCGCGCCGTTGCGTTTGCGGGTGACGACATCCTGCTCTCGGGCATGCGCGCCACGGCCAAGAACCCGGCGGACTTTGCGGTGACCGGCAAAACGCAGCTTGTGTCGTCGTACGCGATCATGCTGAGCAAGCAGGACCCCGAGTTCAAGAAGATGATCGACCAGTCGATGACGCGTCTGATCGTTGATGGCGAGGTGCCGAAGCTTTACAAGAAGTGGTTCCAGCAGCCGATTCCACCGAATGGCGTGAACTTGGAAGTGCCGATGAGCTATCTGCTGCGGGATTCGTTCAATACGCCGACTGACAGCGCTGGTAACTGAGGCGGGTTGTGTTGCGTGGATTGCTGGGTGGTTATGTCCGGCAATCTATTGATGTTGTTGGTGTGCCCCGGTTTCGTCCCCTGCCGGGGCCGACTCACTTTCTTTGTCTTGCCAAAGAAAGTAAGCAAAGAAAGGCGCGCCCGAGATGGCGACCCCCTCCTTGAATTTCTGTCGCAGGGAGGGGAAGGGGAAAACTCGCTTCGCTCAGACAGTTCCCCTTCCTTTCTCCTCCCTGCAACAGAAATTCAAGGCGCCATCTAGGGCAGGGTACGGCCAAACCATCGGTCTGCATGCGTTAGCGCCGAGGCTCGTCCTGTTGGATCGTGGCTCGGCTTTTGCCCGTGTTTAGTGCGCCTCGACCGGCGTGGTTTGCGCAGAAGTCCCTGCCACTACATTCAGCGTCGGGCGTCCGCCTTGGCGCATCAGATCTGCCGCGCGCTCGGCAATCATGATGATCGGGGCGTTGGTGTTGCCGCAGATCAGCGTCGGCATGACCGAGCCGTCGATCACGCGCAGGCCGGTCACACCGCGTACGCGCAATTCTGGATCGACCACGGCCATTGCATCATCTGCACTGCCCATCTTGCAGGTGCCGACGGGGTGATAGATCGTGTCTGCGTGCTGGCGGATCAGCGCGCGCACGGCTTCGTCATCCGCCCCATCTCCTCGGATGTCTCCCGAATACAGCTCACGCCCGCCCAGGTCGGCCAGCGGCCGCTGCGCGAAGATGCGCTTCACCGCGCGGAAGCCGGCGAGCATGCCGTTCATGTCGTCCGGGTCGGACAGGAACTTCGGATCGATGAGCGGCGCCTCGCGTGTGTCGGCGGAGGCCAGGCGCACCTCGCCACGGCTCTTCGGGCGCAGTACGCACACGTGGCACGAGTAGCCGTGGCCGTAATTGAACGTGCGGTTGTGGTTGTCGGCCATGGCGACCACGAAGTGCAGTTGCAGATCGGGCTCGGCCAGATCGGGGCGGCTCTTGATGAAGCCGCCGGCTTCGGCAAAGTTGGTGGCCAGCATGCCGCGCCGCTCGCGGCGGTAGCGCAGGATCTCGCTCAGCATGTGGGCGCTGCCGCGCAGGGAATAGCCGATCAGATCCAAGTTGAAGACCTTCTTGTGCAGGATGATGTCGAGGTGGTCCTGCAAGTTCTGGCCGACGCCGGGCAGGTCCTGCACCACCGGAATGCCCAGCGAGCGCAGATGCTCCGCCGGGCCGACGCCCGAGGCCATCAGCAACTGTGGCGAGCCGAACGCCCCCGAAGACACGATCACCTCGCGGCGCGCATGCAGCGTCTCTGTGCGGCCCGCGCGCTCCACCGTTACGCCCGTCGCGCGCTTGCCTTCAAAGACGATGCGCAGGGCCTGCGTTTCGGGCAGTACCGTCAGCTGGCGGCGGTTGCCGCTGAAGGTGGCGTCGGTCTTGTCGCCACCGTGCAGATAGGCGCGCGCGGCGTTCCAGCGTTCGCCATTGTGTTGCGTCACTTGGTACGGGCCGACGCCTTCCTGATCGGGGCCGTTGAAATCGTCGTTGCGGCGATAACCTGCCGCGGCCGCCGCATCAACAAAGCGGCGGGCGATCGGGTTGCCAGTACGCAGGTCGCTTACGCGCAGCGGGCCGGTGCCGCCGTGCAGTGCGTCGTCATCGCGGCCGGCAAAGCGCTCGTTGCCTTCCGAACGTTTGAAGTAGGGCAGCACGTCGTTCCAGCCCCAGCCAGTGCAGCCGAGCGAGGCCCAGTGGTTGTAATCGTTGGGCGTGCCGCGGATGTAGATCATCGCGTTGAGCGACGAGCTGCCGCCCAGCCCACGCCCGCGCGGTTGGTAGCCCTGGCGCCCGCCCAGGCCCGGCTGCGGCACGGTCTCAAACCCATAGTTGCGCTTGTTCTTGAACGGCAGCGATGCCGCGCACCCCGCCGGCACCCACACCGAGAGGTGATGGTCATGCGGCCCCGCCTCCAGCAGGGCGACGGTCACGTCCGGGTCTTCGGTCAGTCGGCTGGCAAGCGCGCAACCGGCCGAACCGGCGCCGACGATGACGTAGTCGAAAGTGAGCGAATCGTTGGCCATGGGTGTCTCCGGATGTGTTTTTGTTGGGCGAGCGCCGCCGCCGGCTGACTGCCGGTCACGAACTCACATCCTAGGCGCCACGGGTTGTTTCAAACGGTCGGGCTAACCCGCATTAGAGGCATCGTTCGATGTCATGCAGCAAAGGCGGCACGGCCCGCGCAAAAACCGTTGCCACAAGACGCCATCGGGCACATCGCAACGCAGCAAATCAGGCTGCACGCCCCCGCTCAGGACGTCCACATCGGCACGATGGACACGGCCAGCAGCACCCCCAGCGCCGCATTGAGCACACGCCACTGGCGCGGCGTCTTCAGCAGCCGCGCCAGCACGATGCCCGCTGCGCACCACAGCGACAGCGACACAAGCGCCGCAAGCCCGAAGGTCGTACCCAGCAGCGCCGCCAACTGCAGCGGGCTACTCGCCAGCATCGCAAAGGACGCCGCTGCACCCAGCGCCATCGCCCAGCCCTTCGGATTCAGCCACAGCAGGCAGGCGCCGCCGAGCAGCGTGATGGGCACGGCGGCGTTGGCGTTCAGGTTGGGCGGCCCGCTACGCGCCACCTTCCACGCCAGCCACAGCAGGTAAGCCGAGCCCGCCGCCTTCATCACCAGCAGTAGGCTCGGCGCGGCCAACAACAATCCGGCCAAGCCTGCCGCCGCACCCGCCGCCAGCGAGGCCAGCCCCACGGCGATCCCCACCATCAACGGAATCGAGCGCCGAAACCCGAACTGCGAGCCCGACGCCGTCGCCAGCGTGGTGGCACCACCCGGCGACACCGTCGACACCACGGCAAACAGCACGAGCGGCGCAATGGAGGGAAGCAGGTCGGCTGGCATGAAGGCACCCTGGGTACGTGATGGACGACCCACTGTAGAGCGCCACAAACCATTAGCAAATCGAAGGTTTTTGATGCCGTGCATTAGCACCTAGAATGCATCGATGGCCAAGAACCTCGACATCACCCTCGTCCGCACCTTCGTTGCCGTGGCGGAAAACGCCAGCATGACCGTGGCCGCCAACGCGCTGCACCTCACGCAGGGCGCCGTCAGCCAGCAGATCAAGCGGCTCGAAGATGCCTTCGAATGCCGCCTGTTCGAGCGCGATGGCCGGCGGCTCGAACTCACCCACGCGGGTGAGCGCTTCCTCGGCCGCGCCAAGCGCCTGCTCGCCCTCAACGACGAAGTCTGGGCCGACATGGCCGCGCGCCCGCTGCAGGGCCCGGTGCGGCTGGGCGTGCCGTATGACCTTGTCGGCACCATCTTCCCGCCCATCTTCAAGGCGTTTACCGAGGCGTGGCCATCGGTGGAGTTGACCATCGTGTGCGGCACCTCACCCGAGCTTGCGGAGGGCATCGCACGCGGCGAACTGGACGTTGCCGTGATCGAAGCCCCGGTGGACGAAGCCACCGGTGAATGCCTGTGCGTGGAACGGTTGGTATGGGTGGGCGCACGCGGCGGCAACGTGCATGCGAAGCGGCCGCTACCGCTGTCGATGGTGGATGAGAGCTGCGCCTTCCGCGCCCGCGTGCTCAAGGTGCTGGGCGAGCAAGGCATCGAATGGCGCACGGTGTTCGAGAGCGGCAACATCGAAGCGACCACCGCCACCGTGCGTACCGGCCTGGCCGTGACCGCATGGCTCACACCGACGGTGCCGGCGGACCTGGACATCCTCGGGCCGGAAGCCGGCTTGCCGGAACTGCCGATGTTTGCGATCAGCCTGCTATTGCCTGCGCAGGGTGCGAGTGCTGCGGCGCAGGCGTTGGGGCAATGTATTCGTGAAGGGTTCTCTACGCGGCACCGGGTCGGAGAGCGGCGCGTGATCGGAACCGGTTGGGATCGCGCGGCCTGACCGGCCCGCGCGTGCTGTTACACGCCACCGCCTTCGATCTGCACGCGCCCATTCGGGGTGTCGAGCACGAGTGTCAATGCTGGCCGCGCCGCATCGGCAAATGCGACATACCGATTCTCCGGGCTGTCGGCATTCCAGCCCAGTTCATCCAGCTTGGCGCGAATGGCGGCCATCTCCGGATGCGCGAGCCGGAATTGGTTCAGGTGGAGGCCGACATCCTGCATGTTGTCAACGGGGCTCTTGCCTCCGGCCCAGTCGATCATGGCCGGCAGGCATCCGGCCGCTTCCGCCTCGCCGTCTTTGCGGTGGAAGAAGTGCCATCGCAGATCTCCACGCGACACCTCAAGCAACTCGTGTTGCGATGCGTCGATCGCGTTGCGCGCCAAACCGGGAAGGCTGGCAACCCAGCCAAACAACCGGGGCGCGTCTTCCAGCTTGCCGTCCTGCGTAAGACGGTCCAGCGCAAACCAGCGGGTCCGGTTTGGCGCAGGCGCCTCCGGGTCAATGGCAATGAATTCGAGGAAGATGCCCGGCGCAATCCGGGTCACCAGGTTGTGCGTTCCCATCAAGGGATGCTTGCCGCCGGCTGGCAGCTTCACGCCGAACATCTGCCAGGCATACGCGTGCGCCTGGACGAGAGATTGCGCGGCGAAGGCGATGTGGTCGATCTTCAAAACAGCTCCCGCTGGACTGCGTCAGAAATCTGCGGGGCTCAGCATGCCACAGGGCACTGCATGGTGTTTCTTGGGACACCGTTGTTGGCTGGTGGCTTGTTACCGGCATCCCCGCCCGTCTCGGGGATACGTCCCTCTGGTTCTTACCGGCTTTCGCCAGCCCGCTCTACGGCGGTGAGCACTTCCCACGTTTCAGGGTTCACCTGACAGCCTTCCAACGTCATCAGCACAAACGCGCCGATGGCATCGAGAAAGCCTGCCCGGTACTCGGGCGGGTGCATGCCCGAAAACGCCATTTCCCAACGCAGCACGTTCGGCTCGTACCGCTGATGCCGGTGCAAGTCGGATTGCGTGCGGCAGAGAAAGTCCCGCGCCGCCAGTGCGCCGGTTAGGTAGATGCGGCGTTTGCTGGGCGTCATGGGCGGCCTCCCAAAACGTGACGCGCTGAACGCCAAGGGGGTGGGGAAGGGTAAGACGCGGGGCGATGCCCGCTGAGTGCGGTAGCCATGTGGCCTCCTGAGGTGATTGCAGGAGACCCGCCATTCGCTGCGAACGAGGGTGGCGGGCCCGACGACAGGGTTCGCAGACCGGCCACCTCAGGAAACCGGCAGACCCGAAGGTCTCCCTGCCCGGCCCGCCGCTGAAAGCATAGGCGTGCGCAAGCACCGGACATGAAAACGCCGCGCTAAGGCGGCTGTCCGTCTGAGGTATGTGGAAGGGCTGCGAAACCCGGTCACCGCAAAGGCGGTGACGGTAAGGATTATAGCTTTGCGCCGTGCACTTTCAGGAAGGTGAGACGAATCTTCATGAACTTTTATGCCGTCTCTCTAAATTCGCATTGCGCCTTTCAATCTCCCCCACAACGGCTTTACTTGGCGTTTTATAGTTTTCGTCCCAATTATCTCGGAAGCTCTAATCGCATATGAGATGAAGTTTCTTCGCCCGAGATAAGAGTATCTCTTGTACAACTTGCCTACATAGAGATCACGTGGGGCTTCGCCACGTGCCACACGAAGTTCATTTCGACGCCGCATGGTTGCTCGTGCCAGTCGCACACCGCGCCTCATTCGGTCCGAGTACTTGGCAAGAGATGCCGACCGGATAAAAACGTCTCTTCCGTCGAACATAAAACCCAAATACTGTAGCGGCTTCGCTGAGCTCAATCCTTTCGGCGTCATCCGGAAGAACCGCTCATCTGTTTTTTCTGGATGAAGAGGAAGATGATGCGCTGCGGCCATAGTTTCTGCTAATTTCCTAAACGATGCCCCAGCACCCTTTGGAACAATGATTAATATGTCATCACAGTACCGAAAGTATCGTCCACCAGCCTCACTCGCAGCAGTCCACATAGCTTGATCGAAATCGATCATGTAGATGTTAGACAACATCGCGCTAATCGGAGTGCCTTGCGGAATTCCGCGTTTGTCGGTATGCCGTTGAATTAGCTTCAACCCCCTCACGATATCTCTAAATTCCTCCGGCTTGCAGACTCGAAAACCTGCAGCATGAGGATTGTGCTGTGATATGCCTAGGGCCGCATATAGGTAGCGCTTTTCGACAAACGTGTACTTGGTCAGTGATTTATAAACACTATAGTGGTCGGATGGCAAAGAGCCCGCACTAAGGACAGCCGACCATTTCGCCTTCAAGACGGCGTGATCTAGATTTCCAAAGAAATCACTAAAATCCGAAGCGATAACATCGCACTCACCGACGGCTCGAATTGCATCAAAAGCATCGCGCGCAAAGTGAATGTTGTTTTTTCCGAGTCGCCTAAATGCGAGCACCGCAGACGAGAAGCCGGATTTTTCTAGGTATGCTTCATAGCACTCACCCAGCAGGAGCGCATAGTATGCGTAGATATGACTATCGAGATGAGCCGCATAGCTGACGTTTCTCTCTTTCTCTTTTGAAACAAGTATCTTCGTTGCCTTATCCCACTTCACCTTCTTGCTTTTAATGGTGAATCTGATGAGCGGATAAAATGCATGCGCAGCGACACGCGCCGGAGAGGATACAACCGCATGCGCGGCCTTCTCCCCAATGGGGGGATCAAAGTGAATATAGCGCCGACGCCGATACCAATCGCTTGAAATCATCATCGCTTTTACTAGCAAACCGAGGGAGCGATGGTTGGCGGCAATCCATAGCCGCTCCCCCGGATATACCGCAATGTTCTTTACATTATCTCACCCAGCATCTGGTGCTGGGCTTTGGCCGCTAATGTTAGAGATGACGTATCATGTCAACATCGACTTGGAGTTCCGAATGACGGAAATCGCGGTCTGGTTGTTGTCACTGTCTCAGATCTGCCTACGTTGCAGTCCGATTCAGCTTGACAACCTGTGACGTTCCTCTGCGGCAAATCCGGAGAGCTCGACCACTCTAAGTGAGTGACAAGATGTTTGCAAGCAGCAGGGAATCGCCAAAGTAATTAACCCCAAAGTGGGGGCCATATCCTACTCGGTTTAGCTTTTAAAGCACAAATAACAATAGCGGAGACCTATCGGTCCAAATATAGATACAGGGCGAATGGTCTCGAAGGCTGATTCAATACTGTAACCAGCAGGTCATCTAGGCATACTCCGGAAATAATCCCAGAGAAACAAAAACCCCGCCAACCGGCGGGGTCCCCCAAATCCTTTCGAGCCTGCAAGCGAATCAAGCCTGCGGCGCGGCCCCATCTTCCGGAGCAGCCTCGGCGCCTTCAGCCTTGGCTTCGTCTTTCTTTTCCACCATCTCTTCCAGCGCGCCTGCGCCCTTGAAGCCGGCAACGGCGGCAACAGCCTTGGTCAGCAGGCCGGCATCCGGATCGACTTTCTCGGTGGCTTCAACAGCGGCGACGGCGCCAGCGATCTTGCCCACTTCATCCAACAGTCCCATGGTCACCTCCGCGTGATTGAACAGGGAGAGCCATCTTCCCACCGGCAAGCGGCGAGAGCGCAAACAAAGTTAAAAATTTTCGCGCGCTGTCGTTTGCGTCGACTTGGCGTCACGCGACGCCTGTTCACTTACTCGGTTTCTGCGCCGGCAGGGGTGACGACGAGCGCGGTCAGCCGTGCACGTGTGCTATCGGTAATCGCGGCCGATTGGCGCGTAGCGATGTCAATCTGCACGATCACCGACTGCGAGGTCGCAGCGCAGCGGCCGCTCTGGAAGATGGCCTGCTCAAGCTTGACCGAGCTACGCCCGATGTGGGCCACACGCGTGCCGATCTGCACCGAGCCGGGCCAGAGGATCTCGTTGCGGAAGTCGAGCACAAGCTGGGCGATGACGAACTCGCAGCCGGGTGCAGCCAGCGGGTTGTCGGGGTTGAAGAGCAGTTCGACGCGGCCGGTTTCCAGATACGTGGCGAAGACGGCGTTGTTGATGTGGCCCTGGCGGTCGGTGTCGCCGTAGCGGAGCTTGTCGGTGGCCTGAAGGGGGAAGTCGTGGATCGTTGGCGTGGGCGTCGTCATGTCATGCAAGGAATCGGGTGAACCGATGCATTCTGCCTGCTTTCTTGGAGAACGTTGACGGCGCTGCCGCACCCAGCCCAAAGGATTGACGCGTATCAACGTGCCGTTCCCTGCAGGCTTTACCTTGGGAGTGCGTACCGCCCGCGCATCCCGACGGGCGCAAAACACGACACGGAGGCCACATGAAAACCCTGGTGCTGGCAACAGACGGTTCGCGCTATTCCGACGCCGCTGCGCGCTGCATTGCCGACAAAACGCTGTTTGGCAGCGATGTCGTTGTACACGTGGTGCACTGCATGCCCGACTTGTCGGGCGATATCAAATCGCTGGTCGGCAAGGCTGAAGTTGACGCTTGGTATGCAGAGGAGAGTAGCGGTGCGATGCGCACGGTGTGCGCCATCCTGACCGAGGCCGGCGTACCGTTCGAGACGCACGCGCTGGTGGGCTTCCCGCCGGAGCGCATCGTGCATCACGCCAAAACCGTGGGGGCGGCAGCCATCGTCATCGGCTCGCACGGACGCGGCGTGTTTGTGGAGGCCGTCATGGGGTCCGTAGCTGGGCGCGTGGTTGCCCATGCCGAGTGCCCGGTGTTGCTGGTGAAGGCGCCCAAGGCATAACTCGGGGCGCCACGGCGCTACCCCAGCGCCCGCACCGACGTGCAGATCGCCCGCGCCGATTGCAGCAGCGCCGGCCCCAGCTTGTTCTCCATCTCCTCCGGCGTCCAACGCCCGGTGGGCGCGACGAGGTGAATCGCGCCCAGCGCCCGCCCGTTGCCGCTCACGATGGGCGCGGCGATGGTCATGTCGCCGAGGAACAGTTCTTCGCGATTGATGGCGTAGCCACGCTGGCGGGTTTCGCGCAGCGTTTCCATGATGTCGGCCACCTCGGTGCGCGTGTGCATGGTGTGCGCAACGCGGTGCGATTTCTCGACGATGGCCAGCGCCTCGGGCACGGGCAGTGCGGCCAGGTAGGCGCGGCCGGATGCCGTGCAGTACATCGGGATGCGGCTGCCGATAGGCATGTGCACCGGCACGAAATGCGCGCTCACAAAGCGGGCCACGTACACCATCTCGTCCTGGTCGGGCTCGGTCAGGCAGGACGTTTCCGTGGTCACCTTGGTCAGCTCGGAAAGAAACGGGTTGGCCACGTCGATGAGCGTGTCGGCAGCCAGGTAGTTGAAGCCGATCTTCATGACCGCCGGGGTGAGTTGGTAGCGGCGCGTTTGCGGGTGCTTGCGCAGGTAGCCGAGCTGCTCCAGCGTGTAGACCATGCGCTGCGCCGAGCTTTTGTTGATGCTCACGGCGGCGGCCACTTCGGCAATCGTCATGGTGCGGCGCTGTGCGTTGAAGGCGCCCAGCACGGCCAGCCCCTTCTCCAGCGACTGGTTGAACAGCAGGTTGGGCGCGTCGTCGGTGTCAGTCATGGAAGTGGCGCCTGAGTGGCTTGTACACGGTCTTGAGATGACCAAAGAATCGCATATCAATTCATATGCGTCGATTAGTGGTTTTCCACAATTATAGGTCGATGCAACACGCTCGAATATTGGCACACGCATTGCATAAGGCTGAACCGGACCCCGTCGATTCACATTCGGGGTGCGTCTTCTTTTCGTTGCTTGGAGGGTTGCCATGTCTGTTGTCACCACTTTCCGTCGCGCCGCACTCGTTCTGTGCATGCTCGGCACCGCATCGTTCGCCTGGGCGCAGGGTAGTGCGCACACCTACAACGTGGGCGCCACGGCCACGGGCGTGCCGTTCACCTTCCTCGATGTGAAGACCAACTCCATCCAGGGGATGATGGTCGACACCGTCACGGCCGTGGGCAAGGCCGGCGGCTTCAACGTGAACGTGCAGCAGACGGTGTTCTCGGCGCTCATCCCGTCGCTCACGTCCAACAAGATCGACATCATCTCGGCGGCGATGCTCAAGACGCCGGCACGCGCGCAGGTGGTGGACTTTTCCGACCCGGTGTACTCGTACGGCGAGGGCCTGATCGTCAAGGCCGACGACGCCAAGAACTACGCCACGCTCGATGACCTGAAGGGCGAAGTGGTGGGTGCGCAGGTGGGCACGGTGTTCCTCGACATGCTCAACAAGAAGGGCATCTTCAAGGAAGTGCGCAGCTACGACTCGGTGGCCGACATGACGCGCGATCTGGCACTGGGTCGCATCAAGGCGGGCCTGGGTGATCAACCGATCATCGCGTACCAGATCCGCCAGAAAACCTTCGAAGGCGTGAAGCTCGCGCCCAACTACAAACCCGCCAACGTGGGCGATGTGTGCCTGGTGGTGCGCAAGGGCGATACCGAAACGCTCAACCGCATCAACAAGGCCATCGCCAAGATCAAGGCCGACGGCACGCTGGACGCCATCGTGAAGAAGTGGGGCATCTGAGCGGGTGATGCGTCATGAGTGTTGCAACGTTTATTGAACACGCGCAGGACTTCCTGCCGATCCTGTTGCAGGGGGCGGTGGTCACGGTGCAGGTGACCGTGCTGTCGTTCCTGCTCAGCAGCGTGATTGGGCTGGCCCTGGCGCTGATGCGGTTGTCGCCCATCAAGGCCGTGTCGACGGCGGGGGCGACCATCGTCAACGTCATTCGCGGGCTGCCGATCATCGTGCAGCTCTTCTATATCTACTTCGTGCTGCCGGACATCGGCATTCAGCTCACCGCGTTCCAGGCGGGCGTGATTGGGCTGGGCATTGCGTATTCCGCGTATCAGGCCGAGAACTTCCGCGCCGGCATCGAAGCGGTGGACCCGGGCCAGCGTGAAGCCGCCGAGGCGATGGGCATGCGCGGCGCGCTCATCATGCGGCGCGTGATCCTGCCGCAGGCGTTTCGCATTGCGCTGCCGCCGTACGGCAACACGCTGGTGATGATGCTCAAGGATTCATCGCTGGTGTCCACCATCACCGTGGCGGAGATGACGCGCGCCGGGCAGCTCATTGCCTCGTCCACGTTCCAGAACATGACGGTCTACACGCTGGTGGCGCTGCTGTATCTGGTGATGAGCCTGCCGCTGGTGTACTGCCTGCGCCGGCTTGAACACCGCATGGGCGCAGGGAGGGCCAAGCGATGATCGAGATCCGTGATCTGCAGAAGCACTTTGGTGACCACCACGTGCTGCGCGGCGTGAGCCTGCACGTGGACAAGGGCGAAGTCGTCTGCCTGATCGGCCCATCGGGCTCGGGCAAGTCGACCGTCCTGCGTTGCATCAACGGGCTGGAGTCGTATGACGGCGGCGAGATCCGCGCGTTCGGCGAACGTGTCGACCGCAACAGCAAATCCATCCACACGCTGCGCAGCCGCATGGGCATGGTGTTCCAGCGCTTCAATCTCTTCCCGCACCGCAGCGTGCTGGAGAACGTGATGGAAGGCCCCGTCTACGTGAAGGGTGAACGCCCGGAAGCTGCACGCGCCAAGGCGATGACGTTGCTGGAAAAGGTGGGCCTGGCCGCCAAGGCGCAGGCGTTTCCGAACCAACTCTCCGGCGGTCAGCAGCAACGCGTGGCGATTGCCCGCGCGCTGGCGATGGAACCCGAGGCGATGCTGTTTGACGAGCCGACGTCTGCGTTGGACCCGGAACTCGTTGGCGATGTACTGGAAGTGATGCGCGCACTTGCCCGCGAAGGTATGACGATGATCGTCGTCACGCACGAGATGGGCTTTGCGCGCGAGGTGGCTGACCGCGTGTGCTTCCTGCACAGCGGCACCATCGTCGAGGAAGGGCCGTCCGCGCAGGTGCTGGGCGCGCCGCGCCAGCCGCGTACGCAAGACTTTCTGCGTCGCGTGCTGCACAAGCCCGCGGATGCCACGGCCGGAGACCTTGTGCCATGACGCAGCCGCAACTCGACATCGCATCCGGTTCTTTCGGCGGCGAGCCTCTGCCGCCGTCGCTGTGGGCTGCCACGGCACCAGCCGCACCACCCACGCCGCCGTTGCTGGATTCGACCAGCACCGACGTGCTCGTCATCGGCGGTGGATACACAGGGCTGTCTACCGCGCTGCATCTGGCTGAGCGCGGCACCAACGTCATCGTGCTCGAAGCCAACGACCCGGGCTGGGGCGCCTCCGGGCGCAACGGCGGGCAGGTCAACCCAACACTCAAGCACGACCCGGATGAGCTGGTAAGCCTGTTCGGCGCCGCACGTGCCGAGCCGTTGATCGATGCCGTTTCTCGCTCGGCCGATCTGGTGTTCGATCTGATCGAGCGGCACCAGATCGACTGCCAGCCGGTGCGCGCAGGGTGGCTGCAGCTCTCCTACTCGGACAAGGCAGTACCGGCGCTGCATGCGCGCGCACGGCAATGGGAGAAGCGCGGCGTGCCGGTGGAAATGCTCGACCGTACTGCCGTCGCCAAACGGGTTGGCACCGAAGCGTTTGCGGGCGCGTGGCTCGACGGCCGCGCGGGTGCCATCCAGCCGATGGGATATGCGCGCGGTCTGGTGCGCGCCGCACAGCAAGCGGGCGCTGCCGTGCACGGGCACACCGCCGTGACCGGACTGGAGCGGCAAGGCACGCAGTGGATCGCCACCACCAGTACCGGCGCGCTGGTACGTGCACAGCGCGTGGTGATCGCCACCAACGGCTACACCGGCCCGTTGTGGCCCGGGTTGGCACAGACCGTACTCTCCGCCAACAGCTTCATCGTCGCGACCAAGCCGCTCAAGACGGCGGATGCGCAAGCGATCCTGGCGCGCGGCGAGACAGCTTCCACCTCGCAACGGCTGCTGCTGTATTTCCGCAAAGACGCAGCCGGGCGCCTGCTGATGGGTGGACGCGGCTTTTTTGCCGAGCCGCGCAACGCGCAGGATTTTGCACACCTCGAACGCTCACTGGAGCTGCTGTTTCCGCAGTTGGGGCCGCTGGAGTATGAGTACCGCTGGGCTGGCCGCATTGCCATCACGCGGGATTTCATGCCGCACATTCACGAACCCGCACCGGGCGTGACGATGGCGCTTGGCTGCAACGGGCGCGGCATTGCGCTATGCACCAGCCTGGGCCAGCACATCGCCGCGCGGCTGACTGGCAGTGGCGAAGCGTTTCCGTATCCCGTGTCGCCCATCACGCCGATCCCGCTGCATGGGCTGCAGCGCTTCTACATTGCGGCGGGCGTGGCGTGGTACAGCCTGCTCGACAAGCTGGGCGGCTGAGCGCGGTCCACCCTCGCTCAAGCCTCAGCACCTAGCGGGGAGAGGGCGGCGCGCTCGTGCAGCGCCGCGCGCCTCATAGATAGCCATGTGGTGACACCACATCGCATCCCCATCTATGGGGCATCTAAGTCTGGCCAGGCAGACTGCGGCGGAATCCCCCAACCTCCGCTCGCATATGGACGCCGCATCACACCTCGGCCGGCGCAACAAGGTGCCCGAAGTCACCGCACTGTTCTGGATCATGAAGATGATGTCCACAACGGTGGGGGCGGCTGCGGCCGATGCGCTCAACCTCGGCTGGCAGTTGGGGCTGGGCGGCACGACCGTCGTCATGGGCGCGCTGTTTGCGGCGGCGTTGGGGGGCCAGCTCCGCACGCACCACTACCTGCCGTGGCTGTACTGGATCACGTTGCTGCTGGCGAGCGTGTTCGGCACGCTCGCCGTCGATCTGCTCACGGCACGCGCAGGCCTGCCGCCAAGCGCGTCGACGGTGGTGTTGTCAGTGGCGCTGCTGGCCACGCTGGTGCTCTGGCACCGCCGCGCGGGCACGCTCGCCCTGGATGCCGTCGACACCCCCGCACGTGAGCGCTTCTACTGGCTGGCGGTGCTGCTGGCCTTTGCGCTCGGCACTGCATGCGGCGACTGGCTGATCGAGGGCCTGCGCCTCGGCTATGCGCAATCGGCGCTGGGTTTTGGCGTGCTGGTTGCCGTGGCGGCCATGGCGCGCTTCGGCTTTGGCGCGGGTGCCGCGCCCACGTTCTGGTGGGCCTTCGTGATGACGCGCCCGCTGGGTGCCGCCTGCCGCGACCTGCTCGCCCAGCCCGAGGCCAACGGCGGCCTGGGCCTAAGCACCGGCGCCGTCAACGCGCTCTTCCTGGCGGTGGTCGTGGGGCTCGTGGCCTACCTGTCGGCGCTGGAGCACACGGCGGACACCCCACACGATTCTTCGGTTTCACAAAGATAGGGACATCCTCATGACCACATCCCGCACTCTCCCCAGCAAACTGCCCGAGATCACACTGGCGTTCTGGATCATGAAGATTTGCGCCACCACCCTGGGCGAAACCGCCGGCGACCTGCTGTCGATGACGCTCAAGGTCGGCTACGCGGCCAGTTCGATCCTGCTGATCGGCGTGTTCCTCGTCACGCTGGGTGCGCAACTGCGCAGCAAGGCGTATCACCCGCTGCTGTATTGGGCGGTGATCCTCTCGACCAGCACGGCCGGCACCACACTGTCGGACTTCATGGACCGCACGCTGGGGCTGGGCTACGCCACGGGCTCGACCATTCTCGCCAGCCTGCTGTGTGCGGTGCTTGTCTACTGGAAACTGAGCCAGAAATCGCTGTCGATCGCGAACGTGCGCAGCGGCAAGCAGGAGCTGCTGTACTGGGGCGCCATCCTCGTGTCCAACACGTTGGGCACGGCGCTGGGCGACTTCCTGGCGGATTCGTCGGGGCTGGGTTTTGCGGGTGGGGCGCTGCTGATTGCCAGCGTGATTGCGCTGATCGTGGCGGCGTATTATCTGACCGGCATCTCGCGTGTGGCGCTGTTCTGGATGGCCTTCGTGCTGACACGGCCGCTGGGCGCCACGGGCGGTGACCTGCTGACCAAGCCGATCAGCGCGGGCGGCATGAACCTGGGCACGGCGGGCGCATCACTGGTGCTACTCGCGATCCTGCTCATCACCATCGGCTATACGAGCTGGCAGGCGCGGCGCGATGCCATGCAGTCTGCTTGAGCCACCACCAGAAACCGAATGCGCGTTCTCCTTGTTGAAGACGACCCGATGATCGGCGCGGCCGTGGATGCCGCGCTGCGCGACGCCGCCTATGCGGTGGACTGGGTGCGCAACGGCCAGACCGCGCTGGACGTGGCCGCGCATCAACACTACGACGTGCTGCTGCTCGACCTCGGCCTGCCGGGCAAGGATGGCCACGCCGTACTCAGCGCGCTGCGTGCCCGCGACAACCCGGTGCCGGTGCTGATCCTGACCGCGCGGGATGCACTGGACGAGCGCGTGCGCGGCCTGGATGGGGGCGCCGACGACTACGTTCTCAAACCCTTCGAGATGGCCGAACTGCTGGCCCGCATGCGCGCGGTGCTGCGCCGCAAAGGCGGTGCCGCCGCCCCCGTGCTGACCAACGGCCTGCTCACGCTCGACCCGGCCGCGCACGAAGCGCGCATGGGCGATGGCGAGCCGGTACGTTTGTCCGCACGCGAGTTTGCGCTGCTGCAGGCGCTCATGCTGCGCCCGGGCGCCATCCTCTCACGCTCGGAGCTGGAAGAGCGCATCTATGGCTGGGGCCACGAGGTGGCCAGCAACGCGGTCGAATTCCTCATCCACGCGCTGCGCAAAAAGCTCGGCGCGGAGGCCATCAAGAACATCAGGGGCGTGGGATGGATGGTGTCAAAGGGTGGGTGAGAGCGTCGCTACAGCGGCGGCTGTCGCTGTGGCTGTCGATCATCATCATCGGCATGGCGGTGCTGGCGGGCGGCTTTGCGTTCGTTTCCGCCTTCAGCGAGGCGCATGAACTGCAGGACGACGTGCTGCGCCAAGTGGGCGCGATGTTCGACCCCGAGCATCTGCCCGCGCCGCCCGCGAGTCCCGAAAGCGCTCCACCCGTTTCCGATCAGGAAGCCCGCGTGATCGTGCAGGTGCTGCCTGGCGCGGATGGCATGGTTGCGGCCGGTACGCCCGCACCGCGTCTGGCGTTTCCGCCTGACCTGGTGGACGGCATGCAGACCGCGCACGCCGGCAAGCGCGAATACCGCGTATGGGTACGCACCCTCGACAACGGCCAGCGCATTGCCGTCGCGCAGGAAACCGCCGTGCGCGACGAGACCGCACGCGACAGCGCCGTCCGCACGCTGATGCCCTTCGTGATCCTGGCGCCGATCCTGCTGCTGGCAGTGGCTGACGTATTGCGCAAGATGTTCGCGCCCATCAAGCGCCTCGCGCATGAGGTGGACCAGCGCGACGAGCGCCAACTGCACGCCATTGCGCCCGAGGCCGTACCCGACGAGGTGCGCCCCTTCGTGGTGGCCATCAACCGGTTGCTGGCGCGCGTGGGGCAATCGATGGAAGCGCAGCACCGCTTCGTGGCCGATGCCGCGCACGAACTGCGCACGCCGCTCACCGCACTGTCGCTGCAGGCGGAGCGGCTCGGGCAGGCGCCGATGTCTGCCGAAGCCAACGAGCGCCTGGCCACGCTACGCCAGGGCATCGAGCGCAGCCGTGGGTTGCTGGAGCAATTGCTCGCCTTGGCCCGCGCACAGGAAGCCACCGGCGTGCCGGAGAGCACCGTCTCCGTCCAGCGCATCTTCCGCAACGTGCTCGAAGACCTGATGCCACTGGCCGAAGCCAAGCGGCTGGACCTGGGCGTCACCACCGAAGCCGACGCCCGCGTGCATGCCAACGAGCTCGACCTCTTCGTCGTCGTGCGCAACCTGGTGGACAACGCCATCCGCTACACGCCGGACGGCGGCAGCATCGACCTGTCGATCACCACCGAAGCCCGCGTGGTGTCCATTGCCGTGCAGGACAGCGGCCCCGGCATCCCCACGGAGGAACGTGCGCGCG
The DNA here is from genome assembly GCF_051783885.1 of Ralstonia sp. 24A2. Taxonomy (NCBI): domain Bacteria; kingdom Pseudomonadati; phylum Pseudomonadota; class Betaproteobacteria; order Burkholderiales; family Burkholderiaceae; genus Ralstonia; species Ralstonia sp. 24A2. Next base: position 582,934 of record NZ_JBPVZD010000002.1, on the reverse strand, counting down.
TGTTTGATCCGTTCTACCGTGTGCTCGGCAACGAGGCGACGGGCTCGGGGCTCGGGCTGTCGATCGTGAGCACGGTAGTGCAACGGCTGGGCGGGGAGGTGCTGCTGGAGGATGCAAAGAGCCTCACGGGTGGGCTGCGGGTGACGGTGCGGCTGCCCCAGGCACAAGCACAAGTCTGAAGGCAGCCGCCGCACATCACCTATCGCTGCGCGCGAAACACCACCGCCAACCCCAGCAGGATCATCCCCATGCCCGCCATCGCCACAGTGGAAAGGCGATGGCCCAGGACCACGTCATCCAGCAGCGCCGTCACCACCGGCACGAGGTAGAACAGGCTCGTCACGTTGACGAGGTTGCCGCGCTGCATGAGCCGGTAGAACTGCAGTTGCGCACCCACTGACATGACCACGCCCATCCACAGCAAGGCAACGATGCCGGGCATGCTGGGTACGAAGGCACTGGGCATCGGCTGCGCAAACAGGAAAACCGCGCACAGCACCAGGCTCACCGCGTTCTGCAGCGGCAGCACGTCAATCGGCGCCTGGCCCAAGCGCTTCTGCCAGATCGCCCCCACCGTCATGCTGGCCAGCGACACCAGCGCGTAGCCAAGGCCAGCCAGCGGCACCTGCTGCGCATTGGCACCACCCACGACAAGCGCGAGCCCACCTAGCGCCAGCACCAGGCCCGCCATGCGTCGCGCTGACCACGCACGCTCCGTTGCCAACAGCGTCAGCAACGGCTGCACACCGAGCACCGTGGCCAGCAGCCCCGGCGTCAGCCCACGGTCGAGCGACAGCAGATAGCAGATCGCATAGCCGCCGGTCAGCAACGCACCGGTGCCCGCGACCTTCCACCGCGTGCCCGGCGCAGGCCACCATCGCCCGCGCCGAACGCCCAGCCCCGCCAGCACCAAAGAGGCCAGCGCAAACCGCCCCACCAGAAACGCGAACGCCGGGACATGCTGCACCCCGATCTCCGCAAAGATTGCACCGCTGCTCCACAGCAGCACGAACAACACCGTCGCGCCGGACCCTGCCAGCGCGGCTCGCATGGAACGCATACCACTCACCTGTCGAAAAGGAATGTCGGGTTCCGGCGCGCAGGCGTGCGCCCGCCTCGGGTTCAAGCCCGAGCCTGGATCAGGTCAACCGGAAACGAAGCGGCTGAAGGTCAGCCGCGAGCGAACAGGCACGGCGGCGGAGCGCCGACCATGCCGTGGCCCGGAGGGGCCGCAGGTGGGGAAAGCGGAGGGAAGGGCCCAGGCTGCACGCACACGTCATCCACGCGGGCGCGACGGCCGGCGGCGAGGAAGGTGGCGTGAAGTCGGGACATGGATGCGAAGAATCAGAATTTGCCGAAGGCGTTGCAGCAGGTTAGCGAGGTTGGCCGCACCGCGCAAGTGACACGCGGCCTTCGCTCAGCGTCAGCCCGCCGCGTGTGGGGACTGCAGATACACCTCGTGCCACAAGCTGACCTTGCCTGCGTCGTCAAAGCGCAGCAGAAGCATGGCCTCGAACTGGTCGACCGCACCGTGGGTGCGCGTGACCGATGCGCGCATGCCAAGCACCACACCTGCGGCATCCGCCACCGTCTGCGTCACCTTGTAATCGATCGACGCAATGGTTTGCTTGAAGCCCTCAAGAAACGCCTTGTAGTTCGCGTAGTTGGCATCGTAGTGCCGCCCGTTTGCGAACACGGTGAACTGCTGTGCAAAGCGTTCAGCGATGACGGCCTCGGTGAGCACCGTGTCGTGTCGCAGATGCCGGCGGTTCCAGTCGAGCAGGGCGTGCGCGTGCTGGAGGTTGTGTTCGGCGGCTTGCATTGTCATGGGAAGGGAACGGGAGAGCGCTGCGTTACTTCAGGTACGACTTGATCACCTGCATCACGGCGTCGAAGTCCTCTTGACGCTGCGCCTCGGTCGGCTCCTTGACCACGTGATCCATCAGGTGGCCTTCAAGGACGGCCGCCATCAACCCGTTGACCGCACCACGAATGGCCGCGATCTGCTGCAGGATGGCCGTGCAATCCCCCTCTTCGCCGAGTTGTTTTTCCAGCGCAGTCGCCTGCCCCTGGATGCGCCGTACACGCGCCAGCAGCTTGGCTTTGTCGCGGATGGTATGGGCCATGGATCAGGTATCGGGGTAATGTGAATGACGCAGAAGGGTAGCATCAATATACTAGGGGGGAGTATAGTTCGCCCACCTGAGTTCACCACTGGCTATCCATCCATGACCGCGTTCGCCACCCTTCTGCAGCAAGGCAATGCCTGGCTATTCGTCCCCAGCGCCATCCTGCTCGGCGCCCTGCATGGTTTGGAGCCGGGGCACTCCAAGACGATGATGGCGGCGTTCATCGTCGCCATCCGGGGCACGCTCTCGCAAGCGGTACTGCTGGGGCTGTCGGCCACGGTGTCGCACACGGCGGTGGTGTGGGCGGTGGCGATGGCGGGGCTGTACTTCGGCCGCAACTGGAATCCGGAGACGACGGAGCCGTACTTCCAGGTGGCCTCTGCCGTGCTGATCGTTGTGGTGGCGGGGTGGATGATGTGGCGCACGTGGCGCAGCGCCCGCGCATCGCATGACCATCACCACGATCATGAACACGACGAGGTCAAACGCATCGATACCGGCCACGGCATGGTCCGACTGGAAGTGTTCGAAGACGGCGTACCGCCGCGCTTCCGGCTGGTGCGCGAAGGTACGCACGGCCACGCATGGTCAGCCGACCAGGTGGAGGTGGTGACCGAGCGGCCCGATGGCGCCCAGCAGGCTTTCAGCTTCGTGCAGCGCGATGGCTTTCTCGAATCGGAGCAGACCATTCCGGAGCCGCATGCCTTCACGGCGCGCCTGTCGCTTGGGCACGCGCACCATCGGCATGACTATGACGTCGAGTTCGTCGAGCACGACCACGCGCATGCCGCGCGTGACCACGGCGGGCTGGATGTGTCTTCCGGTGGCTACGAAGACGCGCACGAGCGCGCGCACGCCAACGACATCCGCCGCCGCTTCGCCAACCGCGAGGTGACCACCGGCCAGATCATCGTGTCGGCCTGACCGGCGGGCTGGTGCCGTGCCCGGCGTCCATCACGGTGCTGCTGCTGTGCCTGCAGCTCAAGAAGATCACCCTGGGTGCGGCGCTGGTGCTGTGCTTCAGCATCGGCCTAGCCTTGACGATGGTTGCCTCGGGCGCGCTCGCGGCGCTGAGCGTGAAGCACGTGTCGCGGCGCTGGGGCGGCTTTGGCGAGTTCGCGCGCAAGGCGCCGTATTTCTCGGGTGGGTTGATTGCGCTCGTTGGCCTGTATGTGGGCTGGCAGGGTGTGCAAGGGGTGATGCAGCTGACGTGAGCGCCGCATACGGTGCGCGTGTTGGGTGAAGCGCACGTTGGGCCACGGTTGCATCCACTGCGGCACGACCTGCGTATCTGTGCATACCGGCGGGCGCGAAAAGTTTCTCATGGAAACCGTGTCAGGTTTGCATCGATACCGCGACCAACAGGGGAGGTCGATGCCATCCGGCAAGCGATCCGTCGGACTGCCATCCACGGATGGCGCACGCTCACTCATGAGGAGTTCACCATGCACACCACCCGTTCCTTCGCACGCCCCCGCCGCCTGTCGCTCGCCCTGCTGGCCACGCTGACAGCCTCCGCCGCATTGTTTGCAGCGCAGCCGGTCGCAGCGGCCCGCAGCGCCGATCCCTATACACAAGGACAAAGCCGCCTGGACAAGGTGGACGCGTACACGCAAGGGCACAAGCAGGACAAGGCCGATCCGTTCACGCAAGGTGCGGATCGTCAGGCCGACACCTACGGCTATCTGTCATGGAGGCGCGACCGTTTTGATCCGTATGCGCAGGGCGCCGACCAGCAACGCGCGGACACGCGTGGTGTGCTCGCATGGCGCGGCGATTCCACGTACCCCAGCAACCCGCAAAGCGCGCGTGCATGAAGCGCGCAACCCGAGTGAGAGGCGCCTGCCCTGACAGGCAGGCCTTCTCACCCGTCAGCGCGCCAGCGTCGCGCCTTCCTCGACGATCCTCTCGTAGAGCGCACGCGCGGCAGGCGACAACTGCGCCGCTCTGCGCGTCACGAGCACCAACGTGCGCGATACCTCCGGCTCGACCAGCTCAATCGTGCGGATCATCGGGTACGCGTTCTTCTGGATCGCGAGCCGCGGCACCACTGCCGCGCCCAGCCCTTCGGCCACGAGCCCAAGCGCCGTTGAACTGCGCTGGACTTCGTAGAACGAATGCAGCGACACACCGCTGCGCTTGAGCGCACCTTCGAGCAGACTGCGATTGCCGCTCACCTCGCCGGCAAAGATCAGCGGATGCGGTTGCAGTGCCTCCCAGCGGATACGGCGTCGCTTGGCGAGCGGATGATCGTCGCGGCAGATCAGCACGTACGGGTCGCTCGTGAGCGGCACGCTGGTCAGTTCAGGATGCTGATCGCCTGCGATGCTGATGCCGAATTCCGCTTCACGCCGCAGCACCGCCTGCAGCACGGAGGCAGAGGCATGATCGAGAATCTTCACGCGATCGTGCGGCCGGTGCGCGGAAAACGCACGCAGGATGCGCGGCAGGTATTGCACGCCCACCGTCGGCACGCAGGCAATGGTGATGTCGCCGCGCTGGCTCAGGCCGGTTTCGCGAATCTCCGTGAGCGCATCGGACAACTCGTTCAACAGCCGCCGTGCCTGCGGCAGGAAGCGCTGGCCGATTTCCGTGAGTTCCGTGCGGCGCGTGGTGCGCTCCACCAGCGCAACGCCCAGGAATGCCTCCAGTTTGCGCAGCCGTTGCGTGATGGCTGTCTGCGTGACGTGCAGCGTATCGGCTGCCTGCGTAAAGCTGCCGTACTCGGCAATCGCCACAAAAGCCTGCACACCGAGCGTGTCGATCTTCATAAGAATGATGAATCAATCAACAAATTGAATTCATTTTACTGATCGATTGGGAAGCCGGAGAATTTCCACATCGGGCAACCAACGACGAGGAGACCACCGTGACGACCCCACACGATTGGTACGCAAAGCAATACGTGCAGTTTGAAGACGAGCGCACGCGGCCGGTGCGAGACCTGCTGGCCGCCGTGCCGCCAACCCCCATCCACATCGCGATCGATATCGGTTGCGGGCCTGCCAACTCAACGGAAGCGTTGATGGCACGCGCACCCGCTGCGGCCATTCGCGGGATCGACGCATCGGCCGACATGATCCAGGCAGCACGCAAGCGTCTGCCCGAGGTGCGCTTCGACATCGTCGACATCGCAACATGGGATGAGCCCGGCGCGTACGACCTGATCCTCGCCAATGCGGTGCTGCAATGGCTGCCCGCGCACGAGACGCTGCTGCCAAAGCTGGTCGGCAAGCTTGCCGCGGGCGGCCACCTTGCCGCGCAGATGCCCGACAATCTGGATGAACCGGCGCACCGGCTGATGCGCGAAGTGGCGGCCACTGGGCCATGGGCCGGCAAGCTCAAGGGCGTTGAGCGGACCGAGCGCTTTGATGCGCGCCGGTACTATGCGTTGCTGCAACCACTGTGCTCGCGCGTGGATGTGTGGCGCACCACGTATTACCACCCGCTCCACGACGGCGCGGATGCGGTGGTCGAATGGTTCAAGGGCAGTGCGCTGCGGCCCTTCCTGGCGGCATTGAATGAGGACGAGCAGCCCGCCTTCCTCGCACGCTATCGCGAGGAGATCGCCAAGGCCTATCCGGCACTCGACGATGGCACAGTGTTGTTGCCGTTCCCGCGCCTGTTCATGGTGGCAACACGCAGGTAGATGCGGCAAGCAGGCGCAACACCAGCGGCGCCAGCCATGAAAAAAGCCCACCGGCTTGCACCGGCGGGCTGGTTTCTTTCCGACCTCTGCGACGCTTAGCGCGTCGGGTTCAGGGTCAGGTTCATGTGACGGTTCACATCCTTGTACAGCAGGTAGCGGAAGCGGCCAGGGCCACCCGAATAGCATGCCTGCGGGCAGAACGCGCGCAGCCACATGAAGTCGCCCGCCTCCACCTCAACCCAGTCCTGGTTCAGGCGATAGACGGCCTTGCCTTCGAGCACGTACAGGCCATGCTCCATCACGTGCGTTTCCGCAAACGGGATCACGCCGCCCGGCTCGAACGTCACGATGTTCACGTGCATGTCGTGGCGCATGTCGCTCATGTCGACAAAGCGCGTCGTCACCCAGGCGCCGTTGGTGCCCGGCATCGGGATCGGCTCGACGTCCTGCTCGTTGGTCACGAACGCCTCCGGCAGCGGAATGCCGTCGACGACCTGGTAGTGCTTGCGGATCCAGTGGAAGCGCACGGCAGCATCGCTCACGTTGTGCAGCGTCCAGTCCGCGCCCGGCGGAATGAATGCGTAGCCACCCGGCTTGAGCGTGTGCTTCTTGCCTTGCAGCGTCAGCTCGGCTTCGCCTTCGACGACGAACAACACGGCTTCGGCGTTCTTGTCCTGCTCGGGCTTGTCGCTGCCGCCGCCCGGGTTCACTTCAACGATGTACTGCGAGAAGGTTTCCGCAAACCCCGACAGCGGGCGGGCGATCACCCACAGGCGCGTGTTCGACCAGAACGGCAGCCAGCTCGTGACGATGTCGCGCATCACCCCCTTGGGGATCACCGCGTACGCCTCGGTGAACATCGCGCGATCGGTCAGCAGATCGGTCTGCGGCGGGTGGCCGCCATGCGGCGCGTAATACGTTGTTTTAGACATACTGCATCCAGGCAATGGGTTGGTCCGGCCCCGGGCGCAAACAGCATCGGGCGGTTCGTACGCGGGCGGCGTTGACGATAGCGAAGTCGGCAACAATCGACCAATTAAATGTTGCGATGCCTTCCATTCAGTTTCCCACTACCTGCCGGCGTCCACGACGCCCCAGGAAGCAGGCATCGCGAGGCGCTGGTGAGGACCGCCTCAGGCGCGCGCCAGCATCAGCTCCAGGTTCTGCACCGCCGCACCTGAGGCGCCCTTGCCGAGGTTGTCGAACACCGCCGTCAGCAGGACCTGGCCGTGGCCGTTGGTGAACACGCCCAGGCGCATGTCGTTGGTGCCATTGAGCGCCTGCGGGTCCAGATGCGGCAGGGTGGATGACGCCTGCAGCGGCATGACCTCCACATGCTGCGCGCCGGCGTAGTGGTCAGCCAGGCACGCGTGCAGCCTGGCTGCATCAACGCCGGGTGCCAGCAGGCGCAGCTCCAGCGGCACCGTCAGCACGATGCCCTGGCGATACGCGCCATACGCGGGCACGAACATCGGCCGCTGCAAGAGCCCGGCGTGCTGCTGGATCTCCGGCACGTGCTTGTGCGCCAGGCCAAGCCCGTACACCTGGAACGGTAGCGCGTGCGTGGCGTTCGGCCCCTCGTGCTCTTCCACGCGAGCGCGCCCGCCGCCCGAGTAGCCAGACACGGCGTGAATACTGATCGGGTAATCGGCCGGCACCAGACCCGCGTACACCAGCGGGCCAAGCAGGCCAATCGCGCCGGTCGGATAGCACCCCGGGTTGGTCACGCGCGATGCTGTAGCAATGCGTTGCGCCTGTCCCTCGCTCAACTCCGGAAAGCCGTACGTCCAGCCCGGCGTGGTGCGATGTGCGGAGCTGGCGTCGATCACACGCACATCCGGGTTGACGATGGACGCCACCGCCTCGCGCGCAGCCGCATCGGGTAGACACAGGATGGCGATGTCGCACGCGTTGATGGCCTCGGCGCGGCGCTGCGGGTCTTTGCGGGCGTCTGCGGGCAGGGTCAGCAGTTCCAGATCCTGCCGATCGATATGGCCGCGCAGGCGTTCGTGGATCTGCAGGCCGGTGGTGCCTTGGTCACCGTCGATGAAGACAAGGGGCATGGACATGGCGGAGCGCTCCAATAGAAAGAAGGGGGAAAGGGAGGCAGTGCGAGCCACCATCTTCGGGCGCAGCCTAGAATGTGAAAAGTTGAATTTCACAACCACTACATTCAGCTTTTCTGAACGATCGACACCCATGCGTGAAATCAGCCTGGACCGCCTGCGCACCCTGGTGGAGGTTGCGGACCGCAGCTCGTTTGCCGACGCGGCACGCGCGCTGCATCTGGCGCCACCCACTGTCAGCCTGCACATTGCCGAGCTGGAAGACCGCGTGGGTGCGCCGCTGCTCTCGCGCAAGCGCGGGCAGGTGCAGCCCACCGCCATCGGCGAGGTGATGGTGGAGCGCGCACGCAAGCTGCTCGCCGATGCCGAACAGGCGCTGGACGACATCCGGCGCCAGGTGCAGGGCTTAAGCGGGCGCGTACGGCTGGGGGCCTCCACCGGCGCGATCGCGCATCTGCTGCCGCAGGCGTTGGAGGTGCTGCGGCAGGATCACCCCGGCATTGACGTGCAGGTGGCGGTGCTCACCTCGCAGGAAACGCTGGCGGGTCTTGCCGATGGGGCGCTCGACATCGGCCTGGTGGCGCTGCCGCAATCACAGGTGGCCGCGCAGGGTGCAAAACTCACGATCAAGCCGTGGCGGCGCGACCCGGTCATGGCCTTCCTGCCGGCCCACTGGTCGAGCCCGGCGCACATCACGCCCGGGTGGCTCGCTGCGCAACCGCTGATCCTGAATGACGCCACCACGCGGCTCTCTCGTCAGACCACCGAATGGTTCGCCGCCGACGGCCACCACCCCGTGCCGCGCATCCAGCTCAACTACAACGACGCCATCAAGAGCCTCGTGGCCGCCGGCTATGGCGCCACGCTGCTGCCGCACGAAGCGTCGGCCGTGCCTTCGGATACGCGCGTCACCATGCGGCCGCTGCGGCCGGCCTTGTGGCGCGAACTCGGCATCGCACACCGGGCCGGACACGTCGAGCGGTCGACACAGCACGTCCTCGATGTGCTGTGGGCACTGCGGGCGAAATAGTCCATTGCGCGCCTCGTCTCCCTGACGACGCGCAGAATCCCGCTTGAATAAAGTTTGACTTCTTGTGTCGCGACAACTATCTTAAGATATGTTTTTTGACACAAGAAGATGCGCTTGCCCGCCGGTTCCGGCCACGGCCTTCGCGCGTCTCGACCTTCCTTTCATTCGCCCTCATGCCCTTACTTGATTCCACCCGCGAGCGCCGGTTGCTCTGGCTGCTCGCGCTCACGCAGTTCACCGTCATCATGGATTTCATGGTGATGATGCCGCTCGGGCCGCAGATCATGCATACGTTTGGCATCGGTCCGGCGGCGTTCGCCACGGCGGTGTCGGTGTATTCACTGTGCTCCGGCGCCTCGGGCCTGCTGGCCGCCACGTACACCGATCGCTTTGACCGGCGCCGCCTGCTGCTGACCGTCTACGGCCTGTTCACGCTGGCCAACCTGGCCTGCGCGCTGTCGGGCAGCTACAGCATGCTGTTGTTTGCACGCGCGTTTGCGGGGCTCACGGGCGGCGTGCTGGGCTCGCTCGTGCTCGCCATCCTGTCGGATGTGATTCCGCCCGCGCGACGCGGTGCGGCCACCGGCGTGGTGATGTCGTCGTTTGCGCTGGCAGCCATGGCCGGCGTGCCGGTGGGCATCGCGCTGGGTGCGCACCTTGGCTGGACAGCACCGTTCTTCCTGCTGACCGTCGTGACCGCGCTGACATGGCTCGGCGCGCGGCACACCATCCCGCCGCTCACCGAACACCTGAGCGGCATCCGCCAGACCCCCAGCCAGATCCTCGCGGGCCTGTGGCAGTTGCTGAGCAACCCGCGCCATCTGCGCGCCTTCCTGCTGACCTTCGTGATGATGGGCTCGCACATGCTCGTGATCCCGTTCATCTCGCCGGTGCTGGTCGCCAATCACGGCATCGCGCCGCAGGATCTATCGTGGCTGTACGTGGCCGGCGGCGCGGCATCGTTCTTCACCTCGCGCGCCGTGGGCAAGCTGGCCGACCGCTACGGCCGCCGCCGCGTGTTCGTGGCCGCCGCGCTGCTGGCGTTCATCCCGGTACTGGTGATGACGCATCTGCCGGACTGGCCCTTCGTCGGCATGCTGCTGTTCTTCCCGTGTTTCATGGTGATTCTCTCCAGCCGCATGGTGCCGATGCAGGCCCTGATGACGACCGTGCCCTCCCCGCAGGTACGCGGCGCGTTCCTCTCGGCCAACAGCGCGGTGATGTCGGTGGGCACCGGCGCGGGCGCGTGGATTGGCGGGCTGCTGCTATCCACCAGCGCAGGCGGACACATCGATGGCTACGGGCTCAACGGCTGGCTGGCCGTAGCGGCGGGGTTGTTCTGCGTGCTCTGGGTGAGCCAGGTGAAGGGGTTGGATGCGCATGGCGATCCGTCACTGGCGGCACCATCCGGCGCGTCGGGTCCACAGGCCGTGCCGCAAGCCCCGCGCGCGGAGAAAGTCTGAGCGTTATTCGGCTTCCACCACTGTCTTCAGTTTCACCAGGTCACGCTGCACCCATTCGGCATCGGCCTCGAATTGCGCGTCGTCCATGCCGGGCAGTTGGAACAGCGTGAGCGAGACGGTGGTGCCACCGCCGTTGCGCACCACGCGCAACGGCACGTAGATGACGGTGTCGTCCTGCAGGCGCACCCAGTGGTCGGCAATGCCAAACGTGTTGGGCGGGCTGAACCGGATGAACACGTTGCCCTGAGGCGCATCGGCAATCCACTCGTCGGGCGCCGCACCCGAGCCCTGCGTGCTGGGCTTCAGCCCGGTCGACAGGCCCGTCGCCCAGGTGGGGTAGTTCAGCGGCTCGGCCAGGAAGGTGGCCACGTCATCAAAGTGACGTTCGACGTTGATGCTGAGGGTGCGGACGGGATGCATGCAAACTCCAATGCAGGCGAGGTGCGCCCATTGCTGGAGTATAGGCGCCGCCCATCCGCCTGACCCCTTCAGGCCGGCAGCTTGCGAAAGCTGATCGCCAACCGATTCCACGCGTTGATCGTGGACACCAGCAGCGTCAGGTCAACCAGCTCCGCGTCGGAAAACTGGGCGCGCACAGCCTGCCACACATCGTCCGGCACACGGGTTTCAGCGACGAGGGTGACGGCTTCCGTCCACGCCAGCGCGGCGCGTTCGCGATCGGTGAAGAAAGGCGTTTCATGCCACACGGAGACAGTAGCCAGGCGGCGGCCGTCTTCACCGCCTTTGCGCGCGTCGCTGGTGTGCAGGTCGACACAGTAGGCGCAGCCGTTGATCTGCGAGGCGCGCAGGCGCACGAGTTCAGTCAGCGGCTTTTCCAGCGGGCTTTTGCTCAGCGTTTTTTCCAGACTCATCATGGCCTGGATGGCGGTGGGATTGGCTTTGTAGAAGTCGAGGCGGGGTTCCATGATCGGGCTCCAGTGCGAGGTGACAGGTGCCAGATTAGGGGCTCGAGTGGCACCGAAACAGCGCCACTCCTGTGTAGTTTCAGGTAACCAGTTTGGTGAGCGCTTGCGCCAACCGGCCAAAGCCCGCGTCGATCTCCACCTCGTTCACATAGCCGTAGCCGATCAGCAGCCCGGGCTGCGGCGGCCGTGCCACGTGCATCTTGGAAGTGCCGTAAAGGCCCACGCCCACGCTTTCGGCCAGCTTCAGCACAGCGGCCTCTTGCAGCGGCGCGTGTAATTGCGCGGCCATGTGGATGCCGGCAGCGGACGGCAACGGCGTCATCCAGGAGCTAAGCGGCCCGCGCAGATGCCGCAGCAGCGCATCGCGCCGCGCGGCGTATTCCTTGTGCATGCGGCGCAGGTACTTGCCGAAATCGCCGTCGAGCATGAACTTGGCAAGCGCGGCCTGCATGAGCGATTCGCTGTGCCAGTCGGCCACCTGCTTGGCGCGCCGCAACGGCGTGAGCAGCGAAGCCGGCGGCACCACATAGCCGATGCGCAGCTCCGGAAAGATGGTCTTGGAGAACGTGCCCACGTAGGCCACGCAGCCGGCCGCGTCCAGGCTCTTGAGCGATTCCATCGGCCGGCCGTCAAAACGGAACTCGCTGTCGTAGTCGTCTTCCACGATGAGCGCGCCGTGGCGCTGCGCCCAGTCGAGCAGTTGCGCGCGGCGCGCCAGGCTCATCGGCATGCCGAGCGGAAACTGGTGCGACGGTGTCACGTAGACGAGTTTGGTGCGCGGTGGCAGCGCATCCACCACGAGACCCTCCGCATCCACCGGCACGGGCACCACGTTGGCGCCCAGCGCCTGCAGCGCAATGCGCGCGGGTGGATAGCCTGGGTCTTCAATGGCCACCGTGTCGCCCGGACGCACCAGCACGCGGGCAATCAGATCGATGGCCTGCTGGGCGCCCTGCGTGACGACGATATCGCCCCACGCACAGACCACCGCGCGGCTGAACGCCAGGTAGCGCGAGATGGCCAGGCGCAGCGTCTGGTCGCCGGCCGGGTCGTGGTACGCGCCGCGCCCGCGCGCCTGCAAACGCAGTCCATGCGCCACGCAACTGCGCCACTTGTCGAACGGGAACAGGCGCTTCTCGGTTACGCCCCCTACAAAGTCATAGACGATGCTCGCGCGCGGCATGGGCAGCACGTCGGGCACATCGTTCCACGGTGTGGCGAAGGTATGCGTGGACAGCGCAGGCGCGGCAATCCGCTCGGCCGGCGACACGCGCGGCGTGCGGCCGGCCAGCCCCTGCGTTGCCTCGGCCACGAAGGTGCCGGAGCCAGCGCGCGAACGCAGGTAGCCCTCGGCAATCAGGCGCTCGAACACATCGAGCGTGGTCTTGCGCGACACGCCAATCTGCAACGCAAGATCGCGCGTGGAAGGCAGACGCTCGCCAGGCGCAAGACGGCCGTCGAGGATGGCGGTGCGCAACTGGCGGTAGAGCTGGCCGGCAAGGTCATGCCGGCCGTGGATCGTCAAATGGACATCCATCGTGGACGCAGGAGGCGTTGGGCTGCGCCATTCTACGAAAGCCGCCGCGACGGCGGGCAACGTTGTGCGCTCAACCCTCGCGGCCGTCCACGCGCGGCGCCAGCAGCCACGGCGCATAGCGCCAGAGATAGGCTGCGAATGCCGCCACCCACAGCACGCTTGCAGCGCCGATCCACACACTGCGCGACAACAGCATCGGCCCGGCCACGCGCACCAGTGCAGCCAGCACGACAGCGGCATAGGCAAAGGTCTCTGCCCGGCCCACGCGCAACTGGCGTCCGGTGTGGCCGAGTGCGGTGCGGGTGATCATCGCCATGATGGCGCAGCCGATGGCCCCGGCGGTGAGCGCGTGCAGCGCGGTGGAGCGGTCGCCCCAACCGAGTGCAGCGGCCGCCAGCATGGCAAAGCCGAGCGGCAGGAAAGCGTATGCGACGTGCAGGATGGCGACGATGGGGGTGCGCAGGGTGCGGCGCGTGTCCCAGCCGATCCAGCGGGCCGCCTGCGCAATGGCAGCGGCGGCAAACATGGCCGCGGGCACGAGGCTGTCCACTGGCACGGCCAGTGCCACGACAGCCAGCGCCGTCAGCGGCACCACGGTGCGCTCTGTCCAAACGAAGCGCCGGAGGTGCACACCCGGGACGGCGTTGGTCGTGAACATCGGGATGACGCGCCCGCCGATGACCGTGACGAACACGCAGACCAACCCCGCCGCCGCATCAAGACAGCGCAGCGCGGCGAGCGGCGCACCCATCGCCAGCGCTGCATGAAAGCCCGCGTTGACGGCGCCCAGCACCAGCAGTGCAATCGCCAGGCCGTAGTTGCGTGTGCTGCGTGCGCGCCGCAGGATCAGCAGAAACAACAGGCCGCACGCCGGCAGAAAGGCCACATCGGCAGCCACGGCCAACGGCAGCGGCCCCGTCCACATCAGGACACGCGCCGCAAGCCACAGCCCGGCGAGCGCAGCCAACGGTTTGCCCTGCGGTGTCTGCAGCGCCGTCCAGTTCTTGCCTGCGGTGAACAGGAAACCCACCACCGCCGCCGCAAAGCCGAACACCATCTCGTGCGCATGCCAGAGCAACGGCGCCAGCGCCGGACCGTATGCCGACGACATGCCCCCCAGCAGCAACGCCGCCCACACCGCCATGCCGATCGCCGCAAACGCCGCCGCCAACAGATAGAACGGGCGAAAACCGAGCGCGAACACCGGATGCCCCGCATATGGCACGCGGCTGGCAGGTTCAGGTTGGCCGATGGTCAGCAGCGGAGCGGGGCGGGGCATGGTGGTCTCCCGGGCGATGGGCAGTGGCTTACAGGATGTCGTCCAGCAGATCGGGGCCAAACACCTCGCGGTGGATACGCTCGGCCGGCACGCCGCCCGCAAGCAGCGCCGCGCGTTGGGCCTGCATGAAGGGCAGCGGGCCGCAGAGGTAGAAGTCCGCATCTGCCGCGTGGCCATCGATGAACGTGTCGACCGCCATGCGGCCAGGCTGGGCCAGGCGTGAGACGAATTCCGCTGCCTCGCCGGATTCGAGGAACACGTGTGCCTCGAAATCAGGCAGGACCTGCGCGGCACGCTCCAGATCATCAGCGTGTGCGACATGTGCCGCTGCGCGATCGGCATGGCTGAACACGATCTTGCGTGCGCTGTTCTGCTGCGCAAGCGTGTTGAGCGTGGCGATCATCGGGGTGATGCCCACGCCGGCCGACATCATCACGATGGGGTTGTCGGTGGCGAGCTGCGGGACGAAGTCGCCATACGGTTGGCTGACGAGCAGGACCTCGCCTTCGCGCGCATGGGCATGCAGCCAGTTCGACACGGTACCGGCGGGGCGATCCCTGTCCCCGGCATCGCGCTTGACCGAGATGCGCCACGTGCGGCCGTTCGGCGCGTCCGACAGGCTGTACTGGCGTTGCTGCAGCACGCCCGGCGCCAGCTCCACCTGCACCGAGATGTACTGCCCCGGCAGGAAGCCCGCCAGCGGTGTGTCACCCACGGCTTCCAGCGTGAAGGAGACAACGTCCTCCGCCTGCTGGCGGCGCTCGACGATACGCACGGGCTGGCGGTGGTCCGGGCCGCTGCCCGCGTGTTGATAGAGGCGGGCTTCCGCGGCAATCAGCTCGGCGGCCAGCAGCCAGTAGGCCTCATCCCACGCAGCCAGCAATTCCGGCGTGGCGGCGTCACCCAGCACCTCGGCAATCGCGCCCAGCAGATGCCGCGCAACGATGGGGTAGTGGCTCGGCTTGATGCCCACGGCTGCATGCTTGTGCACGATACGCCCGACCACCGGAGCCAGCGCCGCGTTGTTGCCGTGGTTGGCCGCATACGCAAACACCGCGGAGGCCAGCGATTGCTGCTGCGATCCATTGGCCTGGTTGCCCATGTTGAACAGGTTGGTCAGCTCCGGGTGGCTGGCAAACATGTTGCGGTAGAAGGTCTGCGTGATGGCCAGACCGTGCTCGCGCAGCACGGGCACGCTGGCATCAATCAGGGGCTTGGAACGTTCGGACAGCATGGAAAACTCCAAATATGTGTATTGAATGCAACAAATAAGACTGGGGGCGCCGTTGCACTTTCTGTGGTGCTACAGCGTGTTCCTGCGACTTCCTGATGCCGATTCTATTAAACGTGCATTTTCCATACAACAATACGGCCTGCGGCAAACCAGCGCATCCAATGCGCCCGCATGCCCGTAAGATGTGTCTTTCATGAATGTTTTGCGCACAACGCACCCGCCATGCGACTGACCGACTACACCGACTACGCCCTGCGCACGCTGATCTACGTGGCCGTGCACCCGGACGAGCTGGTCACGATCCAGCGCATTGCCGATGCGTTCGACATTCCCAAGAACCACCTCATCAAGATCGTGCAGCAGCTGGGGGCAGACGGCTTCCTGCACACCGTGCGCGGACGCGCAGGCGGCATCACGCTGGGCCGGCCGGCAGCCGACATCAACCTGGGCGACGTGGTGCGCGCGACCGAGCCCGATTTCCGCCTGGTCGAGTGCTTTCGCGCGGACGACAACCACTGCGTCATCACCCGCGCCTGCGGCCTGCGCGGTGTGCTGAACGACGCGCTGCGAGCGTACTTCGCGGTGCTCGATACGTACACGCTGCAGGATCTGGTCGATAAGCCGAACGCGTTGAGCCGGGCGCTGGGGGAGGGCGTGGCCTTGCCGATGCCGCGGACGCGCAGCAAGTCGGCAGCGCGCAACTAGGGCGCGCATTCTGCCGAGCGGAATCACACACCGCCTCGGTTCTGCCGGATAGAACAATTCGGCGCAATTCACGTGGATGGCGCAACCTCCTGCGCCAGATTCACCAGATCGTCATCGTGCGTCGCCAAGATTCGGCCGCGCAAACGTTTCAGCCGTGCAAGAGCCGCCCACACCGCATGGGTGGCCAGGACCGTTTGCCCGACCTCATCACTTCGACTGGAAACCACGATGCTCTCAACCAAGAAGACGCTGATCGCGATCGCTGTGCCTGTGTGCCTGTCCCTCGGCCTGTACGCCTGCGGCGGCAGCGACGATGCCCCGACCACCGCCAACCCCGGCACCACACCGGCCAACCCAACGCCCACCGACCCGACGACACCGCCCGCCAAACCGCAAGGCGTGTGGACGACGGGCGATCTGCACGTGCACACGGCTGAGTCGGTAGATGCCGTCACGCCGCTGGCGGCCGTGCTCGATCACGCATTCAACCTCAACAGCCTGGACTGGATGGCGGTGTCCAACCACCTGCGTCCGTCGCCGCGCGATGCCACGGGCGCCACGCTGCCGGGCGGCTCGATTGCCGCCTCCGCCGGTATCGCGCAGTACGAGATACCCGCCATCGCGCAGGCTCAGGCTGCCGGCAAGTACACAGGCAAGCTGATCTTCTCGGCCGCCGAGTGGGACATGCCCACGCACGACCACCTGAACGTCGGCATCTTCGAGGGCACCGACAAGCTGCAGACCTCGGCCCGCGGCTTGAACAAGTTCGAATACTTCTTCACGCAGCAGGCCACCTCGCTGTTCGATCCGAACGATGTGGCCGCATGGCAGCAGGAAGGCCCGCGCGCCGGCAGCACGCACGCTGACGTGGTGAACGCCTTCAACTGGCTCAAGACGAACTACCCGAACACCAGCTACGGCCTGATCAACCACCCGTCGCGCAACCCGGGCAAGTACACGGTGGCGGACTTCCGCCAGTTCAACGACACCGCGCCCGACATCATGTTCGGCATCGAAGGCATGGTCGGCAACCAGATGGAGCCCAACCGCGGCGGCTACGCCAGCGCCTACATTGATGCCAACCTGCCCAACCGCACCTACGGCGGTGTCGATTACGTGGTCGCGCAAGTGGGCGGCATCTGGGATGCACTGCTGGGCGAGGGCCGTCGCGTCTGGAACTTTGCGGATTCCGACCACCACTTTGAAGTGGACGCCACGCAGCAGTTCAGCAGCGGCTACTACCCCGGTGAATACGCCAAGACCTACATCTGGCTGCCGGGCACCAGCACCGACCTGAAGACGCTGCTGGCGGCCATGCGCTCGGGCAAATCGTTCGGCGTGTTTGGCGATCTCATCAACGCGCTGGATTTCCACGCCGACAACACCGCTGCCTCTGCCGACATGGGCGGCACGCTCACTGCCCGCGCCGGCGACAAGGTGACGATCACCATCCGCTTCAAGAGCCCCGATCACAACAACTACGAGTACCCGCTGGGCAGCGGCTTCAAGGCCAACATGCGCCCGGTGGTCGACCACGTTGACCTGATCGCTGGCGACGTCGGCCCCAAGGCCGCCCCCGGCACACCGGCGTACGCGAAGGCGACCAACGACTCCACCAAGGTCATCGCCACCTTCACCAAGGCGGATTGGAAGGTCGACACGGACGGCTACAACAGCGTCACGTACACCACCACGGCGACCAAGAACCAATACTTCCGCCTGCGCGGCACCAACCTCGGCATGAACGTGTCGGGCGAGACCAGCAACGGCAACCCGCTGCCGGACCAGCAGACCGTGGTGACGGAAAACGTGGCGCGCTTCAACGCCATCAATGACCGTAACTACAACGACCTGTGGTTCTACTCGAACCCGGTGTTCGTGTCGGTGCAGTAAGGCCGGCGTCACGGCAGCGACTCATGCGGCGGCCGGTGCTTCGGCCCGCCGCAGCCACACCGTCACTGCCAGCCCGGCGCCGCCGGACCCAGGCGCCAGCGCAATCTGCCCGCCCATGCGGTCGACGATCTGCCGCACGATCGCCAGGCCCAGGCCGCTGCCTTGGGTCTGCTGAATGTGTGCACTCGCCAGGCGCGTGAAGCGCTCGAACACGCGCGCATACGCCTCGGGCGGAATGCCGGGGCCGTTGTCGGTCACTGTCAACATGGCCCAGCCGTAGTCGGCCGACACCTGCACGGTGACGTGGCCGCCTTCCTGCGTGTAGCGCACCGCGTTGTCCACCAGGTTGAATAGAAGCGCCGCGACCAGCGTGCGGTTGCCCGAGGTCCAGACCGGCTGTTCGGCGTGCTCCATGCCCAGATCGATACGCCGGCCATCGGCCAGCAACGCAAGGTCTTCGAGCACGGTGCGTGCGACCTGCACCAGGTCAACGGTCTCGCTGGTCGCAGCCGAGGCTTCAGCCTGCGAGAGCAACAGCAGATCGTTGATGAGATCGGCCAGATTGCGCGTGCTGGTGCGCGCGGCTTTCAGCACCTCGTGCAGCGCACCGTCGGCGTTGGTTTGCGCGGCCACCTGCATTTGCGTGTCGAGAATCGCCAGCGGTGTGCGCATCTGGTGTGCAGCGTCGGCAATGAAACGCTTCTGCGTGAGCGCGTTGTCGGCAATGCGCTGCAAGTACTGGTTGAACGCGCCAGCAATCGGCTGCAACTCGCGCTGCAGGCCATCGGGGTTGAGCGCCGCCAGATCGGTGGGTGAGCGCGCCGACACGTTGGCCGCCAGCCGCAAAATCGGCCGCAGCTCCAGCGTCAGGCCGATCAGGATCATCGCCAGCGCCAGCCCCACCAGCGCAAGCTGGCGCACGGTGGAAGGCCACCACAACTGGCGGATCATCGCGTCGCGGCCATACATGGTTTGCGCCACGCGGGTGACGACGCGTTCGGTGCGCCCGGCGTCGTACATGGTGCGCACCACGGCCGCCACGTGCACGGGCTGGCCCTCCAGCGTATCGGTGTAGGTGCCGATATCGGCCAGGCCAGCGGCATCAAAGGCCGGGCGCGTACCGAAATCCAGCCGACCGGCCAGCAGACGACCATGCTCGGTGCTGACCTGGTAGGCAATCTGATCGCGCACGGGCAAATCTGACGTTGGGGGCGCCGCAAACACCGCCAGCGCCGCCGGCGGCACGGACGCCCGCAGGCGGCCTTCGTCCCACTCGACCTGGCCGCTGATCATCTGCGCGGCGGTGTCCAGTGCGTGAAAGTGCACGAGATCGGCGTTGTGGCGTGCGGCAGCCAAATCCAGCCAGGCATCGGCCGCCACGTAGATCACCAGCGGCAACGCCAGCCACAGCACCAGCCGCGCACGCAGACTGCGCGTGCGTGAGGTGGCGGGTGTCGCCTGTGCCGCCGGCTGTTCAGGAGGGTTGGGTTGATGCATCGCGCAGCAAATAACCGAGGCCGCGCAGCGTGACGATGGTGGCCGTGGAATGCTCCAGCTTCTTGCGCAGGCGGTGGATGTAGATCTCGATGGCTTCGGGGCTCGCCTCGTCGTCCAAGCCGAACACGCCGTTGACCAGCGCCGGTTTGGACACCGTGCGCCCGAGCTTGAGCATGAGGATTTCCAGCACGGTGTGCTCCCGCGCGGGCAGCACCAGAGGCTGGCCGGCCAGCGCGAAGGTGCGGCTGCCCGTGTGGTAGGTCAGATCACCGCAGTGCAGCTCGACGGATTGATCGGGCGTGCTGCGTCGCACCAATACCTGGATGCGCGCGATCAGCTCGCGAATCTCGAACGGCTTGACGAGGTAGTCATCCGCACCGGCACCCAGGCAGGCAACCTTGTCGTCAATGCCGCCGCTGGCGGTCAGGATCAGCACCGGCACCGCATTGCGGCGACCGCGCAAACGTTGCAATACGCCCTGCCCCGACAGCGTCGGCAACTGCAGGTCGAGCAGCACCACGTCATAGTGCTGCGTGAGCAGCAGGGAATCCGCGGATTCGCCATCCGTGGCGTGATCCACCGTGAAGTGCGCGCGGCGCAGGGCTTCTGACAGCCAGTGCGCCAGCGGGGCGTTGTCTTCGATCAGGAGCAGCTTCATACGAAAACAGCGCGTCCGAAAAATGAAAGCGATTTGTGGGTTGCCGCTTCCTAAAATGATGGCGGCTGCCTACGCGCGCCGGATGCGTCACTCACCAGATCCGGGCAGCGCGATACGATATCTACAAAAGAGCCGGAGACAACTCAATGGGTGTTTTTACCTGCAGGGGTGCCCGCACACGCGGCCCCCGGGGCTGGATCACGCCGTTGCTCGCCGCCTGTCTGCTGACAGTGACGGCAGTGACTTCGCACGCCTTGGCGCAAGACCCCACGCGCCTGACCATCATGGTCAGCGGCACGGCCAAGATGATCTACCTGCCTGCCACGCTGGCACAGCGCCTGGGCTACTTCCGCGACGAAGGGCTGGAGGTGGAACTGCTCTCGCAGCCCGCCGGCGTGGATGCGGAGAGCGAACTCCTCACCGGCTTTGCGCACGGCGTGGTCGGCTTCTACGATCACACGATCGACCTGCAGGCCAAGGGCAAGGAAGTGCGCGCCATCGTGCTCTTCAGCCAGGTGCCGGGCGAGGCGGAGGTGGTATCCACACGGCTGCCCGCCACTGTGGAATCGATGCGCGATCTGCGCGGCCGCACGTTGGGCGTGACGGGCCTGGGCTCGTCCACCAGCTTTCTTACGCGCTACCTGATGACACAGCAGGGCCTGTCTGCGGGGGACTACACCATGCTGCCGGTCGGCGCCGAGCACAGCTTTGCCAAGGCGCTGCGCAGCGGTCGCATCGATGCCGGTATGACCACCGACCCGACTGCCGCGCGCCTGGTACGCAGCGGCGAAGCCCGCGTGCTGCTCGACCTGCGCACGCTGGAGAGCACGCGCGCCGCCCTGGGCGGCCCGTACCCGGCCGCGTGCCTGTATCTGCAAACCGAATGGCTCGAAGCGCATCCGGAACTGGCCACCAAACTGGCCCGCGCTTTCGTGCGGACCTTGCGCTACATGCACACACACAACGCGGAGGACATTGCCGCGCGCATGCCGGCTGAATTCCGCCGCGAACATTCCGAGCTCTACGTCAAAACGCTTGCCGCCGCGTTGCCCACCTTCAGCGCCGACGGACGCATGCCGGACGACGGCCCACCCACCGTCCTGCGCGTCCTCGCCGCCAGCAATGCCAACGCGCGCGACAAGCACATCGATCTCTCGCGCACCTATACCAACAAGTTTGTCGATCAGGTGCGCGAGCAACGCTAAACACTTCGCGTTATGAACCTGTTCACGGTCCGTAGCGAGCGGCCCGAGGTTGGCGGGAGAAGCGCCAGCCGTACACATGGCACGGCGAGCATCGCAGCGCCAAGATCGGGCCGCGCAGTAGGACCGTGAGCAGGTTCAGAAGCGGGTGCGCATACCGAGACCAAACTCGGTCTGGCTGTTGTGGCCGTTGGTCGAGCCCACGATGTACTGATCCTTCAGCTTCATGTAGTCGGCCGCCACGTAGAACTCGGTGCGCTTGGACACGTGATAGAACACCGAGCCGTACAGCGTGCTCTTGCGGCCGCTGCCCGAGGCCGTGGCACCCAGCACGTTGGCGTACGCGTTGAGCGTGTTGCCGTTGGCGTCGAAGGCGGCGTTGTTGGCCTTCATGATCTGGTAGCCGATCTCGTAGTCGAAGGCGCCTTGCGGAGCGATCTTCAGCGAGACGGTGTAGGCGTTGTCGCTACGGTTACCGATCGCGGTCGGCTGCTCGCCCGTGTAGTGGAAGTAGCCGGCGTTGATGCGGAAGATGTCGATGATCACGTTGCCGCCGATCGAGTACGAGCGGTCGGTAAAGCCGTTGACCTTGGCCTGTTGCGCGAAGCCCGCCAGGTGGAAGCTGTCGCCGTTGTAACCCAGGGCCAGCGATTCGGTGGAGCCTTGCGAGAACTGGCCCGGCACTTCGCCAAACTGGTAGGCCAGACCGGTGAAGAAGCGGCCGTCCCACAGCTTCTTCCACACCACGCCGTTGTTCAGGCGCGTGCCGGTGGCGCTGCCTGCGTAGAAAATCAGTTGCTTGAAGTTGTTGACGTTGGTGTAGCCGCCTTCGTCCAGGGTCACCTTCTCGCTGGTGTACGGATCACCGTAGATGCCCGACACGTCACGCGCAATCGCGTTCTGGCGGCCGAAGGTCAGCTTGCCCAGCGTTTCGCTCGACAGGCCCACCCAGGCGTCGCGGTTGAACAGCACGCCCGGGGTGTCCATGTTGCCGGTCGGCGTTTCAAACTCGGATTCCAGCTTGAAGATGGCCGACGTGCCGCCGCCCAGGTCTTCCTTGCCGGTCAGGCCCCAGCGGCTGCCCGAGAACCAGGGCACCTGGAAGCCGGTCGTGCGCGCACCGGCCGCGTTGGTGTTGTTGACGGTGCTGATGGTGGTGTCGATCAAACCATACAGCGTCACGTTCGACGCTTGTGCGTGGGCGCCGGTGGCGGCCAGGGTGGCCGCGGCGGCCGCAGTCGCCGCCAGGGCGAACTTGATACGGGACATTGAAGTCTCCTTCCTTGTGGGTAATGGTGTCCGGTCGTGATGCCGGCTTGGAGTAACGCGCAGAGAGCAGATGGTCAGGCCGCCCGATGCAATCGCTGGGCGAGCGTAGAGGGGGCCACCTTTCTGGAGCCTTTCGCGTCGGCATGCGCGCAACGCTAGGGTTCACCCGCATTGGGGCGTCGATTGGGCACGTTGTTGCGCCACACGCTGCAACGCATTGCAGTCGTGGAAACCCGGCTCGGGGTAGAGTGTCGGGTCACCTCAACCAGCCCCATCCACCCCATGCATCCGTCCCAAATGACCGGCCTGCAACTGCTGCAAGCCATGTCGCGCGGAGAGCTGCCGCGCGCGTCCATCAGCGAAACCATTCCGATGACGATGGACGCCATCGAACCCGGCGTCGTGCATTTCGGCGCGCAGGCTGACAAGCGCCACCTCAATCCGCTGGGTGGCGTGCACGGCGGCTTTGCGGCCACGGTGCTCGATTCGGTAACGGGCTGCGCGGTGCATTCCATGCTCGAAGCCGGTGTCGGCTACGGCACGGTCGACCTGAACGTGAAGATGGTGAAGGCGGTACCGGTGGATGCGCCGCTGGTGGCCGTCGGCCGCGTGCTGCATGTCTCGCGCACGATCGGCGTGTCGGAAGGCACGCTCAAGACGCAGGACGGCACGTTGCTGGCGCATGCCACGGCAACGTGTGTCATCCGCCGCCCGTAAGGCGTGGCAACAAGAAAGGGGGCCTCAGCGCCCCCTTCTTTTTTGTGAACGCAACCGGCTGCGTTTAAGCCGCGCGCTCCGCCATGGCCGCCTCGAACAACGCATCGACGCCGCGCAGCCGCTCCATGGACCAGATGCGCTGGAGCAACGCCTCGCCGTTCGCGCGGGTGATGGCCGTGCCTGCGGTGCGCCAGAACTTGGCTTCGATCGTCTCGCGCGTCAGCGGCACATCGGGTGCGCCCGGCAGGTCGTCAACGCGTTCCGTCAACACCTCCCCCGAACGCAGAGTCACCGTGATGCGGTTCGGAATGTGCCTCGGATACAGCGCGGTGAGCGCGGGGTCCTCCTCGACACGGATCTTGGGCATCAGCGCGCGTACATCGGCCGCGGTGAGTTTCTCGGGGGCGTAGCTCGCGTTCGTCAACGTACCGTCGATGAGCGCACGCGCCACAACGTAGGGCATGCTGTGGTCGGCCGTCTCCTTGGTGGCTGGCGCCCACACATACGGCCCGCTTCCGGTGATCTTGTAGCCGAGCTGTGTCGTGGCAACGACCACCTTGTCGATCTGCGCAGGATCGTGGATCCGCCCTGACAGCCGGATGGCCGCCTCCACCGCGGTCAGCGTGTGGCCTTGTGCGGGATACGGCTTCACCAGCACATCGGCAATGCGGAACGGGCGGCCCGGCCCGCCAAACGCCGCCGTATCGATGGCAATGGGCTGACCGGCAACGAGCTTCTCGAAGCCATAGGTGCCCTCGAAAATGGGGCTGGGGCCGGTAATGCCCTCCCGCGCAAGGCTGGCCGCAAAGACACCGCTTTTTGCCGCCGAAGCATCGGCCAGCCCTTTCCAGTTCGACAGCACCTGCGTTCGGGTCTGGTTCATCGCAACGTGGTCGATGAGCGCGATGTTGACGGCCTGCGTCAATTGCTCGACCGAGAGCTGCATCAGCTTGCCGGCGGTCAAGGCAGCGGTGACCACGCCGTAGCTCGGGTTGTCCCAACCGCGTGGGCTGATGGCGGCGGCATCAAACAGCCGGCATTCGATTTCGTAGGCAATGAGCGAGGCCAGGATGAAATCCTGGATCGAACGCCGCTCCGATTGCGCCACGGCAAGACTGACCGAGATGAAATCGCTCGGGTGCCCGATCTCCTTGGCGGCGTAGCCATCGTTGAGGTCGTAGTAGCGGATGGCCGCACCATTGGCGAAGGCGGCAAGCTCCGGCGTCGTGCGGTGCGTGGTCCCGATCAGCGTCGAAGCGTTGCTCGCGCCGGCTTGCGCAAGGTGGAAGCACCGCTGGACCACCGGCTCCTGCAACGCCGCCAGCGCGCAGCCAAACGTATCGACCAGCCGCAGCTTCAACGCTTCCAGCGCGCCGGCGTCGATGTCTTCGTAGCGCAGGCGATGCACGTATTCGGCCAGGCGATTGGCGATGGGCAGCACAGTGGTGGCGGCAGGTTTGGCCGCGTCGGCAAGGGCTTGTGCCGACGATGCCCCCGCAAAGGCAACGCCGACCGTACCGGCAAGCGCACGCAGCAGAAACGCGCGACGGCGCGCAAGCGTGATGGACATGTCACGATCTCCTGATTTTGGTCTTCTGTTTGAGCATCAGAACAGCTTGCGCATGCCCAGCGCCACGCCCGTGCTGACGGAGCGGCCGCTGGCGAGCGAGTAGTGCAGGAAGCTGTAGTTGTAGTTGTCGAAGTCCAGCGCGGCGCGGTGGGCATAACCGGCCGCGAGATAGAGCGTCGTCGTCTTCGACGGAAAGTAGTTGAGCTGTACCGTGACCTGCTGCGGATTGGTCAGTTGCGGAGCAGGCTGCCCGGGCGAGGGATTCTGCGCACGAACATTCTCGTAATAGAACGCGCCGATGGCCTGGAGGCGTTCCGACAGGCGATAGCGCACGCCCGTCCACAGGAACGTGTAGCGCGTGACAACCAGCGGCGTGTTCACGTTGCCGTTGCCCTCGGTCAGGCCGAGGATCCACTCGGCACGGCCCAGCGCAACCATGGCCGCCGCCGAGTAGCGCCGGAAATGCGTGACGTTGCTGAGCTGCGAACCGTTGACGTTGTCATAGGCCGCGGCAAACGACAGCGGGCCGCTCGCATAGTCAAAGCCGGCACCGTACGCGGCACTGGTCTGGAACGTGCCCGGCGTGCCGCCCAGGGCGTAGTGCGCCTGCACGGCCAGCGGGCCGGTCTCGAACCGGTACTTCACGACGCTGTTCTCGCGAAAGTTCAGGCCGACGATGGCGCCTGCTGGCTCGTACAGCGTGGAGTACGCGCCGGTGGGCGAGTACTTTTCCATGACGTCGAACAGCGTGGTGTACTGGCGGCCCAGGCGCAGCATGCCCCACTGGTCGTTCTCCAGCGCCACCCAGGCAGAGCGGTCGAAGCCGCCCCCGCCCGAGCCCGCTCCGGTGCCGTTGTTGAGGTTGATGCCGCTCTCCAGGCGGAACGCGGCCCGCCAGCCGCCACCCAGGTCTTCCTTGCCCTTCAAGCCCCAGCGCGAGCCACTCTTGCCGCCCGAGGCCATGCGCGTCTGGGTGACCGCTCGGCCATCGCCCGGCGCTGCCTGGCTGGTCAGAAATTCGGTATAGACGTCAGCAACGCCATACAGGGTGAGGGTGGACTGTGCGCTGACGCTGGCCGAAAGAAGGCCCAGTCCGCATAGCGCGAACATTCGCGTGGTCATGGTTGTCTCCTGCTGTTTTGATTTTTGGGGTACGGCAAGTGCCGGCGGCGCCGGCAAATCAGGGCTACGGCATGCGCCTCTGGCTAGCGGCATGGCGGACAAGCACGCGGCGCGCACGTGTGACGCCCGGGGCGTCGACCATCCGTCCGTCGAACCGGAGCGCGCCTCGGCCCTCGGCGCGCGCAGCATCGAAGGCCGCCAGCAGCGCGCTGGCGTCGGAGACCTCCTCAGCCGAGGGCATGAAGGCGCGGTTGAGCACCGCCACCTGCGCGGGATGGATGCAGGTCGCGCCGGCAAAGCCCATGTCGACGGACTGTTGGGCCGCGCGTTCGAAGGCGTCGAGATCGTCCAGCACGTCCAATCCCCCGGTCAGGCCGAGAGGCAGGACACCGGCGGCTCGGGCGGCAATCACCAGCAACTGTTTCGGCACGCGCAACACCTCGGCGCTGGCACGGCTGTCGCAGGACAGGGCGAAATCGCCGCCGCCAAGCATCAGGGCTGCAATGCGCGGCGTGGCGCGCGCAATGTCGCTCATCACCTCGAAGGCGCGCGGCGTTTCGATGATGGCGATGATGCGGGTCCGGCCAAGCGGGGCGCCGCTCTCGTCTTCCAGCAACGCCAGCTGTTCATCGATGGCTTCCAGATGCGCTGCGCCGCGCACCTTGGGCAAGACGACACCGCTCGCGCCGGCCAGAACGGCGGCACGCAGGTCCGCCGCCATGGGCTCCAGCGGGCCGTTGACGCGCACCAACACGTCGTAGCCAATGCGGGCCAGGCGCGGAATCGCCTCGACAAGCGCGCCGCGCGCCTGCGCCTTCTGTTCGGGCGGTACACCGTCTTCCAGATCGAGGATGACGGCATCGGCCCCGCAGACCTCGGCCTTGGCAACGTAGCGGGGGACATGGGCTGGCACGTACAACAGCGAGCGCCAGACCGGCAAGGGTGACGAAAACATGCTGACTCACTAAAATGAAAGTGACTTTCATTTTTTGTGTTCGGCGTCGAATTCGTCAAGACTATCGTTAACCCTTGTGACTGCTTGCACACGCAAATTCCCCCACCATCCGAGCAGGTCTATGCGGCTATTGCCAAATGCGCTCTCGCAAATATAATGAAAACAACTTTCATTTTTTATCGACGCCATCAGCGCGTCGGCCGGCACGTCACGAGGTCCACATGAACACGCAAACAGAGGGCGGCGTCTCCGCGGTCAATCGCGCCCTGACCGTCCTGCTCGCCTTCGGCAACGCCCCCAATGGGCTGATGCTTGCGCAGGTGAGTGAGGCGACAGGGCTGAACATGAGCACGCTGCTGCGCATGTTCGAATCGCTTGAGCAGTTCCGCTTCATCAAGCGGCTGCCGGACGGGCGCTACGTGCTGGGGCCGGCCAACTTTCATCTCGGCATGACGTATCGCGAGTCGTTCCAGCTGCGTGAGCATGCCGCGCCGATCCTCGCCCGGCTGTCGGAGGAGACGGGTGAAACCGCGGCGTTCTATGTGCGCGAAGGCGACCAGCGCGTCTGCCTGTTCCGCTTCCACGCCGAGCGCTCGGTGCGGACCAATCTGCGTGAAGGCGATCGCTTCCCGCTCGACGTGGGTGCGGCGGGGCACGTGCTGCTGGCGTTTTCCGGCACGCGCGGCACGGAGCACGAGAAGGTCGTGGAGCAGGGGTACGCCGTCTCCATCGCCGAGCGCGATGCGGAAAGCGCGGCGATTGCCTGCCCGGTGTTCGGCGTTGGCCGGGTGATCAGCGGCGCGATCTCGCTGGGCATTCCGCGCTACCGCTTCAACAGGAAAGTGCAGAACGACTACCTGCCGCGCGTGCTGGACGCCGCCGCCGAGCTGACCCACGCGCTGGGCGGCGACCTCCCGTCGTCGGGCGCTGCCACCACCCAGGCCGACCCGCTCGGCGCACTACAGGCGTAGCGCAGGCGGCCCTGCGCGCCGCACCAGTTACCCATACCGGAGACACCGATGTCCGTTGAACAAACGCAAGCCCATGCGGGCAAGGCCCCCTTTCGCGCGCCGACTGGCCCGATCCACATGAAGCAGTTCAATGCCGATGCGCGCGGGCCGCTGGCCGGCGTGCGCGTCATCGACCTGTCTCGCCTGATGGCGGGCAACATGCTGAGCGTGCAGCTCGCCGATTTCGGCGCCGACGTGATCAAGGTCGAAGGCGAGCATGGCGATACGCTGCGGGCGGTCGGCGCCGGCGGCATCAGCACCAACTGGAAGGTCTACGGGCGCAATAAGCGCAGCGTGTGTGTGGATCTGCGCTCGCCGGAAGGCATCGACATCGTGCACCGGCTCGTGCGCGAGGCCGACGTGTTCATCGAGAGCTTCAAACCCGGCGTTGCCGAGCAAATGGGACTTGGCCCCGAGGTGCTGCTCGCGCTGCGCCCGCAGTTGGTGATCGCGCGCATCTCCGGCTGGGGCCAGAGCGGCCCGTACCGGCACAAACCCGGCTTCGGCACCCTGGCCGAAGGCTACGCGGGGTTCGCCGCCATCAACGGTTTTGCCGATCGCGAACCAGTGCTGCCGCCGATGTTCCTGGGCGACATGACGGCCGGCCTATCCGGCGCGATTGCCGTGCTGGTGGCACTGCGCGCACGCGACGCCGAGGGCGCGACGGGTCAGGTGATCGACGTGTCGCTGTTCGAGCCGCTGTTCTCCATTCTCGGGCCGGCCGCCGCCAACTATGCGCTCACGGGCAAGATCAAGCCGCGCACCGGCAGCCGCTCGACCAACACCGCGCCGCGCAATACGTACCGCACCCGCGACGGCAAGTGGCTGTGCATGTCGAGCTCCACGCAGGGGATGGCCGAGCGCCTGTTCCGCGCAATCGGACGCCCTGATCTGATCGACGACCCGCGCTACCGCACCAACATCCAGCGTGTGCAGCATGCGGAAGACCTGGACGCCATCGTGAGCGCCTTCATTGCCGAGCGCGACCTGGAGAGCAACCTCGCCTTCTTCGAGGCGGCGGGCGTCACGGTCGGGCCGATCCACGATATCGCGCAGATCGTGCACGACCACTACGTGATCGAGCGCGAAGCCCTGGTCGAGCTGCCCGACGACGATGCGGGCAGCCTGCCCATGCACAACATCGCGCCGCGCCTATCCGGCACGCCAGGCGTGTTCCGCCGGCCGGCACCCGCGCTTGGCGAGAACAACCGCGAAATCCTGCTGCCGCTGCTGGGCGAGGACGACTACGCGCGCCTGACGGCGCAGGGCGTGATCCTGCCGCGCTAGGCAACGCCACCAGAAAACAAATCAAAAACAAGGAGACTGCATGAACCCGCGCTGGACCCACCGGCCGCCCGGTTCCAATTGGGGCGACTTCGGCATCGATGATCAACGCGGCAGGCTGAACTGGCTGACACCAGACCGCGTCTTGCGCGCCGTCGCAGAAGTGCGCGAAGGCGTGGTGTTTTCGCTCAGCCTGCCGCTGGACGTGCCACGCGGCGGCGGGCTCAACGCGCGGCGGCAACCGCCGACGATCAGCCCCGCGCTGCTGCAGGGCAAGCCGTACTTCGGCTATCGCGCTGAAGAAGCGGCACGCAACGCCACCGACGTCGTTTGCGACGACGCCTTCTGCATGCATTCGCAGTTCTCCACGCAGTGGGATGCGCTATCGCATGTCGGCTCGCTGTTCGATGCGGACGGCGACGGCAACGCAGAAGCCGTGTTCTACAACGGCTACCGCATGGACGAACACGTGCGGGTACCGCAGGCCGGCGCATCGACAGGCGGCGCACATGCACTGGGCATCGAAGTCATGGCCCAGACTGGCGTGCAGGGCCGGGGGGTGCTGGTCGACCTGCGGCACCACTTTGGCGATGCTCGCCGCAAGATCGGCTACGACGACTGGATGGCCGTGCTGCGTGCCGATGCGGTCGTCGTCGAACGCGGCGACATCGTCTGCATTCACACGGGCTTCGCCGATCGGTTGCTGCAAGCCGATGCTGCCGGCGAACAGGCCATGCCCGACACCTGCTGCGTGCTCGACGGCAACGACGAGCGGCTGCGGAACTGGATCGATGTCTCGGGCCTGGCCGCGCTGGTTGCGGACAACCACGCGGTCGAAGAACGCCCGCAGCAGCTTGCCGACCGGGCCAGTCCCGGCGCGCTGATGCCGCTGCACGAGCTGTGCCTGTTCAAGCTGGGCATCCACCTGGGCGAGCTGTGGCACCTGACGCCGCTGGCGCAATGGCTGCGCGCACATCAACGCAACCGTTTCCTGCTGACTGCGCCGCCGCTGCACGTGCGCGGGCTCGTGGGGTCGCCGGTCAATCCCGTCGCAACGGTCTGAACCCTGAACCCTGCAGGAGACACTTCATGTCTGCAACCTATGCGCAGTCGATCGCCTCGCGCATCGACCGTCTGCCGGCCACCGGCACCATCTGGCGCCTGGTGCTGCTGTTGAGCGTCGGCGGCTTCTTCGAGGTCTATGACCTGTTCCAGATGACCTACCTGCCGCCCGGCCTGATCCGGGACGGCATCTTCCACGCGGGCGCCCACGGCACGTTCGGGATGTCGGATCAGGGCGCGCTGGGCGCGGCGACGTTTGCCGGCCTCTTCATCGGCGAGATGTTCGTCTCGCGCCTGGCTGACCGCATCGGGCGGCGCACCGTGTTCACCGGCGCGCTGCTGCTGTACACCGTGGCCAGTGTCGCGATGTGCTTCCAGAACACAGCGCTCGGTATCCACCTCTGCCGCCTCGTTGCCAGCTGCGGCGCGGGCGCGGAGCTGATCACGATCGGCGCGTTCCTGACCGAGCTGGTGCCCAAAGACATGCGCGGGCGAGCCTTCGCGGTCTGCTTCGGCATCAGCTACCTGGCGATGCCCGTGCTCGCGCTGGCGTCCTGGCTGTGGATCCCGCAATCGCCGCTGGGCATCTCGGGCTGGCGCTGGGTGGTCGCAGCAGGTGGCAGCGGCGCGATCGTCGCCTGGTGGCTGCAGCACCGCCTGCCGGAGTCGCCGCACTGGCTGGCCATGCGCGGACGCACGCAGGAAGCCGAAGCCATCGTCCAGCAGATCGAGGACCGCGTGGAGCACGAATCCGGCCGCCCCTTGCCGCCCGTCCGAACACAGGCCGCGCAGGCGCCGAGCAGCGCGCCCGCCGCGCAATCGATGTGGAACCAGCGTTACCGTGGCCGCACGGTCATGCTGATCACCTTCAATGCGTTCTTGAGCATCGGCTTCTTCGGCTTCAGCCAATGGCTGCCGACACTGCTTGCCGCGCAGGGCGCGTCCATCGCCAAGAGTCTCTGGTATGCGTTCGTGATTGCGTTTGCGTATCCGGTGTCGCCCATCATCGGTGGGCTGCTGGCGGATCGCATCGAGCGCAAATGGCTGATCGTCGCAACGGCGCTCGGGGTGGTGGTGTTCGGCACCGGGTTCGCCTTGTCGGGGCAGGCGCCGCTGGCGATCCTCTTTGGCGTGCTCATCACCCTGTGCAACACCGTGATGGCCAGCAACGCCACCGCCTATCAGGCCGAAGTGTTTCCGACGCAGATCCGCAGCCGCGCGCTGGGGTTCGTGCACGCGTTCGGCCGGCTGACGGGCATTGCCAGCAGTTTCATCATCGCCTTGCTGCTTGAGCGCGCGGGCGCACCTGCGGTGTTCGTGTTGATCAGCGCGAGCATGCTGATCGTGATGCTGTCGATCGGGATCTTCGGGCCGCGAACGAACAACCGCTCGCTCGACGAGATTGCCGGCGCTGAAGAACCGCGCGCAAACGACGCGGCACCGGCCCTCGGCACGCTGCCGGCAAGCCGGACCTGACGCGCCACGGCGCACTTACACTTCCCGCTGGGGCGGCGGAACCGCGCCGCCAGCCCCCTGTCTGAATCGTCCCATCCCCAGGAGCCACACCGATGTCTACCGAGCAACCGCTGGTCTTGTCGCCCCAATCCACCGCGCTGGTGCTGATCGACCTGCAACGCGGCATCCTGCCGTTTGCGCAGGGGCCGCACTCGCCGGAACAGGTGTTGGGTGCCTCCGCCAAACTGGCCAAGC
The DNA here is from genome assembly GCF_051783885.1 of Ralstonia sp. 24A2. NCBI lineage: Bacteria > Pseudomonadati > Pseudomonadota > Betaproteobacteria > Burkholderiales > Burkholderiaceae > Ralstonia > Ralstonia sp. 24A2. The sequence goes on along the minus strand of NZ_JBPVZD010000002.1, from coordinate 550,967 downwards.
GTTTTCGCGAGCTGGGCGCACCCGTCGTGCTGGTGCGTGTGGGCTGGGCACCGGACTACGCAGATGCGCCGCGCCAGCCTGTCGACCGCCCGGCACCCACCGTGCCCGGTGGCCTGCCGCCGCAATGGTGGGAACAGCCCGCTGAGCTGGAAGTCGCGCCCACCGATATCCAGATCACCAAGCGCCAGTGGGGCGCGTTCTACGGCACGGAGCTGGACTTACAACTGCGCCGTCGCGGCATCTCCACCATCGTGCTGGGCGGCATCTCCACGCATGTGGGCGTGGAATCGACGGCGCGCGCCGCATGGGAGCACGGCTACGCGCTGGTACTGGCCGAAGACGCGATGAGCTCGAACGATGCGGCGCTGCACCGCTCTTCGGTGGAGCACGTGTTCCCGCGCCTGGGCCGCGTGCGCAGCACCGAGACCATCCTCGCAGCCCTGACCGCGTAAGCCCTCAAGCGCCGTCCTCCACCGGCACGTACAGCACCACGCGCAGCCGCGGGTCTTCCATCACCGGCAGGCCGATGTAGTCATAGCGGACGATCTTGCCGTCGGGCGTGCGGATCAACTTGTGCTCGGCGCGCTGGGCACGCACCTCGTGCTGGCGCCACCAGGTGTCGAACTCGCGGCTGTCAGTGCGCAGGCGGTCGACCAGCGCCACGAGCACCGGGTCGTCCGCATGCGGGTCGTACACCGCCCGGAACTTCGCCAGCATGCGGCGCGCCTCGTTCTCCCACTCGACAAAGCGCTCGCGCGCGTTGGCATACAGGAACATGTAGACCAGCGAGTTGCGGTCTTCCTCCGGCATCGTGCCGAAATCCATGAAAAGCTGCGTGGTCGCGTCGTTCCAGCACAGCAGCTCGGTGCGGTAGCTGCGCACGTGGGCGGGCAGGACCATGCCGGCGACGGCCCGGCGCAAGACGTCGGGCACGGCTTCAGCCTGTGAGTGCCCAGGCGGCCCCGTGAAGGCCGCTTCCGCGCGTGCCAGCCCACGCATGTGCGCACGTTCATCCGGCGACAGCCTCAACGCCCGGCCGATCGCCTCGATGGTCGCCACCGAAGGCCGTACGTCGCGCCCCTGCTCGATGCGCACATACCAGTCGATGCTGATGTTGGCGAGCTGCGCGACTTCCTCCCGGCGCAGGCCGGCGGTACGGCGGCGCCCGGTGCCCTCCGGCAACCCCACATCCTGCGGGCGCAGGTGACTGCGACGGCTGCGCAGGAACTCGCCCAGCTCGCTGCGGGGCGCGGCGGGGATGGGGGCCAGGTCAGCGGTGAAATCGTCCATGGGGGCATTACACACGACGGCGTGTGGAGATGGGAGGGACAGCTCAATCCTAGGTTAATCCTAGCTCTGAATCGAATCGGCACCGGCGCCTACGCTGCGTTCACCTCTCTTTCCGGAGCCGATCGTGACCCACGTGTCTTCTGTTTCTCCCACGTCACCCATGTCCCAACTGCACCGCCACTGGCTCGCCTTTGGTGTGATGGTGACCGCGCAATTCATGTTCATCGTCGATGCGTTCATCGCTAATGTGGCGATTCCGAGCATTCGCATGAGCCTGCACGCCACGCCCGCGCAACTGGAAGCGGTGCTAGCGGTGTACCAGCTCGGCTATGCGATCTTGCTCATCACGGGCGGCCGCCTGGGCGATCTGTTCGGGCGCCGGCGCGTGTTCCTGCTGGGCCTTGTCGCCTTTACCGCCACGTCAGCCGGCTGCGGCCTGGCGGGCAGCGCAGGGGCGCTCATCGCGTGGCGATTTGCGCAAGGGCTGTCCGCCGCGATTCTGGTGCCGCAGGTGCTGGCCAGCGTGCAGGCGCTTTTTGCCGGCACGGAGCGTGACCGCGCGCTGTCGATCTTCGGGCTGGTGATGGGCACCGGCGGCGCGGCCGGGCTGCTGCTGGGCGGCGCACTGACCAGCGCAGACATCGCCGGGCTGGGGTGGCGCTCGGCCTTCCTGATCAACGTGCCAGTGGGATTGACGGCGGCGCTGCTGGGCTGGCGCTGGATTCCGCGCCAGACCGCGGCAGCCGATGTGCACCTCGACACCGCAGGCGTGGCGTGGATGGCCATCAGCGTGGCCGCCGTGCTCGTGCCACTGCTGTTCGGCCGCGAACTGCATTGGCCGCTGTGGAGCCTGGCATTGCTGATCGTGGGCCTGCTCGGCATGGCGACGTTCCAGCAGCTTGAAGCACGCGTCGACCGCGCCGGCGGTACGCCATTGCTGCCGCCCGCGCTGCTGCAGCATCGCGCCTTCATGACGGGCCTGACGGCGTCTGGCTTGCACTACATCGGAATGATGGCGTTTTTCCTGGTGCTGACGCTGTATCTGCAGAACGGGCGACAACTGTCTGCGCTGCACATGGGCGTGGTCATCCTGCCGCTGGCGCTTGCGTTCCTCATCACGTCGCGGGTGGCCAATGCGCTGGTGCGGCGTTACGGTATCCGGTCGCTGCTGGGCGGCCTCGGCTTGATGGCGATGGGCCTGCTGATGTTGCTGTCGGGCTTCGGCACGGAGTGGGCGCACCCCATCGCGCCCAGCATGACGCGCATCAGCATCGCCCTGGCGCTGCACGGCGCGGGGCAAGGGCTGGTCATCGTCCCGCTGATCGGCCTGGTGCTGACCGGCGTGCCGCGTACGCAGGCCGGCGCAGCGGCAGGGTTGTTGATCACGGCGCAGCAACTGGCGGGGGCACTCGGCGTTGCCTGCATCGGCGGGCTGTATTTCACCTTCGCCGCTGATGGCAGCGTGGCAGGCATGGCACACGGCACCATGGCCGGGTGCCTCGCGATGCTGATGGCGCTGGGCGCGGCGGCAGCGGGCTTCATGCGCCTGGGGTCGCAGCAGCGGCAACTGGCGGCGGCCGGTGCAGCCAGCGCGGCCTGATCCCGCCATTCGATACTGCAATTCCATACCACGGAGAGCGACACAAGCGCGCCGCAGTGCATTGATCGGCCCGGGCGGCGGTCCCACACTCCCGCGCGATGCGCTCCGCATCGTCTGCATTCCGCTCCCGCATGGCTACCGTTTCTTCGCTCCGCACTGCATCGCCCTCCATCTCCCTGGGCCGCCGCCTTGTCGCGGAAGGGCTCGGCACGGCCTTGCTGATCGCCGTGGTGATCGGCACGGGCATCCACGCGAACCGGCTCTCCAGCGGCGATGCCACGTGGACGCTGCTGGCGCAATCGCTGGCAGGTGGGGCAGGACTGTGCGCGTTGCTGACAGCGTTCGGGCCGGTATCGGGCGCGCATCTGAACCCGGCCGTCACGCTGTCGGCCCTGGTGCAGGGGCGCCTGCATTGGCGTGAAGCGCTGGGGTATGGGGTCGCCCAGGCAATGGGCGCCGTGCTGGGCGTGATGGCCGCCCATGCCATGTATGGCATGCCGGCGCTGTCGGCGAGCACCCACATCGCCACCGGCCCCGCACTGTGGTGGAGCGAGGCACTGGCCACGTTCGGGTTGATGGGTGTGGGCATCGCCTGCGGCCGTCACGCGCCGAAGCAGTTGCCGCTGGTGGTCGCCACCTACATCGCAGCGGGGTATTGGTTCACGGCCTCGTCTTCACTGGCCAATCCGGCGCTGGCACTAGCCTGCGCGCTGACCGACGGCCCCTCGGGCATCCGCCCCGGTGACGTGCCCGGCTACATGCTGGCGCAACTGGTTGGCGCACTGGTCGCAACGCCGTTGTTTGGTTGGCTGATGGGCGCCAGCGCCGCTGAGGCAGCGCCCGCAATCGAGGCACCGGCAAAGGTCCCGGCACAGACGCTGTCGCTGCCCGCGAACCGCCGCGCCGTCTGACCCGCGGCGCTCAGTGGAGCTGGGATAACCCGTTGGTACGGGCGAACTGGAAGAGATCGGTCTCGCGCGCCAAGCCAAGCTTGCGCAATGCAGCCGTCTTCTGGGTGCTCACGGTCTTGACGCTCGAACCGAGCTTGCGCGCAATCTCCGACACGGCCATGCCGCTGGCATACAGGCAAACGACCTCTCGCTCGCGCGCGCTCAGGGTCTCGAACACGTTGCGCACATTCGGGTTGAGACCGCTTTCCTCCAGGATGCTGGGGCTGTAGTAGTGTGCCCCGCGCGCGGCCGCCGCGATCGCGTGGCCAACGTAGACAAGGTCATCGCTCTTGCTCACGATGGCGGCCACACCAAGCTGCCGCATGCTGCGCAGCAGCGCAGGGTTGTGCACCATCGTACAGACCACGATCGCCCGCTTCGGGTGCTGCTTGCGCAGGCGCGCCAGCAACGCCATGCCATCGAATGCCGGGTCCCCATTCATGCGGTAGTCCGTGACGATGACATCGCAGTCGATATGTTCGAGCACCTGCATCAACTCATGTCCATCGTGCGCCTGCGCAATGACGCGCTGCTGCGGAAACTGCGCGATGGCGGCCGTCAGCCCCATCAGGATCACGGGATGATCGTCTGCCGCCACGATCGATAAGAAAGGGGACATGGCGTGCGATCAGGTAAGCGCTGGCGCTCGGAGGCGCGGCTGCCCATCCGCCTCCGAAACACGGCGTTGATGGACAGAGGCGAAGACGCAGCGCTTGACCAGCGGGCGCGGCAGAAGGGAAGAGATCGGAGCCGTCATGGGATGTGGGAGAGCCGGCAAAAGCGTGCCGGTAACCATACCCACGCGCGATGCCCAATGGGATCAGACTTTTCTTACTTTGGGCGCCCCGTAACCTTTCGGGGCAGAAGCCATTTCAATCAGGGCTGCACGAAACTGAATCAGGCTGCAGCTTGCACGTGCGCCAGGAATGCCGTGGTCGACAACGGTGCCGCCCACAGATAACCCTGCCCCGTCGCACAGCCCAGGGTGCGCAAGGTCTGGCGCTGAGCGTCGGTTTCCACTCCTTCCGCGATGCACTCCAGATGCAGCGTACGCGCCAGTTCGATCATGGTGCGGCAGATCACACCGCGCTGGCTGGTCTGATTGACGGCCGCCGTGAACGAGCGGTCCACCTTGAGGATGGTAAAGGGCAGGTCTGCCAGCAGCTTGAGCGTGGCAATGCCCACGCCAAAGTCATCAATGGCCAGCGGATGGCCAAGCAGACGCAGGCGGTTGAGCGCGATGGTCAGTTGCGCGGCATCCGGCACCGGTGAATCTTCCGTCAGCTCCAGGCTGATGGAGGCCGGTGCGATGCGCGCCTCGCGCACGGTGGACTCGACCCGCTCGATGGTGCCGGGGCGGCTGAGCGTTTGCGCAGAGGCATTCACGCCAATCGGCACCGGATGCGCGTGGGCGGCCAGCGCGTGCTGCACGCGCACGCAATGCTCCAGCACATGGAAGAACAGGCCGTCGGCCAGCCCCAGCGCCTCAAGGCGCGGCACGAACGCGGCGGGCGACACGCGCCCATGCACCGGATGCACCCATCGGCACAGCGCCTCGGCGCCAACAATCTGGTCGCTGGCCAGATCGTGCTGCGGCTGCAGGACGACCTCGATCTGCTCGGGCGTCTCGTTGATCAGCGTGGCAAGCTCGTCGTCGGAAAACTGCGGCGTGCTGGCCGGCGCGGCGGGCGCGGGACTGCGCTCACGCGCGGCGGCTTCTTCCAGCAATGGCAGCACGTGCGCGGGGCGCAGCGGCTTCTGCACGCCGTGCGTGTGGGTGAGACCGATGGCATCAGCCAGGCTCACGTGCGATTCGACGATCGGCGCATCCATCGCACTCACCCACGCCCACACGGGCGCCTGTCGGGGGAACACCTGGCCGCCGCGCAGCAGCATCTGCTCCATCAGTTGAGGGCCGTTCATGCCGGGCATGTCGATGTCGCACAGGACAAGGTCGACATGGCAGAGCTGGAGCAGGTAGAGCGCCTCGCGGCCATCACAGGCGGTGAGGATCTGCTGTACGCCCAGCTTGTGAAGCAGTTGGCGGGCAGCGGCACGTTGCACGGGGTGGTCGTCCACCACCAGCACGGCGAGTTGTGCGAAACCTTCCATCGACCAGTCCTTCTTGTTGTAGGTATGAGGCGGAGGGCGCATCCCGTTTTGCGCCGTGCTGCATCCGCTGCGTGCCGTCATTGAAGCACTGCGCGCGCCCCTTGTCAGGCGGCGACGCCAGAAAAACAAAGCCCGCGCAGCTTTTCAACTGCGCGGGCCTTGAGCGATTCCCCCAACCTTTTGAGCTTCCGACATCCGGTGTCGACGGTGTCGGGATGTCAGAAATCGTGCCTTAAAAAAATGAAGCCCGCAACAGGGGCGGGCTCAAAAGGGGGGGAGTGCTCTCTAAAGAGAGAGCAAGGTGAAGTTTAGTGGAGGGGTCCTCGTCGGACTGTCCGGATGCCGCCGAATCGCTTGTAGGACAAAAGCTGACGCGGTTTCGCGATGTTAAAAGCACAAAGCGCGCGGTTACGCACAGATTCGAGACATTGACATGACTCAGGCGACGCTTTCAATGGCGCTGTCCGACACGCGACCCCTGGGCTGGAATGGCGGCTTAAAGCAGGCGATTGAAAAAGTGCTCGTTGCGATCGGGCAACGCCCAGAGGTTTGGGGCCAGAAAAACAGCGTAGCCGGAATCGGCCAAGAGGCAAGGCGGCCGTGAGGAACAGCAATTGGACGCGCCAAAGAAAAAAGCCCGAGCACCAGGTGCTCGGGCCACAATCCACCAAGGAGGGTGGAGGAGACAGTTCCTACTATAGCGAATCGTTTGCTGCGTTGCAATAACGTAGAACTACTTAATGCAGCCAACGTTGCCAAGGCGCCACGGGTTGCGAAAACGATTGCAGTCGTCACAGGATGACGCGACGCAACAAATGACGCGGCGCGCCGGTGAAGCTCCAACCTCCCGCAGCGCGCCGCCAGTTATTTCCAATCAGGGCGAGAAAGTACCCGCTCACTCCGAGCACATCGATTAAAACGCCGGCAGGATCGCGCCCTTGAACTGCGTGTCGATGTACTTGCGCACCTCTTCCGACTGGTAGGCACGTACCAGCGTCTTCACCCACGGCTGGTTCTTGTCCTTCTCGCGCACGGCGATCAGGTTGGCGTACGGGCCCTGGCGGTCTTCCAGCGCAATCGCATCCTTGGTGGGCGACAGGTTGTTCTTGACCGCGTAGTCGGTGTTGATGGAAGCGACGTCCAGATCATCCAGCGAGCGCGGCAGCTGGGCCGAATCCAGCTCGATCAGCTTGATCTTCTTCGGGTTCTCGACCACGTCGCGCGGGGTGGCGTTGTTGCCGTTGGTGCCGGCACCGGCCTTGAGCTTGATCACGCCGGCCTTCTGCAGGAGCAGCAGGGCGCGATTGCCGTTGGATGGGTCGTTCTGGATGCCGACCTTGGCGCCTTCCTTGAGCTCGGCAAACGACTTCACCTTCTTCGAGTAGAAGCCCATCGGCGCCACGTAGGTCAGGCCCACGTTGACGATCTTGTAGTGGCGCGCCTGGATCTGGCTGTCGAGGAAGGGCTGGTGCTGGAAGCCGTTGGCATCCAGGTCACCGGCGTCGAGCGCGGGGTTGGGCTGGGCGTAGTCGTTGAACTCGATGATCTTGACGTCCAGGCCGTCCTTCTTGGCGACCTTCTGCACGACTTCCCAGATTTGCGCATCAGGGCCGCTCATGGTGCCGAGCTTGACCTGTTTGGTGTCGGCGTTGGCTGCGGCAGACAGGGTGGCAGCGGCGGCAAATGCGATGGCCGGTACGGCCACGCGCGCAAGGCGGGAGAACAGAGACATGGAGAAACCTCGTCGATTTTGTCGTGGATACGTGAACGAAAGCCGCCCGCGGGTAGCGGGCGGTGTGTGACGTGATCCTGTCATAGAGGCGCCGACGACCGAACGATATTTTCGGCATGTCGATATGCCGGGCAACGGTGCAGGGCCAAGCGCCGCGCCGGTTTGCAGCCCGCCGCAGCTGGCCTACTCGGTCTCGTCCACCTCGACGGGTGGCGGCTCGGCAGCGGGCAGGGCGACGACGAAGCAGGCGCCGCCATCGGCGGGCTTCTCGACCCAGATGCGACCGCTGTGCGCGCTGACGATGGCCTCGCACACGGCCAGGCCCAGGCCGACACCGGTGGTGGCCGATTCCTTCTCGCCGCGCGTGAACTTCTCGAAGATGATCCGCTCGGCGCCGGCCGGCACACCGGGGCCGTGGTCGCGCACCTGCAGGCGCAGTTCCTGGCCGCGCTTCTCGTCTTGAACGATGGCCGCCGAGATGCGGACCTCGGTGCCGGCGGGGGCAAACTTGCCGGCGTTCTCCAGCAGGTTGGACAGCACCCGCTCCATGAGCGGGCCGTCGCAGCGCACCAGCGGCAGCTCGGCCATGTCGTCCACCACCACGCGGTGATCGGGCAGGGGAATGGTCTGCAGCGCCGCGCCGATCAGCTCTTCAATCGACTGCCACTCCAGCCGCAGCTTGACCTCGCGGTTCTGCAGGCGGGCCATGTCGAGCAGGTTGGTGACCATCGTGCGCATGCGCTGCGCCTGCTGGCCGATCGCGGCGGCGGCTTCCGCCTGCAGCGGCGAAAGCGGTGGCTGATTGGGCTGCGGGCGCGTGAGCGTCTCGGCCATCCCCACCAGCCCGGTCAGCGGCGTGCGCAGATCATGCGACACGGCGGCCAGCAGCGAATTGCGCAGCCGCTCCGATTCAATGCGCACCAGCGCGTCCTGGGCGATCTCCACGTAGTGCACACGCTCAATGGCGATGGCGATGAGGGTAGCGCAGGCGTCGATCTGGCGACGGTTGTCGGGCTGGGCCAGCACCTGGAAGGCCTCGGGCTCCACCGCCAGCACACCGCGAATCGCCATCGGCGCCTTCAGCGGCAGGTACAGCACCGAGCCCGAGGGCAGCGTGTGGGTGCCGGTGCCAGCAGGCTGGCCATGCTGATATGTCCAATCGGCCAGCACGCGATCGAGGTTGGGCATGCCGGAGGGTGCCGAATTCTGCGCCGCATTGGGCACCCCGGACACCGCAGCGGCGCCCTCCGGCTTGGCGATCTGCGGTGCGCCCAGCCGGCCATCCAGCCCGACGAAGAAGAATGCACAGCGTCCACCGAACGTCGCGTTGACGAAGCGCCCGCCGATGCTGACGATCTGGTCCAGCGTGAGCGCAGCAGACAGCTCGCGCGCCGCCTCATACAACGCACGTGCGGCAGCCTCGCGCTGCACGGCCGCCTCAGCCTGTTCACGCAGGCCCGCCGTGAGCTGCCCCACCAGCAAACCCACCGCCAGCATCACCGCAAAGGTCAGCAGGTACTGCACATCGCTCACGGCAAAGGACCAGCGCGGCGGCACGAAGAAGAAGTCGAACAGCGCCACCGACAGCACCGACGCCAGCGCCGCCGGCCCGCGCCCGTGGCGCATCGCCACGGCCACCACGGCGGCCAGGAACAGCATGACGATGTTGGCCAGGTCGAACACCGGGCGCACGAGGCTGGAGAGCGCCGTGGCAATGCCCACGTACACCCCTGCGGCCAGGTAACCCGGTGTCAGCCAGCCGGGCTGGGCATCCGCCGCACGCTCGACCTCGGTGCGGACATCCGCGCGCCCGAACACGGCTGCCTTGGGCGTGAGCTGGATGCGCGCCGGATCGGCCGCTGCGCGAATCACGTCCACCTCCGGGCAATGCCGCGCGAGCGATTCCGCAAAGTCGCCGCTGGGCAGGCGACGCTCCAGCCCGATCGCCAGCCGCAGCGCCACGATGATCGCGCGCGGCGAGCGCCAGCGCTTCTCCGGTGGCCGTCCAATCACGGCCTTGGTGATGTTGTGACGGCGGATATAGCCGGTGATGGCCTCGATTGCGTTGGTGCCTGCCAGTGTTTCCACCCGCGCGCCCGCGTCTTCGGCCAGCTTGAGCAGGGCGTGCAGGCGCTCGACGCGGCCATCTGCGGCGCGCAGATGCGGCATCACCACGGCCACAGCGTGCCAGTCGCACTCAAGCTGCGCGGCCAGGCGTGCGGCGCTGCGGATCACCTGTTCGCCATCGCCCTGCGGGTCCAGGCACGCGACGATGGTCTCGCGGGTGCGCCAGACGTTTTCGATGCGGCGTGCGCGGCGGTAGGCCTGCACGTCGTCGTCCACGCGGTCGGCGGTGCGGCGCAGAGCGAGTTCACGCAGGGCGATGAGGTTGCCCTTGCGGAAGAAATTGCGCGCCGCGTGCTGCGCCTGTTCGGGCATGTAGACCTTGCCCTCGGCCAGGCGGCGCAGCAGTTCGTCGGCGGGCAGGTCGACGAGGATGACTTCGTTCGCGCTGTCGAACACGGCATCGGGCACGGTTTCCCACACGCGGATGCCGGTGATGCTGCCGACGGCCTCGTTCAGGCTGTCGAGGTGCTGGACGTTGACGGTGGTCCAGACGTCGATGCCGGTGGCGAGCAGGTCTTCGATGTCTTGCCAGCGCTTGGGGTGGCGTGAGCCGGCCACGTTGGAGTGGGCAAGCTCGTCGACGAGGATGAGGGCGGGCTTGCGCGCCAGCGCGGCGTCGAGGTCGAACTCGGGGAGGGCGCGGCCCTTGTATTCGATCTGGCGGGTAGGGAGGTGCTCCAGGTCTGCGACCAGCGCGGCGGTCTCGCTGCGGCCGTGGGTTTCGACCAGGCCGATGATGACGTCGATGCCTTGTGCACGTGCTGCCTTTGCTGCGGACAGCATGGCGTAGGTTTTCCCCACCCCTGCGGATGCGCCGAAGTAGATGCGCAGCTTGCCGCGGGAGGCGTGCTCCTGGTCGGATTGGAGTGCGGCCAGGAGGGTGTCGGGATTGGGGCGTTGATCGACCGTCATGCGTTGTATTTTCGGTGGTTTTTTTGCTGGTGGTGCATCCCTTGTTTCATCCCCTGCCGGGGCTGACTCACTTTCTTTGTCTTGCCAAAGAAAGTAAGCAAAGAAAGGCGCGCCCGATGCGGCGAAAGACTCCTTGAATTTATGTCGCAAGGAGGGAGGGGAGGCAAACTCGCTGCGCTCAAACAAGCCTCCCCTCTTTTTCCTCCTTGCAACAGAAATTCAAGGCGCCGCATAGGGCAGGAACGTCAAACGACAAAAACCAAACCGTTGGTCCACTTGCGTTTCCGCTTGTGAACCAACGGTTTGGCCATTCATGCCCTTGATGGCGCCTTGGATTTTTGTTGCGGGAAGGAAAAAGAGGGGAGGCTTGTCTGAGGCCTTTAGGCCGAGTTTGCCTCTCCTCCCTTCCCGCGACAAAAATCCAAGGGGGTGTCGCCATCTCGGGCGCGCCTTTCTTTGCTTACTTTCTTTGGCAAGACAAAGAAAGTGAGTCGGGCCCGGCAGGGCGCGAAACAGGGGATGCACCACCAAGACCCGACTCAAAAAAAGCTCACTTCAAATCGTCTAACGCCAAGTTCAACTCCAGCACGTTGACCACCGGCTCCCCAAACAGACCCAGCATCGGCCCCTTGGTGTTCTCAGTCACCACTTTCCGAACCATCTCCACCGGCAGGTGACGAGCACGCGCAACACGCTCAACTTGGTACGCAGCAGCAGCCGGGCTGATATGCGGGTCCAGGCCACTGCCCGAAGCCGTCACGAGGTCAGCCGGAATCGGCGCCGTATTCGTCGGGTCCGCTTCCTTGAGCGCCGCAATCCGCGCCTTGGCCGCGTCAGTCAACGCCGGGTTGCTCGGGCCGAGGTTGGAACCACCCGAAGCCTGCGCGTTATACGGGTTGGGCGACGTGGCCGAGATGCGCCCCCAGAAATACTGCGGCGTATCAAAGTTCTGCCCGATCAGCGACGAGCCCACCGGCTTGCCATTGCGCTCAATGATCGAGCCACTGGCCTGCGCCGGAAACAGCCCCTTGCCGATGCCCGTCACCACCACCGGGTACAGCACCCCGGTAATCAGCGACAGCCCAACGAAGACCACCAGCGCCGCGCGCAGCAGACCACCTTGTTGCGGCACATCAGCCTGCACAGGTTGTGTCGTGGTTGCCATGAAGTTCTCCTTCGTTCCTTAGTCCTTAGACCCAGCCCATTGCGGCCAGGAACATGTCGATGATCTTGATGCCCGGGAAGGGCAGCAGCAGACCGCCCAGGCCGTAGATCAAGAGGTTGCGCCGCAGCAGCGAGGCTGCTCCCAGCGCGCGGTACTTCACGCCCTTCAGCGCCAGCGGAATCAGGAACACGATGATCAGCGCGTTGAAGATCACCGCACTCATCACGGCCGATGCGGGCGTTGCCAGATGCATCACGTTGAGCGCTGCCAACTGCGGATACGTGGTCGCAAACGCGGCCGGGATGATGGCGAAGTACTTGGCCACATCGTTGGCGATCGAGAACGTGGTCAGCGAGCCGCGCGTCATCAGCATCTGCTTGCCGATCTCGACAATCTGGATCAGCTTGGTCGGGCTGGAATCCAGGTCGACCATGTTGCCGGCCTCCTTGGCGGCCTGCGTGCCGCTGTTCATGGCGACGGCCACATCGGCTTGCGCAAGGGCAGGAGCATCGTTGGTGCCGTCACCGGTCATGGCGACGAGGCGGCCTTGCGCCTGCTGCTCGCGAATCAGCGCGAGCTTCGTCTCGGGCGTGGCCTCGGCGATGAAATCATCGACACCGGCTTCTGCGGCGATGGAGGCGGCAGTCAGGCGGTTGTCGCCGGTAATCATCACCGTCTTGATGCCCATCTGGCGCAGTTCGGCAAAGCGCTCGCGGATGCCGGCCTTGACGATGTCCTTCAGCTCCACCACGCCGAGCACGCGGTCGTTGTCGGCCACCACCAGCGGCGTACCGCCGGCGCGTGCCACGTCATCCACCGCGGTGGACACGGCATCGGGAAACTTGCCGGCCAGCAGCGTGACGTGTGTGCGGATGGCATCAGCCGCGCCCTTGCGGATCTGGCGGGCTTCGCCGTTGTGGCCCACGTTGATACCGCTCATGCGCGTTTGCGCGGAGAAGGCGACGTACACCGGCTGCGTCTTGGAGAGCGCTGCCTCATCGATGGACGCCTCACCCAGGTTGCGGGCGAGCGTGACGATGCTGCGGCCTTCCGGCGTTTCATCGGCCAGCGACGACAGCCATGCGGCTTCGGCCAACGCCTTGGCCGTCACGCCCGGTGCGGGAATGAAACGCGATGCCTGACGGTTGCCGTGCGTGATCGTGCCGGTCTTGTCGAGCAGCAGCACATCCACGTCACCAGCGGCTTCCACGGCGCGGCCCGACGTGGCGATCACGTTGGCCTGCATCATGCGGCTCATGCCGGCCACGCCAATGGCCGACAGCAACCCGCCGATGGTGGTCGGGATCAGGCACACCAGCAGCGCCACCAGCACGGTAATCGTGATGGGCGAGCCAGCCTTCATCGCTTCCACCGAGAACAGCGAGTACGGCAGCAGCGTGACGGTGGCCAGCATCAGGATGATGGTCAGGCTCACCAGCAGAATCGTCAGCGCGAGCTCGTTGGGGGTCTTCTGGCGCTTGGCGCCTTCCACCATCGAGATCATCCGGTCAAGGAAGCTCTCGCCCGGGTTGGCGGTAATGCGCACGATGATCCAGTCCGACAGCACGCGCGTGCCGCCCGTCACCGACGAGAAGTCACCACCCGATTCACGGATGACCGGAGCGGATTCGCCCGTGATGGCGCTTTCGTCCACCGAGGCCACGCCTTCGATGACCTCGCCGTCACCGGGGACCATGTCGCCGGCTTCGATGAGGACGATGTCGTCGCGGCGCAGCGCGGTGGCGGCGCGGGCTTCCACGCGGTCACGGCGGCGCGCGTCAGACAGCACCTTGGCCTGCACGGTGGTCTTGATGCCACGCAGCGATGCGGCCTGCTGCTTGCTGCGGCCCTCGGCCAGTGCTTCGGCAAAGTTGGCGAACAGCACGGTGAACCACAGCCACACCGACACGGCGAGGATGAAGCCCGCCGGGGCTTCGGCCTGGCCACGCAGCGCCATGACCCACAGGATGGTGGTGAGAATGCTGCCGATGTAGACGACAAACATCACCGGGTTCTTGGCCTGCGCACGCGGCGAGAGCTTGCGGAAGCTGTCAACGATGGCCGGCTTGACCAGCGCCATCGAGAACATCGACAGCTTGCGCACCTCCTTGGCCGACAGCGGCTGATGACCGCCGCCATGGTGCGTAGTGGTAGTGCGGGCCGCAGCGCCGCCGGTAGCGCCAGCCTCGGCGCCATCCAGCCTGTGCTGAACGGTGCGCACGACAGGATCGGAATCAGGGTAACGGATAGCCATAAGGCACCTGTTGATATGAGTGGACTGCGCGCTTTAGCGTGCGAGATGTTCCGCAATGGGGCCGAGCGCCAGCGCCGGGATGTAGGTGAGCGCACCCACCAGCAGCACCGAGCCGATCAGCAGCACGACAAAGAGGGGCCCGTGCGTGGGCAGCGTGCCAACCGTCACCGGCAGGCGCTTCTTGGCGGCAAACGTGCCTGCCATCGCCAGCACCGGCACGATGATCCAGAAGCGGCCCAGCCACATCGCAATGCCCAGCGCCACGTTATAGAACGGCGTGTTGGCAGACAGGCCCGCAAACGCGCTGCCGTTGTTGTTGGCGGCCGACGAGAAGGCGTACAGCACCTCTGAGAAGCCGTGCGTGCCGGGGTTGAAGATGCCCGCCTTGCCCTGTGTCACCACCACCGCCACGGCCGTGCCCACGAGCACCAGCAGCGGCGTGACAAGAATGGCGATGGACGTCATCTTCATCTCGAACACTTCGATCTTCTTGCCGAGGTATTCCGGCGTGCGGCCGATCATCAGGCCCGCAATGAACACGGCCAGGATGGCGTACACCAGCATGCCGTACAGGCCCGAGCCCACACCGCCAAACACCACTTCACCCAACTGCATCAGGAACATCGGCACGAAGCCGCCCAGCGCAGTCAGCGAGTCGTGCATGGCATTGACCGCACCGCACGACGCGGCCGTGGTGATGGTGGCAAACAGCGACGAGGCCACGATGCCGAAGCGCGTTTCCTTGCCTTCCATGTTGCCGACCGCTTGATCGACACCAAGGTTGGCCAGCATCGGGTTGGCATGCAGCTCAGCCCACGCCAGGAAGATGGCCAGCACCACGAACAGCACCGTCATGGCCGCCAGCACCGCCCAGCCCTGACGACGGTCTCCCACCATGCCGCCAAACGTGAAGCACAGCGCCGCCGGGATGATGAAGATCGCCAGCATCTGCACGAAGTTCGTCAGCGCGTTGGCGTTCTCGTATGGGTGGGCCGAGTTGGCATTGAAGAAGCCGCCACCGTTGGTGCCCAGCATCTTGATCGACTCTTGGGAGGCAACCGGGCCCATCGGCAGGGTCTGCGTTTGTGTGGTGGCCTTTTCCGTCACGGGGTTGCCCTGGGCATCCTTGAGCGGCTGGCCGCTGGCGTCCATCTTCGGGTTGTCGTACGTGGTGGCTGTGACCGTGGTCACGTCCTTGTACGCATCGAAGTTCTGGATCACGCCCTGGCTCACGAAGAAGACGGCCACGATGATCGACAGCGGCAGCAGCACGTACACCGTGGCGCGCGTGAAATCGACCCAGAAGTTGCCGATGGTCTTGGCCGAGTGGCGTGCAAAACCGCGGATGAGCGCAATCACCACCGCAATGCCCGTGGCGGCCGACAGAAAGTTCTGCACCGCCAGCCCGAGCATCTGCGTGAGATAGCTCATCGTGCTCTCGCCCGAGTAGCCCTGCCAATTGGTGTTGGCAACAAAGCTGATGGCCGTGTTGAACGACGAATCCGGCGTGACCGCGCCAAAGCCCTGCGGGTTGAGCGGCAGCCATTGCTGCAGACGCTGCAGCGCATACACCGCCAGCGCGCCCAGCACGTTGACGACGATGACCGCCACCGCATAGCGCTTCCAGCCCATTTCGGCCTGCGGGTTGACGCCGGCAATGCGGTAAAACAAACGCTCCACGGGCCCGAGCCAGTGGGTGCGCGAAGGCTTGTCGCCAAACACGCCGGCCATGTAAGTGCCGAGCGGCCTGGCCAGAACCAGCAGCACGACCAGGTAGATCGCCAGCTGGAGGAGGAACGCATTCATGGTGTGCCTCGCGTTGTTATTAGAAGCGTTCGGGCCACAGCAGGGCCACGAACAAATAGACGAGCAGGACCACCGTGATGGCCCCGGACAAGACATAGAGCCAGGTCATTGCTTTTTCTCCATGGCGTGCGTGGTGGGCTGATCACGCGTGGCGAGCCGGGCAGTCAGGGCGAGCAGCCCGCCCACTGCCAAGGCCAGCACCGCGAGGCCGGCGAGGTAAACGAAGTCCATGAGCGCTCCCCTTTTTCTGTCAGGTCGTTAGAACGTTTTGGTGACGGCGAGCAGGGCGGTGGCCTTGCCCATGTAGCTGCCACGCGTATTGGTGTAGGCCAGACGCGAAGCGTTGGTGTCGATGTAGCTCAAAGAAGCTGTCCAGCCGCTGCCGAAATCCTTCGTCACGCCCACCTTCCAGTCGGCATAGGACGTGCGCACCACTTGATGCGGCACCTGCTGATAGCCCACGTGCAGATTCAGCGTCAGGCCCCAGAAACCGGTGTCGAAGTTGCCCGACAGGTCGAAATACTGGCTGTGGTGGCTATCAGCAAAGCCGAACAGGTTGGAGAACGCGTGCGAGTACTTGAACGAGACCGGGCCGTAGCCGATCTGTGCATAGCCTTCGGTGGTGTGCGGGCGGGTGTACCCGTCGGGGTAGCTGCCCGGGTAGTAGTACTGCAGCACGCCCACGTCGATGGGGACGTCCTTCATCAGCTCGGTCTTGTAGCCGCCGTAGAAATCCATCTCGATGGGGGCGGACACGTTGGGGTTGGAATCCCCCAGCCAGCTGATCGACGAGTTCCAGTTGCCGACGTAGAAACCGTTGGGCAGTGCGTAGTCAACGCCGCCCTGAATGGCCGGCTTGTTGTTGGTCTGCATGATGCCGCGATAGCGGTATTGGCTGGCCAGCGTCAGGTTGGCCGTGAGCGGGCTGGCGGGCGCAGCGGCGGGTGCCGGCGCAGCATCGTTGGATTGTGCGTAAGCGGCCGCGCTCGTGAAGGCTGCGGCACAGAGAACAACGCCACCGACAACGGTGGCGCGCAAAGAAACCTGCTTGGCTTGCATGGACCTTTCCCTTGTTGTTTTAGGTGCCGCCCGGCCCGGCGCTCAAGCGCCCGACTGGAACCGGATGCGGCGTGCACGCGGGCTCCCGTCAGTGGGCCTGCGTGCAGTGCAACATTAGGGAAAGGGGGGTAAAAACGGGGTAAAGGTTGGGGGGAGGGGTGTAAACGCCGTATAAAAATGGGCCGCTGCCAGGCTGCAGCTATCAATCATGACGGGCCTTCTTCCGCCGACTTGGAGTCGATATAGAGCACTAGCACAGTCACTTGAGCGTGAGCACTGCAATCGATTTTTCAACAGAATAGGAATGAGTCAGTCATTCCTCAAAGAGGAATCGAGAAAAACTAGATATTATTATTCTAATGACCTTGATATCGCTCCTCGGAAAATTGGGGCGGCGCTTGAAAAGCGACATGCTCATCGTTCGGCAGAACACTCGCCAAAGCGAATGAAACTAAGCCTATACGCGCCCAAACTCAATACCAAAAATATTTTTTATTTGCCAATTGCAATTAATTTCGATAGAAAATTTTATGGCCAAAAATGCCGAAATTCGATCACCAGGAATTTTCACAATGCCCGATGGGCAAAACGTAATAGGTGATCTGTGGTTACGCCGCAACAGAATGAATCTTACTTTGCACTCGCACCAAAAAATCACGCGCTATAGGGAGCCTTCGCTAATAACCGGTGTCTTGGGAGATCTGCGAAAAGTCAGTTGCCTTCACAGCATTCTTGAGGTACTTCAGTCTGGTAGACGTGGCGACTCAGGTAGCTATCACTACGCAAAAATCCTACCGAATTTTGTCACGGTAGGTGACCACTACCTTGAGCCCGACAAATCATGCATATCATCCATACAACTAACCACACAGGACATCGGGACTCTTTTTCATGATTTCGGTGCTTTCCAGCACACCTTTCTATCGAAGCATGATATTGATTTACTAAGAGGTGAAAATGGCCCATTTCAGGACGTTGAATTTGGAGAACATCCTGATTTTTTTTACTTCTCAGGAAAGCAAGAAATAATCTCCGTCGAGACGGAGTTGGGTCAACTCCGGGTTCACCATCGCCCGTCTTATCGCATGGGCCAAACCACCGGTGAGCTTGTGAGAAACAGCATGGTGATTGAGCTCGCATTTGGTGAGCCGGTCAATTTTGGAACATGCCTAGATAGAGTATTGTCCATCCACCGATTCTTGAGCCTCATGGCGGGTCGTCGTCAATCCGTTGACGCTACGCAGATCACTATTACCGGAAAAGATCGAACAATTGGTGAGGGAATCGTTCTGCCAGCCATCCTTGATCTCTATTGGAAATATGCCCCAAAAAAATCGAAAGGCAATAGCAATAGTCCGCACGCTGGAGATTTGCCTTTAAGCCCGAGCCAGCGCCCCGAAGAGTTCTCAACCGTCCTATCCAATTGGCTTGCAAGAGAGCACGTGTGGCGGCAGGCTCGAGTTCGTTATATGGGTTGCCTGGGGAAAGGTCAATTTTATGATATCGACCGCTTGGTTGCCGCAGCCAACATGTTCGACATTCTTCCACCGGAAGCCATAGCCGCTACATCTACCTTACCGGATCAGCTCGAAAATGCTCGCAAACAATGTCGCGCAATTTTCCGGAAACTCCCCGAAGGGCCGGAACGAAGCAGCATTCTCGGGGCACTCGGTCGAATGGATAAACCTTCACTGACCAAGAAAGTGCTCCATCGCGTCAATATAGTGACGGATAAAATTGGAAATCAACTACCCGACCTTTCTCGCGCAGCAACTGTCGCAGTAAAGATTCGGAACTACTTTGTACATGGCAGCTTAGACGGCATCGACCATCGGCGCTTGGAGCCGTTGCTTCCCTTTTTAACTGAAACCCTAGAATTTATCTTCGCCGCCTCTGACTTGATAGACTCGGGTTGGGATGCCAAGAGATGGGTGGTTAGTCCATACGGAACAGGACATTCTTTTGCCAGATTTCGTTGGGGCTACAATGAGCATATTCAACTCCTTCATGAAGTACTGAATCAAGCACGAGCTTAGCTTTTGTGATTGTGACTTACCTCAGAACTTGTGGACTGCAAGAGGTTGATGGAGCGATCAAATTTTCCGGTGTCGTCTTTCTATGGGAACGGGCTTTGATCCAATATTTTTATTAACGAAAAGCAAGCGTGCGAACGTTCCGCGGTATCCAAGATGTGACGAGATGAATCGAAGTTGTCCAATCTAGATTTTTGAGCAGTATCAGCCTACAGACGAAGGGGAAAGCGAGGCATGGAGCTACTTGTTCGGATTTGGAAAGACCCAGTGTGGAGCAAAGTTATTTCTGTGGCGATCATCGCTGCCACCGGTAGCTTCTGGGCACACTATGAGGGCTATTTCACGTGGGCAACGACACAAGCGGGCCTCGCGGCTGTGTGGGCGTTCCTCAATGCCGAGATATACATGACTCGGCTGCTATTGCTTCCTTGGGTAGCTGTCTCAGGGGCCACAGGGGCGCTTTACATGCGCGCCCATCTCACCCGCGTTAATGGGACAAAACTACCGGCATCGGAAGCGGTTGCGACGGTTGAGCAGAAATCATATTTGACCGATGTTCTTTTCGGATTCAAATGGCGCTGGAAAGCCGCGAGGTCAGGTGTGGTGTATGACATCAAGATGTACTGCCCGCTCTGCGACTATGAACTGCTACCGACTGCGTTCGAAGGAGCAGTGGGAGCGAAAATGAGGTGCAGATGTGCTAAATGCGACTATTACGCGGAAACGCCATATCCAACTGAGTTGATTCAGAACGTCAAGCTAGAGGTTGAACGGAAGCTGCGTACCGGTGAATGGGAGCGCGCTCAAAGCTAACCAACGTTTGTTGCTGATCCGTTGACCCGTTTGAGCTGCCGGAAGATAGGCAGGTTGGTCAACTTTATAATCAACATGCGGTGAAAACCAAAGAAACGCACACATCAAACGAGAGTGGGAGGCGACTTGTTCTTGAAGAATGCAGAGGGAAGCTACGAGCCAGCTTTCTTCATTATCCGAATCGAATCTGACGAGCAGCCGGAAGAGCTTGCGGAGGCAAATGCGTCTACATTCGCTCACGAATATCTTCATCTTCTGCAGGACCTCATCATGCCCTACTGCATGCGTGGGAACATCGTCCTGCTAGAGACATTCCTGTTGCAGATTGCGAATGCAAGAGAGACGAGGGAGATGCACTTACCAAGCGACTACTCCGACGAGCATGTCCGACTTGCGAAGAAGATCCAGCAAGTCACTTGGGGAGGCTGGTCTTTTCAGAACGATGTTGGCCGGATCAATCAGATCAATCTCGAGGAGGAGATGGTCGACGGAAAAGGCTACAAGCTCCACAAGTACCTTCTTTCCGGTGACGGCTTCAATGGCTATCACTTTGGTGCTCGCGACCTGCTCGAGTACATCGCATCCAAGATCGAGGTACATCATTTCCCTGGCGGCCCCAAGCCGCCTGACCTTCCGTATCGGTCCGTTGATCTAGTTATTGATCACCAAGATTTGGCGTATTTGAGTGACGTGAAGCGTATCGCGCTGGCCGAGTACTGCCTGATGAACGACAACCCGGCGCGCCGGCTCATGGTCGTCATCGATGACATCAAGAAGGGGGTTTTCAACGGCACAGACCACGGCGACGACGATGCGTTCGTCCAGTTCCTACTGAGTTTGGAATGGGAAGCACAAGGCGTGAACTTCCGAACGATGGCAGAAAAGCTCGCCTGCCGTTATGAGGAACTCCGAGGCACATTGCAACAGCAGTTTCCCGAAAGTGCTTTTCCGGTGATCTATTCGTGGCTCGGTGAAGCCTTGAGCTACGCTCAGGAGGCAATGGCCGGACGTTCACTTTTCACCGCCTTGTACGCAATGAGCACTGAGCAGTTTCGCGAGGTAATGAGCATCGTGCTCTCGAAACTGGGTATTCCGCTTATCGCCAATAGAGGTGGGCAGTTGGGTACCACGCTCGGCGATGCGTCATCGAAATCGCAATTCATTCAGTTGCTGCTCGCATACCAGTTCTCGGAATACCTGAAGAGGGATGAGACCACTTGCCCGCTGTACTCAAATTGCGAACGGGAAACACCGGAGCTCATTGACGATAGCGATTGCATAGAAGCACCGTTTCGTCGCGCAGCAGACGAGGACTTGTGCCCTTTCGGGGTCTTCGTGAAGGCTATGGGTCTATCCACGGTGAGTTGGTACAAGAACGGCAAGTTGATCTCTGGTTTGCGATCAGGACCCTTCTGACCTGACAACACGTGAGCGGTAGCGTCGATCGCGCTGGATGGGTATCGGGTCAACCCTAGTACATGGGAGGTGCTGACCGCTTTGGGGCGGGCTCCCGTGCGCGGCGGTCAATCTTTAGCGCTCCCGCAGAAAAGACCATTCCACCATCGCGCCATCCATTGAGAAGGATGCCCTCTCGCATCTGGCCTAGGTCGCGCGGGAATCGATGCGCCCCCAAGACACGCTCGCGCGCTTTGGCGGCGAGGAGTTCGTCATCCTGATGCCCGACACGTGCCTGGAAGACGGCGTGCAAGCCATCGTCCGGCTTCAGCGCGCGCTTACCCAGCGCTTCTTTGTTGCCGGCAATACGCGGCTCTTTATTACGTTCTCTGCGGGTGTGGTGGAACTCGCCAAGGATGAAGCGCCCATGGATGCGATCCAACGGGCTGATCGTGCCATGTATCAGGCCAAGCGTGCGGGGAAGAACAAGGTTGCTGGTGCGTGATGCGTTCCTCTGTATTGTCCAGGCACCTCCCCCAAAAACTCTGCCTGTCGCGTCTTAGGGCGGGACCGTCACCCGTTGGTCAAGCGCTTTCACGTACGATCGCCCGAGTTGAGGGCTACACGTACAAGCCGTACTTGAGAACAAGGGCGGCTTCAAAGGCTGGGGGCCCGGAAACCTCCCAGTAGGAAGAATCAACAGCCACAAGGCGGCAGCATTCTTTTCCCTCTCGATAGCCAATGAACTCGCCATCAATAGTTTGGTAAATGTTGCGGTAAAGGGTGCGTAGCCATCTAAACCGACCACCCCAAACTCATCACGGGGTATCAAGACGATGATTTTGACGCTTGCAGGAGTGCGCGCCATTTCCTCCAAGCAACGACTCGGCCAGCAATACCACCAACGACGATGCTGCCCAGATAGACGAGACGCTCATTCAGAGACAGCTCAGACAGCACAGTATTCAGCAAGACGAATGCAAGGCCCAGGCAAACGACGCAGCCCACGAGACCATAGATTCTCGAGTCAACCAACTGGGCGCCCTGAATGTATGAGGTGGAGTGCCCTTTGGCTTCATAGATAAGGGTTGTTCCGCATTGGATGCAGTTCACGCTGGTTGCGGAATTTTGGGTATTGCATGCTGGGCAGAACATGTGGCTCCTGAGCGATCATGGTTTGAGGTGACATACGGTACTACGTTACCACCGGCTCATGCGACGACGGAGCGCGAACGTCTATACCGATGACGAGCGCAGCGAGCTCTTTCAGCTCTTGGCATCGGCGCCAGGAATACGGAACGTCGAGATCATCGAAAAGCACCCGAAGGGTGGCTATCGCACTTGCTTCGATTTATCGCCGGACGCCATCGACGACTTTGTTGCCTATCTGGAAGATCACGACTGGATGTCAGTGATGTAGCTAGTCCCCCGAGAGGCTTGGCACTGGAGTCCGGCAAGTAGAAATCAGTGAACGCCATCACCCTCCGGCGTATCAATCCCATCCCAAACCGTCAACGCCCGATACGCCCCCTCCGCATAATCCAAACACGTCCACAGATACTCCGCCTGCCGCACCTCATCCATCGCGCGGAAGTGCTCAAAACCACTGGCGTGCAACATGCTCAAAAACGCCCGCAGCTTTGAGAGCTTGTCGAACAAATCAGCATGCGCCTGATAGCGGCGAATATCGGGAACGGCTTGGGGGTCTGTCATGGCGATGTCTCCGTCGAAATGAGGAAACTCGCCACCCGGGGGGAGGGTGGGCGAGCACTGACAAGGTTGGAACCCGAGTACCGTCACTCGATCGGCGCGAAGCCGTCCCTGCCAGGCTCGCCCATAAAGGGGGAGCGGCCACGGGAGATTGACGACAAGGACCTATGCTCGGTCCCTGCCGGACGATACCGAGGGTTCCAATCCTCGGCCGCTTTCTCTCATGGCACGAAAGCGGCACCGGGAGCATAGGGGCCGCCTTCCAATGAAGCAATGCAGAACGGGACAATTCAGACTTTGCTGATGCGCTGCGTCCCGTGGAGCACGAGGCGGGCATTATCGCGCAGTAGCGTGGTCCCACTAAAAATCGCTCGTGGGGCTGAGGTGAGAAAAAGCCCGCTGGCGCGGGCTTGAGGTCGGTTGATATTGCACTGCTATGCGCACAGCGTGGCGCTGGCGGGCCGAGCTGGGCAATTTCCCGCCGCGCACTTCCATCTTGCAAACCACTTCAGCAACAACCTTGCGAATAGCGGTCCGCTCATCGAGCGTGTGCGGTAGTCCGTGGCAGGAGCCTAGTTGCCGAGCTGGCCAATCATGGCATCAAGCAGCCTGCGGTCTTCTGCGTCATCGAGCTTCGCGCGATCCGCTTCGAGCTTCTGGCGAAGCTCTTTTTTGTAGAACGGTTGGAATGCCCGCTTGAGGGTCGGCAACGTGTCGGCCATGGTCTTGAGCACCAGCGATCTGCCTGCTGCAGAAAAGCCGTGTTCTGCGGTGAGCATGACTTCAGCATCCCCCAATGTTGCCCCGAAAGGGGGTTGCCCATGCTTTACGTTGGCGACTCGGTCCGCGTACTTCTCATCTCTCGGGAAGGTAGGTATGAATGCGTCCGTCAGTTCCAGGCCCGCGACGGCGACGCGAAGCCGGTAGGCCACGATCGCGGCGGTTTCAAGCTGCGTCTTCCCAGCGCTGTCGCGAGGCGAATACACGTACAGCGTCATCAGCGTATTAACGCCGGTAGAAAGGGCGAGATAGTCCCCATAACGCGTCTCCAGCGGCACCGAAGGATTGCGGTAGAAGTCCAGGTTTTCCACGGCCGTCATGCGGTTAAGCACCGCGGCCCCATTGCTGTCCGAGAAACGGGGTAGGGGCGAATCACCCGACTGGAAGACATTCACGGCTTGGGTGTAGTCCGCACCTGTCCAGACGCGCGACGGCGTGGGGATTCCGGCTTTGACGTAAGGCGAGGGGGTATCGGTCTGATCGGTCTGGGCGATGGCCGGCTGGGCGAGGCTGAGCGCGAGGGCAGTGAGGAGGGTTGTGAGACGCATTGTTGATGGGTGTTCGTGCGGATTGCCGAAGCGTAATCCGCCTCCCTCGGCCCCCGCAACGCCTCAAACCTTCGACACCGGCTTCAACTCCCACATCGGCAGGTAATTCATGATCGGCCGCTCAAACGTGCCGCCCTTGTCGATAAAGGGCTTGCCCGAATCCAGCATCGGCTGGAACGTGTTCAGTTGCTTGGCCGCGTCCAGATCGGTCCACAGGCTCACGTTTGATAGCGACGAGGTCGACTCGTCCTCGCCCACATAAAAGGCGATCAATCCACGCATCGCCTCGATACCGGGCCGAAGCACCGGTTCGAGGTCGTTCATCATCTGCCGCATCTCGGCAAACTTATCCGGCGGACACCGAAGAATCGAGACTCTGACGACTGGCTGCATTGGAACGTCCTCTTGTTGAACTACGTGGAAAGACAGATCGGCCAATAGCGTATCCGCAACTCGATTACCCCACGTTCATCGGCAACAGCACCATCTGCTTGCCCTGCACGTGTAACCGCGTCTGGATTTCAAGCGGCGTCTGGTTGTGCAACCAGGCGGTGAGGAAGTTGACCTGTTTGAAGATGAGTTTGCTGGCAAAGCACACGCTGTTCGGGAAGGCGTCCATCGTGGTTTCAGCCAGGCGCGTGAATTCCGCAATCGGGTGCGTGCCGAAGGCGATGCGGTAGTCCGCCGCCATGCCGTGGCGCCGGCAGTGCGCCACGTAGTACGCTAACGATGCACTGATGGTCTGGCGCAGGTGGTCCAGATGTTCCGCGCCTTCATAGCTCTGTGCGTCCACCTCGCCCACGGCCAGGAAGATCACGTTCTTGAAGTGCCCCGGAAACAGCCGGTTCACCCACAGCAGCGCATGCATGCTTGCACCACGATGCTTGCCGACCAGCAGAATGGCAGTCGGCTGTGAAGGGTCTGGCTTGGCCGGGGCGCTGCTTTCGTCCACCGCCGGGGGCGTTCCGCCAAACAACGCATCTTCCTTGGCGATCAGTGCGCGGGTCTCGTCGTAATGCTGCCGGATGAGGAAGCACAGCGCCACGACCGCACTCGTGACCAGCACCGTCAGCCAGCCACCCGCCGTGAATTTCTCGACCAGCGTGATGACCAGCACCGTGCTAGTGACCGACAGGCCCAGGGCGGACAGCGCGAAGTGCTTAAGCCAGTTGCCGCTGTCCTTGCGGCGGCGCCACCAGTACGTGCACAGGCCCAGCAGCGAGAGGCTGAACGTCAGGAACACGTTGATGCTGTACAGCACCACCAGCACCGCCACCTCGCCGTGCGTCCACAGCAGGATGATGACGCTAGCCACGCCCATCACGATGATGCCGTTCTGCCGTACCAGCCGCGTCGACAGGTCACGGAAATGCCGCGGCACCCAGGAGTCTTGCGCCATGTTCGACAGCACCGCGGGGCCATCCAGAAAGCCCGTCTGCGCTCCCACCAACAGCAGGCCCGCCTCAAACGCCAGCACGGCGGCCAGCAGCCCACTGCGCGCAAGCGTGGAGTCGAGCCCCATGTGGTTGATCACGCTGCCAAACACCACCGCGTTGAGCGTCTGGCCCTCTACCGGCTTGGCCTGCCACAGCATGTACAGCAGGATGATGCCGCCCGCCGTAAAGGCCAGCGACGTTGCCATATACAGCATGGTGCGCTTGCCGGAGGGCACGCGCGGCTCGGCCAGCATGTTGACGTTGTTGGAGACCGCTTCCAGGCCGGTGTAGGTACCACCACCCATGGAGAACGCGCGCATCAGCAGGCCAAGCATCACCAGGGGGCCCAGCGCCTGCGACATGCCGTGCGCTTCGCCAACGGCCTCCGGCACCACCGCCGCCAGGTGATCGCCATGCACCGCCACGCCGTAGACGATCAACCCGAGGTGCAGCACGACAAAGCCAATGAAGATCGGCAGCAGCACCAGGATGGATTCACGCATGCCCCGGAAGTTGAGCCCCGTCATCAACACCACGATCACGAGTTCGGTGCCCAGCTTGAACGCTTGCGCGCTCACCGGCAGCAGGCTGAAGAACGCGTCGACACCGCTGGCGAGCGAGGTGGCGACAGTCAGCACATAGTCGACCAGCAGCGCCGCTCCCGACACCAACCCGGGACGGGCCCCCAGCAGTGCGGTGGCCACACGGTAGCCGCCGCCACCGGTCGGGAACAACTCGATCACTTGGTTGTAGCCCAGCGCGATGATGAACACCGTTGCAGCTGTGGCCAGCGCCAGAAACAGCGCCAGCGGGGTGTGCTGGCCCAACGCCAGGAACGCTTCTTCGGGGCCGTAGCAGGAGGAAGACAAGCCGTCCGCGCCAAGCCCGACCCACGCCAGCAAAGGCGTGACGGCAATGGCGTGGCGTGTGCGCGGGTCCAGTGGGTCCAGTGGCTTGCCGACCAGCAATTGCCACATCTTGGCCAAGCTTGCCATGGTGTCTCCCGTGCAACAGAGGATGGTGATGCGATCGGACCTTGCCGTGGCAGGCGGCTTTTTCTGTTTGGTGTTGGGTCGCTTGTACTGCTCAATTTAGGGCACCGCCGCCATGTGCGCCACCCGTGTCTGCCAAGGCTGCATTTGCGGCGCAGGCTGGCCGGGCGTGTGTTCGGGTGCCGCGCGTTTACGCGATTTTTGCGCCGCCGGTGTGACTCTCTACGCGTTTTTGATGGCTGGCTGGCTACCCTTGAGATGTGGCAATTACCCAGGCGCAATGCGCCCGAAACGAAATGGATCTGCTAGCTAGATGGCTGCTGGGTGTGGGCGCCGTGGTCGCCGCCATCGGGGTGTTCATCGCGCTCTATGTTGGTGAGCGTCGCGCATCGCAGCGCTATGACCACGCCATTGAGGATGGAGACTCGAACACGGCAGACCTGTCCTGAGCGATCTGCACATCGAATTGAGCGCGCGGCTTGCGACAAGCCATCGCGTATTGGAAACACCCTGTCCCGGCACTCGCAGGCAATCACCCGACTCACCCTGCCGCCGGTCAATCAACGTGATCTGGATTCTGCAATGCTCAAACTTCTCGTCCCCGTCAATGGCTCCCGCCACGCGCTTGATGCGGTACGCCATGCGGCCTTCCTCTGCCAGGACCGCTGTGCGTCGGGCATCGTGTTGCTGAACGTACAGTCACCGCTCGAAGGCGGCCGCGCCAGCGCGTACCACTCGATCGACGCGCTGCGCCAGCTGGAAGAACAAAGCGGTGAAGCGGCGCTGCATCAGGCACGCGCCATCCTGGACGATGCCGGTGCGCCCTATGTGGCGCAGATCCGGATCGGCCGCGTGGCAGAAACCATCGTGCAAACCGCTGCTGCCAACCAATGCGACATGATCGTGATGGGCACGGCGGCTCGCTCGCCCCTGGGCTCACTGATGGCGGCCCGGCTGTCGAACAGGCTGGTGCGCCTGTCGCGTATTCCGGTGACGCTGGTGCGCTGAACCGATTGACTCTGCGCAGCGGATTGCATTGGAAGCAGGCGATCCACGCGTGTCAGAAGGGCATACGAAGCACGTTCCACTTCGTGTTGTTCATGAAGGAAGCCATTGCGCGATCTGGATGTTGGGAAACTACGCGTCCTTGTAGCGCGTCGGCTGGCTCTTCTCCTTCTTGGGCGCGCCCTCCAACTCCACCAACATCGCATCAATGCGCGCCCGGTCTTCCGCGCCATCCACCTTCGCACGAGCGGCCACAAGCTTTTGCCGCAGCTCCTCCCGGTCATCGACAGAGAACACACCCAGCAGCGTCGGCAACGTTTCAGACAACGCCTTGATGACCACCGATCGATCCGCCGCAGAGAACGAGTTCCCCTGGATGAACAACTTCACGGCACTGGCAATGGCGGTCTTGAAGCTGGCCTCGCTCCTTCTCACCGCCTCCACGCGCGTGGCGTAGCTGTTGTCTCTTGGCAGCGCAAACAGAAGCTCTTTCTGCACGTTCAAAAAGGACGTTTTGGCGAAGAGCCCAAAGGCGACGAGCGCGGCGGTTTCTGGCTGCTCCTGCTCTACGGCATGGGCGGGGAACGTGGCGTAGTACAGCAGAATGATGCGACTGACGTTTGCCGAGATCGCCAAGCACCCATCGTACCGATCGCCCGCTGCAACGCCATTGTCGTAACAGACGTGGAGGTTTTCCGTGGCCGTCATGCGGCTCAGGATGGCGGCGCCATCGTGGTCAGCGTAGCGAGGCAAGGCGATCACTTTCGATTGCAGCACGCTCAACGCCTGGGCGTAGTCTTCCCCGGTCCACACGCGTGACGGGGCCGGCATGCCGGCCTTGACGTAGGCAGAGGGTTGGCCCGCCTGGCCCATTGCCGGCTGGGCGAGGCAGAGCGCGAGGGCGGCAATCAATGGTGCGATGCGCATGGTTCTCTCGAATTGTGGGTGACTGCTGCTAAGGGGCATTGCCTGCAAAAGCCGCGCAAACTCAGCGGCGACCCAACGCTAGCGGGCATTGATCGGCGGCCGTGCGTACTTGGTCCACCACAGATCGTTCGTGGCGTCACCACGGAGCGATTGCACATCCACATGGGGCTCGGGTTGGCCCCGCAATTTCCATGGCTCGCCTCCCACAACTCGGTCTCCTCCCAGCTCGACGAGCATCGCATCGATACGGGCGCGGTCTTCTGCACCACCAAACTTCGCACGGGCGGTTGTGAGCTTGCGCACCAGTTCCTGCCTGTCATAGGCGGAAAACATGCTTTTGTACGCTGGCAGCGTGTCAGACGCGGCCTTGAGCATCACGGTTCTGTCAGCCGCTGAGAACCCGTCCTTTGAGTCGAGCATCTTTATGTAGTCGAAGAACGCCCGCACGGTTTTGGCGTCTGCGGCTGCCTTTTGCGCAGCAAGATTTTCGTCGCTTGGGTGCACGCCGTTCAGCAACGCTGCAAGCTCCCCTCTGACGCGGAGCACGTATGCGGCAAGCGCCGCCAGCTCCGGCGCAGATTGCACCGCACGGTCGCTCGGCAAGGCAGCAACATACAACTGGAGCACGTTAGCGACGCTTGTCAGGATGACGTAACAGCTGCGGTACCGTTCCGCCCCGGCCCTGCTTTGGTCGTGGCAGACGGCAAGGTTTTCCGTGGCCGTCATGCGGTTCAGGATTGCCGTGCCGTCGCCATCAGAAAAGCGAGGCAATGGGGCCGCGCGGGATTTGAGAACGCTCACCGCTTCGGCGTAGTCCTCCCCATTCCAAACGTGTGATGGAGAGGGCATGCCTGCCGTGACGGAGGAAAGCGGCCGATCTGCCTGAGCCGTTGCCGGCAACGTTCGTTGCCCGCGCTCTCCACCCAACTCCAGGATCATCGCGTCAATGCGGGCGAGGTCTTCTGCGCTATCAAACCTCGCGCGCGCGGTCGCAAATTTGTGCACCAGTTCCTGCTTGTCATTGGCAGAGAACAAGCGCTTATACGCAGACAACGTGTCAGACATGGCCCGAAGCAACACCGATCTGTCAGCCGTGGAAAGCCCGTCCTTCATGTCGAGCATCTGCGCGTAATCGAAGAACGCCCGAAGGGTTTTGGTGTCTCCAGCGGCCTGTTGCTTCGTAAGGTTTCCGTCGTTCTGGTGAGTGAGCAGAACGTCTTTCTGCAACGTCGCAAGCACCCCTCCAATACGGAGGATGTACCCGGCCAGCGCTATCAATTCAGGTGCGGATTTCGCGTCGCGGGCCTCCGGCGCGGCGCCGTACAGATCAACCAAGTCCGCAACGTTTGCCAGGATCACAAAGCAGGTCCCGTACCGCGCATCCGCGGAGCTGTCTTGGTCTCGACAGCGGTCGAGGTGTTCCGTTGCCGTCATGCGGTTCAGGAGAGCTGCACCCGCCGGGTCGGAAAACCGGGGTAGCGGGACGGCGTGGGCCTTGAGCACGCTCACCGCTTGCGCGTAGTCATCCCCCATCCACGTGCGTGACGGGGAGGGGATTCCCGCTTTGACGTAAGCAGAGGGTTGATCCGCCTGGGCCATGGCCGGCTGGGCGACGCAGAACACAAGAGCCGCGACAAGACTTATGAGACGCATTGTTTTATTGATCTGTGGTGACTGCGTTTTTCTGGGGATGACTGGGTTGCCTGCCTGCGAACAAGCCGCCACTTTTTCATCCAGACCGCATCTTCGAACAACGGCTTCCCGCAAACGGCGGCTGATAACCGATCGCCGTGCCATGGATTCATGGAAGTCACGCGACAACAAGACGTGCGAACCTGAGCCTTCCGACCGGGCCTCCCATGCACTATCGACTGGGGCCAGGTTTTTCTGAAGTGCGGCCGAATCGCTCCCGGTGCCGACGCTCGCCATCTGCACCGACGCTCGTCATCTGCGGGGCAGACGAAGGATAACGGCTTGGCCGGTTGTGCCCCCCAAAAATGTAGCGACCTCTACACCATTGCAGCAGTCCATACGGCTACCTATGCTGCTGTCATGACTGCCAATTCCACCGCCCCCAACTCCAACTCCTGGCTCCTGCTGATCATCAGCCTGCCCACCGCCAGCGCCACGGCGCGCATGCGCATCTGGCGGGCGCTGAAGGCCATTGGCTGCGCCGCGTTGCGCGACGGAGCCTACCTCTTGCCCGCGCACGCCGAGCAGGCAGCGCAACTGCGCAGCCTTGCCGACGAGGCCCTGCAGGAAGACGGTCAGGCGTGGCTGCTGCGCGTGCAGGCCCAAGACGCCGCAGAAGACAGTGCCTACCGTGCCTTGTTCGATCGCACGGCCGATTACACCGACTGGCTGGCCGAACTGGCGGAGGCCCGCAAGACGTTCCCCAGCCTGGGGGCGGCCGAACTCAATCGGCTGCAGCGCCGCCACGATCGCGCCTATGAGGCCATCCGCAAGATCGATTTCTTCCCCGGCGAGACGTCCATCCGCGCCGATGCGCAATGGCGGGACTTTGCTGCCGCCGTCGAATCCGTTCAGTCGCCGGGCGAACCCCAAGCGGCCGCCGGCAACATCGCGCGCCGCGACCCCACCCACTACCAGGGGCGCCTGTGGACAACACGCCGCCACCTGTGGGTCGACCGGGTCGCCTGCGCGTGGCTGATCCAGCGCTTTATCGACCCGCACGCCCGCTTCCTCTGGCTGGAAAGCCCCGCCGATTGCCCGGCGGATGCCCTGGGGTTCGACTTTGACGGCGCCACCTTCACGCACGTGGGCAACCGGGTGTCGTTCGAGGTGCTGATGGCCAGCTTCGGGCTGGACGACAACCACGGGTTGGTCCGGCTCGGCGCCGTGGTGCACGCGCTGGACGTGGGCGGATCGACCGTGCCGGAAGCCGGCGGCTTTGAAGCCATCCTGGCGGGCGCGCGCAAGCGGCTGGCCAATGACGACGTGCTGCTGGCCGAGATCGGCAGCGTGCTGGACTCGCTGTACACCCATTTCTCCGGCAGCCGGAAACCCTAGTTCACACCATCGGGCCCCCAAGATGAGCGCAACCCCGCAAACCACCTCGCCACCGCAAGCAGGGCACGAACGCCCGACATACACGTTGTGGCAACTGCTGCTGTACTTCGCGCGCCTGGGCACCTTCGGCTTTGGCGGTCCGGTGGCGCTGGCCGGCTACATGCGCCGCGATCTGGTGGAAACAC
Source organism: Ralstonia sp. 24A2 (assembly GCF_051783885.1). Taxonomy (NCBI): domain Bacteria; kingdom Pseudomonadati; phylum Pseudomonadota; class Betaproteobacteria; order Burkholderiales; family Burkholderiaceae; genus Ralstonia; species Ralstonia sp. 24A2. The sequence goes on along the minus strand of NZ_JBPVZD010000002.1, from coordinate 519,106 downwards.
GCCAGTGGATTACCGAGGGCGACTACAAGGAGGGCCTCGCGCTGGCCCAGCTCGCCCCTGGGCCGCTGGCTGCGCAACTGGCCATTTATCTCGGCTATGTGCATTACCGCATTCTGGGGGCCACGCTGGTCGGCATCGCATTCGTGCTGCCGTCGTTCCTGATGGTGGTGGCGCTGGGCTGGGCTTACGTGCGCTTTGGCGGGCTGACGTGGATGCAGTCGGTGTTCTACGGCGTGGGCGCGGCGGTCATCGGCATCATCGCCATCAGTGCCTACAAGCTCACCACCAAGAGCGTCGGCAAAGACAAGCTGCTGTGGTTCGTCTACCTGGTGCTGGCGGGCGTCACGGTCGCTACCGAATCGGAGGTGGCGTGGCTGTTCCTGGCGGGCGGCGTGCTCGTCTGGTTCTGGCGCGCACCGCCCAAGTGGGTGCGCCAGGGCAGGATGAACGCGCTGGCAGCCACGCCCATTCCTGTGGCGAGCGGCCTCTTCAGCACGATCGACTGGCCGTTGCTGTCGCAGATCGGCGTGTTCTTTGCCAAGGCGGGGGCCTTCGTGTTCGGCTCGGGGCTGGCCATCGTGCCGTTCCTGTACGGCGGGGTGGTCACCGAGCACCACTGGCTCAATGAAAAGCAGTTCGTCGATGCCGTGGCCGTGGCGATGATCACGCCGGGCCCGGTCGTCATCACGGTCGGCTTTATCGGCTACCTGATCGCAGGTTTGCCCGGTGCGTGCGTGGCAGCGCTCGGGACGTTCCTGCCGTGCTACCTGTTCACGATCCTGCCGGCACCGTACTTCAAGAAGTACGGCAAGCTGCCCGCCATCCTGGCCTTTGTGGATGGCGTAACGGCGGCGGCGGTGGGCGCCATTACCGGCGCGGTGATCGTGCTGGCCAAACGCTCGATCGTCGACGTGCCGACGGTGCTGCTGGCGCTGGCAACCGTCGTGCTGCTGGTGAAGTTCAAGAAGCTGTCGGAGCCGGTCATTGTGGCAAGCGCTGCCCTGATCGGCCTGGCGGTGTACCCGCTGCTGCATCACTGACAAGGAGGCCGCCATGCAATGGATCACGCGCGAGCGCCCCAAGATCGACCGGATCGCCTGCCCCTGGCTGATCGCCCGCTTCATCGACGAGACACCGGATTTTCTCTACGTGCCGCCGGGCGATGTACTGCGCATCGCCAACGAGACGGGCGCCATTCCGTACGACATTCCCGGCGTGGAACTCACCCACGTGGGTGAGCTGTGCAGCTTCGATGCCTTCCTCGATCAGTACCACCTGGGTGAGGACGCCGCCTTGCAGCACCTGGCCCGCATCGTGCGCGGCGCCGATACGTCGCGGCTGGACCTGACGCCGGAATCGAGCGGGCTGTACGCGATCTCACTGGGCTTGTCGCAGGTGTTTGCCAACGACCACGAAATGCTGGAGCACGGTCTGGTGATGTATGACGCGCTCTATGCTTGGTGCAAGCACTGTCAGGCGGAAACACACAACTGGCCGCCCAAGATGCCCGCGTAGCGGCGGGCCAAAAGCTTGAGGTTCCTGAACGTTGCGCCGCAAACAGGAAGGAGGGGCACCGACAACGTGCTCCTCCCCCAGCGTCAATTTCAACAGCGCCGCTCAGCGCAACGTCCAGACGATTGCCGTATTCGTGCTGTCGTTCACCACCGCAAATTGCGATTGACCACTACTGCTCTGTCCAAACGCGAGGCCGAACGCAGAGCCAGGGGACGGATCCACCTGCATCTGCGCAACGAACTGTCCCTGCGGGGTGAACTCGATGATCTCGCTCGGTTGATTCTGACCAGAGGCAATCGCATCGCCATTCGCTGTCACCAGATCGCCATTCGGCGCAAGGGCCAATGCCAATGGCCCGGCGAGGTAGTTCGTGTCTTGAAAGACGATCGTTCCCGTTCCGTTGCTATGCGCGAGCGTTGAAGCGCTCGCGATGGCGAACACCTTGTTGTCATTCGTCGAGGCGACATACAGCACATCATGGGCGGCGTCATAGGCCAGCCCTGTTGGGCCGACAACGAGTGCTGCGGAATCAGGACGGTGCGCATAGCCAGACGCGATGATGTGCGAGCTTGGCAGGAGCGTCGCGCCGCCCGCGCCAATGTTGAGATCGATCCTGGCCACCGTGCCGTTCAACACGTTCGACACAAACACCGTGACCTGCGGGCCGTTATCGATGAGGACGGTCATGAACCACGGGCCATCCAGCAGGGTGGGATCTTTCAGCTCGCTGAGAAGCTTGCCTTGCGGGGTGATCACCAAGAGCGAGCCGGTCGAGGAAATGGCGGTGCCATTCGTCGTCGGAAGGTTGCCGACCAGCACATAGCCACTCTTCAACACAGCCAGCGCGGTGGTCAGCCCCAGGTTCGCCCCTTGGAAGAAGAGCACTGGCTTGCCGTCGGTCACCAGCTTCACGATGGTTGTTCCGGTGCCTTGCTTGTTGGAGGCGGCGTTGAAGTTGGACACCACAACGTCCCCCGGCTGCAGCATATTCCCCGCCGGTACGCCGGCCGGCACGAAAGCAATGCCGTACGGATTGACGTCCTTGTTGCTCGGCACGGTTGACGCCACCGTGGAGGTGGGTGGAAGGATGGGCTGTCCGCCTGCAATGGATGCCCCCAACGACAACACAGCGAGGCCGATACCACATAGGATGCCGCGTAGATGCCGAGGCATGGACTGCGTTGGAGGAGAGACGATCGGCGGGTGGGTCCCCCGCCTGGGTGATTCGGCGGCAGACAGCTGACGCGAGGCTTGCATTGGGCACCTCCTTCTTCTTGCGGAGCACCCCGGCCGCGTGGGCGGCTGAGGAAAGCTCAGAGCGTCTGCAAGGCTGCAACGCGAAAACCATCGAGGCAAACGTTGCAGGCGTCTCACGAATTCCCTGAGCAATCCGCCGCGCATCTGAAGGTATCTGCCCACCGCTGCGCATTGAATTTTGCCCAGGGCGACGGCCGCCTCCGTACAGAGGCGACTGAGATTCAGTTTAGGTGATGGCGTCTATTTTTCATGGGGCTGCGCGTTCATGAAGCACGAAAAACGCGCGCCTCGGCTTGCTCTGGCGCATCGATCCCGTCGTAGATCGTGAGCGCCGTCTCGTCGCTACGTGCGATGAATCGCGAATCTATCGTTACTCAATGCGCGCTTCGTATCGATTGAGTTGTTTCATGACAGACCGATTGTTCTGATATCGCCTCTTGAGCGCTGCAAGGCGCTTGTCTGTCCCCGCGCAGTAGATGTCCAGGCTGTCAGCAATGAACTGCCGCCGTTCAATCTGTTCCGGGCTGTTGCCTTCGGAGGGCTCCCCGCGAAAGTGCTCACACGTGTCCCGTTCGGCAATGAAGGCTTTGACCTCTTTGGGATAGGAAGCCCCTTGAGCCTGCGCCAATGACGAGGCGCTCAATAGCAAGGCAAAACCCGCGAACTTCAATGTCATATGGCGTCTCGACGGATAGGTGGCAGTCATTCCGGCAGGAGAATATCGTTCAGGCAATAGCAGCCAGTAAATACCCTGCGGCGCGGTACTCATCCTGCCATCCAGTACAACTACGCGCGCCTATGCAGCAAAACACCCACACCAACTTTTGATCGACTGTCCTAGGCGCGTGTAACCATGGACAATCGCCCTCGAATCCCGCCCCGCAAACCTGCAGCTTAGGTATGACAGAAAAAACCCCCTCGGAGACCGCTCGGCACGCCCTCAAGCTGCTGGCCTCGCGCAGGTTGGCCCCCACGCCGGACAACTTTGCCTCGATCTACTACGAAATCTCCGGCAACAAGCCCAACGGCCACACCCTGGATGCGGAGCGGATGGTCCTGGTGCGGGAGTTGTGCGAACAGCTCGCACGCACGGTTGAATACTGTTTGCCTGCGCTGGGCGATGACAACGCCACGATCGGCCCCACAGCCCGCGTGCTGATCAAGGCTTGCCGCTCAGAATCAGAGACCCTTGGCAGCCTGAACACCAAGCTGGCGACGTTCAACCACCGGCTGTCCCTGGCGGCGGCAGATCAGAGCGAGATCCGCAAGTCGTTGCTGAATCTGCTGCAGCTCGTCTTTGAGAACATCGGCGAGCTGTCCTTGGATGACCGCTGGCTGCGCGGGCAAATCGACGCCCTGATGAAAGCCAGCGAACCCCCTGTCAGCCTGCGCCGGCTTGAAGACGTGCGGCGGCGCCTCAAAGAGGTGATCCAGAAGCAGGGCGCGTTGAAGGCGAAGTCGCTCGAAGCGCAGGAGGAGATGAAGTGGCTGCTGGCGTCGTTCATGGAGCGGCTGTCTTCGGCCGCGGAAAGCTCCGGCGAGCACCACCGCCAGATGGAGGCGTGCGTCAAGAAGATCGAATCGGCCAGGACCATCGCCGATATTGCGCCCGTGATCCAAGACGCGCTGGCAGCCACGCGCTGGATGTCCTTGGTTTCGGCGCGTCATCACGAAGAGCTGTCGGCGATGCGGAAGCGGGCCGAAGACGCGGCAGCGGAAGTGGCGCGGCTGCATCAGGCGCTCGACCTGGCGTCGGCATCGGCACGTCATGACCTGCTGACCGGCGCGCTCAACCGCAAGGGCCTGGAAGAAGCGCTGGCACGCGAAGTTGCCCGCGCCGCGCATCTGAAATCTGCGCTTTCCATCGCCTTCATCGACATCGACAACTTCAAGTCGATCAACGATGCGCATGGCCATGGCTTTGGCGACGATGCCCTGTCACATCTGGCCCAGGTCGCGCGCGAAGCGATGCGCCCTCAAGACACGCTCGCGCGCTTTGGCGGCGAGGAGTTCGTCATCCTGATGCCCGACACGTGCCTGGAAGACGGCGTGCAAGCCATCGTGCGGCTGCAGCGTGCGCTGACCCAGCGCTTCTTTGTGGCTGGCAGTACGCGGCTCTTTATTACGTTCTCCGCAGGCGTGGCGGAACTCGCCAAGGATGAAGCGCCCATGGACGCGATCCAGCGGGCTGATCGCGGTATGTATCAGGCCAAGCGGACGGGGAAGAACAAGGTTGTTGGTGCGTAATGCGTCGTGCGGGATAGGGCGGGACCGATACCTCGAACGTTGCAGACTGGCCGAGAGCCGTCGCTCGCGGCGCAAAAGGGGTAACAACCGCTTCCGCCCCACAGCGGACACTGAGGAATCATTCCGGAACTGTCGCCAGCATAGATACGGAAACACCAAATGACGAATGACGATCGCGCCAAGATAGTGCGGGGGCAGACGCCCGAATCAGCGACGATGGTGGCAAATGTGAGAAGAGCGGGGGCGATCACCGCCGCGCTTAACCGGCTATCGTTCAACGATGCTGATGAAGTTCGTGCCGTATTCAGCGAACTCATCGGTCAGCCCGTAGACAAGAGCTTTGTGCTGATCCCTCCCTTCTATACCGCCGGCGGAGACGAAATTCGCGTAGGGCGAAATGTCTTCATCAATCAGAACTGCACCTTCTACGACCTAGGCGGCCTCCATATCGCAGACGATGTGATGATCGGGCCGAACGTAAGCATCATTACGACGGCGCATCCCTTGGATCCTTCGCAGCGCCGATCCGTCACCATCGGAAAGCGCATCGTGATTGAGCGAAACGTCTGGATTGCCGCTGGCGCAACAATTATCGGTGGCGTGACGGTGGGCGAGAACTCGGTTGTTGCTGCGGGATCGGTCGTCACCAAGGACGTTCCCCCGAATAGCCTTGTCGGAGGAAATCCGGCGCGTTTCATTCGTTCGGTCGATGGTTAGCCTCTCAATCAAGCGGGCGTCACAAGGCTCGTTTGACTACGTGCCAAGTCAACGGCGGCTTATGGCCGGTTCCAGCCGACGGCGCCTCGATGGCTCGCGGCCGGCCCAAACCGACCCGTCGCAGCCCATCACATCAGTTGATGTTCAGCGGCAGACATCAGAGTGGCTCCGTCGCTGATAGGCTTCAACCTACTCGTCCTCAAGCTACGCATCGACTTGGTCCCGAGCGGACCGGTGCTCTTGAGGTTGCCGCCACCGGCTGGCGGACTGCCGTACGTTCGCGACGTGTTCTTCGGCCGCGGCGCATGAGGACATGTGCGGTAAGAAGGGGGCCGCTGCAGGGCGTGTCAGATCGCGGCCTGCTTCAGCCGCGTCAGCTGAGCCAGCCGGGCGAAGTCCACGACTTTGGCAGCTTGCAGAATCTGGCGGGCGAAGTCGACCTGTTCGGGGCGGCCATGCAGCCGTGCCTCAGCCCAGGCTTCAATATCGCTAAGGCGCCCCTGCCCAATCAACTCACGCAGCGTTGCGTGCGCCTCCAGGTCAATTGCGCTGGCTGGTGCCTCGGGCTGCAAGTGCTCCAGCGCAGCCAGCAACTGCGCCGCATCGGCCGGCTTGAGCAATTCGGCGTCAAAGGCAAGCCCGGCCGGATAGCCTTCTGGGCATCGGGCCGGTTGGGCGGAATACAGCAGCACGGGCGGTGGCTCCGGCTGCTTGCGCAGCGCAGCCAGTAGCGCCCACCCCCCCGTTTTTGCCATTACCTGGTCGGAGATCACGGCGTCGACAGCGTGCCGTTGCACCAATTGCAGCGCCTCGTCGCCATCGGCGGCCTGAAGCACGCAATGGCCGGCCTGTTGCAGCCAGTGGGCGGTGAGTTCGCGGCTGGACACTGTGTCATCGGCCACCAGTACAGTCAGGCTGCGCGTGGCATGAGGCACCCAGGCCGAGCGCATTGCATTGGTAGCCAGCAACATGGCCTCGCTGCTCAGCTCCAGGTGCAGGATGAAGGCAAAGGAGCTACCGGCACCGATCCTGCTGGTGACGGTCAGTTCGCCGCCCAGCTTGCGTACCAGCAACTGGGCGATGGACAGGCCAAGGCCGGTACCCTCCCGCCCAGCTGCGTTTTCGGCCCGTTCGAACGGTTGGAACAGGCGCGCCATCGCCACAGCGGGAATGCCGATCCCACTGTCGTGCACCTCGAAGCGCAGCGTCACATCGTCCTCTTGCCTCGCCAATCGGCGCACGGACAGCCGCACCGTGCCGTGATCCGTGAACTTGGCGGCATTCGACAGTAGATTGGTCAGGATCTGGCGCAACCGCTTGAAGTCGGTGAGCAGCACCGGCGGTACGCTCTCATCGCTATCGAGCTCGAAGCGGTTGCCGTTGACACTGGCCAGTTGGCGGGCGTCCTGCGCAATGCTTTCGACAAAGGCATGCCAATAGGCAGGGGCCGGGCGCAGCTGCACTTCCTCCTTCTCCGCCCCGGCGAAATCCAGCAGTTCATCAATCAGTTCGAGTTGGTGGCGCGCGTTCTGCTCAATGGCCCGGCGGCTCATTTGCAGGTCGACACCGGTCTGCTGCATCAGCTGCGCGTACCCGATGATCGTCGCCAGTGGTGCACGCAGGTCGTGACCGATGTGAGCGAGTAGCCGGCTCTTGGCTTGGTTTGCGGCTAGTGCAGCGTCGCGTGCTTCCGCCAACTCGCTGGTACGCTCTGCCACTTTGTGCTCCAGCGCATCGCGTTCGTGCTCGCGCATGCTCAGCAACTCGGCCAGCGCCTGTTCTTTCTGCAGATGCACCCGGCGTACCTGCTGGGTGAACGCCGCCAGCAGCAGCACCGGGTAGGCAATGGTTGCCCACGGTACATAATCCGCGAGCCCATTCAGCCCGTGCCAGCCAAGCGCTTGATAGGTACGGGGTACATTGCCTAGCAGGAAGACGACCGAAGCGAGCAGGTACGCCCACGCAACTGCCGCGCCGCGCAACAGCATCCACAGGCAGAGCAAAGGCACGATCACGGTCGTCAGCACGGCGATCGAGGTGCCGAGCATGGCACCAAGCGTGTAGTCGGCGCCCAGCGCCAGTATGGTCGACACCACCAGCCCGCCACACATCGCGATGAAGAGCTTGTTCCAGCGTGGCATGTGGATGTTCATCCGTAACAGATCACGGTAGAACAGCAGGTGGAACAGGATACAAAGATTGATACTGAACTGGATCGCCTGCGTGGCCCAGCCGGTGGCCTGTGGCCACAGGAAGCGGAACGCCCAGCCCTTGACGCTGAAATCGCTCAGCACAAAGCACAGGGTGGTCAGTCCGTAGAAAACGTAGCCGCGCTCGCGTAGTGCCAGGAACAGTATCAGGCTGTAGAGGCCAATCATCAGCATGCCTCCTGCCACCAGTCCGTCCTCCCACCTCTTAGCGGACTCGGCGTGACGGAATGCTTCAGGCGACCACAGCCGTGGCTCCATCGAGAGGGCGGTGCTGCTTGCCACGCGCCAGTACAGTTCGCGTGTTTCGCCCGGCCCTAACGTGATTGCAAATACAGGCTGCACCGCGTCGATCGGGCGCTTGGCAAACGGTTGTGAGGTGCCGGCCTGCGCCACCTGCCAGCGCCCTTGCTCGAACTGGTAGAAGGCGACTTCCTGCAGACGCGCCCAGCCCACCTCGAGCCAGACCGTGCGTGGATAAGGATCGGTGTTGATCAGCCGGGTTCTCAGCCAGAAGGCAGAGCGCGAATAGCCCGGGGTGAGCTGCGTCGCCGTGACCGGGACAAACTGCCCTCGCGCCATCGCCTCGGTCAACGTGGCGGTATGGCTCGGGTCTTCCCACCGTTCGACGAAGGGTTGCAGCGCTCGGCCCTGTTCGCTCGGTTGCAGGAGCACTGTCGCCGCCGCTTGCGTGGCTAGGCACCAGCCGCAGCCTACGCAGAACGCCAAGCAGTACAAGAAGTGTGCAACGTATCGGCTTATCATCGTTCGCCCTCCGGGCGGTTGCGCACCGCCTCTTCACTTACGTAGGCGATCACGGTGAACCTGGAACGCTCACGGAACACCGCTGATAATTTTTGCTCGCACGAGAAAGCAGGGCGGCTGTTAGCTGGCTCAAGTATCACGTTGCACTGTTAAATGTTCTAAGCACGTGAATGCCTGTTCTTGGATCGAGTTCAGCCGTACTCGTTGGGGGACAGCTGCTGTTCAACGCAAAGACACCGACCAATGTCTGGAAACCGCACTATAGCGGGAGCGACGGCTCGAATCTCCTGCGGCAGATAGCAAAGGCGCGGGGCAACATCAGGGCACACCCTCCGGCATTGCTGCAACGCCCGTCCGTACAGCCACTTCAAACGCCACATGTCGCGTCAGGTGGCGTGTAGAGTCACCGCACTCCGCCCACGACCTACGCGACACACCATGACTACATCGCGCCTCCCTGCAGCGCCCAGCCAACTGGTGCTTGAACACGGCCTGCCTGCGTTTGGCATGTATGAAGGGATCGTGGAACAGCTGGACTGGCAGCCGTTGAAGACAACGCTCTACCAGCGACTGACCCGCAAGCTGCATCACAAGCGTTGGCAATATGCGGCCATTGCACATCCGGATTACTTCATCGGCGCAGCGATTGTTGATGTGGGTTGGACAGGCACCGCGTTCGCCTACCTGTTCGACCGGCAACGCCGGGAAGTTGTCGGTGCGACAAGTGCAAATGGATTGCCGGGTGTGTCCGCAAAGATGGAAGACCGCGCCTTTGGTCATGCGTCTTTCACGACCGGAAGTTGCCGCATGGCCTTCCAGCGCAAACGCGATAGTCTGACCCTGACCATTCAGTCACCCAAGCTGCGGCTGGCCGCAGACATCCAACTGACGCGCATGCCGCCTGTGCTGGCATCCATTGCCCCCGCCAACTGGCTCGCGCACTCGACACACAAGAGCGGCGGGCTGAAAGTCAGTGGCACCGCCGATTGCCCGGACAAACGCTATCGGCTGGATAGTGCTGTGGCATCGCTGGACTACTCGAACGGCCTGCTAGCGCGGGAAACGCATTGGCGCTGGGCCAGCGCGCACAGTCATGACATGGGCTTCAACCTGCAGCAAGGCTATATGGCGGATGCCGAAAACGCCGTGTGGCTGCATGGCAAGCTGATCCGCGTCGGCGCGGTCGAGTTTGATTTCGATGCGAAGCAGCCACTGCAACCGTGGCACATCCGCAGTACCAATCGGCAGGTCGACCTGACATTCACGCCGGAAGGCGCGCGCAGCGAAAACAAGAACCTGCTCATTGCCGCCAGCCGTTATATCCAGCCGATCGGCCATTTTGATGGCGAGATCGTGGATCCGGACACGGGCATCCGGCATGCAGTGCAGGGGCTGCCCGGCGTGACCGAAGACCACACCTCGCGCTGGTAAGGCAGCAGATTCGCTTCAGCGAGCAAACCTCTCCACAACACCGCGCCACAACGCCTCCCGCTCTGCGCCCAGGTGGGCACCGCTCGCATCGCCCGATGCGTCCTGCCCCACGGCAAGGTGGACCATGGTCAGCTTGGATTGCGGATCCACGTAGATTGCCTGTCCATGGATGCCCAGCAGCACGACCCGCCGTGCCTCCCCCGGGAGGAGCCAAACCTGAAAGCCATAGCCGTAATAGCGGCTACCGTGATAGACCATCTGTCCGGGGCGAAACGGCTCCGGCTGGCGCGATGCGTCCGTCATGTTCAACAGGAAGTCGCGCGGCACCACTTGTTGACCCTGCACCACGCCATCGTTGGCAAGCATGGCCCCGAGGCGAGCGTAGTCGCGCGCCGTTGCGTTGAAGCCGCCTTGCGCAAATGCTGATCCATCGGATTGGCGCACGAGATAGGTCGCCTTGGATTGCGCGCCCATCGGCTTCCATAGGTTTTCATCCACGAAGTCGCACAGGCTGCGTTGCGTGGCTGCCTGGAGCACCAGTCCCAATACTTCGGTTTGCGCTCCCGCGTAGTTGAAACGCGTACCCGGCGGATCGGCACGCTCGCTCACTTGTGCGGCTGCCGCAAGCACCCCTTGCTTGGCTGCCGTCTTGAGGAATCGCGCCCGATCGTCAGTGGGGGTGTAGTCCTCCACATACTTTGCGCCGGAGGCCATGCGCAGCAAATCGACAATGCGCGTTGCACCGTACAGGGTGCCGGCAAGCCCAGGCACGTATTGGTCGGCGCGATCCTCCAGCGAGTGCAGGCTTCCGTCCTCCAGTGCCTTGCCGATCGCGAGCGCAGCCAGCGTCTTGGCCATCGAGTTGGACAGCATGCGCATGTCTTGCGTGCGGTCGTAGCCGTAGTGTTCCGCCAGGATGGTGCCGTCCTGAACGATCAGAACGGCGGTCGCGCGCTGATGCTGCATGTAGTCCGCAAGCGTGTAGTCACCGCCACGAAAGCGATACCGGAAGTCGGCTTCCTTTTCCGCGATCTTGAGCGGCACCGGTTTGTCGGCCGGCGCGAGTTCGCAGGACGGTGAGAGCCGATCCATGCCGCTAAAGGAACCCACGATGTAAGGAGCTTCGTGGATGCGCGCCGCGCTTGGCGCCAACGGATAACCTTGCTTCTGGCCCAGCAGGTCTTCATCGGGCGATGCCGTAGCGACGCTGCAGGCGAGCAGCCAGCACGCGGCGGCATAGCGTTGGCGTGTCTTCATGAACGGAGTGGCGATTGGTTTGCCGGGCGCGTGAAGATCAGACGCTATTACGCGAGGAACTTGACGATCGCGCTCACGGTAGCTTGCGGCTGCTCCTCCATCAACCAATGCCCGGCATTGGGAACGACCAGCTCTTGCACGTTGGTGGCGGCATTGCGCATGACGATTGCCTCGTTCTGGCCGAAGGACTTTTCACCGCCGATGGCCAGCACCGGCATGGTCAGCTTGGTCGCAAGCGATTTCTGATTGTCTTCAGCGTCTTGCGGAATCGACAGGAACTGCGCGAACGCAGAGTGCATGGCGCCCGGCTTCGCATAGAGGCGCGCATAGTGCACCCGCGTTGCCTCGTCGATCTTTGTGCGGTCTCCGGCAAATTCATTCCAGAACCGATCCAGGTAGATCCGCTCGCGGCCCTTCACCAGACGCTCCGCATCGGGGCCGCCAAACGAGAAGTGCCAGAGGGCAGGCGAGCGGACGATCTGTTCCCACGGCGGGACGCCCGGCACCGGGGCATCCATCACGACCAGTCGTGTCGTCTTGTCCGGATAGCGCGCCGCATAGGCGAAGGCAACCATGGTGCCGATGTCGTGGCCGACCACGTCAGCCTGATCGATGTTCAGGTGCGTCAGCACAGCCCGGATGTCGCCCGCCTGCGTGCGTTTGTCGTAGCCGCCATCAGGGTGCGACGACAACCCCATGCCACGCAGATCCGGAACCACCACGGTATGAGTGCGTGCCAGCTCGGTGGCCAGCGGCGCCCACATGTCGCCCGTGTCGCCAAAACCGTGCAGCAAGACCACCGCCGGCCCGCTGCCGCACACGCGCACAAACAGGGTCGCCCCGTCGGTCTGGATGTTCTGGTGGCGACAGCCCGGCGGATACGGCTTCACCTGTGCCTGTACAACGGGCGTCATGGCCAGCATGAGTGCAATGGCTGCAAACAGTTTTCGCATGATTTGTTCTCTGGGGAGGAATGCCGGTGTCGATCGGGAAACGGCACGCTGACTCTGCTCGGGCCGTATGACAGTGCGCTACGCAAACCTCACCAAGCGTAGTACGCGCCATGCGTGGTGCAAGGATGAAAGAGAGGGGGTTGCCGTGTTCAAAGCGAAGTCGATACGGTTGAGGGCTGATAGCAGGCGTCAGAGGTGAAGACAACGCCAACGCCTGAGCAAATACATGCACGTTGGACGCTAGGCCTGCCGCCTCTTCCAATCGAACGCTGGAATGTTGATTCGCGTCGCGACAGATCCATCCCACGACACATCAAACCCCGCGAGCGTAAGCGCTTCTGCAACGCGGCGGCCCACAGCGGAACCACGCGCCTTGTCGTCGGCCAAGTCGCCAAAGGCGATCATGATGCCGTGTCCGTCCAAGGCCCTGTCCACGTCCTGCCCGTGATAGAAGCAGTATCCGTGGTAGTGGCCCTTCGGGGCGTCTTCCACGGCTTCTGATACGTCTGAGTGGCCATCTGACATGGTGTACCCAGCGTTGGCCAAAGCACAGATCCCGTCTTCGTGAAGATGGTAGAAAACACGATCGAGGCGGTCGCAATCCGTCTCCGAAGGCCAGGACGCTTCTGCGGCCACCTTGCGCTCAAACTCCGACGCAATGAAGGCTTCCAACCGGCTCACATCGCAGTCGGACTCCAGGACGTCGTCCATCATCTCTCGAACGTGAGCCGGTTCATAGAAACCGGACCACACCCATCTGGTGATGCATTCCATTACGTAAGCTTCGCTGTCTGTCACGTGATCGCCTCGTCGAGAAAGTTACTCGCGTCTGAAACTGAGAACACCTCTTCCGATTGGATTGCCGGGAACCAACGGATTCGGCATCCAGGCCGTGCTAACGACGAGCGTGTCTCCATCGAGCATGTAGAAGCGCTCCTGCTCAGTGCCGTTCCAGGCTTCATTCCAGGACGAATCAATCGTGGTGATGAACCTGTCCGCCTCTGTCCGATACCGCCCCGTATAGGCCATGACCGTACGGAAAAGCGCCACCAGCTTCTCGTCGGTATTCCCGGGCTCCCGCGCCTTTGCGGTGACCAGCACCATCATTCGCCCATCCGTGCCGAACATCAGGTACCCATTGGGATCAGCGCCCCACGGTTGCATGCGCTCCTTTGAATCCTGAAGCTCCGTCTCAAACGACACCAACCGCCAGGAACCATGGAGCTTTGCGTCGCGTTCGGACATATCCCACCTTGTAGTCGTTCGACTCAACGTATTTGCCTATCGGATATTGGGTACGTTGCCATGCCAACTGCAATCGCACCATCCACCCCAAGGTACCCCACAGAGGGTTTATAGGTTTACTTCTTTATGTATACAGATAGTAGTAGTAGATAACGGTGGATAAGTTCTGTGGATAAGTGGGAAAACCGCTTTCACATCAATGATTTGCAGAACGGACAACCCATCGGACAGCATGTGCTGTTGCGTGGATGAGTGCGGGCAATCGCATTGGGCACGGTCACCACGGTTGGAAGTTGTGCCCGTGCTATGCGCACGCTGACCCCGGAGAACCAACACGCTTGTCCCTGGAGTTGTTCACAGGGGAAGGTGGAGTTATCCACAGAGGGTTCGGTAAACCATGGTGATGCACTAGACGCGCCTTCGTATCGAAGCAAGCGGACACCCTAATCCAGCGTGAGCTCCATCTCTTGGTTCAATCTCGCGGAAGGTCGCTTCATCACACAGCCATTGCCGCGCAGATGTCGCAGTGTGATCGGGCGGGAAGAATGCTACGAGCCAGATTGGCAAACAAACCGCGCCATGGAGAGATCAGCGATATACGACCCGTCGGGCAGCCGTATGCGCTTCTCGAACCGTCCCTCTTCCACGAATCCAAAGCGCTTGTACAAGGCAATGGCGCGGGCATTCGTCGCCCTGACTCGAAGCTCAACTTTTTCGATGCGAGGATGGCTTTCCGCCCAGGCTATCAGTTCGGTCATGAGCAACGTGCCCACCCCGCGCCCCAGGTGACCGGGGTGGACGACGATCGTGAGACTGAAGACGTGAGAGAGCGCGATGAGGGTCATCGGCTCCAGGAACGCGTGCCCGATCGGGGTGCCCTCGTGCTCTGCCACAAGGTACAGCCCATCTTGCTCAAGAAGCGCGATCTTTTGCTCGAATGCCTCAACCCGCAGCTCGTGAGGCTGTGACACCAGCAGGCCCGGGGTGAGTGCGGTGGCTTTTTCGGCGGCACACAATGCGGCGGCATCGGCTTTGCTTGCTCTTCGGATGGTGGTTCGTTCCGTCATGGTGCGCCATCCCATCAAGCATACGAGTGCTGAAAGAAATTCGGAATCTGGCCCAACCGGATTTTGTGTTCCCACGTATCCAGCCATGTGCTGCCCATCGCCCAGAACGTGCGGCATCGGGCGAGATACTCAAGAACAGGCTCAACCTGGCCTTCCCGCAAGAGCGCCTTTGCAAGTTGCATGGTCGGTCCAAAACTGTTCAGTTGAGGCGATCCCTGAGTACAAGCAGATGCTTGAAGCTCAGCAACGGCCGTCGATATGTTCCGTTCATCGAGCGCCAGTAGACCCAGCACTGTATGGCTCAGGTGAAGAGCATTGCCGTAGTTCCAGTTGCCTTGATAGCCAGGTGCGAGACTTAGCGCGCGCTCTGCATATCGCTTTGCCTCAGCAAGCTGGCCAAGGTGGAATGCCGCAGCCGCTGCGCCAGGTAGATGAACGAAGGCTTCATCCTCGGACTGAGCGCAAGCCAACTGTGCAAGTTTGCCGGGAGCTCGAGCGAGAGCGATTTCGCGTATTTCGGTTTCCATCTCCGGAGTGAAAGGCGCCTTCTCCGTTTCTTCCTCGTAGGTCATGTTGGGTACCCAAATGGAAACGAAATGCAGTGTAGTTCAGCGACGTGTGGACAACTGCCTTCTGCACAGCCCAAACACACTCGCGCCTGCGTTCCGATGGCGCACACGCCCCCGTATTCCCACCCACTTCCTTGCGCCCGTAAGGAACACCCTAGCACCCCCGCGCCGTAAACATTACGGCCGCCACCTTCGCATCCATGGTTCCGACATGCGTCGATTCGAGCATCGCGGCTCTGGTCGCCCGCCCTGCGTGCTGCCCGCATGCGAGTGGCTGATCCGCTCCGGAGATACCCACAAAGGTTCTCCACAGCGGTTATCCACAACGGCTGTCCACAGGGTGTTTCAGATCTGCAAAGGTTTTGGCGTGAAACGCGTGCCTCTCGGCTGCAGGCCGGTCGCAAGACTTGGATGCACAACCTGTGGCGCGACTTTTGCATCGCGCACGGCGGCTTTGCCAATTCCCGTTTTGAATGTGCGACACCGATGCCGGGGTCACCCATTTGGGGTGGCACCCGCTTGCTGCGTCTCCAATCGCGCGAGCTGCAGCGATCCGCTGTCGTGCATGTTCCGGCCGTCGGGTATCAGGCGTTGGTCCGGAACGTTTCAAGGCGCCAACCATGTCCAAGAGTCCAAGACTCAAAGGGGCGCAACATGCTGTTCACATCCAAGCTGTCGAGTAGGGCGACGTCTCTTTGGCGCGCGCTGCTGGTCATCGTGCTGCTTGCCTTTGCGGTATTGCAGCCGGCCGTCGCTCAAGGCGGGTACACCATCACCGATTTGGGCACGCTGCCCGGCGGCGCCATCAGCCAGGCGACCGGCATCAACGACCGAGGCCAGGTGGTTGGGTATGCGGACACCGCAACCGGCACCCATGCGTTTCTGTATGAGAAGGGTGTCATGACCGATCTCGGCACCCTGGGCGGCACCAACAGCGAGGCATTCGCGATCAACAAGCACGGCCAGGTGGTCGGCAATGCGCAAACCAACATCGGTGGCATGCACGCCTTCCTGTATGACAACGGGGTGATGACCGACCTTGGCACGCTACCGGGTGGCAGCATGAGTTACGCCACCGCCATCAACGATCGGGGCCAGGTGGCCGGTTACTCAAACACCTCCACTGGGGCGTATCACGCGTTTGTGCTGGATCACGGGGTGATGACCGATCTCGGCACGCTGCCGGGAGGCGTCTACTTCAGCGGTGCATACGGCATCAACAACCACGGCCAGGTGGTTGGCCAATCCAACACCAGCACTTATGACCATGCGTTCTTGTTTGACGATGGTGTGATGCACGATCTCGGTTCGCTTGCGGGCTATCAGAGTAGCGCCAATGCAATCAACAAGCATGGCCGCGTGGTCGGCTCCTCATACGCTGTCGATCAAAACAATCATGCAGTCATGTGGAAAGACGGCGTGATCGCCGACCTGGGCACGCTGGTGAATGGGAGCTTCAGCATCGCCTATGCGATCAACCATCGCGAGCAGGTGGTCGGCACAGCGGGCACCGCCACGGGCACGCACGGTTTCCTGTTTGAAGACGGCGTGATGAAAGACCTCGGCGCATTGCCCGGCGACCAGTACAGCGATGCAAAAGGAATCAACGATCACGGTCAGGTGGCCGGCAGTTCAGGTTTGCACGCAGTGCTGTGGAATCCACGCTAACGCACCCAGGAGGACAACCATGCGCATGCTCATGAACGTGCGAATCCCGCACGAGCCCTTCAACACCTATGTGCGCGACGGCTCCATCGCCGAGCTGATCCCGCGCGTGATGGAGGCGATCAAACCCGAAGCCGCTTACTTCACGGAACAGGCCGGTGGCCGCGGTGCGGTGCTCATCGTCAACCTGGATGCGCCATCGCAGATTCCCGCACTGGCCGAGCCGTGGTTCCTGCTGTTCAACGCCGATTGCGAGTTCCGCGTGGTGATGAGTGCGGAGGACTTGCAGAAGGCGGGGTTGGTGGGGATTGGGGAGAAGTGGAAGTAGGAGAATCGGGGCGGCACACGCGCGGCGCCCGATTGCAGTCGGGCGGCAAAATTGTCACAGGCAGAGGTGCGGCAGGAACTTGTCGGTATAGGGTGGACTCCCTTTTTTCGTACCCGTTCATCGAGAGCCCATCATGCGCAGCCCCCTTGCTTGCGGAAAACACCTGTTCACCACGCTGGCCCTGCTGCTGGCTTGCGCCGGTGCGGCGGCCAGCGAGCTGCGCCATTTTCTCTACACCGGCTCTGATGAGCTGACCAAGATCGAGCCGCTGCTCCAACGCCCTGATATCGAGGGCGTGCAAATCGTCTATAGCTGGAAATCACTGGAGCCTGCGCCGGGCCGCTACGACTTCTCCAGCATCGAGCGCGATCTGGCGTATCTGCAGCAACGGAACAAGACGCTGTTCGTGCAGGTACAGGATCGCTTCTTCCTGCCGACCGCTCGCCATATCCCTTCGTATCTGCTGACCGACCCCGCGTATGGCGGTGGGCTGGTGCGCCAATCCGATGATTCCGAAGTCAACCCGGGTGGCAGCGGGTGGGTGGCACAGCAATGGAACCCGGCGTTACGCCAGCGCTTCCAGGCGCTGCTGGCCGCGCTGGCAAAGCAGTTCGATGGCCGCATCCTGGGGATCAATCTGCCGGAAACGGCCATCGACATCGATCGCAAGCGTGACAAGACGCGCTTCAGTTGCAACGGTTACTTCAACGCCACGCTGGAGAACATGCGCTTCGCCCGGCAGCAGTTCCATCAGTCCGCGGTTGTGCAGTACGTCAACTTCTGGCCATGCGAATGGGACAACGACCACCAGTACATGTCCCGCACGTTTGCCACTGCTGCGCAGAAGGGCATCGGCCTGGGCGGGCCGGACATCGTCCCATGGAAGAAAGCGCAGATGAAGAACGCCTATCCGTTCTTCCATCAATACAAAGGCAAGCTGCCACTGGTGGCCATGGCAGTGCAGGAGCCCACGCTGCGCTACATCAACCCCAAGACCGGCAAGCCGTTCACACGCGACCAGTTCGTGAGCTTTGCCAAGGACTATCTGGGTGTGGATGTGATGTTCTGGTCGGTCGATTCGCCTTGGCTCAGGCGATAGGCGTGCGGGCTGGGGCCAGTGCTCCGGTGCACTCCGCCTGGCGCAAGCCAATGCCGACGACACGCTGTCGTACATCAACTACCTGCCGCAGTAACGATCCCTCGTACTTGACGTTGCCCAACGTTGCGTCGTTGACCGGGCCGGAGTGCGTCTCCGGCCCGTTTTTGTTGGCGTGTTGTTGATAGGCCCGTCAACGCAGCAATGGTGTGACGATGCGATCCAGGCGTTCAGTCGTCCACGCGGGTTCACGCGAATCCCAGCCGTTGTCGGCCAGCAGGCCATTGCGGTCGATCGTGAAGTTGACCGGAATCCGCCACACGCGGCCGTAACCGCCGGCATAAGCGCTGCCGAGCAACCCCACGGGAAAGCTCCAGGCCGCCGCCATTTCCCGCACCGCAGGCAATGAGGCCGGCTCATCCAGGCTGAAGCCGAGAACGCGCAGGCCGCGGTCTGCATGCTTTGCTGCGTAGTCGGAAAGCAAGGGCAGCTCTTGATGGCACGGGCCGCACCATGTCGCCCAGAAGGTCAGGATCACAACGTGGCCGCGCAGGTCTTCGGTGGAGATGCTGTGCCCGTCAATCGTGCGCAGCACCAGCGCAGGCGCTGGCCGCCCGACTTCAAGGCTTGCCGCCTGCGCATCGTGAGATGGGCTCCCCAACCCGGCGCCCAGCGCCGCTGCACCGGCCGTTTGCAGCCACGCGCGCCGCGACCATGCTCGATCAGAATGCATAGCTGGCTCCGACCGTGCCCGACCAACGCGGGAAGAGTTGATACCCCTGCAGGTTGCTGTAGAGCGCCTTCTGCAGGAACGCATAGATCTGCACGTTGTGCGTCACACTCACCGTCACCCCTGGCGACAGGTAGACCACCGTACCTGCGGTGTTGGTGGTATCGGCCAGCGCACCCTTGTCGGCGTTCTTGCGTGTGACGTTGAACTGCAGCTGCGGCACGATGTGCGGATCGGCCTCGTAGCGCACGCCAAAGCTCATGGTGGCGAGGTTGCCCGGACGGAAATCCGCGCCAGTCTCATTCAGCCGTTGGTACACCGCGGCCTGGAATTGGCCGTTGACGAAGGCATCGAAATCCTGGCTGACGGGCTGGTAATAGTAGGCGCCCAGGATCACGTCGGTGCTGCCTGTGCCGGGCTGCAGGCTGGTATCCAGTGCTTGCCCACCCGCCGCGTTCTGGCCGCTGTTGAAGAACACCGGGTTGCGCCCGACGGTGTTGCCGGTCAGCACGTTCTGGCCGCCGTAGCGGCCAGTCGGCAGCTTGACGCCCAACTGTACGCCCAGGTTGTGTGTGGGCAGGAAGCCCTGGTAGCTGGCAATCAGCTTGATGTCGCCCAAGCCACTGGCGGTGGCGCCACTGATGTTGTTTGGGGTGAGTTGGTCAGATGTGGCTGCACCATAGGTCGTGTGGCTGCGGTCCACATAGGGCACGATCGCGCCAAAGCTCCAGCTGCTGTTCGGGCTGTAGTTGATGCCGAGGTTGATGTAACGGTTGATGGTCTGGCGCTCCACCTCCTGATTGCCACCCGCGTCGTTAATGCTTGCGGCCTGCGCCGGCGTGACCGAGTGCGTACCGCTGCGCAGCTGGTTCTGCGGGAGGTAGGTGTAATCGAAGCTGATGCGCCAACCCGGGATGGCCGAGTAGCCCATCGCTGCGTCGGTGCTGAGCGAACAGCCACAGGTGGCGCAGGCATGTGCTGCGACAGGTGCAAACACGCCGGTGGCGCAGACGAGCAGTGCAATGCGCCGGACGATGTTGGATGGCGTTGTCATGAAGATTCCTCACTCTGATAGATGCGTGCGCGCCCCAAACGGTCATGGGTGCATCGCACGATGTCTTGCCTGAAACGGCGCCGGCCGGGTGCGATGCGACGTGCGCTTGGTGCCCCGGTCAACGTGGTCAGAGGAGGGTGGGGGAGTCGCGTGGCCGCCCGGCATGGCGCGCTTTGTGCGCAGACAACCGACCGGGTTCCGGAGCCCATGCGATTGCATGGACGGGGGCTGGCGTCGCCATCGGGGGGAGGATGGTCGGCGCCAGCACATGCTCTGCCAGCAGATCGCAATAGCCGCATGCCACTTGGTGGCCGGAGGGCATGTCGTGCCAGATCGACCCGATGGGCAGCTCAGCGACGACGGCGGCAGGCGTCTTCGCCTCGCACAGCGGCATGCTTTGCTCGAACACCCGCAGTTCATGCCGCTCCAGCGCTTGGCTCACCATCGGCGCAAACAGCACGAGCGCCATCGCTACCAGGCCAAGCCAGGCAGTCAATGTCTTGCGGGTGCGAGCGAAATGCATGGTGGGCTGTGGGAACGGCCGGACGTCGCCAGCATGTGCGGATGCGCGGTATTACACCGCAAAAAGGCATCGACATCCAGAACAGCGCGAGAGCGACGTTGCCCTCTGTTTGAGCGCATGCAGGGTGATGATCCGCCGTGTCCTGACAGGGCCGTCCGTGGGACGTCTTCACGGCGTTACCTGCCAGGGCTGACTTTCGTGGCTTGCCGTGCGGCAGAAACTGACCACAGCGCCGAAGACCACCCCAGACAAGGCGTGGCACTTCGGGGCTCTCATGTGGAGGCGCCTTCCGGGTGTGCTCGGTGCTTCAGCTGGTGGACTGCTCAGCCGCAGTGAGCGTGTGCCCGATCAACGTTGAGATGGTCATCGGACCAACGCCGCCAGGCACGGGTGTCACGGCGGCACAGCGTCCAACCAGGCCGCTGTGGTCGACGTCTCCAATGCCGCCATTGTGATAGCCCGCATCGATGACGACGGCGTTGTCGGCAATCCAGTCGCTGCACACAAACCTCGGTTTGCCCACGGCCGCAACGACGATGTCGGCACGACGTACCTCGTCCTGCAGATGGATGGTTCTGGAATGGCAGAGCGTAACGGTGGCATTCGCGTTCGACAGCATGAGCGCCATCGGCTTGCCAAGGATGGCGCTACGGCCGATGACAACTGCACGCTTGCCGGCCACGTCGATGTTGTAGTGCGCCAGCAAGCGCATGATGCCTGCCGGTGTGGCCGAACCAAACGCGGGCTCCCCCAATGCCATCCGGCCGAAACCGTGACTCGTCACGCCATCCACATCCTTGGTCACGTGGATACGGTCAAAGCACAGGCGCTCGTTGACGTGCTTGGGCACCGGGTGCTGCAGCAGGATGCCTTGCACGTGCGGGTCTGCGTTCAATGCGTCGATGACGGCAAGCACATCGGACGTTGTTGAAGATTCCGGCAGCTCGATCGCCTTGGACGCCATGCCAACGCGTCGACAGGCGTTACCTTTCATCTTTACGTAGGTTGCCGACGATGGGTCGGCGCCGACCAGGATGGTGGCGAGCACCGGCACGTAACCGTGTCGCGTTTTGAATGCGCTGACGCGCTCTGAGAGCACACCTTCGAAGTGCGCTGCGACTGATTTTCCATCGAGAATGATTGTCATGGCTATGCTCGCGGTGGTTCGCGCACATCTCCATCTCAATCTCTTTGCTCATGGCAACTGCATGACGGCCGCCTGCGGTGCGTGGAGAGATCGATGAAGAATGTCGGGCGAAGATTGGTGAGGCTCGTAGGAACGAATACCAATGTGCCCAGGCGAACGGCGGCGCAGCCGCTACGCTTCCCGATGGTGGCCCATCCTGTCTCGCCAGTCGCGTAGCGCAGCAATTATCTGGCTTTGTGCGATGGATGCCAATGCCTTGTCGAGACCGACTTGGCCGGTAACGAACTAGCCGCCGCTGCCTTGAAAGAACTGCGGTGGGATTTCCACAGCAAACCACTCGTCAAACTCGACGACAAATGTCTTCTTCAGGAACCCCCGCTTGGTGATGCGATAGGGGATGTAGATGAAGCGAGAATAGCCTGCTGCTTCCACATGCACACGCACCCCATCGGGTGCGCTTGGCGAGTATTCCGGCGGGATGTTGACGTTCGCCGCAAGTGCCGTGGCCAACACGTTGCCGTTGAGGGCATCGGCCTTGAAGGCCTGAGCGAGCAACGTGTAGATCTCCAGCGGTTTCGGTCGCTCTTGCCCGTTGTAGCCACCGACCGATCCGAGCGTGCCATCCTTCGACAAGGTGGCACCAAACGGATAGAAATCCCCGGCACGTTCGAGCATCGTCCGCGCGAAATCGGCGCAGTTGGTCAACAACGCGCTCAGTTGTTCAGGGGATACCACCATGTTTGCTCCTTCTTGTTTGCGTTTGAGGATGCAGGTCATGCTGCCGCGGTGATAACCGCTGGCTTCACGCTACCGAGAACCGATACCAACACTTGAACAGAAAAGAGCCGCATCGTGCGGCTCTTTCTTGGGGAACAACCAAAGGGCGCCGTCTTACGCCCCAGCCGCGCCATCCCCACCTTCCTGCGCTTCACGCTCTTCGCGTTCCTCGCGCTCTTCACGGGGCAGGGTCAGCATGCCGGTGTTGTACACGTACTCGTACACCTCGCCGTAGCGGCCCCACTCAATACCGATCTTGAGCACGCGCTCGGCTTCTTCGGGCTTGAGGTAGGCCTCCAGTTCGCGCAGGATCTGCTCTTCGCGAATCTCGCCGTCTTCGTTGGTTTCCAGCTCCGCGCGGATGTGCGAGGCCAGCGCCACCTGCTCCAGCAGCTTCTGGCCGAACAGCACCTTGCGCTCGGGCGGCTCGGTTTCCATGTAGGTCTTGCCGAACGGGGTGACGATGATGTCGCCACGCTCGATGGTGGCGAGCTGCAGCAGGGCCAGCGCTTCGCAGGCGGGGAGCAGGTCGTCGTCGGTCACGCCGGCTTCTTCGGCCAGGTGCGGCAAGTCTGCGCGGCCATTGAACGGGGCTTCGACCAGCAAGTCGAGAATCGCCTCCATCTGGCCGATCTCGGCTTCCGGCAGGCGATAGGCGAGTTGCTGCGCAGCAGACTCGGCGCCCACGTGCACACCCACGCGCTCCGGCGAGGTCATCAGGCCGTACACCTCGTCGATGAGGTTGCGCACAGCGGCGGAATCCCGGTTGCGCGGGCGCGGGAACGGCACGCGCACCTCGGCACGGATACGCCCCGGATCGCTGGAGAGGATGACGATGCGGTCCGCCATCATCACCGCCTCTTCAATGTTGTGCGAGACGATCAGGATGGCCTTGATCTTGGTGCGGCGGTCTTCCCACAGGTCGAGCATTTCGTCGCGCAGGTTCTCGCCGGTCAGCACGTCGAGTGCGGAGAACGCTTCGTCCATCAGCAGCAGGTCAGGCTCGGTCACCAGCGCACGCGCAATGCCCACACGCTGGCGCATGCCGCCCGACAACTCGCGCGGCAATGCGCTGTTGAAGCCCGACAGGCCGATCAGGTCGATGGCCTGCTCAGCGCGCTCTTCGCGCTCGGCCTTGCCCACACCTTGCGCTTCCAGGCCCAGCTCCACGTTTTGCTGCACCGTCAGCCACGGGAACAGCGCAAACGACTGGAACACCATCGCAATGCCCTGCACCGGGCCGCTGTATTCGCGCCCGCGGAACAGCACCTGGCCGCGATCCGCACGCACCAGACCCGCCATGATGCGCAGCAGGGTCGATTTGCCCGAGCCGGACTTGCCCAGCATGGCGACGATCTCGCCCTCGCGGATGTTGATATCCAAACCCTCGAGCACCGAGCGATCGGTGTGGTCTGCGGTGCGGAAGATTTTCGAGACGCCGCGCAGCTCGATGACGGATTCGCCGTTGGTGGCCATGATGTGTTCTCTGCTGAAAAGTCGTCGTCGTTACAGGCGGGTGCGCTCTTGCGCGATCTCGTAGAGGCGGTTCCACAGCAGTCGGTTGAAGCCGACCACGAACAGGCTCATCACCACGATACCCAGTGCAATGCGCGGGAAGTCACCCTTCGATGTCATCTCGGCGATGTAGCTGCCCAGGCCCGTGGCCACTAGCGTGCGGTCGCCCCACGTGACGTATTCGGAGACGATGCTGGCGTTCCACGAACCACCCGCGGCCGTCACCAGGCCCGTAAGCAGATTGGGGAACACGGCCGGAATCAGGAAGCGCTTCCACATCAGCCAGCCGCGCAGGCCGAAGTTGCGCGCGGCCAGTTTCAGCTCGGTCGGGATGCCCGTGGCACCAGCAATCACGTTGAACAGGATGTACCACTGCGTGCCGAAAATCATCAGCGGGCTCAACCAGATTTCGGGGTTGAGCGAAAAGCGCGCGATGAGCATCACCGCCAGCGGGAACATCAGGTTGGCCGGGAACGCCGCCAGGAACTGCGCCACCGGCTGCGCAATGCGCGCCACGTTCGGGTTCAGGCCGATGCGGATACCGATCGGCACCCAGATCAGCGCGGCCAGGGCGATCAGCAAGATCACGCGCGTCATGGTCAGGACGCCGAGCCACAGCACGTGGCCGACTTCCGCCCAGCCCACTTCGGAACGCACGAACTGCAGGATGTGCACAACGGCCGCCAGCGCGGCCAGGATGATGATGACGTCAGCTACACGGTTCCACCACGGAAAGCGCGGGAGGAAGCCGTTACCACCCGCAGCAGTGGGCCGCGTGCGCTCGGCGCCCCAGGACAGCGTGCGCTCGGCCAGCGCGGCGGTGCGCTCCAGCAGCGCCTTGACCCATTCCGAGCGGCGCAGCAGGTCCAGCAGCCACGATTGCGGCTCGCGCTCGGACGACATCGCATCGAAGCGGAAGCGGTCTGCCCAGGCAATCAGCGGGCGGAACAGCAATTGGTCGTAAAGCAGGATGCCGATCAGCATGGCCAGGATGGCCCAGCCGATGGCCGGCAGGTTCTGTTGCTGGATCGCCAGCGAGATATACGAACCGATGCCCGGCAGCTTGATGTCGTGGCCCGATACCGAGATCGCTTCCGACGCCACCACGAAGAACCAGCCGCCCGACATCGACATCATCATGTTCCACAGCAGGCCCGGCATGGCGAACGGCACTTCCAGGCGCCAGAAGCGCTGCCACTTCGACAGGCGGAACACCGTGGCCGCCTCTTCCAGGTCGGTCGGGATGGTGCGAAACGATTGGTACAGCGAGAACGCCATGTTCCACGCCTGCGACGTGAAGATGGCGAAGATGGCCGCGCACTCCACGCCCACCAGGTTGCCCGGGAACAGCGCAATGAAGCCCGTGACCGTAATCGACAGGAAACCCAGCACCGGAATCGATTGCAGGATGTCCAGCGCCGGCACCATCACCTTCTCGGCCGTACGGTTCTTGGAGGCGATGGCCGCAAACGCAAACGAGAACGCCAGTGACGCACCCAGCGCCAGCAGCATGCGGATGCTGGTGCGCAGCAGGTAGTAGGGCAGTTGCGCCACGTCCAGGCTCACGTCCAGCTGCGTCTCGCCGGGCGTGTACGGCACGTTCATCTGCTTGGCGGCAAAGGCCACCAGCACGATGGCCGCCAGGATGATGGGCAGCAGCGCCAGGTCAAAGCGGTTGGGCGGTGCCGTCAACAGGTTGCCGAAGTTGACGCCAAAGGGGCCCCGGATGGTGGTTTCGTTGTCGTTTTGCTGCATCTTGAATAACCGGGACGAAATTCGCTGACGGACATCGCGCTGCGCAACCTCTGCCTGGGCTGCGGCGCGATACGTGGCGTGGGTGGCGGAACGCGGCGCCAGAACGTCGTGTTCGGCATCGCTTGGCACCCGGCGGCAAGCCGCCTAGTTTACCTTGCGTAACGCCGGACCTTGCCGTGCGGTTGTCAGTCTGCCTACGTCACATTCCAGAAATGTGACAGAGATGCGACAACGTTGGTTTGTCATCTTTCTTCCAACAACCTGTCTGCCGTCTGCCCTGGAGCCGCCCCATGTCCGCCATCGCGCAAGTGATCGTTACCGTACAAGGCCGCGTGCAGGGTGTGGGCTACCGGGCGGCCTGCGCCGACATGGCCCTGGCGCTCGGCCTGCGGGGCTGGGTACGCAACCGTCGCAGCGGCGCGGTCGAAGCCTTCCTGGCCGGCCCCGAAGCCAATGTGCTGCGCATGCGCGAATGGATGTGGGAGGGGCCCGCCGGCGCCCAAGTCACCGGACTGGACGTCGCTCCCGGCACCAACGAGGCGCTGGTGCCGGGGTTCGAGATCCGGCCAACGGTGTAGACCATACCGCCAGGTTCTTGCCGCGCCAGTCCATACATCGGCAATCAACGGAAACAAACGCGACACGAAACCGTCACCTACGCCCCATTGGCGACTCCTAGAATCGAGCACTCCCCCTGCCCCCGCCTCGGTGATCCCCATGTCGCATCCGCTTTCCGTGCAACCCGGTGCTGTGCCCGCGCGCTTTCGCAATGCTGGCATTGCCCTGTTTCTGCTGATCCTGGCGGCCGGTGCGGCCTATGTGGTCAGCCACCTGGTATCCGACCTGGAAGGCGTGGTCAGCAGTTCGGTGCTGCCGTTCGTCCTGCTTGGCATTGCGCTGGCGATTGCGCTGGGCTTTGAGTTCGTCAACGGCTTTCATGACACGGCCAATGCCGTGGCCACGGTCATCTATACGCATTCGCTGTCGCCGCACCTGGCGGTGGTGTGGTCGGGCCTGTGGAATTTTGCGGGGGTGCTGACCTCCAGCGGCGCGGTGGCCTTTGGCATCCTGCAACTGCTGCCGGTGGAGCTGATCCTGCAGGTGGGCAGCCACTCGGGCTTTGCGATGGTGTTTGCGCTGCTGATCGCGGCCATCATCTGGAACCTGGCGACGTGGTATCTGGGGCTGCCGTCGTCCAGCTCGCACACGCTCATCGGTTCGATCATCGGCGTGGGCCTGATGAATCAGCTCTTGCGCGGCGCCAACGGCACCAGCGGGGTGGATTGGAGCCAGGCACTGGGGGTGGGCAAGTCGCTGCTGTTCTCGCCCATCGTCGGTTTTCTGCTGGCGGCGCTGCTTCTGCTGGTGCTCAAGGCACTGGTGCGCGTGCCGGCGCTCTATGCCGAACCTGAGGGCAACCAGCCGCCACCGTTCTGGATTCGCTCACTGCTCATCCTCACGTGCACAGGTGTGTCGTTCGCGCACGGCTCCAATGACGGACAGAAGGGCATGGGCCTGATCATGCTGATCCTGATCGGTACGGTGCCCACCGTCTACGCGCTCAACCGCGCCGTCACGCCGGCCGAGACGCAGACCTTCCTGGCCGTGTCGCATCAGGCGTCGGCCGCGCTCGGCAAGTACGCCAACGGTGTGGCGCCTTCGGCCAACCCGCGTGAGGATGTGCAGGCTTATGTGCAGTCGCGCACGCTCATGCCCGCCACGCTGCCCGCCGTGCAGGCCCTGACGGAGACCATCGCCGCGCAGGTCGGCCAGACGGGCTCGATGGCCAGCGTGCCGCAGAACGAGGTGGATAACGTCCGCAACAACATGTACCTGGTCTCCGAGGCCATCCGCCTGCTCAAGAAGAACGGCCAGCCGGCCATCGGCAAGAACGATCAGGCCATCGTCGACAACTACAAGCAGCAGCTCGACCACGCCACCAAGTTCATCCCCACGTGGGTGAAGGTGGCGGTGGCGATTGCGCTGGGCCTGGGCACGATGGTCGGCTGGAAGCGCATCGTGGTGACGGTGGGCGAGAAGATCGGCAAGCAGCACCTGACGTATGGGCAGGGTGCCTCGGCTGAACTGGTGGCGATGGCGACCATTGGCGCAGCCGATGCGTACGGCCTGCCGGTGTCGACCACGCATGTGCTGTCGTCGGGCGTGGCGGGCACCATGGCCGCCAATGGCTCGGGGCTGCAGTGGAATACCGTGCGCAGCCTGCTGCTGGCGTGGGTGCTGACGCTGCCGGCGTCGATCGTGCTGGCGGGCGCGCTGTACTGGGCGTTCAAAGCGGTGTTCTGAATTCCCTGCACAGCGCGCGGGTGGTACCGGTGCCTCAGTAGCTCAGTAGACGTTCGGGACGATCATCTCGTCGGGCACCGGGTGGCGGATGTATTCCGCGTGGTGCACGCGATCGGGCAGCAGCACCGGCGGATGCGGCACCGGGTGATATGGCACCTGGCTGAGCAGGTGGTCGATGCAGTTCAGGCGCGCGCGCTTCTTGTCATCGGCCAGCACCACCCACCACGGCGATTCCGGAATGTGCGAGCGCTCCAGCATCGCCTCCTTGGTGCGCGTGTAGTCTTCCCAGCGGCGGCGGCTTTCCAGATCCATCGGGCTCAGCTTCCACTGCTTGAGCGGATCGTCGATACGGCTCTGGAATCGCACTTCCTGCTCTTCGTCCGTCACCGAGAACCAGTACTTGACGATCTGGATGCCGGAGCGCACGAGCATCTTTTCGAACTCGGGCACGGAGCGGAAAAACTCTTCGTATTCCTCGTCGGTGCAGAAGCCCATCACGCGCTCGACGCCGGCGCGGTTGTACCAGCTGCGGTCGAACAGGACGATCTCGCCGGCGGCGGGCAGATGCGCCACGTAGCGCTGGAAATACCACTGCGTGCGTTCGCGGTTGGTGGGGGCGGGCAGGGCAGCCACGCGGCACACGCGCGGGTTCAGCCGCTGGGTGATGCGCTTGATGGCGCCGCCCTTGCCGGCGGCATCACGCCCTTCAAAGATCACCACCAGCCGATGGCCGGTCTCGATCACCCAGTCCTGCAGCTTGACCAGTTCGCCCTGCAGGCGGAACAGCTCGCGGAAGTACATGCGCCGCGTCTCGCGAGACTCCTCGCTGATGCTCTCGCCGCCGAGCAGGTGGTCGTCGATCTCCATTTCCAGCTCCTCGTCCAGGGTGTCGAGGAGGTCTTCCTGCAGCCTCGCCTGTCGCGCTGCGTCGCGTTCGCTCATGATTCCTGCTCCTGCCGTCCTACCGAATGGGGCACGCCGCCCGGAGGCGGCGCATCTTCAAGCATACGCCCGACTAGGTAGCACAGGCATGTGGCATGGCAGTGACATGGGGCCGCGGCAGGCGCCACCGGGCTCAGCTTGTCTGGGCTTCGAGCGTGAACTTGGCGGCGCTGTCCTGACCAAGCAGACGGACCAGCGTGGGCATGGCCTCTTCCAGTTGTGCCTTGAGCGTCCACGGCGGGTTGACGATGAACATGCCGCTACCGTGCAGGCCCAGGCCGCCGGCAACCGGCTGCTTGACCGTCAGCGTCACGTGCAGCCAGTCACTTCCTCCCAGCCGCTTCAGCTGTGCCGGCAGTTGCACCGATTCACGCCGCTGCACCTGCGGATACCAGACTGCGTACATGCCGGTGGCAAAGCGCTGCAGGCTGTCCTGCAGGGCCTGCACGGTGCGCGCGTAGTCCCGCTTGTCTTCAAACGAGGGGTCGATCAGCACCACGGCGCGACGCGGCGGCGGGGGCAGGATCGCCTTGATGCCAGCAAAGCCGTCGCCGTCGTACAGCATGACCCGGCGGCCGGCGCCACGGAAATTATTGGACAGCACCTTGATCTCGGTGCTGTGCAGCTCGAACAAGCGCAGGCGATCGGCATCGCGCAGCATCTGCCACGCCAGCCACGGCGATCCGGGGTAGTGTTTGAGATCGCCTTTCGGGTTCAGCTCGCGTACCTGGTCGAGGTAGGCATCGAGCAGCGGGGGCATCGGCTCGCCTGCTGCTGCGGCACGCCACAACGGACCGATGCCGGTCTCGAACTCGGCCTTCTTCTGGGCCCATTCGTGGTCCAGCGCGTAGAGGCCTGCACCCGCGTGCGTGTCGATGTACCAGAACGGCTTGTCCTTCTGCGTCAGGTAGTCGAGCAACTGCGTCACGACGGCGTGCTTGAGGACATCGGCATGGTTGCCGGCGTGAAAGGCGTGGCGATAACTGAGCATGAATAGACCAAGTGCGCCTGAAAGCTCAGAACCTGTTCATGATCCTATTGCGCAGCCCGATCTTGCCCCTGCGATGCTCGCCGTACGCGTGTACGGCTGCGCTTCTCGGGTCAACCTCGGGCCGCTCGCTACAGATTCTGAACAGATTCTACGGCGCACGGGCGGCAGAAACGGGGATAAGGCGCGAATGCTACCACCGCGCGGGATGTGTCCCCAGCGGCACGGTAGGCAGCGCCCAGTGCGGCGGCGTGTCGGAAAGCTGCCCTGCGTGGCGCATGGCCGTCAGCGTGCCGAAGCCGGACGGGGTGGTTTCCAGATACGCGCCGACGTCTTCGTAGCGCGGGTCTGGTACGTCAAAGCCGTTGGCCACGCGGCCGAAGCTGCGCAGCCAGCGCCCCGTCTGCGCGAGCGACACGCGTACGTGCCAGCTCCCACCTTCGGTCATGCGGCGTGCAAGCGCGGTCATGGCACCAGCGGCCATCAGGTAGCCCGTACCGTGGTCCAGCGCCTGGGCGGGCAGCGGGTGCGGCTTGTCCTGGCCGGCCGCTTCCGCTTCGGCCCAGTTGAAGCCGCTGGCGGTCTGCACCAGTGAATCGAAACCACGCCGATTCGCCCACGGCCCCTCGTAGCCATAGGCACACAGGCTCACGTAGACAATGCCGGGGCGTGCAGCGGCGGCCTGCTCCGGGCTGAAGCCAAGCGCTGCCACGCCGCCGGGTCGATAGCCCTGCACAAAGACGTCGGCACCACTCAACAGCGTGCGCAACTGCGCGGCGCTGGCGGCATCGCGCAAGTCCAGTTGCGCGGAACGCTTGCCGCGCCCGGTATCGACCACCAGCGACGGAATGGCAGGCAGGTGCGGCGCGGTGACGAGCAAGACGTCAGCCCCATGCGCCGCCAACGTCCGACCGCACACCGGGCCGGCAATCACGCGCGTGACATCCAGCACGCGCACGCCCGATAGCGGCCGGCCATCAGCGTACGCCGCCAGCGGTTCGGGCGGGGCATCGCCGATGCGTTCGATGGTCATCAACGGCTGGCCGGCCATGGCCACGCCTTGCGGGTGGCGATCCCACTCATCAAACGTGCGTGCGGCGGCGACCACCATGCCGACCTGCGCGGCAGCTTCCTCAAACGCTTCAGCCTTCCACTGGCCCAACGCAGCGGCCACCGCATCGCGGTCGTACGCGCAGCCGAGCAGCTTGAGCACGCCATCACGGTGATGCGGGAAGTTGGTATGCAGGCGCACCCAGCGGCCATCGCCGCAACGGTAGATGCCGGCGATCTTGTCCCACGGTTCGGGCGGCAGTTGGCCGTCGACTCGGAAATAGCGCTCGGAGCGGAACTCCAGCGCGGCATGACGCATGTTCACCGACACGGTTTGCTTGCGCCCGGTGCGCAGGGTATCAACCTGCGCGGCCGCCAACGTCGAGGCGGCGATGACGCTCTGCGCCAGCGTGTTCACCGCGAAAGAAGAGGGCAACGCAGCGGCGCCTGTCAACGTCACGCGCGACAGCGCGTCGGCGGGCTGGCGGAGCGTGCTCCACAGTTGGGCAAGGGCTTCAGTCGAGGTGAGGGTCTGCATGGAAGAACCAACCGCATCAGCAACAGGTAACGACATGACAGGACTCCGCAGAAAGAGGGTGCACGCATTACAGTCCTACGGTGGCAATAGCGTCAACATTGACTAGACTGATCAACCTCGATCGCCCGACCACGCTTGCGATGACCCAGTACCTTGATGCCGCTGAAGCTGCGCAGCGCCTGAACATCTCGCGTCCAACACTGTACGCCTACGTGAGTCGCGGGTTGCTGGCGGCCTACCCGTCACCCGATGGACGCGGCAGCCGCTACCGCGAAGCCGATGTGACCCGCTTGGCCGATCAGCGTGCGGGGGGCCGCCGCCCGCGCCAGGTGGTGCGCCACGCGCTGGACTGGGGGCTGCCGGTGATGGAATCGGCCATCACATTGATCGACAACGGGCGGCTGTTCTATCGCGGTACGCCTGCATTGGAGTTGGCTGAAAACGCCACGCTGGAAGCCGTTGCCGCGCGGCTCTGGCAATGCGATGAAGCGGCCGCCTTCGACGCGCCAGCACCGGTGCTGCCCGAGAGCTGGTACGCCGCGCTAGCGTCATTGTCGGACGCCGACATCCGCCAGCGCTGCATGGCGTTGTGCACGCTCGCACTGCCAGCGTTGGACGAAGCCGCATGGCGTCAGGACACTGCACGCACCGCACGCGACGCGGGTGCACTGCTGCGCCTCGTGTTTGCCGCCATGCTGGGCCGCGCGCCCGACGCATCACCCGTGCACCTGCAATGCCAACACGCATGGGGCGTTGACGCACAAGCTGCCGAGGCGATCCGTGTTGCGCTCGTGCTGTGCGCGGATCACGAACTCAATGCGTCGAGCTTTGCTGCACGGGTGGTGGCATCAACAGGGGCAAGCCTCGGCGCGGTGGTCAGCGCAGGGCTGGCTGCGCTCACCGGTGGCCGACACGGTGGCACCACGGCGCGCGTGGAGGCGCTGCTGAGCGAGCTGGAAGGGGAGCGTTCCGTGGCAACAGCATTGCGCCGTCGGCTGGATCGCGGGGATACATTGCCCGGCTTCGGGCACCCTCTATACCGGGAAGCCGATCCGCGTGCGAATGCCATCCTGGCGCGGCTGCCGAGGACGGGTGCGGTGCGCAGGCGGCTGCAATCGGTGATCGACGCCGTGGCCAACCTGACCGGCGATGGACCGTCGGTGGATTTCGCGCTGGTCGCCACGCGGCGTGTGCTGGGGCTGGCAGAGGGCTCAGCCTTTGGCTTGTTTGCGGCAGGGCGCACAGCCGGCTGGATTGCGCACGCGCTGGAGCAACGTGCCGCAGGGCAGTTGATCCGCCCGCGCGCGGCTTACGTGGGGCCGATGCCGGCCGCGCCGGAGGCACCGGCGGGCCGCATCATTCGCGTGCGCTGAGACGTTCGATCAGGCCTGCGGAATCTCGATCTTCACCTCCAGCACTTCCAGGTTGTCCTGGCGCTCGAGGTTGACCTTGATGTCGTCGTTGCCGATCTTCACGTACTTCGAGATCACAGCCACCAGCTCGCACTGCAGCGCGGGCAGGTAGTCGGCAGGGGCACCGGTGGCGGTGCGTTCATGGGCGAGGATGATCTGCAGGCGTTCCTTGGCGACGCTCGCAGTCTTCTTCTTTTCTCCCAGCAGGAAAGACAGAATCGACATGGATGTGCGTCTCCTTATTTGCTGCCGCCGAACAGGCGCTGCAGGAAGCCCGGCTTGTTGTATTCGACGTAGCGCAGCTCCTTCTCCTTGCCCAGGAAACGGTCGATCACGTCGTGGTAGGCGTTGGCCACATCGCTGCCTTCCAGGTGGATGGCAGGCAGACCCTGGTTGGACGCCTGCAGCACCGCTTCCGATTCCGGAATCACGCCGATCAGCTTGATGCGCAGGATTTCTTGAATATCGGAGAGCGACAGCATCTCGCCTTCGGACACACGCTTCGGGTTGTAGCGCGTGAGCAGCAGGTGTTCCTTGATCGGCTCCTTGCTTTGCTCGGCACGGCGCGACTTGGACGACAGGATGCCCAGGATGCGGTCCGAGTCACGCACGGACGAGACTTCCGGGTTCGTCACGACGATGGCTTCATCGGCAAAGTACATCGCCATCAGCGCACCCGATTCGATACCGGCCGGCGAATCGCAGACGATGTATTCGAAGCCCATTTCCTTCAGGCCTTCGATCACCTTCTCGACGCCGTCACGCGTGAGCGCATCCTTGTCGCGCGTTTGCGAGGCGGGGAGGATGAACAGGTTCTCGCACTTCTTGTCCTTGATGAGGGCCTGGTTCAGGTTGGCCTCTCCGTGGATCACGTTGATCAGGTCATACACCACGCGACGCTCGCAACCCATGATGAGGTCGAGGTTGCGCAGGCCGACGTCGAAGTCGATGACGGCGGTCTTGTGGCCGCGCAGCGCGAGGCCCGCGGAAAATGCCGCGCTGGTGGTCGTCTTGCCGACGCCGCCCTTGCCGGAAGTGACAACGATGATCTTGGTCATGGCTCGTATATCTGAAAGTTAAGTCGCTCGGCGCACGGGGTGCGTCACTTCATCCGCAACGGTTCGAAAACCAGCGTGTTGTCCGTGAGCCGGACCTGCGCAGGCTTGCTGGCGTAGGCGTCCGGCCACGGGGTTTCGCCGGTGCGGTAGATGCCGGCGATGGAAATCAGTTGGGGCTCCAGGCACGTGCAGAAGATGCGCGCATCCAGGTTGCCCTTCACACCCGCCAGCGCGCGGCCGCGCAGCGAGGCATACACGTAGATGTTGCCCTCGGCGATCACCTCGGCGCCATCGCTCACGATGTCCAGCACCACCAGGTCGCCACGCGCATAGATGCGCTGGCCGGAACGCAGGGGGCGGTCAATGACCATGGTGCCGGGCTGCATGGCCACGGCATCGACGGGGGGAGCGGAAGGAGCAGGGGCCGCAGCCTCAGGCGACGGCACTTCGGCGGCTTGGGCATGCTCGGGCGCGTCCTGGCCGTCCTTCGCATCCTTGTCACCGCGCGGGCGACGGCCGTGGCTGTCGAGCAGCGGCAAGCCAAAGGCCTGTGCCCACTCAGCCTGCTCGGGACTGGCCACCACACCGATCGCGCGGGCGCGCAGCGTGGTGAGGGTCTCCACCAGACGGTCGATGGGAAGGCGTTCGTCCTCGGCCAGGCGGCGCACGTCGATGGCGATCACGTCGTTGGAGAAAAACTCCGGCGTGTCGGCAAAGCGTCGCGTGAGCTCGGCGGCCAGGGCGTCCATGTCGGCGGTGCGCGGCGACAGCAGCAGGGCATCGACGGTGCCGCTGCGAATCTCGAACAGCGGCGCTTTCTTCTGGGACATAGAACGGCTACGCGGAAAAATGGGCTCATTCTAACGTTGTTGACGAAACGCCTTGGATTTTTTGACCCCGCCGATCCCCCATCCGGCGGAGAGCCGCCGTCGGCGCACGTCTTCGCCCGTAAGGTTCACGCAGAAATGTCACCCGCCGGTCACAGCTTCGTCACGCACCCTTCCGATACTCGCTGGCTTTGAGAGCCCGACCAGCCCCCCGGCCCAGTCAGCAGTTCTCTCGCGTTGCGCAAACGATCGCGTACGTGCCTCCAGCAGTTCATCCAGCAGTCCGTAGTCCGCATACCAAAAAAGAACCTTCAGGGAGAAGTTCATGCGAGTCCGACCGTTGTACTCGGCGGCGTTGCCGCTTGCTGCGTTGTTGTCGCTGTCACTGGCTGCCTGCGGTGGAGGTGACGACAACCCCACCAACGCCGGCAATGGTGGCAACCCCACGCCGGCCGCCGCTGCCCCCACCGGCACCAAGGCCACGCTGGCCGTGCTGGAAACCACTGACCTGCACACCAACGTGCTGTCGTACGACTACTTCAAGCTGGCCGCTGACAGCTCGCTCGGTTTCGAGCGCGTGTCGACGCTCATCAGCCAGGCGCGGTCGCAGTTCCCGAACACGCTGCTGCTGGACAATGGCGACACCATCCAGGGCACTGCCCTGTCGGACTACCAGGCCATGGTGAGCCCGGTCACGTGCGACCAGACCCTGGCGATCTACAAGGTGATGAACGCGGCCAAGTACGACGGCGGCGGCATCGGCAACCACGAGTTCAACTACGGCCTGCCGTACCTGTCGCAGGTCACGGGCAACACGTTCAACGTGGATGGCCTGCCGGATCCGTCCGCACAGAAGAAATGCGCGGGCCCGGCCTTCCCACAGGTACTGGCCAACGTGATGAGCGCGAAGACCAACGCGCCGCTGTTCCAGCCGTACACCATCATCACCAAGACGGTGACGGCCACGGCGCCGGACGGCAGCACCATCAGTGCACCGGTCAAGGTTGGCATCATCAGCTTCACGCCGCCCACCATCACGGCTTGGGACAAGCGCTGGCTGGACGGCAAGGTCTACACCGTCGGCATCAAGGAAACCGCTGCCAAGTACATCCCCGAGATGCGCGCAAAGGGTGCCGACCTGGTGGTCGCCATCTCGCACGGCGGGCTGGACAACTCGACGTACTCACCGACGATGGAAAACGGTAGCTGGTGGCTGTCCACCGTGCCAGGTATCGACGCGATGCTGATCGGCCACTCGCACCAACTCTTCCCGGATGCGAACAGCACGGTCTACCAGTTCAACCTGCCGGGCGTGGACAAGGCCAAGGGCACCGTGAACGGCGTGCCGACCGTCATGGCGAACTACTGGGGCAAGCACCTGGGCGTGATCAAGCTGGGCCTGACGTACAACGGCACGAACTGGGCGGTCGACAAGACGCAGACCACGGTGGAAGCGCGTTCGATCCAGAACGCCGACAAGACCTACGTGGCCGCAGACCCGGCCGTCTCCGCTGCCATCGCCACTGAACACCAGGCAACGATCAACTACGTGAAGACGCCGGTGGGCAGCACGGACTTCCACATGAGCACGTTCTTCGCCGATGTGGGTGACCCGGGTGCGATCGAGATCGTCAACCAGGCGCAGGCAGACTACGTGTCGACCTATGTCCAGGCCAACCTGCCGCAGTACGCGACGCTACCGGTGCTGTCGGTCAGTGCACCGTTCAAGAGCGGCTTTGGCGGCGGCACGGATTTCACCGACGTGGCAGCCGGCCCGCTGGCGATCAACAACGCAGCCGACCTGTACCTGTATCCGAACACGATCTACGCCGTGAAGGTGGCGGGCTCCGACATCAAGAACTGGCTGGAAACTGCCGCCAAGCGCTTCAACACCATCGACCCGACCAAGGCGACGGTGCAGAAGCTGGTGAGCACGTTCCCGGGCTACAACTTCGACATGTTCACCGACCCGAACCTGACGTACGAGATCGACGTCACGCAAGCCGTGGGCGGCCGCATCAAGAACCTGCAGTACAAGGGTGTGGCGATCGACCCGAACGCGCAGTTCATCGTGGCGACCAACAACTACCGTGCAAGCGGTGGCGGCAACTTCCCGGGCCTGGATGGCAGCAAGACGATCTACGCCTCGCCGGATGCCAACCGCGACGTGCTGATCAGCTACATCAAGAAGATCGGCAGCGTGAAGCGTGCAACCAATGGTTCGCAACGCAGCTGGCGCTTTACGAAGCTGGCCGCGTCGGTGGCGCAGGTGCAGTTCTCATCCGCCCCGGGCCGCATTGCTGACGCCACGGCTGCCGGCATCAACAACGTCACGCAAGTGGCGGCAGATGACGGCACCAACAAGGGCCTGGCGGTGTACCAGATCGATCTGACGCAGTAAGCCGTCATCAACAGGAATGGCCATGCCTTCTCTTCGTTCCGCATCGGCCGCGTGGCCCCATACGCCCGCCGCCGAGGTGCCGCACCAGTCAAAGCGCCAGTCGGTGCCGATGCTGACGGTGGCTGCCGCGCTGGCAATCATCGTGACGGTCGGCGGTTGGCTGTCGCACGCACGACAGGCACCCGCCGTCGATGCCACGCAACTGGAATCGTGGCGCGCGATGGTCGTGCAGGCGATGGAGCCCGAAGCGCTGCGTCAGTTGCGGCAGTTGGCGCGCAGTGGTTCGGTGCCGGCGCAGTCGGCGCTGGGTGAAGCCTTGCTCAGCGCGCACGACGGCTCATTGCGTAACGAAGGGATGCGCTGGCTGGAGGCGGCCGCCGAACCGGTCAACGGCGCGGGCAATGGTGCAGCCGGCAATGTGTATGCGCAGCTCTCGCTCGGCAAGGCGTTGCTGCTGGGCACGGGGGGCGTGGCGCGTGACTATCCACGCGCGCTCCGTCTCCTGCGCCAGGCTGCAGACAAGGGCGATGCCGCCGCCGCGTACTACCTTGGCGTGATGTATCGCAGCGGTTACGGCACGGGCATCGACACCACACAGGCCGCGCACTGGTTCGACCGCGCAGCGCAGCACGGCATTCCGGGCGCGATGTTCATGCTGGCCAATGCCTACCGTGATGGGGATGGCGTACCACACGATGAAGCCCGGGCGCTGGCGTTATATCAAGACGCCGCCGAGCATGAATTGCCCGAAGCCGTGCAAGCCTTGGCGATGGCGTATCAAAACGGCGAACTCGGCCTCAAGCGCGATGACGCCGCGTATCACCAGCAGTGGATCGAAACGGCGCACGCGTTGAAGCACCCCGCGTTGGCACCGTAACGAAGCCGTATCGCTGTCTCAGTACAACCCTCGGGTCTGGGCGTGCAAGCGCACCAGACCCAGCAGGGCATCGATCTGCGGCGTCGGCACACCCACGTGCTGACCAATCTCCCGCACCGATGCCACCAGCGCGTCGATCTCCAGCGGGCCACGTCCGGCTTCAGCATCCTGCAGCATTGATGTTCTGAACGCGCCCAACTGGCGTGTCACCGCGCTGCGTTCTTCGCCGCTTTGCGCGATCGGGCAACCGATGCGTGCGCCGATGGCCTTAGCCTCTTCCATGATGGCCAGGCAGAAGGCGCTGACTTGCGGATCATCGAGGATCCGGTCGCACGTGGCACCCGTGAGCACCGACACCGGGTTCATCGTCATGTTGCCCCACAGCTTGAACCAGATGTCGCGCTGGATGGCTACGCTGCGTTCGATCTGCAGGCCCGCACGCTCGAACACAGTGCTGATCGATTCCAAGCGTTGTGATGCGCCACCCGTGGGTTCGCCCAGAATCAACCGCTTGCCAAAACCATGCCGTACATGACCCGGTGCAGATGTTGAGCACGTCAGGTGCACGACGCAGCCGACCACGTTCTTTGTCGGAATCGCTGCGGCAATCCGGCCATGCGGATCAATCGATTGCAGGCGCTGCCCCTCTAGCGGACCGGCTCGATCAAAGAACCACCACGGCACACCGTTCATGGCCACCACGACGCAGGTATCCGGGCCGATAAGTGGGGCGATGGTTTGCGCGACGCTTTCCATCGCCGGTGCCTTGACGGCAACGATCACCACGTCCTGCACGCCGAGTGCCGTTGCATCGTTGCTCGCGTGAACGGGTACGGTGTGCGTGGTGCCGTCCTCAGTCAACCGCAAGCCTTCGGTGTGCAACGCATCCAACGTCGCACCGCGTGCCAACACATTCATGGATTCACCAGCCAGCGCGAGCTTCGCGCCCAGATACCCGC
The DNA here is from genome assembly GCF_051783885.1 of Ralstonia sp. 24A2. NCBI lineage: Bacteria > Pseudomonadati > Pseudomonadota > Betaproteobacteria > Burkholderiales > Burkholderiaceae > Ralstonia > Ralstonia sp. 24A2. Next base: position 479,930 of record NZ_JBPVZD010000002.1, on the reverse strand, counting down.
CGACAGCGCCGGCGCCCACGATGCAGATGCGTGTCATGTGCTTGGAAAAGAATCAGGAACGGTAAGAGGGATCGATGCGCTCGACGGTGCGGGTCAGCGCCGCAAACACATCTTCGCCTGCACCGAAGTTCGGATTGAACTGCAATGAGTCGCGCGTGCAGTTGCGCGCAATGGCCTCGGGAATTTCCAGCACAGGGCCCATCGATGTAGAAGCCAGTTGGATCTCGCAGGCGCGATTGAGCAGCCACAGCACGGCAAACGCCCGCGCAATCGAGTCACCCCACGCGAGCAGGCCGTGGTTGCGCAGAATCACTGCGGGCTTGTCGCCGATGTTCTGCACCAGGCGCGGGCCTTCATCGGCATGCACGGTGATGCCCTCGAAGTCGTGATACGCCACCTTGCCGTGCAACTGCGCCGCGTAGAAGTTGCTGATCGACAGACCGTCACGCGCGCAAGCCACGGCCATGCCGGCGGTCGTGTGGGTATGCATGACGCAATGCGCGTCCGGAATACCGGCATGAATGGCCGCATGCACCGTAAAGCCCGCCGGGTTGACCGGCCAATCCGGCTGGCCAGCCGCGCGCTGCACGTTGCCCTGCAGATCGATCTTCACAAGGTTCGATGCGCAGACCTCGGCATACGTCAGGCCAAACGGGTTGATGAGAAAGTGGGGGCCGCCATGTTCGCTGGCGCCGTCTTCAGGCGGCAGGCGTAGCGTGATGTGGTTGTAGATCAGCTCGGTCCAGCCGAGGTGCGCAAAAATGCGGTAGCACGCCGCCAGCTTCACGCGTGCGACCCATTCGCGCGGGCCGCACCAGGTGGGGCGATGGGCCTGAATGTCCGATCCGGCATCGGGAGAAAGCGAAAGCACCGTCATGACCTGTCTCCTGGTCGTGGCGCTGGTCGGATTGCCCGCGCCCTGGTGATTCACATGTTAATGAATTTACTCCGAACGTCAAACCGCGTGACGTTCAGTGTTGTCACGGCAACTGGTTACGCAGGATCACCAGCCACTGCATGACGGAGTTGGTGTACGGATCCACCTGGTTGGCGTCGTTCAACTCGGTGATGCTCATCGAGGCGGATTGCTGCACGTTGCCACCGATCGACTTGACCTCGTGGCGAACCAGATCCACCTCGACAATGAGATCGCAATGCATGGGGGTCATACCCGAGCGAATCTCGGCCGGATCGGCCATGAAGCGGTCTGCGCCGCGTGCGGTGCAGATCAGGTCGCCGGGGCGCGGCACGGCCGGTGTGCGTTCGAGTACAAAGGCGGGATGCCGGAGCAGGTGGTCGCGCGCATCGGTCACGTACTCGGCGTGCGTGGCGCCTGTGAGGAACTGGTCGTTCTGCAAACCCGCCTTGCGCATGATCCATGAGATAAACACGGCAGACCACGCCCAACCACCGGTGGTCAGTTGCTGGCAGGTCGGCGTCTTACCGACGATGGCCCAGTAGCGCTTGGCAAGTACGCAGCCGCGCGCAGTGGCTTCGCCTCCGGTGCCGTCCGGATAGCGTAGGCACGGTGCAGCCGATGGCGCTGCAGCGGTGGCGGCCTGCGGCTTTGACGGCGGCATGCCGGTGCCCGCTTCCGCATCGGATGGTGCAGGCGTCGGATCATCCGGCGTCAGCCAGCGGCCTTGCGGCTGGTCAGGGAAACCGCCAGCCGTCACGCAATACGTATCGTCACGCCCCACACGCACCACCTGGCGCCCCCAGCGATCCCATTCGGTTAGCGCAATCTCGATCATCTTCTGACGCGGCGTCGCACCGGGCGTGGTCTGCACGACCTCGTTGTCGGGCAGCGGCTCCGCTTGCGGGCGTGCAGGCGGCGTCGTACAGCCTGCAAGCCAGACGGCAGGGGCAATCAGGAGAACCGGGAGCGCAAGGCGCAGAACGCGCTGGAAGGGGCGGGGCATGTGTGGGAGGGGCAGATCAGGCCTGACGGGGAGACAGGCCCTCCGACGTGGTACGCCAGCGCTGCGGGCTGGTCACGCATGCGTTGGCATGCCACGTCGTTGGCGAGAGACCAGACAGGCTGGTTCACGCCAAGGTCGTCATCACCTTAGGCGTTGACGGCGTCCTTGAACTTCTGGCCGGCCTTGAACTTGACGGTCTTGGCAGCTTCCACCTTGATTTCTTCGCCGGTGCGCGGGTTACGAGCCATACGCTCGGCACGCTCGCCCTGGCTGAAGGTACCAAAGCCGATCAGGCTGACCGCGTCACCTTTGCCAACGGATTCCATGATGGCCGCGAGCGTCACGTTCAGTGCCTGCTCGGCCTTGGCCTTGGTCAGACCGTCTACACCGCTGGCGATGGCGTCGATCAGTTCGGTTTTCGTCATTGCTTGACTCCCTTCAAGAGTAGATAAAACACACATCGGAGCCTCCGGGGGGCGGCTCCAAGGGCGACATGATACCGGCATGCGCTTGTCGCCGGCATGTGTGCTTTGTAACGGCGCATGGCACGCAGGTTCCGCAAACCCGCATGGTGCTTGCCTTGCGAGGCGGGGCCATCACATCAGGATCGACACATTGCGTTTTGCTTTGGGACTGGTTTGCTCGTCGTTGATAGGAACGACGCAAGTCGATCGATGGGTTTACCTTTTTCTTTATGTATACAGATAGTAGTAGTAGATAACGGTGGATATCTTCTGTGGATAACCGAAAAAAGCGCTTTGCGTTCAATGACTTGCTGCAAGCAAAACCACTTGCACAGTGTGTGCCCTGAGGTGGATGACTTGCGGGTTTCGTCAGACCCCCCGTTGGCAACCTCGTCACTTGTGCCCACACCATCGACAGGGCAGCCACAGACAGCCCACATCCTTTGCCGGTAGTTATCCACAGCGGCAGGCCGGGTTATCCACACGGCTTGTCCACAGCGGTTATCCACATGGGATGGGTTGCATGGGGTTGCGGCACGTGTCGAGTTGCCATGCTTTTGGTGTAGGCTCACGGCTTCGCTGATCGACGTTTTTTGCTTTTGCCCCAACGCCTTATGACACGCACGTCCCCTGATGCCACGCCGGCCCTGGCTGAGTCCTCGCCCGCGCCGGAAGCCCCGGCCAAACCGCGCCGCCGTGATCGCATCGAAGTGCGTGAATCGGGCGTACATGGGCGCGGCGTGTACGCCGTCGCCCCGATCGCCAAGAACAAGAAGATCATTGAATACAAGGGTGAGCACATCTCGTGGAAGGAGGCGCTGCGCCGCCATCCGCACGATCCGACCGACCCGAATCACACGTTCTACTTCAGCCTGGAAGACGGCAGCGTGATCGACGCCAAGTTTGGCGGCAACCGCGCGCGCTGGATCAACCATTCCTGCAAGCCGAACTGCGAGGCACGTGAGAAGGACGGCCGCGTCGTCATTCACGCCCTGCGTGATATCGAACCCGGCGAAGAGCTGTTCTACGACTACGGCCTTGTCATCGAAGGCCGCCAGACCAAGGCGCTGAAGGAACAGTTCGCGTGCCGCTGCGGCGCGAAGAAGTGCCGCGGCACGATGCTGGCGCGGCCCGAGAAGACCAAGAAGAAGTAAGGCGAGGAGGGGCCGTCCGTCGTTCAGGCGGACTCGTTCACCAAAGGCAGGCGTAAAACGAAGCGCATCACACGGCAACCGTCACGGGCCACAGCGTCATCAATGGCGACCGTGCCGCCATGCAGGCGCACGATGTCGTGCACGATGGCCAGGCCCAGGCCGCTGCCCTGTGGTTGACCGGGCAGATGGTCCGCATCGCCACGGAAGAAGCGCTGGAACATGTCGCCGCGGCGCTCGGGCGGAATGCCCGGGCCGTTGTCTTCTACACTCACCACACCCCACCAGCGCGAGACGGTGTCGGCTTCGATTCCGGCGCGCAAGGTGACACGCCCTCCAGTCGGCACGTATTTGATGGCGTTGTCGAGCAGGTTGTTGATGGCCTCGCGCAGTAGCACCGCATTGGCCAAGACCGGCGCCTGCAATGAACCCGGCGAGGCCGCTTCCTGTGGCCAGGCCTCGAAACCCAGATCCAACCCGCGCGCCAGCGCACGCGGTACCCACTGCGCGCCCGTATCAAAAGCGAGGGATACCAGATCGACCCGCGTCGGCGGCCCCAGTTGATCGAGTGTCATGCCTGGCTCGGCGCGCGCCAGTGTCAGCAGCTGGTTGGACAACCGTACCGCGCGGTTGGCACCTGACTGCAACTCCAGCAGCGCAGGCCGGGCGTCTTCCAATGTCTTGGCATCGACAGCGCGGTCCGCATGCAGCTTCAATGCCGTGAGCGGCGTACGCAACTGGTGTGCGGCATCGGCGATGAAGGTGCGCTGCGCCTCGAGGGCATCGCGCAGGCGGGCCAGCAGCGCATTCATCGCGTTGATGAGCGGTTGCAGTTCGGCCGGCACGCGCCGCGCAGAATCGGGTGGCAATGGCGTCACGGATTGCGCGCTCTGCTTGTTGAGCGTGTCGGCCAGCGTTTGCAGCGGCTGCAGCTCTTCCTTGAGTACAAGCGAGAGGATCAGGCCACCAACCGCCAGCAGCACGATCAGCGGAATCGACACCGACAGCAGCACTTCCTTGGCCGCGGTATCGCGGTGGTCGAGCAGTTCCGCCACTTCCACGACGATGCCGTTCTCCGGTTGGCCGGCATAGGGTGGTGTGGCCGGGTTCAGCGCAGGGGCTGTCTGGGCCTGCGTGGGGGCGAGGGCGGGGCGCGTGACGTCGTCTTCCGGGTCTGGCGGTGCCGGCTGGCGCGGGGAACGCGGTTTGGGGATTTCCGCGCTGACGCCCGGCACCAGCAGGTGCACGGCGCGCACCTGTTTGCCGTCGACCCAGCTATAGAATACACGCGCTTCCCCAATGCGGACCTGGCCCGAGCCGTAGCCGAGCAACGTGTCGCGTCCGGCCAGCGTGCCGCTGGGTCCGGCGATGCGCCAGAAGATGCGGTCTTCCCCACCGTTCTGTACGAGCGTCTGGGCGGTTAACTCGATGTCGTACAGCTTGGCGGCCGGCACATGCGGCCCCGCAATGCGGATCTGTTCCGCCAACGTGTTGGCCACGCCCACCAGTGCGCGGTCAAATACCTGCGTGGTGTAGTGCGCGGCCAGCCAGTACGACAGCGCACCGGTACCGACCACCAGGCCGAACAGCGGCGTCGCCAGCGCGCGCAGCAAATGCAGGCGCAGGCTGACGGCGACGCCGGTGGAGGCCTCCGTTGCTGAAGCAGCGGAATCGCGCAAGACAGCGGGCCGGTGGCGCTTGAACATGAGAGGAAGGCTAGGCCGCCGCGCCGCGTGCCTGCAGCAGATAACCGAAACCGCGCACGGTGACGATCTCGGCGTCGGAGTGTTCGATTTTGCGGCGCACACGATGCACGTACACCTCGATCGCCGTGTCGCCCACCACGTCGTGACTGGCCTCACCAATGGCGTGGCCAAAGCTGGCAAGGTGGTCCTGTAGTTGCACCTTGCTGACCACGCGGCCTTGTCGCAGCATCAGCAGCTCCAGCACCGCGAACTCGCGTGGCGACAATTCCAGCGGTGCGGCCTCAACAAAGATGCGTCGTTCGCTGCCGCTCATGCGCAATCGACCGACCAGGATGTCAGGGCGTGCGATTGGTGCGGTCGGATCCCCACGCCTGCGCAATAGCGCCTGCACGCGGGCCACCAGTTCGAGCATTTCGAAGGGCTTGAGCAGGTAGTCATCCGCGCCGGCATTCAGGCCGTTCACTTTGTCGAGCAGGCCATCGCGTGCGGTGAGGATCAGCACCGGCGTGACACTGTCGCGTGCCCGAAACTGCGACAGCAGCGTCATGCCGTCGATGCCCGGCAGGCCAAGGTCGAGAATCACCAGATCGTGCGTCTGTTTGGCGAGCTGCTCGGCGGCAAATACGCCGTCATGCACCGTGTGCACGCGATGCCCGGCCTGGGTGAGTCCGGCGTGGATACCGCTGGCAATGGCGTGGTCGTCTTCAATCAGCAGGATGCGCATGGAATGGGCCTGGATGCGGCGGTCCTTAAATCGGAATGGAGTGGGGCGACGGAGCGCACAGAAAAGGGCAATCTGCACCGATGGCGCAGCGCTACAATGCGCGGATGACCGATGCCCTGCTCACCATCACCGACCTGGAGGCCGCCATCAACTTTTGGCGCGCCCGTTCACCCGCCGAAGGCGAGGAATTGCGGCTGTGTGCCGAGGCGTCGGCGCTGGCCAAGCCGTATGCGCTGATGATTGTACAAGGCGCCACCCGCATCGCACCTGAGCAACTGGGCGACAAGGCGCGGGCGGCGTATGAGGCGTGGCGCGCCGCCGTCGGTGCGTAGGCGCGTAGCTCAGTCGTTGGCGGGTTACTTCGCGCCGGTGCTCTTCGCAGCTTGTTCGATGAAGCGCGCGAGATCGGCGTCACGGTGCGTGAGGCCGTTTGCGTCATGCGTGGACAAGGTGATATCCACGCGATTCCACACGTTGAACCACTCCGGGTGGTGATTCATCTGCTCGGCTTTCATCGCCACGCGCGTCATGAAGCCGAACGCGGCGTTGAAGTCAGCAAAGGTGAAGGTCTTCTGGATCGCATCGCGGTCGCTCTGCAGCGACCAGCCGGGCACTTCGGCAAACAGGGCCTTGCGTTGGTCGTCGTTCAGGGTAGGCATCATGATTTCCGGCGGAATGTGGGTGTGAATGCGCGCAGTATAGTCAGCGCTCAGATATCCGCCGTGTCTGCCCAACCTTCACGGTTGCCGACGTTCAGCACCAGATCCCCATCCACCACATCGCCGGCACCAATGGTCGGCAGCGCGGCAAGTTCTTCATACAGTGGCGTGAAGTCCGGGCGCGTGGCGTCGAACAGTTGCTCGAAGCTGTTGATGGTGAAGTAGGTTTTCTGGAAGGTGTCGATGCGATAGCGCGTGCGCATGATGCGGCGCACGTCAAAACCGATGCGGTTCGGGCTGGCTGAATCCAGTGCGTACACCGATTCACTCTTGCTCGACACGATGCCCGCGCCGTAGATGCGCAGGCCGGCCGGCGTGCGGATCAGGCCAAATTCCACCGTGTACCAATACAGGCGCGCCAGCATGTCGAGCTGCCCGAGGCGTGCCGCCTTCAGGCCGCCTTTGCCGTAGGCTTCCATGTAGTCGGCAAAGATCGGGTTAATCAGCAGCGGCACGTGGCCGAAGATGTCGTGAAAGCAGTCCGGCTCTTGCAGGTAGTCGAGCTGGTCTGGGCGACGCATCCACCAACTGGCGGGGAAGCGGCGGTTGGCCAGGTGATCGAAGAACACTTCGTCCGGTACCAGACCCGGCACGGCAACGATCTGCCAGCCGGTGGCGCGCATCAGCGTTTCATTGAGCTGGTCGAACGACGGCACACCTTCGCGGCTCATGCCCAGCGTCGACAGGCCTTGCAGGAATTCATCGCACACGCGGCCCGGCAGCAGGGCCTCCTGGCGGTCGTACAGGGTGCGCCAGGTGGCGTGGTCGGCAACGGTGTAGCGGTGCACCGGCTGCTGCATGGTGAAATCAGCACGCAGCGTCTGGCCGTCCAGGCCTTCGGCAAATTGTTCGCGCAGCTTGTCGGTCAGGGTGCCGTTGAAGCCAGCCGGGGCCGCGTTTTGGGCAGCGTCGGGGGCGGTGGTTGCGATGTCCATTTGTGATGTCGATCTTGTCCAATCAGAGTCCGGCCAGTGTATTGGGGCGGCCACGCGGATTGGCCGCAAAACCGGCTTCCATTGCACGTCGTTTGCAGATTTCATGCAAAATCTCGGGTATCAACGCAGGAGATTTGCATGATTTCCCTGGATAACTTCGATCTAGCCCTGCTGGCGGCCCTTCAGCGCGATGGCCGTGCGACCCATCAGCAGCTTTCGGAACAGGTGCATCTGTCGGCCAGCCAGGTTGGGCGACGCCTGGGGCGCCTCGAATCTGAAGGGGTGATCGAGGGGTACCGGGTGGTGCTCTCGCCGACCGGGCTGGGGCTGGGGGTGACCGTGTTCGCCAGCGTCAAGCTCGCCCACCACGGCGATGCGATCGTCGAGCGCTTTCACGAGGAAATCAGCCTGCTCGACGCGGTGCAGGAGTGCTATTCAGTGGCCGGCGACGCCGATTACATGCTGCGCGTGGTCGTGCCGGATCTGCCGGCGCTGTCGGAGTTTGTGATGCGCAAGCTGATGCGCGTGCCGGGTGTGGATAACGTGCGCTCCAACATCGTGCTGACTGCGCTTAAGCGTGATGGTGCGCTGCCACTATCCCACCTTGGTGGGTGAATGCGTGCCTTGCGCCAGGGTGCGCGGCGTGTCACGCTGCAAGCCGGCGATCACTTTGCTGCAGTTGAATAACCTGTCTTGGGCGGGAGACCACGATGGTTGAAGGACACACCACGCATCCGGCGCACGCGCTGGCGCATCTTGCAGGCGGCTACGGCATGCCGGCACGGGTTCGCGCGTGGTGGGTGGCCGCAGCCATTGCGGGTGTCACTTACGGCGGCATGCTGACCATGGTGGCCGTCGAAGTGCCGCCTGGCACGCCGCTGGTTGGCCGCATCGCCCTGCAGCCGCTGTGGAAGATGCTGATGGCGTTGCTGCTGGCGCGTGCCGTGGCGCTGCACGAGATGCCGCGCGAGCGCCGCTGGCTGATCGGCGCCATGATTTTTTCCGCGCTGGGTGACTTGTGGCTGGCGCTGCCGGGCATCTCGATCTCGTTCATCGCGGGCTTGGGCAGCTTCCTGATGGCGCACCTGTGCTACCTGCGCGTGCTGGTCGGGCTGCGCGGGGCCTCGTCGCCCATCCGCCTGATCGGGGTCGGAGCCATGATCGGCGTGGCCATCGGCATGCTGCTCTGGTACTGGCCGGGCCTGGGTGAGATGAAGGGGCCAGTCATCGTTTATATGGTGGTGTTGTCGTCGATGGTGTGTGCGGCTTTGCTGGCGCGCCTGCCCGGGCCGTTGACTGCCTGGGGTGCGCTCGCCTTTGCCGCCTCGGATGCGATGATCGGCATCAGCGTGTTCGTCTTTCCGTTCACCGACCATGAGCTGGCGATCTGGTGGAGTTATGCCGGTGCCCAGCTTCTCATCAGCGCCGGGCTACTGACGCGCCGCACGCCGCCGCCGCGCCGGGTTGTTCCGGCGTAATCAGCGCAGTAGGTCCATCCCCCATTTTCATCCGCTGCAGGAGCCCCCGATGCTGCAGACTCTCGACGCCGCCGCCACGGCGGTTCGCCTGCCTTACGCTGCGCTGGCCGATGCCATTGCCCAGGTGCTGCGTGACGCGCGTGCCGGCCGGGCGCAGGCCCCCGCGCGGCTGGTGATGTCGGTGCCCGGTCCGGGCAGCCTGCTGCTGATGCCCGCATCGAATACCGACATCGCCATCACCAAGATGATTACCGTGCATCCGCACAATCCGGCGCGCAGCCTGCCGGCCATCCACGGCGAGGTGGTGGTGATGGATGCCCAGACCGGCGTGCGCCGCTTGCTGCTCGACGGCCCGACGGTGACCGCGCACCGCACGGCAGCCGTATCGCTGCTGGCCGCGCGCCTGCTGGCGCCGGAGCCGGCGGGAGATTTGCTGCTGATTGGCGCCGGTGCGCAGGCACGCGCGCATCTGGAGGCGTTCCGCTTCGGGCTCGGCACGCGGCGTGTGACCATCATTGCGCGCACGGCAGACAGTGCCGAGGCACTTGCCGCCCACGCGCGCCAACTCGGCATGGATGCGATGGCACTGGCCGGTGGTGACGCTGCGGGTGTGGCGGAGGCTGCCCGCGCGGTGTTGCCGCAAACGTCGCTGGTCGTTACCGCGACACCGTCGACGCAGCCGGTATTGCCGGATCTGGCCGGCCCGGATCACCCCGATGGCTACGCCTGGGCCCCGCATCACTTCATCGCCGCGGTTGGCGCGTTCCGGCCCGACATGGCCGAACTGCCGCCACGCCTGTGTGTACAGGCGGCGGCGGGCAATCGGCTCTACGCCGACACGCTGGTTGACCTGGAAGTCGAAGCCGGCGATCTGCTGCAGGCGGGGGTGCCGTGGTCGCGTGTGCGGCCGCTACAACAGTGCGTTGATGCGACACAAAGCACGCTTACGCAGGCGGCGCCGGTGTTGCCGGTCGTCTTCAAGAGCGTCGGCAGCGCGTTGTGGGATTTGGCCGCATGCGTGTTGGCACTGTCCAAATCCAAGCCCGTTTAAAAACGGAATGTGTGCTGAAGACGCCCGCCGCTGGCCGGTTTGGCGTGGCGCTTATAACAGGAAACCTCTAGAAAAAGGGTTCTAGCCAAGGCAATCACACGGGATAATGGCCATCCCTTCCGCCTGGGAGGAGACTTAGAACGCACCGGCAAACGTTCAAATCACGTTTGCCCTGGAAGCGTCTCAACAGGAGCACATACAGAGATGGCCTATAAAAAAGCACTGGCGGCTGCCGCCGGGATGATCCTCGCCACCGCCGCGCACGCACAGGCTGCCGGCAGCAACATCGTCAGCGCCGGCTGGTTCCGCGTCATGCCGAACAGCTCGAGCGACCCGCTCTTCGTGAAGAGCTTCAACGGCATGCCGATCAACCAATCGCAACCGGGCACCGGCGCCAAGATCCAGGAAGCCGATACCCTCGGTCTGGCCTTCACGCACTTCTTCACCGACAACTTCGCCGTGGAACTGGTGGGTGGCATTCCGCCGCGCCACAAGATCGAAGGCACGGGCTCGTTCTCGGGCTATGGCGAGATCGGCTCGGCCAAGCAGTGGAGCCCGGCCGTGCTGGCCAAGTGGTACTTCTTCAACGCCGACACCAAGCTGCGCCCGTACGTGGGTCTGGGCCTGAACTACACGTGGTTCAGCGATGCCAAGATCACCAACAGCGCGTTCCAGAACCAGGTGCTGGGCCGCGGCACGCCGGGCAGCACGAGCAGCGTGTCGACCGACAGCTCGCTCAACCCGGTGGTGAACGTGGGTGCAACCTACGCCATCACCAAGGACTGGTTCGTTGGCCTGTCGGTGTCGTATCTGCCGCTGAAGACCACGGCGACGATCGACACGACGCTGATCAACGGCGCGCGTATCCAGAGCGAAGCGAAGATCAAGATCAACCCGATCGTGACCTTCCTGAACGTCGGCTACCGCTTCTAAGCCGGTTCAGCGCAAACAAAAAGGCGTGCCACTGCGGCACGCCTTTTTTGTTGCCCTCGCGGCTTAAGTCCTGGCGATGGACTTCACGCCCGCCGCCGTCTTCGGCCCGGGAAAACGCTGCAGCAGGCCCAGCAGCAGCACGTCGACCAGCAACTCAAGATGCGGGGTGGCGTCGATGCGCGGGATCCATGGGTCATCGCCGGTGGCGATGCGCAGCGACGTCATGCCGTGCAGGCCTTCCCACAGCAGTTGCGTGACGAGGTGCAAGCCCTCTTCGTCGGCCTGGATGAAGCCTTCGGCCACCAGCTCGGCAGCCATGCCGTAGACGAAGCAATACGGGTCTTTGTCGGGGTTGCCGTATTCGAGCGTGGACGTTTCGATCGGCGCGGCCGGGCGCTGTTCCATGAACACCAGCGCGTAGTGCACGGGATGTTTCAGGCCGTAACTGACATACGCACGGGCGACCTGGCGTACGCGTTCGAGCGCGTTGCCGCCAGCCGCAGCAGCCTGCTGCATGAGCTTGTTGAGCTTGAGCAGGTCTTCGTCCATGGCCTGGGCGATCAGCGTGGCCTTGTCGCCAAAGAGGGCGTAGACCACGGTGGTCGAGAACCCGGCTTCTTCGGCCACCTTGCGCATCGTCAGTTCACGCGCGCCGCCGCGCAGCACGAGCTTGCGCACCACCTTGAGGATGTCCTTGCGCCGCTGGTCGAGCTCGCGCTGCTTGCGCTCGTGCAGGTTGCTGCTGCTGGCCATGTGTCTGAAGCCTGTCTCCCAATAGTGGGCTGATTCTAACCCGCCGATCACCGCTGCTGGCTTGATCTGGGCGGTCTGTTCCGTTTGAAACGCGTGCACCTCAGGGTGATCCCTTATTCAAGAACGACGTTTTCTGTACAGAATTGCGTTACTAAAAAAAACAATGTTATTTCCACAAGGAGAAGACCGCGTGAAGAGAACAGCGAGGACGACGCAGATCGCCTGCATGGCGCTGCCGCTGGTTGTGGGCAGCGCATGGGCACAGAGTTCGGTGCAGTTGTACGGGTTGGTGGATGCTGGTGTCCGCTATGAGACGCACGGCGTGTCGTACGGTGATGACGGCTCGCCCATCGGTACTGGATCGAAGCTCGGCATGACCAAGGGCGGCGGCATGACCGAGAGCTATTGGGGCATCAAGGGCAACGAGCAGATCGCCAATGGCCTGAAGGGCATCTTTCAACTGGAGAGTCACTTCGATCCGTCCAGCGGCCGCACGTGGCCCAAGGGCAGTGCGGAGTTCTTCCAGATTGCGTATGTGGGGTTGGAATCGTCGTCGCTCGGGCAGCTCACGCTGGGGCGCCAGTACAACGTGGTGATAGAGGGCGTCACGCTGGTCTACGGCTCCAACCTGTGGGCTGGTGGAGACCAGGACCAGTACGCCAACCTGTTCAAGCCCGAGCACACGATGATGGCGGGCAGCAAGACCAACAACATGGTCCACTACGGCGCGCAGCTTGGCGACGTGGTGGTGCTGGCGCAGTACGCGCTTGGCGAGCGTGCTGGTGCGGCCAGCCAGGGCAGCCAGTTCGGGGCATCGGTGGCGTATGTGCCGGAGGCGGGGCCGGTCAAGCTCAGCGCATCGTTCCTGCGGACCAAGGACGACTTCACCAACGCCACCTTCAACATCTACACCGCCGGCGGACAACTGGCGTTGGGCGGCCTGACCATCAATGCTGGCTATATCGAGAACCGCCGCGACAACAGCTTCACGTCGTTCGCGGGCGGCCCGTTCAGCCCGACGGACCTTGCCGGGCTCGGCATCATCTCTGCGGACCAGACCGTCGATCCGACACTGCCCGGCGGCTTCAGCAAGCGGCGCATGACCTTTGGCGGTGTGAGCTATCGCGTCTCGCCGGCGCTGACGGTGGCGGCCAACGCGTGGTTCACGCGGCAGTCCGGCTACACGCCGGACTTTGACGGCTCGGCTAACCAGTACCAGTTGATTGCCGGGTACTTCCTCTCCAAGCGGACGATGGTCTATGCCGAGGTCGACTACGCGCACTACAAGGGCGGGCTGGTCGGTGCGCAACTGGTCGGGCTGAACGCGCAGGGCCCAACGCTCTCCAGCTCGCAGATCGGCACGATGATCGGCATGCGGCATACGTTCTGATGACGCGCGGTCTCCTCTCTCTCTCCTGGTTGGCTGCCGCGCTGTGCCTGTCGGCGTGCGGCAGTGATGCACCTGCGGTGCCTGATGCCGCAGCGGTGCAGCGTGCTGAATCGCTACGCCCAACCAATACGGCGCTGACCGCGCAGTACGAACGCGCGTGCATGACCTGTCATGCAGTGCCCGGCAGCGGCGCACCGCTGACGGGCTTCACCGAGCACTGGAAACCGCGCATGAAGCAAGGCATGGACACGCTGGTGCGCCATGCCATCGACGGCTATCAGGCCATGCCCGCGCGTGGCCTGTGCGCCGACTGTACCGAGCAGGACATGCGCGCGCTCATCGGATTCATGGCAAACGGCAAGGACACATCGCATGAGTGATACGCAATCGCCGCAGCGGCAGGATCGCCGCACGGTGCTCAAGGCGGGGGCGGGCGTGGCGGCTGCGCTCGCGCTGGGTGGACAAGGCCGGTTGGTGCGGGCAGCCAGCACGCCTTTGGCGACATCGCCTTCCGCAGCTTCTACGTCTGCCACCAGCGGAATCGCTTCGCGTCAGCGCTGGCAGAACTGGTCGGGCATTCACACCTGTCAGCCTTCGGCCATCGCCACGCCGGCAGACGAAGGCGAGCTGGCATCGTTGCTGCGAGGCGCCGGCACAGGCGTGCGCTGCGCGGGGGCGGGGCATTCGTTTACCGGGCTGGTGCCGACCGATGGCACGTTGATCTCGCTGGACCGCATGTCGGGCGTGATCGCGGCGGATGCCGCGCGCAACACCGCGACGTTGCATGCTGGCACGCGGCTGGCGCTGCTGTCGCGTCAACTGGATGCGCAAGGCGTGGCGATGCGCAATCTGCCCGACATCGACGCGCAGTCCTTCGCCGGCGCCATTGCCACGGCCACGCACGGCACGGGTCGCACGCTGCAAGCGCTGCATGCCGATGTGATCGGCATGCGCCTGATGACGCCTGATGGCAACGTGGTCGAATGCAGCGAGCAGCGCAATCCGGAGCTGCTGTCGGCGGCACGGGTTTCGCTGGGCTCGCTCGGTGTCGTCACTCAGGTCACGCTGCGCACGGTGCCGTCGTTCAACCTGCATCGGCGCGTGTTTCTCAAGCCGCTGCAGGCGATGCTGGATGAGGCACCGACGTTGGCCAAGCAGCACCGCAACTTCGAGTTCTACTACTTGCCGTTCACCGGCTACGCGGCGGGCATCACGCACGACCTCTACGACGCTAGCGATGTGCTGACGCCGCATGCTGCCGACGAAGACATGCTGCGCGACCTGCGCCGCTTGCGCGACTGGCTCGGGCGCTTCCCGCAGTTGCGCCGCTGGGTGGCCGCCAAGTTGATCGACGTGAACCAGACGGAGGAGGCGAAGAACCGCTCGTGGAAGCTGCTTTCCACGCAACGCCCGACGCGCTTCAACGAGACCGAGTGCCACGTGCCGCAGGAGCAGGGCATTGCCTGTGTGCGTGAAGTCATTGCCAAGCTGGAGACGCGCAACGAGGTGTTCTTCCCGCTGGAGTTCCGCTTCGTGAAGGCGGACGACGCGTGGCTCAGCCCCTTCCACGGGCGCGATAGCTGTTCGATTGCCGTGCACGCGGCGCAGGGCGAGCCGTTCGATTACCTGCTCTCCGAGATTGGCCCGATCTACCGCAAGTACGAAGGGCGGCCGCACTGGGGCAAGTTGCACGACGTAGGGCCGGCGCAGCTGGCGGCGCTGTATCCGCGCTGGGGTGATTTTCAGGCGTTACGCCGCTCGCTCGACCCGCAGGGGAAGATGCTCAACCCGTATCTGCGCAAGCTGTTCGGGGTGGACCATGGCTAACCGGCGGCGGTTTCTTCTGGCGGCAGGTGTGGTTGCCGTGGGCGGTGCGGTGGCGCTGCGCCCGGGCGATCACGGCGGGCCGCATGGGCCGTACTTTGTGGGCTTGTCGGCGGCACTGGCGCAGGCGGGTATCAGCGTGCCGGTCATGGTGATCGACCGGGCGCGCATGCGTGCCAACGCCGCGCGGGTCGTGCGCAACATCAACGGGAAGATGGCGCTGCGGCTGGTGGCCAAGTCGCTGCCGTCGCTGCCGCTGCTCGACGAGCTGATGCAGCTCACGCGCACGCGGCGGCTGATGGTGTTCAACCAGCCGTATCTGCAGTTGCTGGCGGAGCAGCGCCCGGATACCGATCTGCTGCTCGGCAAGCCGATGCCTGCGCGTGCCGCGCAAGCGTTTTACGCGGCGTTCAAGGGCGAAGCGTTTGATCCGGCGCGGCAACTGCAATGGCTGGTCGATACGCCCGAGCGCCTGGCCGAGTATCGCGAGCTGGCGCGCGCCGGGCGCCATCCGCTGCGCGTGAACATCGAGATCGACGTTGGCCTGCATCGCGGCGGCGTGCGCGACGACCACGTCTTGGCGGACATGCTCAACATGATCGCCGCCGAGCCGTTGCTCGCGTTCGGTGGATTGATGGGCTACGACCCGCACCTGGTGAAGATTCCCGATCTGCCCGGTGCACGCGCCGGGGCGGAGCGCGATGCCAAGGCGATCTACACACGCTTCCGTGAGATGGCGCTGCGCACGCTCAAGCCGGCGTCGCCCGAGGCGCTGTGCTTCAACGCGGCGGGCTCGCCCACGTATCGCATGCATGACGGCAGCGGCGCAGCCAACGAAGTGTCGGTCGGATCGGCGATGGTCAAGCCGAGCGATTTCGATACGCCGCTGCTCGATGACCTGCAGCCTGCTTCATTCATCGCCACGCCGGTGCTGAAGTCCGGCGGCTTCCTGCTGCCTGACGGTGCGGAAGGTATCGGCCGCGTCGCCACTGCGTGGGACGTTAACCAACGCCACGGCTACTTCATCTACGGCGGCTACTGGCTGGCCGATCCGGTGTCACCGCCTGGGCTGTCTGCCAGCGGGTTGTACGGCAACTCGTCGAATCAGCAGGTGCTGGTGGGGTCCGGCACGCAGGGGCTGAAACCGAATGACTTTATCTTTCTGCGGCCGCGCCAGAGCGAGGCGGTGCTGCAGCAGTTCGGTGAACTTGTCGTCGTGGAGGAAGGCAACACACTGCACCGCTGGCCGGTGATGCCCGCGATGCCCTGAACGTTCAATGCATCAACTGTCGGAGGCCATCATGATCGATCGCAGGACATGGAAGCAGGGGGCGGTGCTGTCAGCCGCGTTGCTGGTGTTGGGCGGATGTGGCGGCAGCGACGGCGGGGGCACGGCGCCGGTGGCGACAGCAGCCACGCGCTCCGTGCAGAGCGTGGCGCAGGCCGCGTCGCCTGCGGCGTACAACATCGGCATGGGCATCAGCGACATCACGGGCGAGGCGGCCGAGGCTGGCATGTTCGGCTACTCAAAGATCGATCAGAAGACCGGTGGTATCCACCAGCGACAGCACGCCCGCGCGTTCATCGTCGAAGACCCGGCCACGAAGCAGCGCGTGGCGATCGTGGTGACGGAAACCGGTGCCGTCATGCAGGGCGTGCAGCAGGCGGTGCTGGCGCGGCTGAAGGCGCGCTACGGGGCGCTCTACGGCGATGCCAACGTGCTGCTCACGGCCACGCACACGCACGCGGGGCCCGGCGGCTTCTCGCACTACGCGCTGTACAACCTGAATGCGCTGGGCTACTTGCCGCAGACGTTTAACGCCATCGTCGACGGCATGGTCGAGGCCATCGCGCAGGCGCACGACAACGTGCAGCCTGGCGAGATCGACTTCAACCAGAGCGAGCTGCACAACGCCAGCCGCAACCGCTCCGCACCGGCGTTCCGTGCCAACCCGGCAGCGGATCGCGCGGTGTTTCCTGAAGAGATCGATCCGCTGGTCACGCAACTGACCTTCCGCCGCGCGGGGCAGGCCGTGGGCGTGCTGAACCTGTTTGCCACGCACGGCACCAGCATGACCAACAACAACACGTTGATCAGCGCCGACAACAAGGGCTACGCCGCCTACCACTTCGAACACGATGTGATGGGCGTGCGCTACCTCGAAGGCAAGGGCTTCGTGGCGGCATTCGCGCAGACCAACGCGGGTGACATGACGCCCAACCTCAATCTCAAGCCTGGCAGCGGGCCCACCGAGAACGAGTTCGACAACACGCGCATCATCGGCGAGCGTCAGTTTGGCGTGGCGCAGGCGCTGGTGGATGCACCATCGACGCCGCTGGCAGGTGGGCTGGATGTGCGGCAGCGCTATGTCGAGATGGGCAATATCACCGTGGAGCCCACCTACACCGGCGATGGCCAGCGCCACACCACGTGCCCTGCGGCCATCGGCACCACGCTGGCGGCGGGCAGCACAGAGGATGGGCCTGGCCCCGGTGTCGCGCTGGAAGGGCAGAGCAACCCGTTCCTGGCCGCGCTCGGTGGCTTGCTGTTCACGATTCCGGATGATCTGCGCAAGTGCCATGCGCCCAAGGAACTGTTCGTGCCCACCGGCCTGATGCGGCCCGTGCCCTGGACGCCGCCCGTGCTGCCGGTGCAGTTGGTACGCATCGGCCCGCTGTACTTGGCCGCGGTGCCGGCCGAGCTGACGATCATGTCGGGCTACCGCATCCGTCGTCAGTTGGCGCGCACGCTCGGTGCCGATATCCACAACGTGCTGGCGGTCAGCTATGCCAATGCGTACTCGCAGTACGTGACCACCCCGGAGGAGTACGACGTGCAGGACTACGAAGGCGGCAGCACGCTGTTCGGCAAGTGGACGCAGCCAGCCTACATGCAGGAGCTGGATCGCCTGGCGCAGGACATGGCGCAGGGCCGTCCCACGACCAACACGCTCACGCCCGCAGACCTGAGCCGGCAGCAGATGACGTTCCAGACGGGCGTGGTGCTGGATGCACCGCCGCTGCTTCACCAGTTTGGCGATGTGAAGACCGATGCTGCCCCGAGCTACACGGCAGGCCAGACGGTGAGCGTGGTCTTCGTCACCGGCCACCCGAAGAACAACCTGCACCGCAACGACACCTTCCTGAAGGTGCAGCGTCTGGTGGATGGTGCGTGGAAGACGGTGGCGGTAGATGGCGACTGGTCGACGCAGTACCGCTGGAAGCGCGTCTTTGGCGCCGAGTCCGAAGCGCAGATCAGTTGGGCGATTCCGACCGGTACGCCGGCTGGCACCTACCGCATCGTGCATCAGGGCGATGCAAAGAACCTGCTGGGGACCATCACGCCATTTACGGGCACGTCACGGTCGTTCCAGGTGAACTGAGGAAGGCGGGCTGGGCGGCACATGCGCCGCCCATTGCCTTGCTTTGCGGTTTCAGGCGACAGCCTTGACCGGATAGCCAGCCTGCTCGATGGCCGCCTTCACCGCATCGGTGCCGGCGCCGCTCGTGACGGCCACGGTCTGCTTGGACAGATCGACCTGCACGCTGGCGGCAGCATCCACCTGTTGTACCGCGCGAGTGACGGCAGACACACAATGGCCACAGCTCATACCTTCCACAGAAAACGTCGTCATGGTTCGGGCTCCTGAATCGAAAGAAAAGAGGGGAGAGGAAGTCGCGGCTGCAGTATGAACCTTCCCACTATGGGAAGCGCAAGCGTAAGATGAGGGCTTGACCTTACCAAGATGGGAAGGTCTAGGCTGATGCCATCTTTCCTGAAATGGACGCTTCCATGACTGCCGCCAGCCCCGTCGTTACCCTTGATGACGCTGTTCCTGCATCACTCGACCTCGACATCAGCGGGATGACCTGCGCCGCCTGTGCCGGCCGGGTTGAGCGTGCCCTGCGCGCCGTGCCAGGCGTGACCGAAGCCAGTGTGAACCTCGCCACCGAGCGTGCCCGCGTACACGGTGGGGCGACCGGTGATGCGCTGGTCGCTGCCGTGACGGCCGCCGGCTATGAGGCGCGTGTTGCGGCGGATGAAACCGCCGCACCGGTCTCGACCGAAACGGATTTCTGGGATGGCGCCGGCCCCGTGTGGATTGCCGCCGCGCTGTCCGTGCCGCTGGTGTTGCCGATGATCGCCGGCTGGTTTGGCAGCGACTGGATGCTACCCGCCTGGGTGCAATGGCTGCTGGCGACGCCGGTGCAGTTCGTGATCGGCGCGCGTTTCTACAAGTCAGGCTGGAAGGCCGCGCGTGCGGGTGCCGGCAATATGGACCTGCTGGTCGCGCTCGGCACGTCGGCGGCGTACGGCCTGTCGTTGTGGCTGTGGTGGCGCGCGGGTGCGGATGCGATGCCGCATCTCTACTTCGAGAGCGCCGCCGTGGTCATCACGCTGGTGCGCCTTGGCAAGTGGCTGGAAGTGCGCGCCAAGCGTCAGACTGCGCAAGCCATCCGCGCACTGCAGGCGCTGCGTCCCGATACCGCCCGCGTGCGAGGGGCTGATGGCACGCTGCGCGACACACCCGTCGCGAAGGTGCGTGTGGGCGACGTGGTGTCGGTGCGCGCCGGAGAACGCATCCCCGTGGATGCCGTGGTGCTCGAAGGCGCCAGCCATGTCGATGAATCCATGCTGACCGGCGAGAGCCTGCCCGTGCCCAAGCGCGAAGGCGATCGCGTAACCGCCGGCGCCATCGCCACGGATGGCGTGCTGCTCGTGCGCACCACGGCCATCGGCGCGGACACCATGCTCTCGCGCATCATCCGCCTCGTTGAAGACGCGCAAGCCGCCAAGCCGCCGATCCAGCAACTGGTGGACCGCGTAAGCGCGATCTTCGTGCCGGCGGTGCTGGTGGCGGCGTTGCTCACGCTGGCCGGTTGGGCGATCGCCGGGGCAGCGTGGGAGACGGCCATTGTCAACGCGGTGGCCGTGCTGGTGATCGCCTGCCCGTGCGCGCTCGGCTTGGCGACGCCGTCGGCCATCATGGCAGGCACCGGCGCGGGCGCACGGCGCGGCATCCTGATTGCCGATGCGCAGGCACTGGAGCGCGCGCAGCAGGTCGACTTCGTCATCTTCGACAAGACGGGCACGCTCACCGTTGGCCAGCCGCGCGTGACGGCGGTGGAGGCCGCGCCTGGTGTGGATGCCGATGCGCTGCTCGATCAACTCGCCGCGCTGCAGGCCGAGAACACCCACCCGCTCGCACATGCCACGCGTGAGTACGCGGTTGAGCAAGGCCGCGCCATCACGCCCGCGCAATCGCCCGAAGTGCTGGCCGGACGCGGCACGCGCGGCATCGTGAACCGCGCATCGCTGCAACTCGGCAACGCGCGCTGGATGGACGAACTGGGGCTCGACCGCAGCGCACTGCAGGCCCGTGCCGACGCCCTGGAGGCGCAAGGCAACACCGTTTCATGGCTCGCACAAAGCAGCGAAGGTGGCGTGCAACTGCGTGGCCTGATTGCGTTTGGCGATGCGCTTAAGCCCGGTGCCAAGGCGGCGGTGGCTGCACTGCAGGCTCGGGGTGTCCGCACCGCGCTCGTGACGGGCGACAACGCGGGCGCGGCACGCACGGTGGCGGCTGCACTCGGCATCGACGAAGTGGCCGCGCAAGTGCTGCCGCAGGACAAGGCTGCACGCGTGACTGCCTGGCAGCAGAGCGGCCACGTGGTCGCGATGGTGGGCGATGGCATCAACGATGCGCCCGCGCTGGCTGCGGCCGATGTCGGCATCGCCATGGCCACCGGCACGGACGTCGCCATGCAGGCTGCCGGCATCACGCTCATGCGCGGTGAGCCGCGCCTGGTGAGCGATGCACTGGACCTCTCGCGCCGCACTGTCGCCAAGATCCGCCAGAACTTGTTCTGGGCCTTCATCTACAACGTGGTGGGCATTCCGCTGGCAGCATTTGGCCTGCTGAGCCCCACCTTTGCCGGTGCGGCGATGGCGTTCTCCAGCGTGAGCGTCGTGACCAACGCGCTGATGCTGCGCCGCTGGCAAGCCTCCGGAGACCGCGCATGACGCAAACCGATCTCAACGCAACCCAAGCCCCCGTCAACATTGGCGAGGCTGCCAAGGCCAGCGGTGTGTCGGCCAAGATGATCCGCTACTACGAGAGCATCGGCCTGCTGCCGCCCAGCCCGCGCACCGAGGGCAACTACCGCATGTACGACGCGCGGGCGCTGCATGTACTGCGCTTTATCCACAGGTCGCGCTCGCTCGGGTTCGCGCTGGAGGAGATTCGCATGCTGCTGTCGCTCTGGCATGACCGCGAGCGCGCCAGTGCTGATGTGAAGGCCATCACCATGCGCCACGTGGCTGACCTCGACGCACGCATCGGTGAGCTGCAAGGCATGCGCGACACGTTGATGACGCTGGCCAACGCCTGCCATGGTGATGATCGGCCCGACTGTCCGATCCTCGAAGGCGTGGCCGGCGACGAAGGGGCCTGCTGCCACTGAGGGAACCCTCGATTGCCGTGCCTTGCAGCGAGGGGCGTCTATGCCACAATCTGGCAACCCAACGAGGAGACGCCCATGACGCAAGCCCCCGCCCAGGTTGCTGAGCAGGAAACCCGCCAGCGCATGAAGGACGGCACTGAGCTGTTGGTCCGGACCTGGTTGCCCGCGCCCGACAGCGGCGAACCTCGCGGTACCGTCATCCTCGTTCACGGCATGGCCGAACACAGCGGCCGCTATCCGCATGTAGCCAAGGTGCTCACCGACCTTGGCCTGCGCGTACGGGCCTTCGACCTGCGCGGTCACGGCAAGAGCGGCGGCGCGCGCATGGCGCTCGACGCGCAGGACAACTACCTCACCGACCTCGCAGAAATCATCGACGCGGCCGTCGCCGAATGGAATGAGATGCCGTTCGTGCTGGGGCACAGCATGGGTGGGCTGATCGTCGCGCGTTTTACGACCGCGCGCATCCGGCCGGTGCGCGGCGTACTGCTGTCATCGCCCGCGCTGCGCGTGAAGCTGCCGCCGGGGGCGGGCATCGTGCGCGGCATTCTCTCTGCACTGGCGCCGCGGTTGGCGGTGCCCAATCCGGTGGACCCGGCCAAGCTCTCGCATGATCCGAGCGTCGGTCCTGCCTACCGTGCCGACCCGCTGGTGCAGAGCACGATCAGTGCTTCGCTGCTTGAATTCATGCTCAATGCGATTACGCAGGCGCAGCAGGATGCGCCTCGCTTGGAAGCGCCGATGCTGCTGATGGCG
The DNA here is from genome assembly GCF_051783885.1 of Ralstonia sp. 24A2. NCBI lineage: Bacteria > Pseudomonadati > Pseudomonadota > Betaproteobacteria > Burkholderiales > Burkholderiaceae > Ralstonia > Ralstonia sp. 24A2. Next base: position 457,659 of record NZ_JBPVZD010000002.1, on the reverse strand, counting down.
GGTGGTTCTGATTCGATTGTTGATCCGTCCGGCAGTCGGGATTTTTATGCGAATGCGCCGGAGGAGTTGCGCACGCTGGCCTGGTTTGATTCTGGGTACCACGAGATCTTTAACGAAGCTGAACCGCTGCGTGGTGAGGTGTTTGGGAAGATGACGGAGTGGCTTTCTTCGCGGATTTGATTTGGGCCTTGGTGGTCCATCTCCCTTTCGTACCCTGCCGGGCACGACTCACTTTTCTTTGTCTTGCCAAAGAAAAGTAAGGGCGGTTTCAAGCCCCAAGTGCAACAGCGGGGTCAATCACAATGCCCTGCTTGGCGCAGTTCTCAATGAAGGCTTCTGCAGGTGTGCGCCAGCCGAGCGTCTTGCGTGGTCGGGTGTTCATCAGCAACGCGATCGCGTCAAGCTGACGCTGTGAGAGCACCGACAGGTCCGCTCCCTTTGGCAAGTACTGGCGCAGCAGGCCATTGGTGTTCTCACAGATGCCGCGCTGCCAGGGGCTGTGTGGATCACAGAAGTAGATCCGGATGCCAGTCGCCTCGGCGAGCTTGCTGTGCAGCGCCATTTCCTTGCCCTGGTCATAGGTCAGAGTCTTGCGCAACTCCTCCGGCAGAGGAGCGAACGCCGCGCTATAGGCCTGCAAAGCAGCCTCGGCTGTACTGCCGTCGATCTTCACCAGCATCACGAACAAGGTGCTGCGGTCGATGAGCGTGCCCACTGCCGAACGGTTACCAGCACCTTTGATCAGGTCGCCCTCCCAGTGCCCCGGAATCAGCCGGTCGTTAGCCTCTGGCGGGCGCACATGAATGCTCACCATGTCGGTGAGCTGCCCACGCCGATCTTGCCCGCGCGAGCGCGGCTTGCGAGCACCGTGCGCCTGCCGCAGCAGGCTGACCAACTCGCGCCGCAGAGCACCGCGTGGAGCGGCGTAGATGGCGTGATAGATCGTTTCGTGCGAGACGTTCAAAGCGGGTTCGCCGGGATGGACACGTTTGAGCTGCGCAGCCACCTGCTCCGGCGAGAAGCCTCTCTCCAAGTACTGGCGGACCTCAGGCCACAGTTTGCCTTGCCGGTGCAGCTTGCGTTCGCGACGTGGCTTACGTCGCAACTTGGAGGCCCGCCGGCCAGCGCGCACCGCATTGTAGCCACCGGCTATCGTGGGGCGCCCCATCGGACCGCGCTCATGTTCCGGTTTCCAGCCGTTGCGCCGAAGCTCCCGGCTGATCGTGCTCGGTGAGCGTTGCAGTGCACGCGCAATCTCCCGCATGCTCCTGTCCTCCAGCTTCATCGCGAAGATCGCGCCACGCTCTTCGGCGCTCAGGTGTTCGTAGTCTTGTCCCATGCAACACATCCTAGATAACGTGTTGCACTTGCTACTTGAAACCGCCAAGCAAAAGAAAGGCGCGCCCGAGATGGCGAAAGCCTCCTTGGATTTTTGTCGCGGGGAGGGAGAGGAGGCAAACTCGCTTCGCTCAGACAGCCTCCTCTCTTTATCCTCCCCGCAACAAAAATCCAAGGCGCCATCAAGGGCAGGAACGTCAAAGGACAAACCGACGGAATGCGTACGTGAACACCAAGGCAATTCTTGGTGGCGAGCACGCATGAGATGGTTTGCTTTACCCTTGCCCTAGATGGCGCCTTGAATTTGTGTAAGCGGGCGGAAAAAAGACGGGGAACTGTCTGAGCGCAGCGAGTTTTCCCCGTCTCCGCCCGGTTACAGAAATTCAAGGGATGGGTCGCCATCTCGGGCGCGCCTTTCTTTGCTTACTTTCTTTGGCAAGACAAAGAAAGTGAGTCAGCCCCGGCAGGGGATGAAACAAGGGATGCACCACAAGAACAAGAACCAAAAACACCAAAGAAAAGAAGCACGGAGACATGGAAACCTACGACTACATCATCATCGGCGCAGGCTCCGCGGGCTGCGTCCTCGCCAACCGCCTGACGCAAGACCCTGACGTCTCCGTGCTGCTGCTAGAGGCCGGCGGCAAGGACGACTACCACTGGATCCACATCCCCGTCGGCTATCTCTACTGCATCGGCAACCCGCGCACCGACTGGCTCTACCGCACACGCGAAGAACCCGGCCTGAATGGCCGCTCACTCGGTTACCCGCGCGGACGGGTGCTGGGTGGTTGCTCGTCGATCAACGGCATGATCTACATGCGCGGCCAGCGCGAGGACTACGACGGCTGGGCTGCCACGACGGGCGATGCGTCGTGGAAGTGGGACGCCGTGTTGCCGCTCTTCAAGGCCAGCGAGAACTACCACGGCGGTGCCAACGAATGGCACGGCGCCAACGGCGAATGGCGCGTCGAGCCACAGCGCCTGCAGTGGCAAGTGTTGGAGACCTTCATCGAAGCCGCCGTGCAGGCGGGCATCCCGCGCACGAGCGACTTCAACCGTGGGGATAACTTCGGCGTCGGCTACTTTGAGGTCAACCAGAAACACGGCATCCGCTGGAACACGGCCAAGGGTTTTTTGCGCCCGGCATCACAGCGGCCGAATCTGACCATCGTCACCGGCGCGCAGGTGCGCGCGCTCACGTTTGACGGCAAGCGCTGTACAGGCGTGACGTATCGCGGGGCAGGGCAGGACTACACGGTGGCCGCGCGTGAAGAGGTGATCCTCTCGGCTGGGGCGATCAACTCACCGCAGTTGCTGGAGCTGGCGGGCATCGGCCAGCCGGAGCGGCTGCAGGCGCTGGGCATCAGCGTGCGTCAGGCGCTGCCCGGCGTGGGCGAGAATCTGCAGGACCATCTGCAACTGCGCAGCGTGGTCAAGGTGCATGGTGTGCCCACGCTCAACACGCGCGCAGCCAACTGGTGGGGCAAGGCGCTGATCGGCATGGAATACGCGTTCAACCGCAGCGGCCCGATGAGCATGGCGCCATCGCAGTTGGGGGTGTTCGCACGCTCGAATCCGCAAGTGGTGCGGCCGGATGTGGAGTACCACGTGCAGCCACTCTCGCTCGACAAGTTTGGTGATCCGCTGCACGCGTTCAATGCGTTCACCGCCAGCGTGTGTAACCTGCGGCCGACCTCGCGTGGCACGGTGCATGCGAGTTCGGCCGATCCGTTTGCCGCACCGATGATTGCGCCCAACTACCTGTCGACGGAGGAAGACCGCAGGGTCGCTGCCGATTCACTGCGCCTGACACGCCGCATCGTCGCGCAGCCAGCGCTGGCGAAGTACCGGCCAGAAGAATATCTACCCGGCCCCAGCTACCAAACGGACGACGACCTCGCCCGCGCCGCCGGCGACATCGGCACAACCATCTTCCACCCGGTCGGCACATGCCGCATGGGCCGGGCGGATGACGCGGGCGCGGTGGTCGATGCGCAACTGCGCGTGCGCGGCATCGAAGGCCTGCGCGTGGTGGATGCGTCCGTCATGCCGACGATCACCTCGGGCAATACCAACTCGCCGACCATCATGATTGCGGAGAAGGCCAGCGAGATGATTCGTGCGGCACGCAAGGCGCGTGCGCGGGGTGAGCCGGTGGCGGCCTGACGCCGGTTTGTGGGCCGATGACATGGGCGTGACATACCGCCTGTGTCATATCGATAGGCAATCGGTATTGCTCCGATACGTAACTCTACGTAACCCTCGCCGGTCAGCCGCAAATCCAGTGCTGGCGCGGGTTTCGGGGCCGTAAGCGACGTGTAATCGTCTCGGTAAAAACCCCGATGTTTTGCAACGCAACAGCCGTTGACAATCATCCGCACCATAAAAAGGGCGGGAGACAAGAGGGAATCATGGCGCAGGACATCATTCTCGAAACGCGCGGACTGACCAAGGCCTTCAAGGGCTTTACCGCCGTGTCCGACGTCAACCTGCGCGTGCAGCGCGGGTCGATCCACGCGCTCATCGGCCCGAACGGTGCCGGCAAGACAACCTGCTTCAACCTGCTGACCAAATTCCTGGTGCCCACGCGCGGCACCATCCTGTTCAACGGCGTCGACATCACGTCGGAAAAGCCGGCACAGATCGCACGCCGAGGCGTGATCCGTTCGTTCCAGATCTCGGCCGTGTTTCCGCATCTGACCGTGATGGAAAACGTTCGCGTGGGGCTGCAGCGCCAGCTTGGCACGGCGTACGCGTTCTGGCGCAGCGAGCAATCGTTGAACGTGCTCAATGAACGTGCGATGGCACTGCTCGAACAAGTGGGCCTGACGCAGTTCGCGCACACCGTGACGGTGGAGCTGCCCTACGGCCGCAAGCGCGCGCTGGAGATTGCCACCACGCTGGCGATGGAGCCCGAGCTGATGCTGCTCGACGAGCCCACGCAGGGCATGGGCCACGAAGATGTGGACCGCGTGACCGAGCTGATCAAGCGCGTGTCCGAAGGCCGCACGATCCTGATGGTGGAGCACAACATGAATGTGGTGTCTTCCATTGCCGACAAGATCACGGTGCTGCAGCGCGGCCAGATCCTGGCCGAAGGCCCGTACGAAGACGTCTCGAAGAATCCGCAGGTGATGGAAGCCTATATGGGTACCGCTGATGCGGCGCTCGAAGGCCACTGATCGGCACTGGCTGGTCTCCGATGCAGCCGTGCGCTGCGTCACCGAATGCTTGACCCGAACACACGAGAACACTGCATGAGCACGCCCGCGCTCCAGATCAAGGACCTGCACGCCTGGTACGGCGAATCGCACATCCTGCATGGTGTCGACCTGACCGTGAACCGCGGCGAGGTCGTCACGCTGCTCGGCCGCAATGGCGCGGGCCGTACCACCACGCTGCGCGCCATCATGGGCCTGGTGGGCTCACGCAAGGGCTCGATCGTTGTGCATGACGCGGGCGGCCAGGGTGTCGAGACCATCGACCTGCCGACGCACAAGATCGCCCACTGCGGCATCGGCTACTGCCCGGAAGAGCGCGGCATCTTCTCCAGCCTGTCGTGCGAAGAGAACCTGATGCTGCCGCCGGTGCTCAAGGACCAGGTCGCCAAGAGCGGCAATGCGGGCATGAGCATCGACGAGATCTACGAAATGTTCCCCAACCTGAAGGAGCGCCGCCAGAGTCAGGGCACGCGCCTGTCGGGCGGCGAGCAGCAGATGCTGGCGGTTGGGCGCATCCTGCGCACGGGTGCGAACCTGCTGCTGCTCGATGAGATTTCCGAAGGGCTGGCCCCGGTGATCGTGCAGGCGCTGGCCCGCATGATCCTGATGCTCAAGAAGCGTGGCTATACGGTGGTGATGGTGGAGCAGAACTTCCGCTTTGCCGCACCGCTGGCCGATCGCTTCTATGTGATGGAACACGGCCGCATCGTCGAGCGTTTCGAGGCGGCGCAGTTGCAGGACAAGATGCCGGTGTTGCACGAGCTGCTCGGCGTTTGATCGATTTGGTGGACCTTTGCACGGCGTGCCTATAAAAAAGCGCGCTGTGCCACACGACACAGGAGACAAGACCATGACACTCAAGAAGCTGGCTGGTGCACTGATGGCGGTAGGACTGGGCGCGGCGGCCGGGTTGGCGTCATCCGGCGCGCATGCCCAGGTGAGCGGCGACAAGGTGAAGATCGGCTACATCACCGATCTCTCCGGCCTGTATGCCGACATCGACGGGCAGGGCGGCGTCGAGGCGGTGAAGATGGCCATTGAAGACGCGGGCAGCAAGGTGCTCGGCAAGCCGATCGAACTGGTCACGGCAGATCACCAGAACAAGGCCGACATCGCGGCCTCCAAGGCACGCGAGTGGATGGACCAGCAAGGTCTGGACATGCTGCTGGGCGGCACCAACTCCGCGACCTCGCTGGCGATGAGCAAGGTGGCGGCCGAGAAGAAGCGTCCGTTCATCGCCATCGGTGCCGGCACGGCGCGCTTGACCAATGAGGAGTGCACGCCGTACACGATTCACTACGCGTACGACACCGTGGCCCTGGCCAAGGGCACCGGCAGCGCCGTGGTCAAGCAAGGCGGAAAATCGTGGTTCTTCCTGACCGCCGATTACGCCTTCGGCCATTCGCTGGAGAACGACACCGCGGCCGTGGTCAAGGCCAACGGCGGCACGGTGGTGGGCTCGGTCAAGCACCCGCTGTCGGCGTCGGACTTCTCGTCGTACCTGCTGCAGGCGCAATCATCCAAGGCGCAGATCCTGGGCCTGGCCAACGCCGGCGGCGACACGATCAACTCGATCAAGGCGGCCAAGGAATTCGGCATCACCAAGTCGATGAAGATTGCCGGCCTGCTGATGTTCATCAACGATGTGCACAGCCTGGGCCTGCAAACGGCCGAAGGCCTGCTGATGACCGACAGCTGGTACTGGGACATGAACGACGCCACGCGCAAGTTCGCCACCCGCTACTTCGCCAAGATGAAGAAGATGCCGAGCAGCCTGCAGGCGGCTGATTACTCGGCGGTGTCGAACTACATCAAGGCGGTGGCTGCGGCCGGTACGGATGATCCGGACAAGGTGATCGCGCAACTGAAGAAGACCAAGCTGGACGACTTCTTCGCCAAGGGCATGATCCGCGCCGATGGCCGCTACGTGCACGACATGTACCTGATGCAGGTGAAGACCCCGAAGGAGTCGACCAAGCCGTGGGACTACATGAAGATCGTCACGGACATCCCGGGTGATCAGGCTTTCACCACGCCGGCCGAGTCGAAGTGCTCGCTGATGAAGAAATAAGCAATAAGCAATCCGGCGCCGCTGCCCGCGTGGGTGGCGGCGCCTTCAGCGTTGTTGGTGTGATGTTCTCTTTCTGACCGCGATGGAAATCTTCGGCGTTCCGCTACCGGCCATGCTCAGTCAGCTCTTGCTGGGCCTGGTCAACGGTTCCTTCTATGCGATGTTGAGCCTGGGCCTTGCGGTCATCTTCGGGCTGCTCAACGTCATCAATTTCGCGCACGGTGCGCTGTTCATGCTGGGCGCGGTGCTCACGTGGATGGGCTTCTCCTACCTGGGCCTGCCGTACTGGCTGATGCTGGTGCTCTCGCCGCTGGCGATCGGCGTGCTGGGGATGGTGATCGAGCGCACGCTGCTGCGCTTCATCTACAAGCTCGACCACCTGTATGGCCTGCTGCTCACGCTGGGCGTGACGCTCGTGCTTGAGGGGGTGTTCCGCGCCATCTACGGGGTGTCGGGCCTGCCGTATGACACGCCCGAGCTGCTGCAAGGTGCGACTGACCTCGGTTTCATGATGCTGCCCAACTATCGCGCTTGGGTGGTGGTGGCCTCGCTGGCGGTGTGTTTTGCCACGTGGTTCATGATCGAGAAGACCAAGCTTGGCGCCTACCTGCGCGCCGGCACCGAGAACCCGAAGCTGGTCGAGGCCTTTGGCGTGAACGTGCCGTTGATGGTCACGCTCACCTACGGCTTTGGCGTGGCGCTGGCGGCGTTTGCGGGTGTGCTGGCGGCACCCGTTATCCAGATCTCGCCGCTGATGGGGCAGAGCATGATCATCACCGTGTTTGCGGTGGTGGTGATCGGTGGTATGGGGTCGATCATGGGTTCCATCCTCACCGGCCTCGGCCTGGGGGTGATCGAAGGGCTGACCAAGGTGTTTTATCCACAGGCGTCGGCCACGGTGGTGTTCGTGATCATGGTGCTGGTGCTGCTGGTGCGTCCGGCCGGCCTGTTCGGTAAAGAGAAATAAAGCGAAGCGGCACGATGCAAAACACTTCTTCCCTCAAATACGTCCTGTACGGCCTGCTACTGGTGGCGCTGATTGCGGCGCCGCTGGTGGGTGCGTATCCGGTGTTCGTCGCCAAGCTGCTGTGCTTCGCGCTGTTTGCGTCGGCGTTCAATCTGCTGCTGGGCTACACGGGGCTGCTGTCGTTCGGGCACGCGGCATTTTTTGGCGGCGCGGGCTACGTGGCCGGCTACATGATGCGCGACCTGCACGTCACGCCGGAACTGGGCCTGCTGGCTGGCACGGCGGCGGGCGCGTTCATTGGCTTGATCGTCGGCCTGCTGGCCATTCGTCGCCAGGGTATCTACTTCGCGATGATCACGCTGGCGCTGGCGCAGATGCTGTACTTCTTCTGCCTGCAGGCGCCGTTCACGGGCGGTGAGGACGGCCTGCAGGGCGTGCCGCGCGGCAAGCTGTTCGGCGTGCTGGATCTGGCGGATGACCGGACGCTGTACTACGTGGTGCTCGTCATCGTCGTGCTGGCCTTCCTGCTGATCGTGCGGACGATCCACTCGCCGTTCGGGCAGATCCTCAAGGCCATCAAGGAGAACGAGCCGCGCGCCACGTCCCTCGGCTACGACACCGACCGCTTCAAGCTGCTGGCCTTCGTGCTGTCGGCAGCACTCACCGGGCTGGCAGGTTCGCTCAAGACACTGGTGCTCGGCTTCGAGACGCTGACCGATGTGCACTGGTCGATGTCCGGCTCGGTGATCCTGATGACGCTGGTGGGCGGCCTGGGCATCCTGTCGGGCCCGATCCTGGGTGCGGCACTGGTGATTGCGCTGGAAAACAAGCTGGGCGACATCGGCACCTTCCTGGCGGGCGCTACCGGTTTCGACGGGTTCAATGTGCTGGGCGAATCGGTGACGACGGTCACGGGCGCGATCTTCGTGATCTGCGTGCTGACCTTCCGCCGCGGCATCATGGGCGAAATTGCTGCACGGCTACCTTGGTTGCGGCGCTAGGGTCACAATGGCCGCAAATGGCGTCGCATCCCCCCCGAAAGGGTGATCTCGGAACTGATTTGGTGCTTAGTGCACCGTAAGGGTTTGCTCTAGTTGTTGCGTTGCGGTGCATTCTTTACAGTCTCGTTACGGTTTTCGCACGAGATAAATGAGGCGGGAGCGAGGAGACGACAGCACACACCGCACGAAACGGTGGAGATGCTAAATAAAATAGAGGCCCTGCCTGGTGATCCCCGGCAGGGCCTTTTAGTTTGTGCCTTCAGTGCGTGGCGCTTGCCGCCAACAGGGCCCGGCCCCGGGCGCTGACCGTCACAAGATGTTGCTCTGGTGACGACCCGGGCGCGCAATCCACCAGCCCGTCAATGCACGCATCTTCCCAGATCGACAAGCGCGGACACGACGTCCGCCAAGCCTCCAACACCTCGGTATAGGGCCTTGGCCGTTCGACCAGCGATTGCAGCAATTGCAGCGTGAGCGCGCGGGTCGGGTCGGTCATGGCGGTCTCCTCGGGGTGTTCTTCCCATTCTGGTGGGCGCCGATTCACAAGAGAAATGCATTCGGAGTCGACGCCTATGCGGGCGCTGCATGAAAATGGCGTCTTCGCTTCGAGCCACCCATGACCCTGTCCACCCGCCTTGCCACGCCGGATGACCGGCCCCGCCTGCTGGCTGCCATCGCATCGGGCGCTTCGCCGCTGCAAGTGGCGCACGCCGTCGATACGCTGTTGGCCCAGCCGAGCGTGCATCCGTGTTTTCTCGTTGAGGCGGACGGGGCATTGGTTGGTGTCGCGCCGATCACGCTCGTACCGCACTTGGCGCTGGGCGGTCTGGTGGCATGGCTGCCAGTCGGCGTGATGGCGTTTTCCGATGACGTGGTCACGCGTGATGCTGCCTTGGCTGCCGTCAATGAGTACACTCGCGCACATGGCATACTCCACGTTCTGCTGCCGCCTGCGGCGCTTGCCGCGTATGACGCCACCGCGCTTGGCTTTGCGCCGGATGCGTCCGGCTGCTGGCGGCGTAGCGCGCGTCCGTCGCCAAAATCGCTGGGCTAAGTCCTGATCACCCGCCTGTCTCTACTCCCCTGATGGAATTCGCTTTGCTCGCCTTGGCCGGCTTTCTGGCTGGTCTGATCGATGCCGTGGCCGGTGGCGGCGGCCTGGTGCAGATTCCCGCGCTGTTCTCGGCGTACCCGAACATCGCGCCGGCCACGCTGATCGGCACCAACAAGGTCGCGTCGATGTCGGGCACGGCCACGGCGGCGGTGCGCTACGGCCGTACGGTGCGCATCTACTGGGGCGCGACGGCGCCGGCGGTGGTGACGGCGTTTGGGTTCTCGCTGCTGGGCGCATGGGCGCTCACGCACATTCCCGCCGAGCCGCTGCGCCGCGCGTTGCCGTTCGTGCTGGCGGCGCTGCTGGTCTACACGGTGGCGAAGAAGAACCTGGGCGCAGAACACGCCCCCAGCCTCGCCGGCTGGCGCGAGCGCGCTGCGGCGCTGCTGGCCGGCGCCGTCATCGGCTTCTACGACGGTGTGTTTGGTCCGGGCACCGGCAGCTTCCTGATGATCGTGTTCGTGCGCGTGTTCGGCTACGACTTCCTGCACGCATCCGCATCGACCAAGATCGTCAATCTGGCGACCAACGTGGCGGCCTTGCTGCTGCTGGCGTCCAAAGGCCACGTGTGGTGGCAGCTTGGCCTGGTGATGGCGGTGGCCAACGTGGCCGGCAACCAGGTCGGCAGCCACCTTGCGCTGCGGCACGGCAGCCGCTTCGTGCGCAAGGTGTTCATCGTGGTGGTGCTGGCGCTGATCCTGAAGACCGCCTACGACGCGTTTATCCGTTGAGCTGGGTGTCGAGCGCCACGGTGCGCTCGGTGATCACATCGCCCGTGTGCTGCGTGGTCACGGTTTCGATCAGCATGATCCCGCACTCCTCGTCGGCAACGGGGCAGTGGCGCACGCCGCGCGGCACTACGCAGAATTCGCCGGGGCTGAGATGCACGTCGGCGCGGCCTTCGAAGGTGATCTTCAGGCGGCCGTAGACCACGAAGAACAGCTCATCCTCGTTCGGGTGGTCGTGCCAGACGAATTCGCCCTTCAGCTTGGCGACCTTGATGTACTGGTCGTTGACCTGGCCGACGATGCGCGGCGACCAATAGTCCGTGACCTGTTCCAGTGCGTGGGCGACCTGCACCGCGTGTCCTGCGAGCATGATGGGCTCCGATGTGTGGGGCGTGGGGAGGCCCTGAAGATAAGGGCGCGCCTGGCGCATTCCCAACCAAACTTTCTAATTGCTCGGATCACGCGGGCTAATGCCGGGGCGCGCGGCGATGGCGCTGTCACCGGTTTGACGCATGCGCGCACTACGCTGCAAGGTTCCGCCTTCTTTTGTGCCGCAGCACCATGGCTCTGAGCCTCGACGACATCCAAACGCTATTCGACCGCCACGGCGACATCGCCTATAGCGGCGAGCCTGTCACCCAGCTTGAACACGCGCTGCAGACCGCCGCGCTGGCGGAAGAGGCGGGTGCGTCGGATGCGCTCATCACTGCCGCACTGCTGCATGACCTCGGGCATCTGCTGAACCTGCAGGGTGATACGCCCACCGCCCACGGTATCGACGATCAGCACCAGTACTTTGCGCTGCCGTTCCTGCGCGCGACGTTTCCTGATGCGGTGCTGGAGCCGATCCGCCTGCACGTGGATGCCAAGCGCTGCCTGTGTGCGATGGATGCGCATTACTACGCGCGCCTGTCGGCGGATTCCGTGCGCAGCCTGGCGCTGCAGGGCGGGGTGTTTTCTGCGGAAGAGGCCGAGGCCTTCATGCAGCGCCCCTACGCGGTGGACGCGCTGCAACTGCGCCGCTGGGATGACCTCGCCAAGGTGGCGGGCCAGTCGACGCCCGATCTCGCGCACTTCCTGGCGACGGCGGCGCGCGTCTCAAACGCAGCGTAGGCTGCGCAGCGTCGTACCCACGGCCTCATCCCACGGTGTATGCGGTTCGGCGCCCAGCGCCTGCACGAGCTTGGCGTTGTCCATGCGTACGGGTTGCTGCCACAGATAACGCATTTCGCGCATCTCGCGCAGCATCTCCGAGAACGGCGCCAGCACCGGCAGCAGCCACCACGGAAACGCACGCGTCTTGACCGGATGCCCGACCGCACGGCCGATCGACGCGGCCATCTGCGTGCCGTCGGCGTCCCAGTGGCCGCGCATGTGATAGACGGCAAAGTCCGGCAGGCGGTCGCCCTGTTCGACCAGGCGCAGCATCGTCTCCGCCACGTCCGGCAGATAGGCCCATTGGTGGCCGATACCGCGCGCGCCCGGATAGGTGAGGGTGCCGACCGGCTTGCCCGCATGCACCAGCGCGCCGGCAAACCAGTTGTTGCCCGTCTGGGGCCCGAAGAAATCCCCCGCGCGCACGATCAGGCTGCGCACACCATCGGCACTGGCAGCTTGCATGCGGCGCTCCAGTTCCACGCGGATCTTGCCCTTGCGTGTGAGCGGCTGTTGCGCGGTGTTCTCGCGCAGCACGGGAAAGGTGTCGGGCGCAAAGTTGTACACGGTGCCGGGCAGCACGATGCGTGCACCTGAAGCGCGGGCCGCGGCGATGGTGTTGTCGATCATCGGCAGCACTTGGCCAGCCCAGTTCTTGTAGCCCGGCGGGTTGACGGCGTGGACGATCAGCTCGACGCCTTGTGCGGCCCCGACCACGTCCTCGCGCACCATCGCATCACCGCGCACCCATTCGAAGGCGGTGTTGCGATCCGTCAGCGCATCCGGATTGCGCTGCAATGCACGCACGTGCCAGCCGCGTGCCACCAGCCGCCGTGCCACCTCGCCGCCGATGCCACCGGTGGCGCCCAGTACCAATGCGATGCGCTTTGCCTGTTCCATGACCCTGCTCCCGAGTGAGCGTTGCGATGGAGGCATTCTGGTCGCGCTTGTGCTTCAATGGAATTGTTGATGATGAGCGTGCTGCTATACGAATTTGTATGATGGAATCCAAGGCATTCACCGAGCCGGGTTGGGAGCTGTATCGGACCTTTCTGGCCGTTGTGCGAGAGGGTTCGCTATCGGGTGCGGCGCGCGCGCTGGGGCTGACGCAGCCCACGGCCGGGCGCCATGTCGATGCGCTGGAGCAGGCGCTGGGCCTGTCGCTGTTCATACGTACCCAGCAGGGGCTGAGCCCGACGGAGGCGGCGTTGTCGCTGCGGCCGTTTGCCGAATCACTGGAGTCGACCAGCGCCGCCTTGCTGCGCGCCGCATCCAGCCAGGGCGAGGGTGTGCGCGGTACCGTGCGCATCACGGCGAGCGAGGTGGTGGCGGTGGAAGTGCTGCCACCGATCCTCGCGGATCTGCACGCTGCATACCCGGAACTGACGATTGAGCTGGTGCCGTCCAACCGCCTGGAAGACCTGCTGCGCCGTGAAGCCGATATTGCCGTGCGCATGCAGCCACCCACGCAGGGCGTGCTGGTGGCGCGGCAACTCGGTGGCATTGAACTGGGGGCGTTTGCGCACCGGCGTTATCTGGAGCGGCGCGGTGTGCCCGCCACGCTGGGTGATCTCGCGGGGCACACGTTGATCGGCTACGACAAGGAGAACGCCTTCCTGCGCAGCATGCGCGCGCAGTTGCCGTGGATTCAACGCAACCGCTTCGCGCTGCGCACCGACAGCGATCTCGCGGCGATTGCCGCGCTGCGTGCGGGTTTCGGCATCGGCTTCTGTCAGGTGGGATTGGCACGGCGCAATCCGGAGCTGGTGCGCCTGTTTGTTGACGAGGTTTCGATCACGCTCGATACCTGGCTCGCCATGCATGAAGACTTGCGCGACAGCCCGCGTTGCCGCGCCGTATTTGACGCGCTGGCAGTGGGGCTGCAGCGCTACATCAACGGCGTTTGAGCGGTCGCGCTATCTGCCCTGACGCAGAGGGTCCAGCAGGCCTTTCAGGCCGTTGTGATCCAACTCCTGCATTAGCGCCAGCAAGCGGCCGATCTGCCCCGGTGGAAAGCCCTCGCGCGCGAACCAGTTCAGGTAGTGGCCCGGCAGGTCGGCAATCAGCCGGCCCTTGTATTTGCCGAAGGGCATTTGCGTGGTGACGAGGCGTTGGAGGTCTTCGGGTTGCATGGGCGCTATTGTGCCGCGTCAGCGCGAGGCGGCTGCGACAATCAACCCCGCCAACACCACACACAACGGCGAATACACCCACGTATCCCGCCGCGCAAACACACTGCCGCGCACCCGCTTGAAGAAGCCGACATAGCGGAAATCGCCCACCGCACGCAGCACAAAGATGGCGGCGAGCACGAGGGCGCCAACGCGCAGCACGCCATGCGAAATCGGTGTGGCCAGAATGCCGGCCGCAGCGGCCACCCAAGCTGCCATGACCAGCAGAATCACCGCGACCAACGCTGTGCCGATCGCGCTCGGCGTGAACACCGGTGTGCCACCCACCGACGGCAATGCCGCCTGCTTGCCGGCGCCGCCGCCTGCCGCCCAGTACAGATGCGTCAAGCCGAGGAAGGTGAGCACTGCGCAAGCGATACGACCAGCAACGAGGGCGAAGAACATGATGGTGGCTCAGAGGAGGATGGCCCGAGTGTAGTCAGCCATGTCGCTTGCTGCGACGGCTACGATGTCGCACCCTGCGCCGGCACACGCGCTGCCACCTGCTCCAGCAGATGCGCCACAAAACTGGAGAGCTTCGGCAACGGCCGCCGGTCCTGCCGGTACACGATATGAATCGGCCGAGGCTCCGGCGCATAGGCCTGCAGCACACGCACCAGCCGGCCGTTCGCCAGGTCCTCCGCCACCAGCACCTCGGGCTGCAGCAGCAGGCCGGCACCCGCAATCGCCGCCATGCGCAGGCCGTGGCCGTCATTGCATGTGAAGGCCGGATCGTCGCGCCATGGCGTGTCTCCATCCCACCCGCGCAACTGCCACGCATTGCGGTTGTTCCACACCATGTGCGAGAGGCAGCGATGCTGCGGCAGGTCCGCCGGCGTCTCAGGCCGCCCATGCCGCGCCAGGTAGTCCGGCGCCGCGCAGATGACCATCCGATACACGCACAGCGGCTTGGCCACGAGATCGGCATCGCCCAGCGCACCGATACGGATGGCGAGGTCGAACCCTTCGTCGACGAGATCGACCATGCTGTTGCTCAGGTTCAGCTCCACACGCACCTGCGGATGCGCCTGCTGGAAGGTCGCAGCCAAGGGAGCGATGACGCACGCGCCGAAGGTGGTCGGCGCACTCACGCGCAGCGTGCCCGAGGGCGATGCGCGCAGTCGCTCGACGGAGGTCTCCGCCCAGCGCACCTGCTCCAGCACGCGCTTGGCATCTTCATAGAACACGCGGCCGGCATCGGTCAGGCTCTGGCGGCGCGTGCTGCGCTGGAGCAGGCGGGCGCCGAGTCGCGTCTCGAGTTCCTGCACGTACTTGCCGACCATCACCGCCGACATCTCCAGCCGCGCCGCTGCCTCGGTGAAGTTGCCGCCTTCCACCACGGCGACGAAGGTTTCCATGCTGCGCAGCTTGTCCATATTCCGAACTGGTAATTAGGAATGGGCGAAGTTACCACGTCTTTATCACATGCAAGGTTCGGCCAAGAATAGGCGTCATTCCAACCGAATCAGCAAAGGAGCACAGCATGAAGATCATCGTCATTGGCGCGAGCGGTACCTTGGGCCGCGCCGTGGTGGCCGAACTGGAGCAGGGTGGGGCGCACGAAATCATCCGCGTTGGTCGCACGCAGGGCGATCACCAGGTCGACATCACCAACGCCGACAGCGTGGCCGCGCTGTTCGACAAGTTGGGTCGTGTGGACGCCATCGTCTCCACCGCCGGCAATCTGTTCTTCGGGCCGCTGACCGAGATGTCGGCGGCGGATTTCAATATCGGCCTGCAGGACAAGTTGCTCGGCCAAGTACGCTTGGCGCTGGTCGGCCAGCACTATCTGAACGACGGCGGCTCGATCACGCTGACCACCGGCATCGTCGGTCAGGAGCCGATTGCGCAGGGCGCCAATGCGACGGCGGTGAACTCTGCCGTTGAGGGTTTCGTGCGCGCCGCTGCGTGCGAGCTGCCGCGCGGCATCCGCATCAACGCAGTGAGCCCGACGGTGCTGACCGAATCGATGGCGGCGTACGGCCCCTTCTTCCCTGGCTTCGAGCCGGTGCCGGCGGCGCGTGCGGCGTTGGCATATCGGCGCAGCGTGGAAGGGGTGCAGAGCGGGCGGGTGTACCAGGTGGGCTGAGCTGGCGCGAGTCGTGAACACGTTAAGGACAAGGGAATCTCCCCCTTGCCCGCGCGGCGTGACTCCTTCTAGACTCCTTCATCCCCGACCCATCGGTCGGTGAATTCCCAGATTTCCAGATCAAGGGCGGGCACAGAACCCGCCCACACACTTCAGGAGACGGCATGAAGGTTTCGCGCGCCACCCGCATTGCACTCGCTGCCATGGCACTGTTGGCGGGTACAGCATTCGCCCAGGTCAAGGTCGGTATCACGGTGTCGGCCACCGGGCCGGCGGCTTCGCTGGGGATTCCCGAGAAGAACACCGTGGCGCTGCTGCCCAAGGAGATCGCGGGCAAGAAGATCGAGTACATCGTGCTCGACGATGCGTCTGATACAACGACCGCCGTCAAGAACACGCGCAAGCTCATCACCGAAGACAAGGTGGACCTGGTGATCGGCTCGACTGTCACCCCCAACTCGCTGGCGATGGTGGATGTGGTGGCCGAAAGCGAGACGCCGATGATCACGCTGGCCGCGTCCGCACGCATTGTCGAACCGATGGACGCCAAGCGCGCATGGGTGTTCAAGACACCGCAGAACGATTCGCACATGGCCACTGCCATCGCCGAGCACATGGCCAACCATGGCGTGAAGACCGTCGCGCTGATCGGCTTTGCCGATGCCTACGGCGATTCGTGGGCGCAGGAGTTCGACAAGGTGGCAGGGCTGCGCAAGCTGCAGGTGGTCGCCAATGAGCGCTTTGCGCGCACCGATACGTCGGTGACGGGGCAGGTGCTGAAGATCATGAATGCGAAGCCGGACGCAGTGCTGATCGCCGGCTCGGGCACGCCGGCTGCGCTGCCGGAGCGCGCCCTCAAGGAGCGCGGCTACAAGGGCAAGCTGTATCAGACGCACGGTGTGGCGAACGCCGACTTCCTGCGCGTGTGCAGCAAGGATTGCGAGGGCACGTTCCTGCCCGCCGGCCCGATTCTGGTGGCCGAGCAACTGCCGGACAGCAACCCGGTCAAGAAGCCGGCCCTGACGTACAAGACTGCGTATGAGAAGGCGTATGGCGGGCAGGTCTCGACCTTCGGCGGCCATATGTGGGATGCGGGTCTGCTGCTCGCCAACGCGATGCCCGAGGCGCTGAAGAAGGGCCAGCCCGGCACGCCGGCGTTCCGCAAGGGGCTGCGCGATGCGATGGAGACCACGACCAACCTGGCAATCTCGCACGGCGTGATGAACATGAACGCCAAGGATCACCTGGGCCTGGACCAGCGCTCGCGCGTGATGGTCGAGATCAAGGACGGCAAGTGGAAGCTGCAGAACTGACTTAGTGGCGGTATTACCCCAAGCAAAACGCACGGTTTGCGCCGTGCGTTTTGTTTTTTGGGCTCAGGCGTTGACCAGGCTCTGCGGCACCGGTGATGCCGTGGTCTCCGGCAGCGCGGCCTGGATCTCGGCGAGGTCCGCATCGGTCAACTTCAGGTCGGCCGCCCCGAGCAGCCCGTCCAACTGATCCGGCCGGCGCACGCCGACGATGGCGCCGGTCACCACCGGGTCGCGCAGCGTCCAGGCGATGGCGACTTCGGCGGGTGTCCGCCCATGCCGCGCCCCCACGTCACGCAGCACCTCCACCAACGCCAGGTTGCGCGTCAGATTCGGCTCCTGAAACTCGGGGCTGCGCTGCGCGCGCCAGTCGTTGGCCGGCAGGCTGGCAATACGCTCGCGCGTCATGCGCCCCGACAACAGCCCCGATTGCAGCGGCGAATAGACGAGATTGCCGATACCGTGCGCGGCCGTGTACGGCAGGATCGACGCCTCGATGCCGCGCATCAGCAACGAGTAGGGCGGCTGCAGCGAGGCAATCGGCGCCACGGATTGTGCCCGCGCCATCTGCGCTGCATCGAAATTCGACACGCCGATGTGGCGGATCTTGCCGGCGCGGCGTGCCTGATCCAGCGCAGCGACGGCCGCTTCGATCGATTGCTCCGCCGCGCCCGGCGGAAAGGCGGGCCAGTGGATCTGGTACAGGTCAATCGTTTCCACGTGCAACCGGCGCAGGCTGGCGTCGACCTCGCGCGCGAGCGACGCCGGATCGAGCGAATGCGAAATCCGCCCCTGCGCGTCCCATACCAGCGAACCCTTGGTGAACACATAGGGCCGCCGGCTGGCCGGCAGTTCGCTGAGCGCCTGGCCGACCACGGTTTCCGCGTGGCCCAGTCCGTAGGCGGCGGCGGTGTCGATCCAGTTGATGCCGGCATCCACCGCAGCGGCGATGGCGGCAACAGAGTCGCGGTCGTCCTGCGCGCCCCAGCCGTATTCCCAGTTGCTGCCGCCCGAGGCCCAAGTGCCGAAGCCGAGTGGGGAGATGTGCAGGTCGGATTGACCGAGTTGTCGTGTCTGCATGGCGATGTCCTTGTCAGGTCAGGGTGAGCAGTCGCCAGTCTAGGCAGCGTGATCGCGCCGATTAAGTGGATAGAATCGGATGCACTATGAAGACCGAATTCACAATCGATCCGGACCTGCTGCCCGCCCTCGACGCACTGCGCCGCGTGGCCGAGGCGGGGAGTTTCACGCACGCGGCGGCGGCGCTGGATGTGTCGACCTCAGCGTTGTCGCAGACGATCCGGCGGTTGGAGTCCGCGCTGGGCGCGCAATTGCTGGCGCGCACGACGCGGCAGGTGAGTGCAACCGAGGCTGGCGAAGCGCTGCTCGCTGTCGCCCGGCCGAGCCTCGATGCGCTGTACAGCGCCATGGCGGAGGTGGGTGAGCGCGCGACCGAACCGCGCGGCACGTTGCGCGTGACCGCGTCGCGTGTCGCCTATCAGGCGGTGTTGCAGCCGGTGCTCGGCGATTTCCTTTCGCGCTACCCGCGTATCGAATTGGAGGTGTCGGTGGACGATGGCCTGTCCGCCATCGTCGCGGACCGCTTTGACGTTGGCATCCGCTTTGGCGAGCGGGTTGAGCGCGACATGGTTGGCGTGCCGATCGGGCCGGCGCGGCGCATCGCGGTGGTGGGCAGCCCGGCGTATCTGCAAGCGTATGGCACGCCCGATTCGCCGGACGGACTGCGCGGGCATCGCTGCATCCGCTACCGCTTTCCTAGCAGCGGCACCTTGTACGACTGGGAGTTTGTTGAACCCGAGCAGGGCGGCGCCATTCAGTCGGTCGACGTGGCTGGTGGTTTCATCGCGAATGATGTGCTGGCGATGGTCGGCGCGGCGAAGCAGGGCGTCGGCCTGGCACACGTGCTGGAAGACCTCGTCGCCGAGGATGTGGCGGCCGGGCGTCTGGTCCGTGTGCTCGACGCATGGTGTCCGCCGATGTATCGCTTTCATCTCTATTTCCCCCGCACGCCGCAGATGCCGGGCAAACTGCGCGCCTTCATCGATTTCCTCCGCGCCCGCTCGGGCGACACGTCCTCCCCCTGATGTGTTTCACGTGAAACACAATCGCCGCGAAACAAGCGGTGCATGTTTCACGTGAAACACGAAAAGCGGGTGATTTTCGATCCGATTGCCGCATCGTCGAACAGCGGGGTAGGTGGACGACTTATAATTCCGCTTCTCCAAATTTCTGATGCCTCCATGCGAGGAGGAAGCCATGCTGTATCCAATTGAATTCGATGTGATCGTGGTGGGCGGCGGACACGCCGGCACCGAGGCCGCCCTGGCGGCGGCGCGCATGGGTTGCCAGACCCTGCTGCTGACGCACAACATCGAGACGCTGGGGCAGATGAGCTGCAACCCGTCCATCGGGGGCATCGGCAAGGGCCATCTGGTCAAGGAAGTGGATGCGCTGGGCGGTGCCATGGCCATCGCCACGGACGAGGGCGGGATCCAGTTCCGCATCCTCAACTCCAGCAAGGGGCCGGCTGTCCGCGCGACCCGCGCCCAGGCGGACCGGGTGCTGTACAAGGCAGCCATCCGCCATCGCCTGGAAAACCAGCCGAACCTGATGCTGTTCCAGCAGGCCGTCGAAGACCTGTTGGTGGAAGGTGATCGTGTGGTCGGTGCGGTGACACAGGTGGGCGTGCAGTTCCGCGCACGTGCGGTCGTACTGACGGCAGGGACATTCCTCGACGGCAAGATCCACGTGGGCCTGAACAACTACACCGGTGGCCGAGCGGGTGACCCGGCGGCGGTGTCGCTGTCGGCGCGCCTGAAGGAATTGAAGCTGCCGCAGGGCCGCCTGAAGACCGGTACGCCCCCCCGGATTGATGGCCGGACCATCGATTTCTCGGTGCTGGAAGAGCAACCGGGCGACCTCGATCCGGTGCCGGTGTTCTCGTTCATGGGCCGTGCGGACATGCATCCGCGCCAAGTGCCGTGCTGGGTCACGCACACGAATGAGCGTACGCACGACATCATCCGTGCCGGGCTGGACCGCTCGCCGATGTACACCGGCGTGATCGAAGGGGTGGGGCCGCGCTACTGCCCGAGCATCGAAGACAAGATCCACCGCTTCGCCAGCAAGGACAGCCACCAGATCTTCCTGGAGCCCGAAGGCCTGACGACCAACGAGTTCTACCCGAACGGCGTGTCGACGAGCCTGCCATTTGACGTGCAGCTGGACCTGATCCACTCGATGCGTGGCCTGGAAAACGCACACATCCTGCGCCCCGGTTACGCCATCGAGTACGACTACTTCGACCCGCGCGGGCTGAAGGCCTCGCTGGAATCGAAAGCGATTTCCGGTCTGTTCTTCGCCGGCCAGATCAACGGGACGACCGGCTATGAAGAAGCCGCCGCCCAAGGTCTGCTCGCCGGCATCAACGCAGGTCTGCAAGTGCAGGGCAAGGACGCCTGGGCGCCGCGCCGCGATCAGGCCTACCTGGGCGTGCTGGTCGACGACCTCATCACCCGGGGTGTGACCGAGCCGTACCGCATGTTCACCAGCCGCGCGGAATTTCGCCTGAGCCTGCGTGAAGACAATGCCGACATGCGGCTGACCGAAGCCGGCCGTGCCATCGGCGTGGTCGACGACGCCCGCTGGGATGCCTTCAACCGCAAGCGCGATGCTGTTTCACGTGAAACAGAACGCTTGAAATCGACCTGGGTGAACCCGGCGATCCTCCCGTTGGAAGACGCTGAACCCGTTTTGGGGAAGGGGATTGAGCGCGAATACTCGCTGGCCGATCTGCTGCGTCGCCCGAACGTGACGTACGAATCGCTGATGGGCATGCAAGGGGGCAAGTACGCGCCCGAGGGTCCGTTTGCCGAAGATCCGCTGCTGGCCGAGCAAATCCGCGAGCAGGTCGAGATCGGCATCAAGTACCACGGCTACATCGCCCGCCAAGCGGACGAAGTGGAGCGCCTGGGCGCCAACGAGAACACCCGCCTGCCGGCCGATTTCGACTACTCGCAGGTGCGTGGACTGTCGATTGAAGTGCAGCAGAAGCTGGCCAAGCACAAGCCCGAGACCATCGGGCAGGCCTCGCGTATCTCCGGCATCACGCCGGCGGCGGTGTCGCTGCTGCTGGTGCATCTGAAGAAGGGTGTGTTGCGTGGCCAAGTTGGCCCCCGCACCGGTGCAGAAGGCGAGGCCGCCTGATGGCAAATGCACTGACCGACGCCCGATCCGAGTTGGAGGCGGGCGCCCGTGCGCTCGGACTGTTGCTGGATGATGTGCAACTGGATCGCCTGCTGGCGTACCAGGGGCTGCTTGCCAAGTGGAACCGCGTCTACAACCTGACCGCCATCCGTGATGCGGGTGAGATGCTTACGCACCATCTGCTGGATTCGCTCTCGGCCGTCTCCCGCATTGCTGAGCTGGCACGCCGTGCGCAGCCGGATGCGCCGCGCGTGCTGGATGTTGGCTCCGGCGGCGGTCTGCCCGGTATTCCGCTGGCGATCGCTTACCCCGACGTGAGCGTCACGATGGTTGATATCGTGCAGAAGAAGACCGCCTTCCTGACGCAGTGCCGCGCCGAGTTGGGCCTGGCCAATGCCCAATCGCACTGGGGCCACGTGGAAAAGCTGGCCGATGCGACGGGCTACGGTGTGATCACGTCGCGCGCATTTGCCGAGTTGGTCGATTTCGTCAATCTGGCCGGCCATTTGTTGGCCCCAGGCGGCCGCATGGTCGCTATGAAGGGCGTGCGCCCAGACACCGAAATCGAGCGTCTGCCCGCCGGCTGGACTGTCGAAGCCACCGAGCGCCTGACCGTGCCGGGGCTGCCGGCCGAGCGTCACCTGGTCATCCTCGCGCCGTCGGCGTGAGTCATTCACCGCAGAGGAGTCATGTCGAATATTTTCGTGATCGCCAATCAGAAGGGCGGGGTCGGCAAGACCACCACCACGGTGAATCTCGCGGCCGGGCTGGCCGCACAAGGGCAGCGCGTGCTGCTGGTCGACCTGGACCCGCAGGGCAATGCCTCGATGGGCTCGGGTATCGACAAGCACACGCTCGAGTTCAGCGTGTACCAGGTGTTGGTCGGTTTGGCGACGATTCCGCAGGCGCGCCAGCGTTCGGAAGCTGGCCGCTATGACGTACTGCCCGCCAACCGTGACTTGGCTGGCGCCGAAGTCGAACTGGTCGATCTGGAGCATCGCGAAAACCGTCTCAAGCTTGCCTTGGCCGAGGTCGACGCCGACTATGACTTCGTCCTCATCGATTGCCCGCCGTCGCTGTCGCTGCTCACGCTCAACGGCCTGTGCGCGGCGCACGGCGTGGTGGTACCGATGCAGTGCGAGTACTTCGCGCTCGAAGGGCTGTCGGATCTGGTCAACACCATCAAGCAGGTGCACGCCAACCTGAACCGTGATCTGAAGGTGATCGGTCTGCTGCGTGTGATGTTCGATCCGCGCGTGACGCTGCAGCAGCAGGTGTCGGCACAGCTCGAGTCGCACTTTGGCGACAAGGTGTTCAAGACGGTGATCCCGCGCAACGTGCGTTTGGCCGAGGCCCCGTCATACGGCATGCCGGGCGTGGCGTTTGATGCGGCATCGAAGGGTGCCAAGGCCTACCTGGATTTCGGCGCCGAGATGATCGCGCGTGTGCGGCAGATGGCCGACATGCCAGCCTGAGCGCAAAGAGGAACGACATGAGCACGATGAAGAAAAAGGGATTGGGCCGCGGCCTCGAAGCGCTGCTGGGCAGTCCCGCCGAGATTGTCGAGACCGCCAAGCAAGAAGGTGCGCCGACGGTGCTGAAGCTCGACCAGATGCAGCCCGGCAAGTATCAGCCGCGCACGCGCATGGACGAAGGCGCGCTGCAGGAACTGGCCGCGAGCATCCGTGCGCAAGGCCTGATGCAGCCGATCCTGGTACGCAAGGTCGAGTCCGACGGCCCGCAGCCGAAGTACGAAATCATCGCGGGTGAGCGCCGCTTCCGCGCCTCGCGCCTCGCCGGCCTGACCGAAGTGCCCGTGCTGGTGAAGGACGTGCCGGACGAATCGGCCGCCGCCATGGCGCTCATCGAAAACATCCAGCGCGAAGATCTCAATCCGCTGGAAGAAGCGCAGGGCATTGCGCGCCTGGTGCGTGAATTCCAGTTCACACACGAGCAGGCGGCGGAATCGGTCGGTCGCTCGCGCAGCGCGGTGTCGAACTTGCTGCGCCTGCTCAACCTCGCCCAGCCTGTGCAGACCATGCTGATGGCTGGTGACATCGACATGGGTCACGCCCGTGCGCTGCTCGCTGTGGATAGCGCGACACAAATCCTGTTGGCCAACCAGATCGTCAACAAGCGCCTATCAGTACGCGAGACGGAAAAGCTGGTGGCGTTGACGCTCAAGCCGTTCGAGCTGAAGTCACTCAAGCAGAAGGGCGGGCACCAAGGTGGCCGCGATGTTGCGCGCCTGGAAGAAGAACTGGCTGACCAGCTGGGCCTGGGTGTGCAGATCAAGCTGGCGGCCAAGGGCCGTGGCCAGTTGACCGTGCAGTTCAGCAGTCTCGATGAGTTCGATGGCTTGCTGGCGCGCCTGCGTCCGGAGGGCGACGAAGAAGCCGCCTGAGTTGTATGGCTGCGACAGTTTGACGCAGCTGGCATAACCCGTGCCACTGCGCCATTTGCGGGCATCCTCCGGCACCGAATCAGTGCGATTACCTCGCACATCATCGACGCTGCGCTTGGGTAACACCATCATGGAATCACCGGGGTGCCGCTCCATCAGGCGGATTCGGTGCCCTGGCAGCAGCACATCATTGCGCGCGGAGCGTGGAACACAGCTGCTCCAAGTGCTGTCGAAGGCGCCCGCACGACCGTTCGCTTGCGCGTTGACTGGTGAACGCCATGTCCCGTAAAATCGTGCGGTTTTAAATCCGCCTGACCCAAAGCGGTGCGGCATGATGAAAGACCATTCTTCCATGCAGCTAGCCGAGCGGCAACGGCCTGATTCTTACGCTTCGTTGGAAGCCGCCCGACCCACGTCGGCGCAGGCTCCGAAGCACGACGATTGGGACGATGACGCAGGAAAGGCGGAACCGCCGGTACATGTGCTCTCACATGACGAAGCGGTTGCCATGTTCGGCGAGCAGGCCCTGCGGGCTTCGCGTATCACGCCCTTCTCCATCGTGCTCGGCCAGGTGGCCATCACACTGTTGTGTGCGCTCGGGTGGTATGTCGGTAGCTGGTTCGCGGGCACGGGCGCTGTTTCAGCGGGACAAGCTGCACTGTCGGCCCTGTTGGGTGGCGGTGTGTGCGTGGTGCCTTCGGCATGGTTCGCGATGCGCCTGTCGACGGCCAAGGGGTTCGAGTCCATCGCTCGCCTGGTGGTGGGCGAAGCGATCAAAGTGCTCGGCACGGTCGCGTTGCTGGTGATCGTGGTGGTGGTGTTCAAGGGGCTGCATTGGCCGCCTTTGCTGATCACCCTGATCCTGGCGCTCAAGATGTACTGGGTCGGTCTCGCACTGCGATGACCGACCTTAGCCTGCAGCATTGCGGCAGGCGCACGGGATGTGTCGGAAAACGGCGGGAGCTGGCGGCAGGAGAGGCCCCGGTTCATTGCGCTGACACTCCGCAAGAATAAGGTGGCACGTTCAAGCTGCGTGCAGTCCGCGATCTCCAGGGAAACCTGTCGAGCATCGGGCGCGAGCAAGAACGGGTCACGAAGAATGTTTCGCAATATTGGACTGAATCATCATGGCAACTGAAGTCGCAGAAGCCGCCGGCCACGCCGCCGAGCACGCTCTCACGCCTTCCGCGTATATCGCGGAGCATTTGCAGAATTTCAATAGCATCGGTGGCAAGCAGGCATCCGTCGTCGACTTCTCCGTCATCAACTGGGACACGATGTTCTGGTCCGTGTTGATGGGCCTGATCGGCATCATCTTCCTGGGCATGGCCGCGCGCCGTGTCACCTCCGGCGTTCCGGGCCGCTTCCAAGCTTTCGTTGAACTGGTTGTCGAGATGGTCGACGACCAGGCCAAGGGCATCATCCACGGCGATCGTTCCTGGATCGCTCCGCTGGCCCTGATGGTCTTCGTGTGGGTCACGCTGATGAACGCGGTCGACTTGATCCCGGTGGACTGGGTCACGGGCGTCAACCATCTCCTCGGCACCTTCGGCGTGCACGTGCCGCACCACCGCGCAGTGGCTACGGCCGATTTGAACGGCACCTTCGGCATGTCCTTTGCCGTGCTGATTCTGATGATCTACTACAGCTTCAAGATCAAGGGTGCGGGCGGCTTCGCGCACGAACTGCTGTCGGCCCCGTTTGGCGCCAAGTGGTATCTCGCGCCGTTCAACCTGGTCCTCAACATCATTGAATTCCTCGCCAAGGCTGTGTCGCTGGGCATGCGGTTGTTCGGCAACATGTACGCGGGCGAACTGGTGTTCCTGCTGATCGCGCTGCTTGGTTCGGTCTGGACGTTCGGTGCTGATACTTCGGCACTGGGTTTCGTGGGTCATGTGGTGGCTGGTGCAGTGTGGGCGATCTTCCACATCCTGATCGTGCTGCTGCAAGCCTTCATTTTCATGATGCTGACGCTGGTGTACATCGGCCAGGCACATGAACACCACTAAGTCGTTGCGGTTCAGGTTCTCCGGTTCCGTTTGATTTTTTCAAGTTCTCAAGTTCTTAGTCTTTCACGTAAAAGGGAGTCATCATGCAAGCATTTCTCGCCAACATCCAAGGTCTGACCGCCATCGGTATCGGCATCATCATCGGCCTGGGTGCCATCGGCGCCTGCCTCGGCATCGCCCTGATGGGTGGCAAGTACATCGAAGCCTGCGCACGTCAGCCTGAGCTGATGAACCCGCTGCAAACCAAGATGTTCCTGCTGGCTGGCCTGATCGACGCGGCATTCCTGATCGGCGTTGGTGTGGCCATGCTGTTCGCGTTCGCCAACCCGCTGCTGTCGGTCATCAAGTAATTCTTTTCGGTCTGCATGATGCCGGAGGCGGCCAGGGTGAAACGCAACGCGTGACCCTCGCCGCTTCGTGCATTGATCCGTAGTCTCAATACCGAAAGGAACACACCATGAACCTGAACGCCACACTCGTCGCGCAGATGGTCGTGTTCTTCATCCTGTGGTGGGTTGTTGCCAAGTTCATTTGGCCGCCCCTGGTGAAGGCGCTCGACGAACGCGCGAAGAAAATTGCCGATGGCCTGGCCGCTGCCGATAAGGGCAAGGCTGAGCTGGAGCTGGCCAACAAGCGGGTCGAGCAGGCACTGACCGAAGCGCGCAATGAAGGCGCGCAGCGCATCGCGGACGCCGAAAAGCGTGCCCAGATGAGCGCCGACGAGATCAAGCAAAACGCCCAAGCCGAAGCCGCGCGCATCATCGCGCAAGCCAAGGCAGAAGCCGAGCAGCAAACCGTGCGCGCGCGTGAATCGCTGCGTGACCAGGTTGCCACGCTGGCCGTCAAGGGTGCCGAGCAGATTCTCAAGCGTGAAGTCAATGCGCAGGTCCACTCTGATCTGCTCAATCAACTCAAGGCTGAGCTGTAATCATGGCAGAACTCGCAACCGTTGCCCGTCCGTACGCAGAGGCGCTGTTTCGCGTAGCGAAGGCCGGCAATCTGGGTGCATGGTCTGAGCTCGTGTCGGAAATGGGGCAAGTCGCCGCCGTGCCTGACATGAAGGCAGTCGCCGATGATCCGAAGCTCTCCAAAGCCGATGTGGCGGGGATCTTCCTGTCGGCGTTGAAATCTCCGGTATCGCACGAGGCGAAGGAACTGGTTGGCCTGCTGGTGGCCAACAAGCGCCTGTCGCTGCTGCCGGAAATTGCCGCGCAATTCCATGTGCTGCGGAATGCCAGCGAAGGCGCCGCCGACGTCGAGATCACCAGTGCGTTCCCGCTTGAGGGCGCGCCCCTGACCGAACTGGTCGCCACGCTCGAACGCAAGTTCGGCAAGAAGCTGCAGGCTCACGTGAGCGTCGATCCTTCGTTGATCGGCGGCGTGCGTGTGCAGATTGGCGACGAAGTGCTCGACACCTCGGTGCGCGCGCGCCTGACGCAGATGCAGTCTGCGCTGACCGCCGCGTAATGCTGTTCCGCGAGGCGCCGATGAGATTGCCCGCGGACAGATTGAAGAATTAGGAGCATTCGATGCAACTGAACCCCTCCGAGATCAGCGACCTGATCAAGACCCGTATCGAGGGCTTGAAGGCTGGCGCTGACGCAAAGAACACCGGCACGGTTATCTCCGTGACGGACGGTATCTGCCGCATTCATGGCCTGTCGGGCGTGATGCAAGGCGAAATGCTGGAATTCCCGGGCAACACGTTCGGCCTCGCGCTGAACCTCGAGCGCGACTCCGTCGGCGCCGTGATCCTGGGTGAGTACGAGCACATTTCCGAAGGCCAGGAAGTCAAGTGCACGGGCCGCATTCTGGAAGTGCCGGTTGGTCCGGAACTGCTGGGTCGCGTGGTCAACGCACTGGGCCAGCCGATCGACGGCAAGGGCCCGATCAACGCCAAGAAGACGGACGTGATCGAGAAGGTCGCTCCGGGCGTGATCGCACGTCAGTCGGTGAGCCAGCCGGTGCAGACCGGCCTGAAGTCGATCGACGCCATGGTGCCGATCGGCCGTGGCCAGCGTGAGCTGATCATTGGCGACCGCCAGACCGGCAAGACCGCCGTGGCAGTCGACGCCATCATCAACCAGAAGGGCAAGGGCATCTTCTGCGTGTACGTGGCAATCGGCCAGAAGGCTTCGACGATCGCCAACGTGGTGCGCAAGCTCGAAGAGCACGGCGCGCTGGAATACACGATCGTGGTGGCGGCTGCCGCTTCCGACTCGGCTGCCATGCAGTACCTGTCGGCCTACGCTGGCTGCACGATGGGCGAATACTTCCGCGACCGCGGTGAAGACGCTCTGATCGTGTATGACGATCTGACCAAGCAAGCGTGGGCGTACCGTCAGGTTTCGCTGCTGCTGCGCCGCCCGCCCGGCCGTGAAGCCTACCCGGGCGACGTGTTCTACCTGCACTCGCGTCTGCTGGAGCGTGCTGCCCGCGTGAACGCCGAGCACATCGAAAAGATCACCAACGGTGAAGTCAAGGGTAAGACCGGTTCGCTGACCGCACTGCCCGTGATCGAAACGCAGGCCGGCGACGTGTCCGCGTTCGTTCCGACCAACGTGATCTCGATTACCGACGGCCAGATCTTCCTGGAAACCGACCTGTTCAACGCAGGTGTGCGCCCCGCTATCAACGCCGGTATCTCGGTGTCGCGCGTGGGTGGTGCTGCGCAGACCAAGGTCATCAAGAAGCTGTCCGGTGGTATCCGTACCGACCTGGCCCAGTACCGTGAACTGGCTGCGTTCGCGCAGTTTGCTTCCGACCTGGACGAAGCGACCCGCAAGCAGCTCGAGCGCGGCCGCCGCGTGACCGAACTGCTCAAGCAGCCGCAGTACCAGCCGCTGCAAGTGTGGCAGCTGGCCGCGTCGCTGTACGCAGCCAACAACGGCTTCCTCGACAACGTGGACGTGAAGGACATCCTGGCTTTCGAAAAGGGCCTGCACGACACGCTGAAGACGAAGTACGCCGATCTCATCAACCGCATCGAAGATACGAAGGATCTGTCGAAGGACGATGAGGCCGCTCTGCGTGCCGCGATCGAGGATTTCAAGAAGTCCGCCGCGTTCTAACCGCGTCATTCCCGGAACTGGCCACACGAGGTTGAGAAATTCGGCCTGCGTGGCCAGGACTGAACGGAGAGGAAGAAATGGCCGGAACAAAAGAAATCCGCACCAAGATCAAGAGCGTGCAAAACACGCGCAAGATCACCAAGGCGATGGAAATGGTCGCCGCATCCAAGATGCGCAAGGCGCAGGAACGGATGCGTGCTGCCCGCCCGTACGCTGAGAAGATCCGCAACGTGGCTGCGCACATGGCGCTGGCCAATCCGGAGTACAAGCACCCGTTCATGGTTGCGCGCGACATCAAGCGTGCCGGCCTGATCGTGGTGACGACGGACAAGGGCCTGTGCGGTGGCTTGAACACCAACGTGCTGCGTGCCGTCACCAACCAGCTGCGTGAGCAGCAGGGCAAGGGCATTGAGACACAGACCACGGCCATCGGTACCAAGGGCATGCAGTTCCTGGGCCGTATCGGCGCGAAGGTCGTCTCGAATGTCGTGCACCTGGGTGACACGCCGCATCTGGAAAAGCTGATCGGCGCGATCAAGGTTCAGCTCGACGCGTTCAACGCTGGCGAGATCGATGCCGTGTACCTCGCGTACACCCGCTTCATCAACACGATGAAGCAGGAGCCGGTGGTTGAGCAGCTGCTGCCGCTCACGGCCGACAAGCTGACGCAGACCGACGCCGAGAAGCAGGCCTACTCGTGGGACTACATCTACGAGCCGGACGCGCAAACGGTGGTCGACGAGCTGCTGATCCGCTACGTCGAGGCGCTGGTGTACCAGGCGGTGGCCGAGAACATGGCCTCCGAGCAATCGGCCCGGATGGTGGCAATGAAGGCGGCTTCGGACAACGCGAAGAACGTGATCGGCGAACTGCAACTGGTCTACAACAAGACCCGTCAGGCAGCGATCACGAAGGAACTGTCCGAAATCGTCAGCGGCGCGGCAGCGGTCTGACGCCCACGGCAAAGCATTAAGTTATTGGAGATACAAATGAGTATCGCAAACGGAAATATCGTGCAGTGCATTGGCGCCGTGGTGGACATTCAGTTCCCGCGTGACGCGATGCCGAAGGTTTACGACGCTCTGGTGCTGGATGACAGCAACGAAGCCTCGTTCGCCGAGAAGGGCCTGACCTTCGAAGTGCAACAACAGCTGGGCGACGGCGTGGTGCGTACCATTGCGCTGGGTTCGTCCGACGGTCTGCGTCGCGGCATGCGCGTGGCTACCACCGGCGCGCCGATCTCGGTGCCGGTTGGTCACGGCACGCTGGGCCGCATCATGGATGTGCTGGGTCGTCCGATCGACGAAGCTGGCGAAATCCAGTGCGACGAAAAGCGCGCGATTCACCAGAAGGCACCGAAGTTCGACGAACTGTCGCCGTCGGTGGACCTGCTGGAAACCGGCATCAAGGTGATCGACTTGGTCTGCCCGTTCGCCAAGGGCGGTAAGGTGGGTCTGTTCGGTGGCGCCGGCGTCGGCAAGACCGTGAACATGATGGAGCTGATCAACAACATCGCCAAGCAGCACTCGGGCTTGTCGGTGTTTGCTGGCGTGGGCGAGCGTACCCGTGAGGGCAACGACTTCTACCACGAAATGAAGGACTCCAACGTGCTCGACAAGGTGGCCATGGTGTTCGGCCAGATGAACGAGCCGCCGGGCAACCGTCTGCGCGTGGCGCTGACCGGCCTGACGATGGCCGAGCGCTTCCGTGACGAAGGCCGTGACATCCTGTTCTTCGTCGACAACATCTACCGCTACACGCTGGCCGGTACCGAAGTGTCGGCACTGCTGGGCCGTATGCCTTCCGCCGTGGGCTATCAGCCGACGCTGGCTGAAGAAATGGGCAAGCTGCAAGAGCGTATTACGTCGACCAAGACTGGCTCGATCACGTCGATCCAGGCCGTGTACGTGCCTGCCGATGACTTGACCGACCCGTCGCCGGCGACGACCTTCCTGCACCTGGACTCGACCGTCGTGCTGTCGCGTGACATCGCTGCACTGGGTATCTACCCGGCAGTGGATCCGCTCGACTCGACCTCGCGCCAGCTTGACCCGCAAGTCGTGGGCCAAGAGCACTACGAAGTCGCCGACCGCGTGAAGAAGACGCTGCAGCGCTACAAGGAACTGCGCGACATCATCGCGATTCTGGGCATGGACGAACTGTCGCCGGAAGACAAGCTGGCTGTGGGCCGCGCCCGTAAGATCCAGCGTTTCCTGTCTCAGCCGTTCCACGTTGCAG
This sequence comes from Ralstonia sp. 24A2, assembly GCF_051783885.1. Classification (NCBI taxonomy): domain Bacteria; kingdom Pseudomonadati; phylum Pseudomonadota; class Betaproteobacteria; order Burkholderiales; family Burkholderiaceae; genus Ralstonia; species Ralstonia sp. 24A2. Next base: position 426,542 of record NZ_JBPVZD010000002.1, on the reverse strand, counting down.
AAGTGTTCACGGGTTCGCCGGGCAAGTACGTGCCGCTGAAGGAAACCATCCGCGGCTTCAAGATGCTGGTGGACGGCGAGTGCGATCACCTGCCGGAACAGGCGTTCTACATGGTCGGCTCGATCGACGAAGCCTTCGAGAAGGCCAAGAAGCTCCAGTAAGAGCGACGTCTGGCCCTGTGCGTGAGCCAGGGTCAGCACTGGCTTCCTGAAGTCCATTCAGGAAGCGGCTTTTCTGAGCAAAGGAATCGAGATGGCAACCATTCATGTAGACGTCGTCAGCGCTGAGCACGAGATCTTCTCCGGCAATGCCAAGTTCGTGGCACTGCCGGGCGAGGCTGGTGAGCTGGGCATTCTGCCCGGCCACACGCCGCTGATCACGCGCATCAAGCCGGGCGCCGTGCGCATCGAGAAGGAAGACGGCGGCGAAGAGTTCGTGTTCGTTGCCGGTGGCATTCTCGAAGTGCAGCCGAAGAAGGTGACCGTGCTGGCCGATACCGCGATCCGCGGTCACGACCTGGACGAAGCCAAGGCGAACGAAGCCAAGCGTGCGGCCGAAGAGGCGCTGCAGAACCAAAGCAGCGACCTGGATCTGGCCCGTGCACAAGGTGAGCTGGCCGTGGCGGCTGCGCAGTTGGCAGCAATCGCGCGCCTGCGTCGCAAGCGCTGAAGCTGGTTTGGTCTGATCTGCTCGCAGATCGGACTGGCCAAAAGAGAAAGCAGCCCGTTTGGGCTGCTTTTTTGTTGCCTGTCGCCGTCGTGTTGCTTAGCGGTGATCCTCTTCACGTCGCTGCTCGTTGTGGCCGCCGCCTTGGCCTTGCGGGTGCGGCTGTGCAGGCGCGGCTTCATGGTGCTCTACGTGTGGCGGTTGAGGTTGCGGCTGGGGTTGCGGACGCGGTGGTTCCGGGCGAGGTTCGGGCCGCGGCAGCGGCTGCGACGGACGAATTTCCACTGGGCGTGGCGGCTGTGCCGATGGGCGAGGAGCCTCGAAGTGTGGCTCGGGCTGACGCGGTTCCGGGCGTTGCATCTGCGGCTCGGGGTGCGGGCGTTCCTGCGGTGCGGGCGCAGTCGGTCGGATGACTTCGGCGGGGCGCGGTTGCGGTTGCTGCGCCTGCGCTGGGCGATGTTCCTCGCGGGGGATGTCGCCGCGCATGCCTTCCTGCGGCTGCGGACGTGACGTCATACCGGCGGGCGACTGCGGTGGCAGCGCTGGCTTGGGCAAAACGGCGCGTTCTTCACCGCGACGTTGTTCCTGCGGAGGTTGTGCGCCGGCCTGTTGTCCGGGGCGCGTGGTGGTGCCTGGCGCCATGAATGGTTGCGGCGCAGGCGGTTGTGGACCATGCGGGGCTTGCGCATTCCCTGGCATCGGCGCGTTGTTGGCGCCACGCGGACCATTGGGTTCATTGCCCGGACGCGGTGCGCCTTCACCATGTGACATGTTGGCCGGCGTGGCGCGCGTGAGGCGCAGACCAGCAGCCTGCGCACCCACCGGCATCGGTTGCGCGCCGGCATTGGCGGGGCCACGTACCGGTGCGATGTGCGCGGGGGCGTTGCCGCCCGTCCATGCGGGGCCGGCACCAGCCAGCGTGCCGCCTTGGGAGTGGAAGCGCTCGGCCAGCGCATCGTGTCCGCCCGCCGGCGCTTGCGGCGCGCGCACCGCAATGGCTTGCCGCGAGAACACCTGTGCCGGCGGCAACGGGTGCGCACCACTTGCCGCAGCCGCGCCCACCAGACTCGCCTTCACCGGCGCCAGTGCCGGCGTCGACACAATCTGCGCATGGGCGAGTTGTGCGCGCATCTGCTCAGGACGCAGCGTCGTCATCGCAGGGCCGACAGGCTGACCGCTGACGAAGGTCTTGGCCGGCACCGCCGTCAGCGCGGCCGGGTTGTTGGCATTGGCGTACGTGACCCGGTTCACATTGGTGATGTTGGTCACGTTGTTGTTGATGATGGTCTTGTTGACCGTGACGTTGTTCACCACCACTGTGCGGTTGATGTTGGTCACATAGGTCGGGCTGGCCGCGTAGACCGGGCGATACGCCTCACCCGGGGCCAGCGGGAACCAGGCCACACCCGGCGAGCCGATCGAGATGTTAATGCCCCAGCTCACACCGCCGCCACCACCTCCGCCCACGAAGCCGACCAGCGCCGGTGCGTACACCGGGCGCGGCACGACCGGCCCCGGCACCCAGCACCACGTCGTGCCGACGTAGGCCCAGCGGCCATAGTGGAACGGCGCGAAGCCCCACGGCTCATCGTCGACCCAGGTCCAGCCCCACGGTGCGACCCATGCCCAGTGGCCGGTGCGATAGGGCGCCCAGCCGACCGGCACCGCGCGCGGTACCCACACGGCGCCGTAGCCGTCTTCCTCGCGCCATGTACCGTTGTCGTCCAGGGCTTCGTAGCCGGTCATTTCCCGGCCGACGTAGCGTGCGGAGACGGATGCGTCTTCGCGTGCGTCGCGCGATTCGGCCCAGTGGTCGAAGGCGTCTCGGTTCGGGTTGTCCATGCCACCGGCTTCGGCCAGATCGGTGCCGCCGAAGCGGACTTGCTGGCCCGCGCCCAGTGGCACGGAGCGGTCGTCGCCATAGGCGGTGCCGTCGCCGTGCCAGACGGTGACGGTGGTGCTGGAGCCATCCGGTGCGACATCGAGACGATATTCACCCGGTGCCTGGGGTGTGAACGCCAGGTTGGGCGTATCGATTTCAATGGTTTGGTCCGGCGGCAACGCGCGCACGCGAACCGACAGCGCGCCCTGCGTCAGCTTGACCTGCGTATTGCGATCGTCGAGGTCGACCAGTGTGGCGCCGGTGTTCTGACCCAGGCGCAGCGCGGTGGAGCCGACGTGCAGTTCGCTGCGGCTGCCCTGGTCGGACCACAGACGGTCTCCCGTCGTAAACGGGCGGTTGAGCGTGGCGCCGGCCCAGTCGTCGGAGCCCGCAGGCGCGAAGCTCACCGCGCCCGAGAAATCAGACAGCCGCGCGACTCGCGAGGCGGGATCGGCGGCCAGCGCCGCGCGCGACCCGCAGACCAGCAATACGGCGGCGATACCCACGGCACGCAGCACATGCGGCAGCCGCACACCGGAGAGACGGAGAGAACGACGGGATGGTGTGGACATGATGAGCCCTCGTTTTTGTGGCGGCACGCGCCGCGTGGATGCCTCCATTAAACGCAGCAGGCGGCGAAGGGTCGACTTGGCTTTGTAAGGACGTGTATCGGCGTGGCCGTGCGGCGGCACGGACCGTGCTCACACGAGAGGGGTGCTGCGCAGATTGCGCAGGCAAAAAAAAGCGCGCGGGCCGGGGAGCACCGCGCGGACGGGAAATCCCTTCGAGGGGTCAATTCGAAAGGAGGGGGTAACCTTGCACCGCAACCGTGTCGGGCGTGCGCCGCATGATAGGCAGGAGGGCCCAACCGGCGCACAACAATTGGACACAAAGATGTCGCGTGCCGAGGCATTGTGGGCGACCGGGGCACCCCAAGGCGTAACAAAGTGTGTCGGATTGCAATCGAATGCAAGTGCTGTAAGTGCGCACCTGGCGTGATGCAAAAAGCGCTTGGAAACACGCTTTGGGGAACGTCTGCTGCACCTGCGCAGTCCCACGAGTTTGCCGCGCAGGGGCGCGGGGCTTGAGGATAGGCCGACCCGCGATGCGTGGTCTGGTCTGGGGTTGTTGGGTCATAGGAGGGAAGCATGCACAGGCAGGCGGTGCATTGTGGGACGCGTTCGGCAACGCGAAAATCGGCTGGGGGCGGCGTTTTTGTTACCTTGATGGCGACACTCTGCGCGGCAGGTTCGGCACATGCCGTCGGGGAAGCGGCTTCTGCGCCACCCGCAACGCCTGCCAGTGCGCCCGCAGCCTCCGCGCCTGTTGCTTCTGCGCCAACGGTACCGCTTGCAAAATCGCCGGAGCCACGCGAACGCCACGCCGGTACGTTCTGGCAAGGCACGGTGGGCAAGGGTGCCGACAACCCGGGCTGGAATGTCTGGCTCAGTGTGTATGACCCGCCACCCAAGGCGCGGGATCAGGACAAGGACCCCGTCGCCGACACGCTCACTGGCGACGCCTACGACGATCGCCCCCAAGGCCGCACCATGTGGGCCATCGAAGGCCGTAGCGCCCCCGAGCGCCGCTTCGTGTGGCGCGAGCGTGCCGATGCACTCGACGCCAGCGGCCAGCCCATGGTGCGAGAGGGCGGCACGCTCTCCGGCGCGCTGTCGGCCGACGGCATGGCCGCCACGGGCACCTGGAGCGATGGCGGCCGCAGCCAGCCGTTCACGCTCAAGCGCGCAGCGCGCTATCGAGAAGTCACCGGCACCGCCGGCCAGGCCACCATCACCGAGCGCTATCCCGTGACCGGCGACGCGGCCGTCGATGCGCTGGTGCAATCGCTGCGCATCAACCGCTGCGATCCGTACGACACCGAATGCGTTATCCGCATCAGCGCCGTCGGCCTGGGCGACACCGTCAGCCTGCTGCGCATGGTGTGGGCATACAGCGGCGGCGCGCACGGCAACTACGGCTTCACGGCCGGCAACTGGCGGCGCGGCGCGCAGGGCTTCCAGCCGATCACCCTGGCCGATGTGCTGAACCCCACGCCCGCATGCCTGCAGAGCCTCAACACGCAGATCGTCGACGCACTCAAGCGCGAAGGCGCGCCCGAAGCCACGCGCGGCACGCTCAAAGAGAAGGATCTGCGCAACGCGGCGTTTCCGTTTACGCTGCAAGGAGACCGCATCGTCGTGCACTACGGGCCGTATGAAGTGGGTCCGTATTCGTCGGGCGCCTTCCGTGCCGCCGTGCGGGTCGACGATCTGGGTGCCGCGTGCAAGCGGTCCACTACCTGAACGCGCGCTTTCTTTATCTCCATCCGCCATGTCCGCCAATCCTTCCTACGTCGACGAACAAGCCACCATGCGCCGGCTGTTGTCTGCCAAGACCATCGCCGTGGTTGGCCTCTCGCCGCGCCCCACGCGGCCGAGCTACGACGTGGCGCGCTATCTGCAGCAGGCCGGCTATCGCATCGTGCCGGTCAACCCGCAGCATGCCGGCGAAGACGTGCTGGGCGAGCCGTGCTACGCCACGCTGGCCGAAGCCGCGACGACACTCGCGGCGGCCGGCCAGCGTATCGACCTGGTCGACATCTTCCGCCGCGCAGAACAGGTGCTGCCGGTTGTGCAGGAAGCGATTGCTGTGGGCGTGGGTGGCATCTGGGTGCAGCTCGGCATCGTCAACGATGAGGCGATGGCCGCCGCGCGCGCCGCGGGTATCCCGGCCGTGCAAGACCGCTGTACCAAGATCGAGCACTGGCGACTTGGTATCGGCGAGCGCGCCTGAAAGCGCCACCATTTGTGACCGCAGGGCGCGCGTGTTTCACCTAGGCTTCGGGCTCCAACTTCTAAGGAGTCCCCATGCCATTCCGACACTGGATCTCGGCCGTCGCCCTGGCCGCTGCATCGTCCCTGGCGGTTGCTGCCGAAGGCGGCCTGAGCGTACACGTGCTCGATCAGCAAACCGGCACACCCGCTGCCGAGATGCGCGTCACGCTCGATGCGCGGACGGACGGTACCTGGCACACCATTGCCCGCGGCACGACCGACGCCGACGGCCGCATCAAGACGCTACTGAAAGCCGACCAGACGCTCGCTGCTGGCGACTATCGCGCTACGTTCCACACCGGCGACTACTTCAGCGCGCATCACACGGCCACGTTTTTCCCCGAGGTGCCAGTCGTCTTCCACGTGCAGGACGCGGCGCAGCACTATCACATCCCGCTGCTGCTCAGCCCGTTCGGTTTCTCAACATATCGCGGGAGCTAGGGCAGGCGCTGAAGCCCACGCGCTACACTTCGACGGTCATCGAAACTTGCATGAAGCATCCGCACCATGGCCGTCGATCCGCAACTCCTGCAGCTCTATCAACGCATTGCCGAACGCTTTGGCGCCTTGCCTGCGCCGGAAGATGCCTCCGCCCAGCGTGAGCGTTTCGAAGCGATTGCCGCGCTCTCGGACCGGCCCGATCCGGAAGGCATTGAAGCGTCGGACCTGAGCCTGCCGCTGGCGGGTCGCACGCTGGATGCGATCGTCTTTCGCCCGAAGCACGTGGCCACGCCGCGCATGCTGGTGTGGTTTCACGGTGGCGGCTGGGTGGTGGGCGCGCCGCGTACGACGCACCGCATGCTGGCCGCGTTGCTGGCGCAGGACACCGGCTGTGCGGTCGTCAGCGTCGACTATCGCCTCGCGCCCGAGCACCCGTTTCCCACACCCGCCGATGATGCGCGTGATGCGCTCGCGTACCTTGCCGAACAGCGTTCGAGCCTGGGGTTCGATATCGAATTTCTGGCTGTCGGCGGGGATAGTGCGGGCGGGCATCTTGCGGCGCAAGCCACGGCAAGCGCGCGCCCGGGACTGGTCAATGCGCAACTGCTGGTCTACCCCGTCACGACGCCGGCCTTCGGCAGCGAGAGCTACAACGCTTTCGCGCAAGGCCCCGGCCTGACACGCGACGAGATGCGCTGGTACTGGGAGAAATTCATTGGGGCGCAGGCGCTGGCCAAGCCGCTGGCCGAGCAGGACGGGCGCATCTACCTGATGGCGCAGCCGCCGCGATACACGCCACCCGACACGGTCGTCATCGTGGCTGCGCACGATGTGCTGCGCGACGACGGTTTGAACTATGCCGATTACCTCGTGCAGCACGGCGCGCAGGTCATCACCATCGAAGCGTCGGGCATGACGCACGCCTTTGCGCGCCTCCAACCCGAGGTCGAGCGAGCACGCGAATGGATGCGCCGCGCGGCGCATGCCTTCGTTGGGATGATCAGCGAGGAGTAAGCGCCGGGACTAGCGCGGCGGCGTGCGGCGCGGGCGGAACGCCGCCAGCACGCGCCGGGTGACAAACAGTGAGAGGTAGTCGTGCACGCTGGCGTCAGCCGCCAATGTGCGCATGGTTTCCTGGTACTGAACACGGACCAGATCGGCGGGTGCACCGGTGTCCTGTGCGATCTTGTCGATCTGTTCGTCCTGGTCTGCGATGGCGGTGCCCATTGCGGTTCCCCGTCGTTGCTGTGGCAGTGACATGCGCGGCTGGTTCGCGCGACGAGTGACCACTATAGATAACGCGTCGGAACAATCCAGCCCTGTTGCAAAGCTTTCACCGCGCTGTCTGCGTTGCGTCAAAACAGTGCGATTGCCAGTGCAAATGCTGCACCGGCAAGCATCATTTGCCCCAGTTTGCGGGCATGCTCTGCAAGCCGATGGCGGCGCCGGATGCATCGGTCACGCGCGCCAGCTCACGGTACGCACTCGCCTGCACACGCTCGGGCAGCGGCACGAACTTGGCACGCGCGGCCAGTTCGTCGCCGTGAAAGTAACCCCACGTCACGAACTTCAGCGCGGCCAGCGTGCGCGGGCCCGACGGGCTCACGGCCGGCACCACGATGAAGGTGCCCATGGTGATCGGCCACGTATCCGCGCCCGGCAGGTTCACCAGCGGCGCGGTGAAATCCCCCTTGCGGTTCCAGGCGCTTTGCACCACGGCTTCGCGGAAACCGCTCACCTGTGCGCTGACGAAGCGGCCGGCCGCGTTGCGCAGTTGCACGGCGTTCAGGTCGTTGTCGAGGATGTAGTTGTAGTCGACATAACCGATCGCACCCGCGTTGGCCTGCACGGCTTTGACCACGTCGCCGCTGCCCTTGGCGGCCAGGTAGTCCGCCGGCCAGGCGATGGTCGACTTGGTGCCGTAGGTGGACTTCCAGTCGGCGCTGACGGCGCTCAGGTAATCGGTGAAGTGGTACGTAGTGCCCGAGCCATCGGCGCGCACCACGAGGCGGATCTTCAGCTTGGGTAGCGCCACACCGGGGTTCAGCGCGCGCAGCTCGGGCGCATCCCAGTTGTCGATCTTGCCGAGGAAGATCTGGGCGAGCACTTCGCCCGTCAGCTTCAACTGGCCGCGCGATACACCCGGCACGTTAATGAACGGCACCGCGCCCGTCACCACGGACGGCACGCACACCAGGCCCGCCTTGGCCGCATCGGCTGCGGACAGCGGCACGTCTGACGCGCCGAAATCCACCGAACCTGCGCGGATACGCTTGATGCCTTCGCCCGAGCCTACCGCGTCATAGCTGAGCGTGACGCCCGACGACGCGGCATATCCCGCCGACCAGACGCGATAGACCGGCGCGGCGGCGGTCGACCCCGCTCCACGAACCTCAGCGCGAGCGAGAGCGGGTAAGCCTGCAGCGACAACAGCTAGGGCCAGAACAGCGTGCTTGAACATGGGAAGACCTGCGGACAGCGGAGTGCGAAGCCTGAAATTGTAGCGATGTGCGTGCTGCGGTGCGGCATGCTGCGCTGATAGGGCCCATCTACAACAAGGGGATGTGTTGTAAGACGTTCCGCAAACGTTAGGCGGAGTAGGGGGCGGGTTAGGCGGTTTTGTTTAGATCTAGTGAGATTGAGTGGGAGTGCTCGGATTCGAGCGGCCGCTGTTGAAATTCGGGGATTTGGCGGATGGTCTGGGTGAGTTAGGTACGCGGGCTTGTGGCTCAAAAATCGGCGTTTTCGTTTTGTGCTCTTGTGCCTGTCAGTCCGCTAATTTTGACAACGATGAAAGCTACGGCGACTCCCTGTTGCGCAGCATAATGTCTCCCACAAAAAGAGAATTGATCCCTGGGAGGAGATTGTGGCTCGCGGCTTTCTTAGCACCATAAACAAAATATCGCGCGATATGGAACGCGCCGCTCGAGCACGACAGCGTGACATCGAGCGGGCTCAAAGAGAACATGTGCGCTCGCTGCGGGAGGCGGAGCGGAACGAGCGAGCACGTCAGCGAGCAATCTACGCGGATGAGAAAGAGCGACAGCGTTTGTATGTCGAATCGAGGATAGCGGAGACGGCAGAGCTCAACGAAGAGCTTGAGGACACTGTAGCGACGTTACAGACCATACTTGTCGATGGTTTGCAACGTAAGGCTCAAATAGACTTCAACCGTTTGAAGGTTGCGCCGCAGCACCCTCCCTTGGAACTCGGCGATCTGGCTCGGCCGATTGAAGCTCCAGCGTGGGAGACTTTTGAACCAACCAAACCAAGCGCGATTAAGAGCATTCTTCCTTGGGAGAGAAAGCGTTTCTTGGGTCAGCTCTCGCATGCCGAGAGTTTGTTTGCCTCTGCAAAAGAGGACCACTCCCGAAGAGAGGAGCGTCGGCAAGCTGCACTGCAGCAAATCAAAGAAAAGCATGCGGCAGCCGTAATTGCGGCAAACGAGGTCGCTGCGACTCAGAACGCTGAAGTTGATGAGCTTCGCTCGGCGTTTGAAGCGGGTAACTCTGAGGCGATCGCGTCCTACTTTTCCATGGTTCTGGCAAGTAGCCCCTATCCAGACTGTTTTCCTCGCACGGCCGAAACCCAGTACTCCGGTGAATCTAAACAACTCATCGTTGCATATGATCTTCCGGCGTTTGAGGATTCGGTTCCGACTAGCAAAGGGTACAAGTACGTAAAGGCTACGGACTTGATTAACGAAAGCGCTCGCCCTGAGAGTCAACGTCGGGCGCTATACGCATCTGTCATTGGGCAGACCGTTCTGAGATCCATTCACGAAATTTTTTCATCAGACCTGGCGGGGCGGATTGAGGTCGTTGCGTTCAACGGATACGTGAACGCAATCGATCCTGGTACTGGTAAAGCCGTGCGCCCATGTTTGGTAACGGTAAGAGTTGGTAGAGATATTTTTTCGGAAATGGATTTGGAGAACGTTGAGCCGACGGCTTGCCTAAAGACGCTGAATGCTTCGGTGTCTAAGAGTGCTGCTGAACTTGCTCCCGTGCGTCCTGTCGTGGAACTTGATATGTCCGATCCGCGATTCGTCGAAGAGGGGCAGGTGTTGTCTGCACTCGATCAACGGCAAAACTTGATGGAGCTCACCCCAAGTGAGTTCGAGTCGCTCATTACCAACCTTTTCCATGCAATGGGCTTGGAGGCTAGGCAAACTCAAGCATCTCGAGACGGTGGTGTCGATTGCGTTGCCTTCGATCCTCGGCCGATCTTTGGCGGCAAAGTGGTGATCCAAGCCAAACGCTACCAGAACACCGTGGGCGTCAGTGCTGTTCGTGATCTTTTTGGCACGATGCAGAACGAGGGTGCCTCGAAGGGCATCCTCGTGACGACAAGCGGGTATGGCGCTGCCGCGTTCGATTTCGCGAACGGCAAGCCGATTGAATTGCTCAGCGGCAGCAATTTGCTGTATCTGCTCCAACAGCATGCTGGCCTCGAAGCAAAAATCGTGATGCCAGATGATTGGCGAGATGCTCGCCCGGACATGTAGACACGGAGCTTTTCCGGCATCGATAAGACCAACATCGGAGTTTGCGAAGTTGGTTGATGTCTTGAAGGGCTATTTGCTCCCGATGCGCTGCTTCGTCATTCATTTTGATTTTGTTGTGGCTTCCGCCGCAAAACTCCACCTCATATAATCCACTCGCTGCCGCACCAACGGCAGCCTGGTTTAGCGACCTGAAACACCAAGGCGGACGATTGCTGCAAGCAGTCGCACTGCTGCTTCCGTTCGCGCCTACTTTGGCGGGCCGGGTGGTGAGATCTTCGGGTCTACCGGTTTCCTTGGGGGCCGGGTCGCTAACACCATCGTCGGGCCCGCCACCCTCGTTTAGCGCCGAGATGGTGGGCCTCCTTCAACCCCAAGGAGGCTTCATGCCAAACCAGCAAAGCGGGCCACAGCCCGCGTCTTATCCCTCCCCACCCACGCAATACCAAGCCGGCGCGCTCGCGCTGCGACGCTTCCTTCAACGCACACAGAAAACCCTCTCACAGCAACGCCAGTTCCATCCGGCATTGCTACGCGAGGCGCTCGACTACAACGTCGGCCAGCTGTCGTTGGACTATCGCGCGGGGTTTCTGGAAGCGCTCGGTGCGTACGTGCTGCTGACGCTTGAGGGATGCCAACTCGATCCGCAAGACTGGGACGTGCTGGCGGCGGTGAAACCGCAATAACTAAAAGACCATCTTGACGCTCTCCCCGAAGACGGGCGGGGAAGCCATCTGCTAGCCAAGGTTGTTGGCCCTTTATATTTCCACTATATTGGAAATATGGAAGAAGACATCGTTATCCGCTCCTTGGCCGCCCTCGCGCACAACCTGCGCCTGCGGGTGTTTCGCATGCTCGTGGTCGCCGGGCCCGAGGGGCTGACGCCGGGCGCCATCGCCGAACAACTCGACGTGCCGGGCGCCACGCTGTCGTTCCATCTGAAGGAGTTGATGCACGCACAACTCGTGACCCAGGAGCGTGATGGCCGCAACCTGATCTATCGCGCCGAGTTCGCTCACATGAATACGCTGCTCGGCTTCCTGACCGAGAACTGCTGCCAAGGTGAGACCTGCCTCAATACCGGCCCCACCGCCTGCAAGTGTTGAGATCTGCCCGCCATGACCACCAACGTCCTGATCCTCTGCACCCACAACTCCGCGCGCAGCGTGTTGAGTGAGGGCATGCTGAACCACTGGGCACAGATACTGAACAAGGATGTCCGTGCCTACAGCGCGGGCAGTGCGCCGAGCGGCCGTATCAATCCCTTTGCGCTGGAAGCGCTCTCCAATGCGGGCGTGGATACCGAGGGCTATCGCAGCAAAAGCTGGGACGAGTTTGTCGCCGAGGGTGCGCCGCAGATGCGCGTCGTCATCACCGTGTGCGACAGCGCGGCTGCCGAGCCATGCCCGTACTGGCCGGGCAGCCCGGTCAAGGTGCATTGGGGCTATGCCGACCCGTCCAACGCACCGGGCGGCGACGAGGGCAAGCGCCAGGCTTTCGAGCTGACGCGCCAGGCCATTGGCTACCGCATGCTGCAACTGCTGATGCTGCCGCTCGACACGCTGAGCAATGCCGAGCTGCAGGCCCACCTCGACCGCATCTCGCAAAGCTGATCGCGATGGCTGACCTGCGAACCCGGCTCCTTGCCGAAGCGTTGGGAACCGCGCTGCTACTGGCCGTCGTGATCGGCTCGGGCATCATGGCTGAGCGACTGGCAGGCGGGAACGTGGCCATCGCGCTGCTCGCCAATACGGCTGCCACGGTGGGCGGCCTGTACGTGCTGATCGAGGTGCTCGGCCCGACCAGCGGGGCGCATTTCAATCCGGCAGTCAGCGCGGTGATGGTGGTTCAAGGTGAGTTGCCCTTGGCTGACCTGGCGCCGTACGTTGCGGCGCAGCTTGTTGGCGCGGCGCTGGGTGCATGGTTGGCGCACGCGATGTTCGACATGTCGCTCATCCAGGTCTCGACCAAGCTGCGCAGCGGTCTGGGCCAGTGGATTGCCGAAGCTGTGGCGACGGCCGGCCTGCTGCTGGTCATTCTGCGGGCGCCGCAAGGCAGGGCGCCTGCAATGGTTGCCGCCTACATCGGCGCGGCATACTGGTTCACGGCGTCGACGTCGTTTGCCAATCCGGCGGCGGCCTTCGGGCGCATGTTCAGTAACAGCTTTGCCGGCATCGCACCATCGAGCGTGCCGGCTTTCATTGCCGCCGAATGCGTCGGAGCAATCATTGGGCTGGCGCTGCACCGTGCATTGCAGCCGCGCACAGTGGCGGGCGCCCAGCCCAACGTGATCGAACGCTCAGGCGACTGAGCTGGCGACGTCTTCCTTCACCAACCCTTCCGCGATCAGCGCTTCACGCGCGGCAGCGCGCGCACCCACGCGTGCCATATACGCCTGCACATTCGGATACGCGCCCATCGGCAGCGCCAGGAAGTTGGCCCAGTTCAGCACCGTGAAGGCGTAGGCGTCTGCCACGCTGTAGCTGTCGGCCAGGTACGGCTGTGCGGCAAAGCGGGCATCCAACTCGGCAAGGCGCTTGGCCAGTTTGTCCTTCGCGCCTTGGCGGGTGACCTCGGGCGTTTCCTTGTACCAGAGCGGGCCGAAGCCTTTATGCAGCTCGGTGCTGACAAAGGTCAGCCATTCGACCACGGCCAGCCGGTGTGCGCTGCCGGCCTTGCCGATGAGCGCCTGCGTCGGGTCCAGGTCGGCCACGTACTGCAGCAGCGCAGCCGCTTCGGTGTGGCGCGAGCCGTCGGTCAGCTCCAGCAGCGGCACGTAGCCGCGTGGGGAGATCGTATAGAAATCGGCGCCGTCGGCAGTGAGGTGCTTGGTCAGATCCACCGAAGTCAGGTCAAACTTTGCGCCCACTTCACGCAGGGCGATATGTACGGCCAGCGAGCAGGCGCCGGCGGAGTAGTAGAGCTTCATGGTCGTAGTCTCGTTGAACAGGTTGGGAGCCGCCGGAGGTCATCGCCAGCGGCGGCGGTGTCGACACTGTAGGATTGCGTGTATGCCAATGAAATAGGCGACACAGAAAACCATGCATGCAGAAACGCAATACCGGCTCAGCGCCGCCGACCTGGAAGTCGTGCTGGCGATGGTGCGCACCGGCACGCTGGCGGCGGCGGGTGAGCGGCTGGGGGTGGATGCGTCCACGGTGTTCCGGTCGTTGCAGCGCATTGAGCGGGGGCTGGGGCAATCGCTCTTTGTGCGCTCGCGCACGGGGTATCTGGCGAACGAGCTGGCGCAGTCATTGGCCGAGCGCGCGGAGCAGGTGGAGGCCGCGCTGGAGGAGGCGCGCTCTGCGGTCCATGCCGCGCCGGATCAGGTATCGGGCACGGTACGCATCACCACCACCGACACCATCCTGGTTGGCTTGGTGGCACCCGCGTTGAAGGCGTTGCAGGTGCAGCATCCGAACCTGAGCTACGACCTGCAGGTCAGCAACGAACTGGCAAGCCTGACCCGGCGCGACGCCGACATTGCCGTACGGGCCACGCGCCGCCCGCCGCAGCACCTGGTCGGCAAGCACCTGGGCTCGATTCGCGTGGGGCTGTATGCGGGGCGCGGTTGCGGCATCACGTATGCCGATGTGGAAGCGGGCCGCGCGCCGTGGCTGGCCATCGACGATGCGATTCCGGAGCACCCCTCCGTGGCTTGGCGCAAGCGGCACTTTCCCAAGGCGGTGCCGACGTACTTCGTCAACAGCCTGCAGATCGCGGCCGAGATGGTGGCGATGGGGTCGGGTATCGCCATTCTTCCCGTGGTGATGGCGCAGGCGCGCAGCGATCTGGTGTCGCTGCGGGACCTGCAGGACGCGAACCAGTCAGAACTGTGGCTGCTGACGCATCCGGAATCACGCCACCTGCGGCGGATTGCGACGGTGTATGGGCATCTGGCGCAGGTGTTGCGCATGCCGTGATGCGTGGTCAGTTAGCGATGGCCGTGGTTGGCACAACGTCACTCTCGTCGGCAACCAGCGCAGCACGCCGGCGCAAATCCTCTGTCGTCTCGCCGTTGCCGTCGGGCTGCCAGCCCGGCGGGCCGAACAGGTAGCCGAACACATCACGTGCCGAGCGGGCGGTCTTCAGGTCCCGCCACAACCCGCGCCATTGGCTGAACTCGATGGTCAGCAGGTTGTACGTGCGCATCGGGTGCACGAGGCCGTAGCGGCAGGGCACGTCACGGCGCTCGGGGATGTAGGTGCCGAACAGCCGATCGAAGACGATCAGCACGCCGCCGTAGTTGCCGTCCAGGTATTCCAGGTTGGACGCGTGATGCACGCGGTGTGCCGACGGGGTGTTCAGGAACCACTCCAGCGGGCCGAGGCGCGGTATCCACGTGGCGTGAATCCAGAACTGGTACAGCAGGTTCAGCGACAGCAGCATCAGTACGATGCGCGGCGGCATGCCCAGCAGCGGCGCCAGCGCGAAGAAGAGCAGGGTGCCGGTCAGCTTGCCCGTCCACCCGAAGCGGTAGGCGGCCGACAGGTTCAGATCATTGGGGGAGTGGTGGACGGCGTGGGTGCACCAGAACCAGCGCACGCGGTGCGCGGCGCGGTGGTACCAGTAGTAGCAGAACTCCTGGCCGAGAAAGCAGGCGGCCCAGCCTGTCCAGTTGTCCATTGGCAGGGTCCACAGGCGGTGCTGGTAGACCCAGTCCAGGGCGTGCAGCCAGAACGCCATCGGTACCAGCCAGCGTAGTGGGTACTCGCGTACCAGGAAGTCGACCACCGACACTCCAGCGGCCTTCCAATCGTAGTTGTTCCAGCCACGCAGGAACGACAGCGCAAGCGCCTCGGCCAGTGACGACACCAGCACGATCACGACGGCAATCTTCAGGATGGTGAACAGTACGGCCATCGCGTCAGGCTCCTGGCGCCATTGGGGGACCCGACGACGGTACTGCAACCGCACGGGGGCGGCAATTGGGGCTGACGCAGCCGTCTCTTACAAGCTGTTTAGCTTGCCCAGGTGTTGTTCCGGTTGTGCAGATAGATGTGCACGCCGCCATTCCTGTCCTGCGCCACCCCCGCGCTGCCCCAGGGATAGATGGTCATGGCGCCTGGGTCCTTGCCCAGCTTTTTGGTGATCCACTTGCGGTGGCGTTGGTCGGCTGCGGGGATGTCGTCGTAGCTGGCCGGCTGGACCAGCTCAAGGAACGTGCTCACCAGCGCGCCGGACTCAAAGCGCAGGCTGATTGTCACCGGGGTGGTGTCGTCCAGCACGGCGGCGGTGGCGAACTGGCATGGCACGGCCTTGCCTTCAACCAGCACTGGCCGCCGCGGTCCGACCATGAAACGCGCGGGCAGGGCATCTGGCTGCGCCTGCGGGGTCAGGCAAAAGCCGCCCAGGGTGACTTCACCCGTGGCGGGGTCGATACGGATGACGTCGTTCATGCGGATTGTGAGGAGAGAGTTCGGGCTCGGCATCGTTGTACCGATCGTGCCTGGGCACCGGCGCGGTTTGATCCCGCGAATTGTTCGTTATAGCAGCCGCCCCCTCGGATGGGCGGCCTGGGCGCCCTCAAGTTCGCGCACGCCGTGCCGTAGCTTGCTCAGTAGCCCTTGATAGCCGGAAGTATTAGGCGTTCTGGAGGGCGCAACGGTAGCACCGAGCGCTGTACGTCGCACGCAGTCTGATTCACGCAGGACATTCCACCTAGAAGAACCTAGAAGAATCATGATCTCCTCTCTTCGGACCCGCATTCTCCTCATCTCGTCGGCCACCGTGATCGGCGCCCTGGCGCTGTCCGGCGCCGCCACGTATTCCATCGTGCGCAGCAATACGATGGAATCCATCGACCAGAACCTCGCAGCCATCGCCAGCGGCAACACGCTCGCCATCGACAAGTGGGTGGCCGCCAAGGCGCAGGCCGTGAAGGCGACCGCCGAGGTGGTCGAGCACGGCGATCCGCAGGGCTTCGGCAAGCACATGGGCAACGCCAACGGCTTCCCCATCATCACCATCGGCTGGACGGACAAGACGTTCTTCTCCACCAGCTCCACCACGCCCAAGGACTATGACCCGACGGTGCGGCCCTGGTACAAGCAGGCCATCGAAGCCGGCAAGCTGCTCGTGACCAAGCCCTACGGCGATGTGTCGACCGGTGTGCAGTACGTGTCGTTTGCCACGCCGCTCGTGCACAACGGTGAAACGACCGGCGCCATCTCGGGCGCCGTGCCGCTCGACGGCGTGCGTGAAGTGGTGGCTGCCGTGCACCCCACGCCATCCAGCCTCGCCTTCGTGGTCGCCAAGGACGGTCAGGTGATCGCCCACCCCGACGCCAAGCTGATGCTCAAGCCGGCCACCGACGTGGCGGCTTCGCTCAATGCCGATACGCTCGCCACGCTCGCCAAGGCAAGCGCCCCGCTGGAAGTGGAGCTGGCCGGCGCGCCCAAGCTGCTCAAGGCGCAGGCCGTGCAGGGCACCGACTGGTATCTGGTGATTGCCCTGGACAAGGCTGAGGCCACCGCTGGTTTGCGCAACGTCGTCAAGGCATTGGCCGTGGCCATGGTGCTGCTGACGCTGGCCGCCGTGGGCATCGCCGCGTTCTTCACGTCGCAGTCGTTCCGCCGCCTGTCGCAAGTGCGCGATGCGATGGAGACCATCGGCGCCGGCGGTGGCGACCTGACGCACCGCCTGCCCGTGGTCGGCAATGACGAAGTCGCGCAGATCAGCGCCGCGTTCAACACCTTCATCGACAAGATTGGCGAAGTGCTGCTGGAAGTGCGCGCCAGCGTCGACAGCATGAAGTCGGCCACCGGCGAGATCGAGATGGGCAACCGCGATCTGTCCAACCGCACCGAGGTTTCGGCCAGCAACCTGCAGGAAACCTCTGCCGCGTTGACGGAACTGACCACCAGCGTGAAGAACTCCGCCGATGCGGCCGTGCAGGCCACGCGCCTGGCGAGCGACGCCAGCGATGCCGCCACGCGCGGCGGCGAGGTGGTGTCGAGCGCCGTGAGCACGATGGACGAGATCGCCAAGTCGTCGGCGCGCATCACCGAGATCATCGGCGTGATCGACAGCATTGCATTCCAGACCAACATCCTGGCGCTCAACGCCGCTGTGGAAGCCGCCCGCGCCGGCGAGAACGGCCGCGGTTTCGCCGTGGTGGCCGGCGAGGTGCGCACGTTGGCGCAACGCAGCGCCACGGCCGCACGCGAGATCAAGGACCTGATCCAGGCCTCGGAAGCCAGCGTAAAGACCGGTGCGCAGCGCGTGCAGGCAGCCGGCTCGACCATGCAGGAAATTGTGGCTGGCATCGAGCGCGTGTCGCGCATCATCGGCGAGATCGACGGCGCGATGCACGAGCAGAGCAGCGGCATCAGCCAGATCGACCGCAGCGTCGCCGAGATGGACCAGGCCACGCAGCAGAACGCCGCACTGGTGGAGCAATCGACCGCTGCATCGGCGATGCTTAACGAGCAGGCACAGGGCCTGGCGCGCACGGTGGGGCTGTTCAAGCTGCGCGCGGGCTGATCGCCGCGCCGTACCCCTTCTTCATCACGCGTGAGCCGGGGCAAGCCATTGCCTAGAATGGAGCCCCGGCAGCTTCCGCGCGTATCCCACATCGACGGACGTTGCCTGACCTGAACGCTCCGTCTCCATGCCGAATGTGCTGATCCTCGGTGGTCGCGCGCCCGCGGCGCTCGACCACGCTCGCCGCTTTGCCCACCAGGGCTGGACGGTCTGCATTGCCGACAGCATTCCCTGCCAGATCAGCGGGGCCTCCAAGGCCGTCGGGGCGACGTTGCGGGTGGCTTCGCCGCGCCATGCCCCGGCGCAGTTCGCGGCCGATCTCCAGCGCATCGTGCAGGACTACACCATCGACCTGGTCGTGCCGACGTGCGAAGAGGTCTTCTTTGTGTCGCGCTATCGGCATCACCTGCCGGCCCACGTGCGCGTGCTGGCAGAGGACTTTGCCAAGCTGCGCGCGGTGCACAGCAAGTGGCAGTTCCTCACGCTCGCGCAGGATTGCGGGGCCGACGTGCCGGTCTCCGCATGCGTGCAGACGCTGGACGAGGCGCGCGCGTGGGCAGCAGGGCGGCCGGTGGTGCTCAAGCCCGAGTTCTCGCGCTTTGGCGTGCATGTGCGGCTGTACCGCAACGGCATCCCCGACGATGCGCCGCCACTGGCCGATCTGGGTGCGTGGGTGGTGCAGACGCTGGTGCGCGGGCAGGAATTCTGCTCGTACAGCGTGGCCGATCGCGGCCGGCTTGTGGCGCATGCGCTGTATCGCCCGGACTGGCGCATGTCGACCAGCGCGAGCTTCTACTTCGCGCCGGCGCGCATCGACGCCATCCGCATCTTCGTTGCCAACTTTGCGCGCAAGCTCGATTTCACCGGACAGCTCTCGTTCGACTGGATTCAGCAGGCCGACGGCCGCGTGAGCCCGCTCGAATGCAACCCGCGCGCAACCAGTGGCTGCCATCTGTTTGGCCCGGACGATGCGTTGCCAGCGGCATTGGCCGGCACGCTGGATGGCTGCATCGAACCTTCGCCCGGCCAGCCGCGCATGGTGGCGCCCGTGATGGCATCGGTAGGGCTGATGCACGCGCTTAGCCACGGCACGCTGCGCCAATGGCGGCATGACTGGCGCGCCGCCGCCGACGTGCTGACCGTGCCCGGCGATCGCGCGCCGTTGTGGGGCGCGATGAGCGACATGGCCGCCTACGCGCGCCTGGCCCTCCAACAGCGCTGCAACATGCGCCAGGCCGCCACGCAAGACATCGAGTGGGACGGCGAGGAGCTGCCCGAGGTATGAACGCGCCCGGCGCCACCACCGTCGCCATGCACGCGTGTTTTGCCGACAAGGCGGGCGCGTTCCTGCACGTGCATCGCGGGCAGGCGTCATTGCCGTTTGTTGCCAACCTCGTCACACGGGTCGACGTGGTGGAGGCGGGTGGTTTGCCCCTGCCGGTGACCATCAACGGCAGCGATGACCGCGCCGACAACGCATGGGTCTGCTCGCCCATCACTACTTACGGTCGTTATGCGGCGGAAGAATCCGAGCGACTGGCGCCGCCCATGCTGCGGCCCGTGTTGCGCGGCACGATCCATCTTGCCGATGCGTGGATGCGCCGTGCGCAGTTCGACCGCGCCGTGGCCGTCAACAACTGGCTGGTCAGCACGAATCTGTATCCGTCAGCGGCGGCGTTCGATCTCGACGCGCTGGTGCGCGCGTGTCGTGACCGTTGGCCGAACCGTGCGATCTGGCTGCGCTCGCTCAACACGCTGCAGCATGCCGATTGGCTGCATGCCGCGACGACTGCCGGCTTTGCGTTGATCCCCACGCGGCAGGTCTACGTGTTTCGTGATCTGCGCAATGCACGCCTGCATCAGAACTTGCGCCGCGATCTGCACTGGCTGGAGCGCGCGCCGCTGGCCTTTGTGCCGCACGATGCGTTCACCGAGGCTGATTTCGCGCAGGCCGAGCGGCTTTATGCGCAGCTCTATCTCGACAAGTATTCCGCGCTCAACCCGCGCTACACGGCGGCGTTCATCCGTGCGTGGCATGCGGCGGGCTTGCTGGAGTGCGCGGGCTTTCGCGATGCGGATGGTGTACTGCGTGCGGTGGTCGGTGTGTTCGGGCAGGGGGCGTTGTTGACCGCACCCATCGTCGGCTATGACACCACGTGGCCGCAGTCTGCCGGGCTGTATCGCCTGCTGATGGCGCACGTGCTGCGGTTGACGATCACGCGCGACGCCGAGCTGAACCTGAGCGCCGGCGCTGCGCACTTCAAGCGCTTGCGCGGCGGCGTGCCGGCCATTGAGATGAGCGCGGTGTACTGCCGCCACCTCCCCACGGCCACGCAGCGCGCCATTGCTGTGCTGCGTACGTTCACCACCCGGATCGGCGTGCCGATCATGCAACGCTTTCAGTTATGACGATCTGGAATCCCGCACTGCTGCGCGGCTGGTATCCCGTTGCCGAGGCATCTCGCCTGCGTGCCAAGCCGATGCGGGTGACACTGTTCGGCCGTGCCGTGGTGCTCGCACGTTTGCCGTCCGGCAGGCTGCTGGCGCTGGACGACCGCTGTCCGCACCGGCATGTGCCGCTGTCCGACGGGCACCTCGTGGGCGATGCGTTGCAGTGCATGTACCACGGCTGGACCTTCGGCGCGGATGGCCGCTGCACTGCCATGCCGGGCCGATGCCCGAGTGCGGCCATACCCGCCGTGCAGGTGAATGCGTGGCACGCCTTCGAGTACGACGGATTGATCTGGTTGAGCGCTCGCCCCCCAGGAGGTGCCGGCCCCGCTGCGTTGCCTGCATTCCTGAATCGCCTGCCGCCGCGCAGCCGTCGATTTCTGTGGAACGCCGTCTGGCACGCGCGCCCGGTCGACGCGCTGGAGAACTTTCTCGACCCGCTGCACACCCATCTCGTGCATCCGGGCCTCGTACGCAGCCACGCCGCACGCCAGCCGGTGACGGTGGCCGTCACGCAGTCCGCCGATGGACTACAGGTGGACTACACCGGCCAGGCGCAGCAAAGCGGTTTGCTGTATCGCCTGTTCGAATCGCCGCGCACGCTGGAGCGGGCGCACTTTGGGGTTGCCGCGCCTGCCACGGCGCAGCTTGAGTACCGCTACGCCAACGGCAGCGCGCTGTATTTCACCCTACATTTCACGCCTGAAGACGCGCTGCGCACGCGCGTGTTCGGCACGCTGCATGTGGAGAACCGTTGGGCGCCAGCGTGGGCCGTGCGCGGGTTCGTCTGGCCGTTCCTGCGCCGCGTGGCTGAGCAGGACCGCCGTGTGGTCGAAGCGCAGGCCGCCAACAGCGCGCGTTTTGGCCGGCAGGACGGCATCTCCACCGAGCTGGATCTCGTGCGCCCGATGCTCGATGCGGTTTGGATGCCCAATGGGCACGATCTGGGCAAGCCGGTAGAGACCGGCGAGCGGGTGATGCAGATGTGGGTGTAGGGCGGGGATTGGGCCCGCCTGCTCCGGAATCGCCCTAACTCTCTGCACCCGCGCGCCAGTGCGACAATCGGCCGGACATTTCCATCGCGTTGCCACGGACTGCCGCATCCCGACGGCGGCCACATCATGAGGAGGCATCATGCATCGTCATCATCGTCCTGTTGCTGTGGTTCGAGCAGCTTGCGCTGCCGTTGCGCTGGCCGGTTGCGCCGGCGCGTTTGCGCAGGCATCGGCACCCGCCGCCCCTGCCGCGCCAGCACCGCTGACTCCGCAGATCATCAACATGGGCGGCATGACGGCCGAAGAGATCGGCCCCGTCATCGCAGAGATGGGCACGCTGCGTACCAAGGGGCTGGTGAGCACGCCCAACGGCACGGTCGGCATCCAGGTGGGGACGGTCGCCAAGCACACGCATACGTACTCGGACGAGATTCAGTACGTGATGGCTGGCACGGCCACGTTCTGGCTCGACGACGCGCCGCGTGAGGTACGGGCGGGCGACCTGATCGTCATTCCGCATGGGGTTGTGCACGGAACGTCGACCACCAGCCCCGATTTCAAGGCCATGGCGATCAAGCTGCCGCCGCAGCGGGCCGGGGATACGCACAAGGTGTACTGACCGGCGCCGAGTATTGGCGTGGATCAGTCCGGGATAAAAACACCATCCCTTACAATGGCGCCCTCATAAAGAGTCCAACGCCATGTCCGCTCCGCTCGCCAACGACACCTTCCTGCGTGCCCTGCGCCGCCAGCCCACCGACTACACGCCGCTGTGGCTGATGCGCCAGGCAGGCCGCTACCTGCCGGAGTACAACGCCACGCGCGCGCGCGCCGGCAGCTTCCTGGGCCTGGCCAAGTCGCCTGCGTATGCGACGGAAGTGACGTTGCAACCGCTGGACCGCTTTCCGCTGGACGCGGCCATCCTCTTCTCCGACATCCTGACCGTGCCCGACGCCATGGGCCTGGGCCTGTCGTTCGCCCAGGGCGAAGGTCCGCGCTTTGCCAAGCCGGTGCGCTCGGAAGCCGACGTGGCGGCGCTGTCGGTGCCGGACATGTCGTCGCTGCAGTACGTGTTCGATGCGGTGGCGGAAATCCGCCGCGCGCTCGTGCAGGACGGCCGCCAGCGCGTGCCGCTGATCGGTTTCTCGGGCAGCCCGTGGACGCTGGCCTGCTACATGGTCGAAGGCGGGGGCTCGGACGACTTCCGCACCGTCAAGTCGATGCTCTACGCGCGTCCGGACCTGATGCACCGCATCCTGGAGATCAACGCGCAGGCCGTGATCGACTACCTGAACGCGCAGATCGAGGCCGGCGCCCAGGCCGTGCAGGTGTTCGACACCTGGGGCGGCGCGCTGGCCGATGGCATCTATCACGAGTTCTCGCTGGCTTACATGCAGCGCGTGGTGGAAGGTATCCGCCCCGGTGCCGATGGCCAGCGCGTGCCGGTCATCCTGTTCACCAAGGGTGGTGGCCTGTGGCTCGAAGCCATGGCAGAGACCGGGGCCGATGCGCTGGGCGTGGACTGGACGGTCAACTTGCAGCTCGCCCGCCAGCGCACCGGCGGCCGCGTTGCCCTGCAGGGCAACCTGGACCCGACCGTGCTGTTTGCCGAGCCTGACGCCATCCGCGCGCAAGTGCGCCGCGTGCTCGAGGACTACGCCGCTGGCGGCGACAGCGACGGCCACATCTTCAACCTGGGCCACGGCATCTCGCAATTCACGCCGCCCGAGGCTGTGACGGTGCTGGTGGACGAGGTGCACAGCTTCAGCCGTGCACTGCGCAAAAAAGCTGCGTAACAGAATCATGCTGCGGTGCGATGGTGTTTGAATTGGGCCATCGCGGTGCGAGAAGCTGAGCGCATGAGTGGGCCGCTCGCCGCTTTGGTGCAAAGAGGGTGAGCGTCTACTCGCATGCCTGGGCGCGCAGATTGGCCCCAAAGGGGTGTCAAGCGATTTATTTCGCGCACTTTGGTGCGTAACCTGACTGTCAAGACTTGACTTATGCACAAAGCTGTCGCGGCTGGCTCTTTCCGCGGCGCAACAGGGAACGTTACGCACATCCATCGCATAAGTGTTTGATTTTTTTGAAGGAATGGCGTTTGCGCGGAAACCGTGCAAGCCAGAAAAACGGCGGCTTCATCGGCTTTCCTGGGCGCTGCGGGCGACTTTTCAACAAAGTTATCCACAGCTTGTGTGGATAGACCCAAAAACCGGTCACCGATCAGGGCGCCACTGCACAAACCTCAAGTGATACTTGAACATTGAGGCGGGCACGGCAATCACTGTGCCGGCAAGGTGAGACGAGCGCCGCGCTTTTGCTAGGTGCACACTAGGTGCGCGATGCGCCGCTGCACCGCAACAATTCCTTTGCAATTCAACCGTTTGCCCCTCGGATGACCACCGCACAAGCCGACACCGTGTTTCCCGATGCCGCGGCTGGTACCGAAACCGCGGCCGCCTTTGCACGGGTGGTGATCGACACGCCGCTCGATGCGGTGTTCGATTACCGATGCGTGCAGCCGGTGTTGCCGGGGCAACTGGTGGTCGTGCCGTTCGGCAACCGCCGCGTGGTAGCGCTGGTGGTGGAAACCGCCACGACCACCGACGTGCCGCAAGACAAGCTGCGCGACGTCGAACGCGTACTCGACTGGGTACCGCCGCTCGACGCTGAATGGCGCGCCCTGGCTGAGTTTGCCGCCGGCTACTACCACCGTGCGCTAGGCGAAGTGACGCTCCCGGCGCTGCCGCCGCTGTGGCGCACGCCCGGTAGCTGGGACAACCTCGCGCGCCAGGCCAATGAAACGGTCTACGTGATGGCTGAGCCGGCTTCCACGCACGCGGCGGCCTTGCTGGACAGCGTACCCAAGCGCGCCACCGGCGCCATGCGTCTGGCTGAAGCGATCACCGGCGACGGCGAGCTTTCCACCAGCGCCGCCGTCGCGCTGCATGGGCAGGCTGTCGCCAAACTGCGTGACTGGACCGCCGTCGGTTGGCTGCGCGCAGAACTGCGGCCGAAGGCGCTGCTGCCGCAACCGCTGGAATTGCCCGCCCCCTCCGTCGCGCCCGCGTTGAATGCCGAGCAGGGCGCCGCCGTGGCCGCCATCGCGCAGGGTGGAGCGAGCGCCACCTTCAGCCCATTCCTGCTTTATGGCGTAACGGGCAGTGGCAAGACCGAGGTCTACCTGCACGCCATCGCCGATGCCTTGGCACGCGATCCGGCTGCGCAGGTGTTGATGCTCGTGCCCGAGATCAACCTGACGCCGCAGCTCGAAGCGCGCATTGCCGCGCGCTTTCCCGGCGTGCCAATGGCGGCTCTGCACAGCGGCCTGGCCGAGCAGCCACGCGCACTGAACTGGTTGGCCGCCCATCGTGGCGAGGCGCGCATCGTGCTCGGTACACGGCTGGCGATGCTGGCATCGCTGCCCAATCTGGCGCTCATTCTCGTCGACGAAGAGCACGATACGTCCTACAAGCAGCAGGAAGGCCTGCGCTATTCCGCACGTGATCTGGCGCTGTGGCGGGCCAAGCAGCGCAACATCCCGGTCGTGCTGGGCTCGGCCACGCCCTCGCTGGAAACCTGGTGGCGCGCGGAACAGAGCGCCACCACGCGCCTGACACTGTCGCAGCGCGCCCAGGCTGAGGCCGTGCTGCCGCGCGTGTCGCTCATCGACCTGAACCTGGAGCGCCGCGCCGGGCGGGCGATCCGCGATGGGCTATCGAAGCCACTGGTCGATGCGATTGCCGATCGCCTGGCGCGCGGCGAGCAGAGCCTGCTGTTCCTGAACCGCCGGGGTTATGCGCCAGTGCTGTCGTGCGATGCGTGCGGGTGGCTGTCGGGGTGTCCGCGGTGCTCGGCGTACCTGGTGCTGCATAAGCCGGAGCGGCGCCTGCGCTGCCACCATTGCGGCTACGAATCGCGCATCCCGCACCATTGCCCCGACTGCGGCAACGTCGACATCGCCCCGCTCGGGCGCGGTACGCAGCGCATTGAAGAGACGCTCGGCGAGCTGTTCCCGCAGGCGCGCGTCGCCCGCATCGATGCCGATTCCACTCGCCGCAAGGGCAGCGCCGAAGCCCTGTTCGACACCGTGCACGAAGGCAGTGTCGACATCCTGATCGGCACGCAGATGGTCGCCAAGGGGCACGACTTCCAGCGCGTGACGCTGGTGGGCGTGGTGGCGCCGGACCCATCGCTGTTCTCCCATGACTTTCGCGCTGGCGAGCATTTGTTTGCCTCGCTGATGCAGGTGGCTGGGCGCGCGGGCCGTGCCGGGTTGGCGGGGGAGGTGCTGATCCAGACGCGGTATCCGGATGCGCCGGCGCTGCAGGCGTTGGTGCGGCATGACTATGGCGGGTTCGCGCGCCAGTTGCTGCGGGAGCGCAAGCAGGCTGGGTTGCCGCCGTTTGCTTATCAGGCGTTGCTGACCACTGAGCACAAGGAAGTGGCGCGGGCGCTGGAGTTCTTGAAGGCTGCGCGGGAGATGGGTGAAGCACTCGTGGCCGAACTGGGCGCGCCGGTGTTTCTGCATGACCCTGTGCCGATGACCATGGTGCGGTTGGCCAACCGCGAGCGGGCGCAATTGCTGGTGGAATCCGCCTCTCGGGCTGCGCTGCAGAAGCTGTTGTCTGCGTGGACTGAGCGGTTTGGGGAAATTGGGAAGACGGTGAAGGGGGTGCGGTGGCAGTTGGAGATTGATCCGTTGCGGATCTAGCAGCTGCTTGGTTTTGTTGGTTTTTGCCTTGGTGGTGCATCCCTTGTTTCATCCCCTGCCGGGGCTGACTCACTTTCTTTGGTCTTGCCCAAAGAAAGTAAGCAAAGAAAGGCGCGCCCGAGATGGCGACTTCCCCTTGGATTTGTGTCGCGGGGAGGGGAAGGAGCCAAACTCGCTGCGCTCAGACAAGGCTCCTTCCTTAATCCTCCCCGCAACAAAAATCGAAGGCGCCATCTAGGGCAAGGGCAAAGCAAACCATCGATTGCTAGGGCGCCACTTCGTCTTGCATGCGGATGTGCGCCGCGCGCTCTATCCGCCTGCTCGCCCTGCCGCTCACCTTCGTTCACCGCCGGTTTGGCCTTTGACTTTCCTGCCCTAGATGGCGCCTTGAATTTTTGTAAGCGGGCGGAAAAAGGAAGGAGGCTGTCTGAGCGCAGCGAGTTTGCCTCCTTCCCCGCACGGTTACGGAAATTCAAGGAATGGGTCGCCATCTCGGGCGCGCCTTTCTTTTGCTTGGCGGTTTCAAGTAGCAAGTGCAACACGTTATCTAGGATGTGTTGCATGGGACAAGACTACGAACACCTGAGCGCCGAAGAGCGTGGCGCGATCTTCGCGATGAAGCTGGAGGACAGGAGCATGCGGGAGATTGCGCGTGCACTGCAACGCTCACCGAGCACGATCAGCCGGGAGCTTCGGCGCAACGGCTGGAAACCGGAACATGAGCGCGGTCCGATGGGGCGCCCCACGATAGCCGGTGGCTACAATGCGGTGCGCGCTGGCCGGCGGGCCTCCAAGTTGCGACGTAAGCCACGTCGCGAACGCAAGCTGCACCGGCAAGGCAAACTGTGGCCTGAGGTCCGCCAGTACTTGGAGAGAGGCTTCTCGCCGGAGCAGGTGGCTGCGCAGCTCAAACGTGTCCATCCCGGCGAACCCGCTTTGAACGTCTCGCACGAAACGATCTATCACGCCATCTACGCCGCTCCACGCGGTGCTCTGCGGCGCGAGTTGGTCAGCCTGCTGCGGCAGGCGCACGGTGCTCGCAAGCCGCGCTCGCGCGGGCAAGATCGGCGTGGGCAGCTCACCGACATGGTGAGCATTCATGTGCGCCCGCCAGAGGCTAACGACCGGCTGATTCCGGGGCACTGGGAGGGCGACCTGATCAAAGGTGCTGGTAACCGTTCGGCAGTGGGCACGCTCATCGACCGCAGCACCTTGTTCGTGATGCTGGTGAAGATCGACGGCAGTACAGCCGAGGCTGCTTTGCAGGCCTATAGCGCGGCGTTCGCTCCTCTGCCGGAGGAGTTGCGCAAGACTCTGACCTATGACCAGGGCAAGGAAATGGCGCTGCACAGCAAGCTCGCCGAGGCGACTGGCATCCGGATCTACTTCTGTGATCCACACAGCCCCTGGCAGCGCGGCATCTGTGAGAACACCAATGGCCTGCTGCGCCAGTACTTGCCAAAGGGAGCGGACCTGTCGGTGCTCTCACAGCGTCAGCTTGACGCGATCGCGTTGCTGATGAACACCCGACCACGCAAGACGCTCGGCTGGCGCACACCTGCAGAAGCCTTCATTGAGAACTGCGCCAAGCAGGGCATTGTGATTGACCCCGCTGTTGCACTTGGGGCTTGAAACCGCCCTTACTTTTCTTTGGCAAGACAAAGAAAAGTGAGTCGTGCCCGGCAGGGTACGAAACAGGGATGCACCACCAAGACAAAAACCAGACAGCCAAAAAAGCCCCCAAAAACCATGTGCGGTTGCACCATAACTACCCATTTCGAACCAAGGGGTTCTACTAGGTTGCACCTCACAAACCGCCAGGCGTATGATCCGCTCAATTTGCCGGCCACAAGTCAGGCAATGGCAGCTTTGGATAGGAACCCACATGGCTACAACCACCCTCGGGGTCAAGCTGGACGATGCTTCGCGTGAACGCCTCAAGCGCGTTGCGCAGTCCATTGACCGCACGCCGCACTGGCTGATCAAGCAGGCGATCTTCACGTATCTGGACCAAGTGGAGCGGGGGCAGCTGCCGAATGACGTAAAAGCAGATGCAAACGGCCCGGCGGCGGATGGCCTCCCGTCCGCCGCCGCAGCCGTCTCGGACGTGCACGAGGGTGACGAGCCCGCGGTGCAACCGTTCCTCGAATTCGCACAGAGCGTGCAACCGCAATCGGTGCTGCGTGCTGCCATCACCGCCGCGTACCGCCGGCCGGAAACCGAAGCCATTCCGATGCTGCTGGAGCAGGCCCGTCTGCCGGGCGCGCTCGCCTCGGAAGCCAAGCAGCTCGCCCGCAACCTCGCCGGCAAGCTGCGCGCACAAAAGGCTGGCACCGGCCGTGAAGGTCTGGTGCAAGGTCTGATCCAAGAATTCTCCCTGTCGAGCCAGGAAGGCGTGGCGCTGATGTGCCTGGCCGAAGCGCTGCTGCGCATCCCCGACAAGGCCACGCGCGACGCACTCATCCGCGACAAGATCAGCAACGGCAACTGGCACTCGCACCTGGGCCAGAGCCCGTCGCTGTTCGTCAACGCGGCTACCTGGGGCCTGCTGCTCACGGGCAAGCTGGTCGCCACGCACAACGAAGCCGGTCTGTCGAAGGCGCTCACGCGCATCATCGGCAAGAGCGGCGAGCCGCTGATCCGCAAGGGCGTGGACATGGCGATGCGCCTGATGGGCGAGCAGTTCGTCACCGGCGAGACCATTTCCGAGGCGCTGGCCAACGCGCGCAAGTTCGAGGCCGAAGGCTTCCGCTATTCCTACGACATGCTCGGCGAGGCCGCCATGACGGAGGAAGACGCGCAGCGCTACCTCGCGTCTTACGAACAGGCCATCCGCGCGATCGGGCAGGCGTCGGGAGGACGCGGCATCTATGAAGGGCCGGGCATCTCGATCAAGCTGTCGGCGCTGCACCCGCGCTACTCGCGTGCGCAGTACGACCGCACGATCAACGAGCTGTACCCGCGCGTGAAGGCGCTGGCCATGCTGGCGCGTGAATACGACATCGGCATCAACATCGATGCGGAAGAGGCGGACCGCCTGGAGCTGTCGCTCGATCTGCTGGAGCGCCTGTGCTTTGCGCCTGAGCTCGCTGGCTGGAACGGCATCGGCTTCGTGGTGCAGGGCTACCAGAAGCGCTGCCCGTTCGTGCTCGACTTCATCATTGACCTGGCCCGCCGCAGCAAGCACCGCCTGATGATCCGCCTGGTGAAGGGCGCCTACTGGGACAGCGAGATCAAGCGCGCCCAGGTCGAAGGCCTGGAGGGCTATCCGGTCTACACGCGCAAGGTCTACACGGATGTGTCGTACCTGGCGTGTGCCCGCAAGCTGTTGGCCGCGCCGGACGCGATCTTCCCGCAGTTCGCCACGCACAACGCGCACACGCTGGCCGCGATCTACCAGATGGCCGGCCAGAACTATTACCCCGGCCAGTACGAATTCCAGTGCCTGCACGGCATGGGCGAGCCGCTATACGAGCAGGTGGTCGGCAACAAGCCGGGCAAGCTGAACCGCCCGTGCCGCATCTACGCGCCGGTCGGCACGCATGAAACGCTGCTGGCTTACCTGGTGCGCCGTCTGCTGGAAAACGGCGCCAACACCTCGTTCGTGAACCGCATTGCGGACGAGTCGATTCCTCTGGACGACCTCGTCGCCGATCCGGTGGCGGTGGTGGAGAAGATGCACGCCGATGAAGGGACGCTCGGCATGCCGCATCCGAAGATTCCGCTGCCGCGCCATCTCTACGGTGACGTTCGCGCAAACTCGTCGGGCATTGACCTGGCGAACGAGCAGCGCCTGGCGTCGTTGTCGTCCGCCCTTCTTGCGGGCACCAGCACGGTCTGGGCCGCAGAGCCGACCATCGGCGATGCGCCGTATGTTGGCGGTACCCCGCAACCGGTGCGTAATCCGTCGGACCTGCGCGATGTGGTCGGCCACGTGACCGAAGCCACCGAGGCTGACGTTGATGCCGCACTGTCGGCCGCTGCTGCTGCCGCGCCGATCTGGCAAGCCACGCCGCCGGAAGCGCGCGCCGCGCTGCTCGATCGCGCCGCCGACCTGATGGAAGGCGAGATGCAGCACCTGATGGGGCTGATCATCCGTGAGGCGGGCAAGACGCTGTCCAACGCCATCGCTGAAGTGCGTGAGGCCGTGGACTTCCTGCGCTACTACGCAGCGCAGGTGCGTGGTGGTTTCTCGAACGACACGCACCGCCCGCTGGGCCCGGTGGTCTGCATCAGCCCGTGGAACTTCCCGCTGGCGATCTTCACCGGTCAGGTGAGCGCGGCGCTGGCCGCCGGCAACCCGGTGCTCGCCAAGCCCGCCGAGCAGACCCCGCTGATTGCCGCCCAGGCCGTGCGCATCCTGCGCGAAGCCGGCGTGCCGGCCGGTGCCGTGCAACTGCTGCCGGGCCGCGGCGAGACCGTCGGTGCCGCGCTGGTGAAGGACCCGCGTACCAAGGGCGTGATGTTCACCGGCTCCACCGAAGTCGCGCGCATTCTGCAGCGCACGCTGGCCGGCCGCCTGGACGCCAACGGCGCACCGATCCCGCTGATTGCCGAAACCGGCGGTCAGAACGCGATGATCGTGGATTCGTCCGCGCTGGCCGAGCAGGTGGTGGCGGACGTGCTGTCCTCCGCGTTCGATTCGGCAGGCCAGCGCTGCTCGGCACTGCGCGTGCTGTGCGTGCAGGACGACGTGGCCGACCGCGTGCTCACGATGCTCAAGGGCGGCATGGCCGAACTGGCGATGGGCAACTCGGATCGCCTGTCCACCGACGTGGGCCCGGTGATCGACGCCGAAGCGCGCGACAACATCGTCGGTCATATCGAAGGCATGCGTACCAAGGGCCGTCGCGTGCATCAGGCACCGGTGCCGGCGGCTTGCGCACACGGCACCTTCGTACCGCCGACGGTGATTGAACTCGACAGCCTGTCGGATCTGACGCGCGAAATCTTCGGCCCCGTGCTGCACGTGGTGCGCTGGAAACGCTCGGCGGACAACGCCGGCCTGACCAAGCTGATCGAGCAGATCAACGGCACGGGTTACGGCCTGACGCTGGGCATCCACACGCGTATCG
This sequence comes from Ralstonia sp. 24A2, assembly GCF_051783885.1. Lineage (NCBI taxonomy): Bacteria > Pseudomonadati > Pseudomonadota > Betaproteobacteria > Burkholderiales > Burkholderiaceae > Ralstonia > Ralstonia sp. 24A2. Next base: position 395,498 of record NZ_JBPVZD010000002.1, on the reverse strand, counting down.
ACGAGACCATCGCGCACGTGGTGGACCGCGCGCACGTCGGCAACCTGTACGTGAACCGCAATATCGTCGGCGCCGTGGTGGGTGTGCAGCCGTTCGGCGGCGAGGGCCTGTCGGGCACCGGCCCGAAGGCGGGCGGCCCGCTGTATCTGCTGCGTCTGCTGTCGACCTGCCCGCAGGACGGCATGCGCACCGCGCTGTCGCTCACGGCCGGCACTGGCACCGAAGTCGACACCGATGCGCGCCGCGCGCTGCTGGCGCCGTTCGATGCGCTGGCCGAATGGGCGGGCAAGAAGTCGCCCGTGGCGCAGTCCGCCAACCTGACGGCGCTGTGCGAACGCCTGGCCGCTGCCTCGGCCGCCGGTGCCACGGCAACGCTGCCGGGCCCGACCGGCGAGCGCAATACCTACACGCTGCTGCCGCGCGAAGCCGTGCTGTGCGTGGCGGTGGATCCGGCCGACTGGCTGCGCCAACTGGCCGCCGTGCTGGCGGTCGGCAGCGTGGCCGTGGTGCTGGAAAACCCTGCTGTGGAAGCCGTGTTGCGCGAGCTACCACCGGCAGTACAATCGCGCGTCCGTGTGGTGCCGGCCCTGGACGGGGCTGAGTTCGACGCGGTGCTGCATCACGGCGATTCGGACCATCTGCGCGCCATCTGCGAAGGGCTGGCACGACGCGCCGGCCCGATCGTGGGGGTGCAAGGCCTGCCGCATGGCGGGGAAGGGCTGGCGCTGGAGCGCCTGCTGATCGAGCGTTCGCTGTCGGTCAATACGGCCGCGGCGGGTGGCAACGCCAGTCTGATGACCATCGGCTGACGGGGAGCACAAGCAGGATTCGTACTTCCATCCGCACGACGCGTAAGGATGGGAGGCGAAGCGGGAGGAGGGCGACGGTGATCCCGTCGCGCTATTGATCCAAATTGCGTTTGAACTAGGAGACGCACAAATGAAATTGAAGCAACTGTGCATGGCAGCAGCCCTGTGTGCGCTGGCGGGTGGTGCAATGACGGCCGCATCGGCCCAAGAAGTCATCAAGCTCGGCTACGCTGGCCCGATGACCGGTCCTCAAGCCCAGTACGGCAAGGACATGCAGAACGGCCTGACGCTGGCTGTGGAAGAGTTCAACGCCACGCATCCGAAAATCGCGGGCAAGGAAGTGAAGTTCCAGCTGGTGTCGGAAGACGACCAGGCTGACCCGAAGACCGGTACCACCGTCGCACAGAAGCTGGTGGACAACGGCATCAAGGGCATGCTGGGCCACTTCAACTCGGGCACCACCATCCCGGCATCGCGCATCTATAACAACGCCGGCATCGCCCAGATCGCCATGGCAACGGCGCCGGAATACACCACGCAAGGCTACAAGACGACGTTCCGCATGATGACCTCCGACACCCAGCAGGGTTCGGTGGTTGGCGCGTTTGCCGTCAAGAAGCTGGGCTACAAGAACATTGCCATCGTCGATGACCGCACGGCCTACGGCCAAGGTCTGGCGGACCAGTTCGAGAAGGCTGCCAAGGCTGCCGGCGCCAACATCGTGCGTCGTGAGTACACCAACGACAAGGCTTCCGACTTCAAGGCCATCCTGACGCAAATCAAGGGCAAGAACCCGGACGCCGTGTTCTACGGCGGCGCGGAAGGCCAATCGGCACCGCTGATCAAGCAGATGCGCGAACTGGGCATGAAGGCCACGCTGATGTCGGGCGAAATGTCCAAGACCGACGACTTCATCAAGCTGGCCGGCCCGCAAGCGGCCGAAGGCATGGTGGCATCGCTGGCAGGCCTGCCGCTGGAGCAGATGCCGGGCGGCGCTGGCTACAAGGCGCGCTATGAGAAGCGCTTCGGCACGCCGGTGCAGACGTACTCGCCGTACGCCTACGACGGTGCCATGGCCCTGATGCAAGCGATGGTCAAGGCCGGCTCGTCCGATCCGCAGAAGTACCTGCCGATCCTGGCCGCCACCAACATGCAAGGCGTGACCGCCAAGCACTACGCCTACGACGACAAGGGCGACCTGAAGGACGGCGGCATCACCGTCTACAAGGTCACCGGTGGCAAGTGGGCACCGCTGGAAAGCGTGGGCGGCAAGTAAGCCCCCGTCGACCGGTTTCAGCTGTTTGCATGATGAAAACCGCCCTCCGGGGCGGTTTTTCTTTGTCCGGCTCTGACGGAGCCAAACACGCTAATTCTGCGATCTTCTTCAAATCTCTTTCATCTGATATCAAATATCGTGTAACGCGATCTCATCGCGTGTCAGTGCTTGGCTGACTTTCCCGCTCGGGTGCTTCGGGTACCATGTCGCCCATGACAGGACTTCACGATCTCTTCCCTTCGTGGCCTCCCGCTCCGGGCGGCCTGTTCTGGATCGGGCTGGCGCTGGTGGGTGCAGCGCTGTGCGGCGAGTTTGCGCGCGTGGCGCTCAAGCTGCCGCGCATCGTCGGCTACGCGGTGGCGGGGCTGGCGGCCGGGGTGCTCGGCCGTCCGCTGATCGATGCCGAGATGCTCGACCAGACCCACATCCTGATCGAGATGGCGCTGGCGCTGGCGCTGTTCGAGCTGGGGCATCGGCTCTCGTTCGAGTGGCTGCGCGCCAATCGCTGGCTGCTGCTCACCAGTGGTTTCGAGAGCCTGCTGACCTGGGGCCTTGTTACCTGGGTGCTGCAGCTGTTTGGCGTGGCAACACCGGTGGCAGTGGCGGCCGGCGCGATTGCAGTGGCGACTTCGCCCACCGTGCTGCTACAACTGAAGAACGAACTGCGCGCCGAAGGTCAGGTGACCGAACGGCTGCTTTCGCTGGGCGCGCTCAACAGCATCTATGCGAGCGTGCTGGTGCCGCTCACCGCCGGCTGGCTGCACAGCGAATACGGCCACTGGGCCGCCGCGTTGATCCACCCGCTCTATCTGCTGGCCGGCTCCGTGCTACTCGCGTGGGTGGTCGGCAAGGCGGGCCATGCGCTGTATCACCGCATGGCGGGTGACGATCACTACGCGTTCCTGGTGTTGGTGGGCTTGGTGCTGTTTGCGCTGGCGATGGCCAAGCTGCTGAAGCTGTCGGTGCCACTTACGCTGTTGCTGGCGGGCGTGGTGTTCAAGTACCAGGATGCGCATCCGCGCGTATGGCCGTCGCACTTCGGCAGCGCGGGCAGCATCTTGATCGTGGTGATGATCGTGTCGCTTGGGCTGCCGATCACCGCATCGGACTGGGCCATCGGCGGGGTGGCGGCAGTGGCACTCGTGCTGGCGCGCTTCGTTGCCAAGCTGGCGGGTACGACGGCGCTGGGTTCGTTCTCGGGGCTGTCGATGCGCCAGAGCGTAGCCCTGGGCCTGGCGCTGGGGCCGATGTCGGGATTGTCATGGTTGCTGATGCACGATACGGCGGCGCTCTACCCGCAGACCGGCGCACCGCTGGCCGCCATCATCCTGTGCACGCTGGCGATCCAGCAGATTGCTGCGCCCATCCTGACTGCGCGGTCGCTGCGCTGGGCCGGTGAGGTGCGTCAGGGCAACGACAATCGCTAAGAGGTAGGCATGTCCCTCGAACCGTTCTCGAAATCCGAAGCCCTCACGTTTGGCGTTGAGCTGGAGCTGCAGCTCGTCAACCGTCACGACTACGACCTCGCCTCGGCATCGCCTGATCTCCTGCGCATGCTCAAGGGCAAGGAGTACCCCGGCGACATCAAGCCAGAGATCACCGACTCGATGATCGAGATCTCCACCGGCATCTGCCACAGCCATGACGAGGCGCTCTGGCAACTGCGCGAGATGCGCGACCGCATGGCCGAAGCGGCCACGGCGCTGAACATCGGCATCTGCGGTGGCGGCACGCACCCGTTCCAGCAGTGGAGCCAGCGCACGATCTCGCAATCGCCGCGCTATCAGTACATCTCGGAGTTGTACGGCTATCTGGCCAAGCAGTTCACCGTGTTTGGCCAGCACGTGCACCTGGGCTGCTCCAGCCCGGACGATGCGCTGTACCTGCTGCACGCCATGTCACGCTACGTGCCGCACTTCATTGCGCTGGCGGCGTCGTCGCCGTTCGTGCAAGGGGTGGATACCGGGTTTGCTTCGGCGCGCATGAATTCGGTCAGCGCTTTCCCCATGTCGGGCCGCGCGCCCTTCGTGCTCACCTGGGACGCCTTCAACGCGTACTTCGACAAGATGCACGCCACCGGCGTGATCGACAGCATGAAGGACTTCTACTGGGACATCCGCCCAAGCCCCAGGTACGGCACGATCGAAGTCCGCGTGATGGATACGCCGTTGACGGTGGAGCGTGCTGCCGCCATTGCCGCGTACATCCAGGCGCTGGGCCGCTGGCTGTTGCTCGATCGCCCGTTCATGCCGGTGGAAGACGACTACCTCGTCTACACCTTCAACCGTTTCCAGGCGTGCCGCTTCGGGCTGGCGGGCGAATACGTCGATGCGGCCACCGGCAACCGTGGCGCGTTGGCCGATCACATCCTGGAAACCAGCAAGGTGCTGTCAACGCATGCCGAGGCGCTGTCATCCGAAGGTGCGCTCGACATGGTGCGGGAGGTGGTAGAAGGGCGCGACACGGATGCCGAGTGGATCCGCAAAGCCCAGAACGAAACCCGCAACCTGCACGAGACCGTGCGACGTGGTTGCGGGCGGTGGACGCAGGCCCTTGCGCAGCCCGCTTGATTCGACGCCTGCGTAAGCGGAGTGACTAGCGCTTGATCATTGAGCGGGGCGCACCGCCAGCACGCGGCGTGCAAACGCCCAGCAGATCAGCGCGAACACGATCAGCCCCAGCCATTGCGCGGCGCCTTCAAACGAGGCGCCGACAATCGCCAGCGGCGCATCGGTGCCCGTGGTGCCGATAATGGCCGCCATCAGCACGCCCACCAGGCTTTCGCCCACGATCAGGCCCGAGGCCAGCAGCACGCCGTGGCGGTTCGGCACTTCTGCATAGCGCTCATACGGCACGCCGGCAGCTTGGGCACGCTTGGCGAGCATCTTCTCAATGACCCACGCCAGCACGGCACCGATCACCAGCGGCGCGCTCACCGTCGGCGGCAGGTAGATACCGATGCCCACGGCCAGCACCGGCAGCCGTGCCGCGCCACCGCGTCGCTTGAGCACCCAGTCGATGGCGATGAGGATGGCGCCGACGATGGTGCCGGTGATCACCATGTTCCATTCCAGCTTGTGCGTGAAGATGCCGGTGGCGATGGCCGTCATCAGCGTCGCCTGCGGTGCGGACAGCGCCTGCGCGGCGTCCATGCCCGCACGCGGCAGCGCACCCGGGAAGCCGTACGCGTTGTAGAGCAGCTCCAGCACCGGCGAGATGACCGCCGCACCCGCCACGCAGCCCACCAGCAGCGCGACCTGCTGGCGCCACGGCGTGGCCCCGACCAGCCAACCGGTCTTCAGATCCTGCAGGTTGTCGTTGGAGATGGTGGCCACCGCCACCACGGCAGATGTCGTGAAGATTGCCAGCGCAATGCCCAGCTTGCTGGCCTCGGGCGAACCCACGATGCCGTTGTCCGCCCCCACGGCCAACAGCAGCAGCGACACCAGCGTGATGGCGATCATGCCAATCCCCGAGATGGGGCTTGAGGACGAACCGATCAGCCCGGCCATGTAGCCGCACGCCGCCGCCACCAGAAAACCGAACACCACCGCAAACACCACCGCGCAGGCGATCAGCGTCCAGCGTGAGCTGGGCGACAGCATCGTCGGCGCTAGGAAGGCTGCGAAGGTGATGACCAGCACCACCACCATCGCCAGCGTGACGAGCAAAATCCAGCGCGGCGCCATGTCCTGCTCAGTGCGCTGGCGGGCGTCGCCTTGCGGGCGCAGGCTGCCGAACGAGCGCTTGACGCCTTGCACCACCGGGCCGATCAACGTGCCGAGCGTCCACACGGCCGCCACGGCGATCACACCCGCACCGATGAAGCGCACCTGCGTACGCCAGACGTCTGCACCGAAGGCGGCAAGCGCCTTGCCTTCCGGCATTGGCGTGATGGCAGTCAGGTACGGCACGGCGATGCCCCAGGCGATTACCAGACCCACCAGCATGGCCAGCCCGCCCATCAGGCCGATCAGGTACCCGGCACCCAGCAGTGCCGTTGAAAAGCCCAGTGGCAAGCGCACCACCGAGGCCCCTGCCGCGAACCACCAGCTCGCCCCTTCGCCCAGCACGCGCAGGCCGCTGGTCGCAAATGCCACGACTGCCGCGACGATGCCGCCCGCCGCCAGATCGCGCATGCCGGTGGCCGCCGGCACGGCATCGCCATTGACGGCCTGTGTGCCGTCAGCGGAGTGACCGCTGCCCACGCGCAGAATCTCCGCTGCGGCCACGCCTTCGGGGTAGGGCAGATCGCTCTGCACCACCATCGCGTGACGCAGCGGAATCGTGAACACCACGCCCAGCATGCCGCCGGCCATGCACACGCCAAACGTTTGCCAGAACGGAAAGCCCTGCCAGTGGCCGATCATCACCAGGCCCGGCAGAACAAAGATGATGGAAGACAGCGTCCCGGCCGCAGACGCCTGCGTCTGCACCATGTTGTTCTCGAGGATGTTGGTGCCGCCGAGCATGCGGAGCACGGCCATGGAAATGACCGCCGCGGGAATCGCCGAAGAAAAGGTCAGGCCCACTTTCAGGCCGAGGTACACGTTCGAGGCGGTGAAGATCACGGTGATGATGGCACCGAGGATCATGCCGCGCAGCGTCAGCTCCGGCAGGGTCGCTACCGGAATGTGCTTGAGAGGATGAGGAGATTGCATCCTGCGGGGCTCCGATGAGGGTTTTTGTGGCCCGGATTATAGGAGGGGCGGGATGCGACAGGACGAATGATTTGTTTTGAGCTTCTTCTAAATCGGGTTTAGACACACAGGTGATCGATGCACCGTAGCTCTCGGTCTCAAGGGCGCCAGAGCATGGCGTGTTCCGGCCGAAGATCTCGATCCAGTACGGCCTTCAGATCGCACACCACAAACTGCGCGTGAGGTTTGACCAGTGACTCGATCAGGGGCCAGCCGCCCTCTCGATATTCTGCATGGGGAACGGCCAGCACGATGGCATCGGCGGGCCGGACCTCGGCCAGTGGGATCAGTTGAACACCGTACGTATGCGCCACGTCATCGCCGTCGGCCAGCGGATCGACCACTTGCGTACGGATGCCCAGCCTATCGAGTGCCTTCACGATGTCGATCACCTTCGAGTTGCGGGCATCGGGCACGTCTTCCTTGAAGGTGACGCCAAGCACCGTCACGATGGTTTGCGGATGCAGCAGATGGCATTTCGTCATCCAGTGAAGCAGTTGGTCGACGACGAACCGTGCCATGCCATCGTTGGTCTCGCGGGCAGACAGGATCAGGCTTGCGTTGAAGCCAGAAGTCGCCGCGTTGTGCATGAGGTAATACGGATCCACCGAGATGCAGTGGCCGCCCACCAGCCCGGGCTGGAAATCCAGAAAATTCCACTTGCTGCGCGCGGCATCCAGCACGTCATGGGTGTCCACACCGAGCGTGCTGAACTGTTGCGAGACTTCATTCATCAGGGCGATGTTCACATCGCGCTGCGTGTCCTCCAGCACCTTGGCCGCTTCCGCCACCTTGATGCTCGCTGCCGGATACACGTGCGTGATCGACCCGTACAGCCGGATCAGCGTATCAAGCGTCTGCGGCGTGTCGCCCGACACAATCTTGGTCGTCGTGGCAAGTGTGTGTACGCGATCGCCTGGATTGATGCGTTCGGGCGAGTAGCCAACGTGGAAGTCCTGCAGATGCTTCAAGCCGCTGTGGTGCTCAAGCACCGGAATGCAGACCTCTTCGGTCACACCGGGATAGGCGGTGCTCTCATACACCACGATTGCGCCACGCTTCATGTGCTGGCCCACTGCAATGGATGCCTGCTTCACGGGCTCGAGATCCGGAATACGAGCGCCGTCAACCGGCGTCGGCACGGCAACGATGATGATGTCAGCCTGCACCAGTACCGATGCATCCGTCGTCAACCGGATCGAGGCATTCCGTAGTTCCTCGCTGGAGAGCTCATGGGTCCGGTCATGTCCTTCGCTCAACTCCGCCACACGGGCAGCATTGATATCCACGCCCCACACCCGAAAATGTTTGGAGAACGCATGCGCCAGCGGTGCACCAACATAGCCGAGGCCGACCACGGCGATGCACTGCATCTCGCGCGTGTCTCCGGCCGGGGTCGAGCCATGGATGTGTGGTGCATGGGCAATGAGATGAGATTCCACAACAAAAGATTTCTCGCGAGAAGACGTCGCGATTTCCTTTATGAACGTAATGCGGCAGACATGCAGATGCCGGCCTCTTCTCCGAGCTGGCCGCATGCGGCGCGAACACACCCTTGCAAGGTCTTCTGCTGCAAGCGTGTGTTCTGATGGAGTGAACTGAGCTTGCCGATCGATCGCCAGGCTGGCGACATACGAATGGGCTGCCTCGAAGTTATGCGCCGACAACATTTGCGCGTATGAGAATGCTCCGATGTTTGCGCAGGTTTGCGTGACATCTGGTGTCGCAAACCGAAGGCAATCGCCCTCGAGTCGATGCAGAAATACAAAACGGCCAAACCGCCAAGCCCCCGAGCGACAACACTCGCGAACCAACGGTTTGGCCGTTCCTGCCCTAGATGGCGCCTTGAATTTCTGTTGCAGAGAGGAAAAGAGCGGAGGCTGTCTGAGCGCAGCGAGTTTGCCTCCTCTCCCCCCTCTCTGCGACATAAATTCAAGGAATCGTTCGCCATCTCGGGCGCGCCTTTCTTTGCTGACTTTCTTTGGCAAGACAAAGAAAGTGAGTCGGCCCCGGCAGGGGACGAAAGGCAGGTGAACCTCAAACACCCAACCGTGAGCCAAACACCCTCATAGATGGCAGTCAGCCCCCCACCCGTGCGTGTCAACCCTTGGCTGCTCGATGAATGCTGATGTCGATAGCAGACATTCCGAGGCGTTCGACCTGAACCCGGATGGGGGGGCATACTGCACAAGCGCTTCCGAAGCGCCAACGTTACTTTCTGGAAAGTGCCGGTGGGTCCTTCCTGTGGACCCACGCTAGCCAGATGCTTCAGTCTTTGTGATGAGCGATATGGGCAGAAACATGCAGGTCATCGTGCGAGAGTTTGTTGAGGCCGATCGTGAGGCCCTTCGCAAGTTATTTGTTATATCGCGCGATGCCGCTTTCTCGTGGGTGACCGTTGGCACCCATCAGCTGGAAGACTTTGATGTGAGCACCGCAGGTGAGAGGATTCTGGTAGCCGAGCATGCATCCCATCCCATCGGCTTTGCGTCTGTATGGCAGGACGACAGCTTCTTACACAATCTATTTGTTCACCCTCGGCATCAAGGGCTGGGTGTAGGAACGATGTTATTGGCCGGCTGCGACAAGTACTTTTCCAGCGTACCTACACTGAAATGCCTCAAGGCGAATGCGCGTGCCAAGCAGTTCTATCAGTCTCGGGGGTGGCACGTACGCAGTGAGGCTGACGGTCCGGAAGGCCCGTATGTCCTGATGGAAAGGGCCGGTCCCAACAGTGCATGCAAGCCGAACCTGCTTCGCGGGTCGGCTTAATGCAGGCGTCGAGCAACTGCTTCTCTTGTTGAGTCGCGCCGGATTTCCTAGACATCGCTGAGCCTCAAACGGTGGCGCGTGCCGGTTTGAGGCCCTGCGTTCACCCTCAGCCTCAGCACTCCACAATATTCACAGCCAACCCACCCCGCGCCGTTTCCTTGTACTTGGTCTTCATATCCGCCCCCGTCTCCCGCATCGTCTTGATCACGGAGTCGAGCGACACGTAGTGCGTACCATCACCGCGCAACGCCATGCGCGCCGCGTTCACGGCCTTCACCGAAGCCATCGCATTGCGCTCAATGCACGGAATCTGCACCAGCCCGCCAACGGGGTCGCACGTCAGGCCGAGGTTGTGCTCCATGCCGATCTCGGCAGCGTTCTCGACCTGCGCAGGTGTACCGCCCAGCACGGCAGCCAGCGCCCCAGCGGCCATTGAACACGCCACGCCCACTTCACCCTGGCACCCGACCTCGGCACCCGAGATGGACGCGTTCATCTTGTAGAGCATGCCGATCGCACCCGCCGTGAGCAGGAAATCCACGATGCCGTTGTCATTCGCGCCGGGCACGAAGCGATCGTAGTAATGCATCACCGCCGGGATGATGCCGGCCGCACCGTTGGTCGGTGCCGTCACCACACGCCCGCCTGCGGCGTTCTCCTCGTTGACGGCGATGGCGTACAGGTTCACCCAGTCGATCACCGACAGCGGATCGGACAGCGTGCGCTCGGCCTGCCCGGTCAGCCGTGAATACAACTCAGCCGCACGACGGCGCACATGGAACGGGCCAGGCAGCTCGCCCTCCGTGCGGCAGCCGCGCGCCACGCACGCCTGCATCACATGCCAGATATTGAGCAGGCCAGCGCGCACTTCAGCTTCGGTGCGCCAGGTCAGTTCATTCTCGAGCATCAACCGGGCGATGGACTTACCCGTCGCTTCGCACATCGTCAGCAGATCTTTGCCGCTGCGGAACGGATGCGGCAACTGGTCATGCGCAGAGAGCACCTGCGTATTCGGCGCACCGGCCGTGACGACAAAGCCGCCGCCAACCGACAGATAGCGTGCCTCGCGCAGCCGCTCGCCGGCCGCATCGAAGGCGTGGAATTTCATGCCGTTCGGGTGCTCGGCCATCGCCTCGCGGCGGTAGAAGGCGATGTGTTCCTTCTCGGTAAAGCGCACCGCATGGCGCCCCAACAGTGACAGCGATTGCGATTTGCGCAGCTCCGCCAGCTTGGTATCGATGGTGTCGGGGTCAATGGTGTCCGGCGCCTCGCCCATCAGGCCGAGGATGACGCCACGGTCCGTGCCGTGGCCCTTGCCGGTGGCGCCGAGTGAGCCATATAGCTCCACGCGCACGCTGGCGACTTGCGGCATCAGCCCATCGGCTTCGAGGGCCGTGGCGAACATCAGCGCGGCGCGCATCGGGCCGACGGTGTGCGAGCTGGAAGGCCCGATGCCAATTTTGAAGAGGTCGAAAACAGAAACAGCCATGGGGTAAGGCTCCGGGGGACTTTAGGAAGGACAAGTCGGCTTGTGGCCACTTGCTCTGGGTGGTTCGTACCCGCTGTCTACTGCAATGATGCGCCGATCAACGGGCCGCGCACGGCGCCAGCCAATCTGGCGCGGTGGCGGCCAGCCGTTCGGCCAGCGGGCGGTATTTCGGGTCCAGTCGTGCGGCCTGCCAGTAGAGCGTGCCGGCACTCTTCGGCTCCCACTGGCCGGAGAAGCCGGGCAGGCCCGCATCGGCGCGCTTCTTGTCGAAGGCGACGTGCGAGTGGACATATTCCTCATGCGTGCGGCTGCCGTCGGCGTACGGCGTGAGCCAGTCGATGGCGGCGGCGAGCGTGGCGCCATTGCTCGCACGCTCGCGCAGCCAGTGCTGGCCGAACGGTTGCACGGCAATCGCGGCCATCGTCAGCGGCTCCAGGTCGTAGACGACGTAGTGCAGCGCATCGCGGTCTTCAAAGTCTTCCACCGAGCCATCCGGGCGCACGTTGTTGGCGAGCTGCTGCAGGAACAGGCGGTGCACCTGTTCGATCAGCGCACGGTCACCCAGCGCGGCGGCGGACATCGCTATCAGCTTGATGCGGTGGCTTTGCCAATTGTTGACCCACGTGTGCGACAGCGGCTTGCGGGCACCATCGGTACGCGTGATGTAGCCCTCGGCCAGCGTGCGCAGAAAGCGCTGCGCCTCTTCACGCGTGCCCGGCGTTAGGCCGTCGCGCGCGAGCGTGTAAGCCTGGATCAGCGCATCGAACTTCGTCTCGTCGATCGGGTTGAAGCTCGGTACGTAGGTGCCAACCCACGCGTGCAGGAACGTGTCGACCTGCTCGGCAAAGCGCTTGTCGCTGGTGAGTCGCCAGGCCAGCGCGGCGTCGCGCATGACGGGGAAGTCACGCGCGGCGACGACGGATTCGTCGTAGATGCCCTGATGCGGCAGCGTGCCTTCGGTGTGCAGCCGCGGCAGCGGATGCGGGGTCTGTGTGAGGTGCTGGGTGGCGCGGGCGATGAGCTTGACGGCAGCCGGATCACCAGACTGCGCCGGCGAAACGCTGCACCAGTCGCGCGCCGGACCAGCCGGACTGTGCGCGCCAGCGTACACCGATGAGGCCGCACCTGCCTGTGTCGGCGAGCAAGCACTGCACGCCGCAACAGCGGCAGCACAGGCAAGCAGGCGAAGGAGCGGGGCGCGGTGGAGCATCGGCATGGAGGGGCCTCATCGATCAGGTGAACGGTCGTCACCTTACTTGGTGAGGCGCCCAGAAGCGGCGTTTGTCAGAGCGGGTTACAGCGATTGCGCCCGGTTACATGTGACGCGGTAACTGGCTAAGGCACCGGTTGCCGCGTCACCTCAGGCCCGCCTTCAGTCTTGCGCGTACTCGCTCATCGGCACGCAGGCGCAGAACAGGTTGCGGTCGCCGTAGACGTTGTCGGCACGGCCAACCGGCGGCCAGTACTTCTGCTTGCGCAGCGATGCCACCGGGTAGGCGGCCTGTTCACGCGTGTACTTGTGCGACCAGGCATCGGCCATCACCACGGCAGCGGTGTGCGGCGCGTGCTTGAGCGGGTTGTCCTCGCGGTCGAATTCGCCCGAGATCACCTTGTCGACTTCGCCACGGATGGCGATCATCGCGTCGATGAAGCGGTCGAGTTCCACCTTCGGCTCGCTCTCGGTCGGCTCGATCATCAGCGTGCCCGGCACCGGGAAACTCATCGTCGGTGCGTGGAAGCCGAAGTCCATCAGGCGCTTGGCGATGTCTTCGTTGCTGATGCCCGATTCCTTCTGCAGCGGACGGATGTCGAGAATGCACTCGTGCGCCACCAGGTCGTGCGCGCCCGTGTACAGCACCGGGTAGTACGGCGCCAGACGCTTGGCCACGTAGTTGGCCGACAGGATGGCCGTCTCGGTGGCGGCGGTCAGGCCGGCTGCGCCCATCATGGCGATGTACATCCACGAGATCGGCAGGATCGAGGCCGAGCCGAACGCTGCAGCCGACACATTGCCGATGTTCTGGCTGGCGTCTTCACCCGAAGCCGCGCGGCCCGGGAGGAACGGCGCAAGATGCGCACCAACGGCCACCGGACCGACACCCGGGCCGCCACCGCCGTGCGGAATGCAGAACGTCTTGTGCAGGTTCAGGTGCGAAACATCGCCGCCGAAGTGGCCCGGCGCTGCCGTGCCGACCATCGCGTTCATGTTGGCGCCATCGACGTACACCTGGCCGCCGTGGCTGTGCACGATCTCGCAGACGCGCTTGACGCCTTCCTCGAACACGCCGTGCGTGGACGGGTAGGTGATCATGATCGCCGCGAGGTTCTTGCTGTGCTCGGCGGCCTTCTTTTCCAGGTCAGCCAGATCGACGTTGCCGCGCTCATCGCAAGCGACGACGACAACCTGCATGCCGGCCATCTGCGCCGATGCGGGGTTCGTACCGTGCGCCGACGACGGGATCAGGCACACGTTGCGGTGCGCTTCGCCACGGCTGGCGTGGTAGGCGTGGATGATCAGCAGGCCGGCGTATTCGCCCTGCGAACCGGCGTTCGGCTGCAGGCTGATGGCCGCGTAACCGGTGGCGGCGCACAGCATCTGCTCGAGCTGGTCGATCATCTCGCGGTAACCCACGGTCTGGTCGGCCGGCGCGAACGGATGGATGTTCGAGAACTCGGGCCACGTCACCGGCAGCATTTCGGCGGTGGCGTTCAGCTTCATCGTGCACGAGCCGAGCGGGATCATCGTGCGGTCGAGCGCCAAGTCCTTGTCGGCGAGGCTGCGCAGGTAGCGCAGCATTTCGTGCTCGGAATGGTGCGCGTTGAAGACCGGGTGCGTCAGGTACGCGCTCTGGCGCACCAGCGTTGCCGGGTAGGCATCAGCGACGGCTGCTTCGGTCGTGTCGAAGTCCGGCGCGGCAGCGTGGGCGGCGTGCGCGAAGACGTCCCACAGCGCAACCACGTCAGCACGCGTGACGGTCTCGTCCAGCGAGATGCCCAGACGTGCGTCGTCGATCTGGCGCAGGTTGATGCCATGCGTCTGTGCAGCGATGTGCAGGTTGGCGGTGCGCGGGCCGGTGGTGACCGTCAGCGTGTCGAAGAAGGCATCGGATTCCAGCGTGTAGCCGATCGCGCGCAGGCCGGCGGCCAGCGTGGCGGTCAGGCGGTGCACGCGCTGGGCGATGCGCTTGAGGCCCTGCGGGCCGTGGTAGACGGCGTACATCGATGCCATCACGCCCAGCAGCACCTGCGCGGTACAGATGTTCGAGGTGGCCTTCTCACGGCGGATGTGCTGCTCGCGCGTCTGCAGCGCGAGGCGGTAGGCCGAGTTGCCTTGCGCATCGATCGTCACGCCAACGAGGCGACCGGGCATCGAACGCTTGAACGCATCGCGCACGGCCATGTAGCCAGCGTGCGGGCCACCGAAACCGAACGGCACACCGAAGCGTTGCGTGTTGCCAATCACGACGTCGGCACCCCATTCGCCCGGCGCGGCCAGCAGCGTCAGCGCGAGCAGGTCAGCCGCGGCGACGACCAGACCGCCCGCAGCGTGCACGGCATCGGTCAGCGCTTGGTACGTTGCCAGATCGCCCAGCAGCGCACCGTTGGCGCCCGGGTATTGCAGCAGCACGCCAAAGGCATCGTGCTTGGCAGCCTCAGCCGCCGGGCCGGTTACCACTTGCACGCCGATCGGCTCGGCGCGCGTGCGCACGACTTCCAGCGTTTGCGGCAGCACGTCGTCGGCCACGAAGAACACGGTCGACTTCGACTTGCCGATGCGCTGCAGCAGCGTCATCGCCTCAGCGGCGGCGGTGGCTTCGTCCAGCATCGACGCGTTGGCGATGTCCATCGCCGTCAGGTCGATCACCATCTGCTGGAAGTTCAGCATTGCTTCCAGGCGGCCCTGCGAGATTTCCGGCTGATACGGCGTGTAGGCCGTGTACCAGGCCGGGTTCTCGAGGATGTTGCGCAGGATGACGCCCGGCGTGTGCGTGCCGTAATAGCCCTGGCCGATCAGGCTCTTGACCACGCGGTTCTGCCCGGCGATGCCGCGCAGCTTGGCCAGTGCCGCTTCTTCGGTCAGCGGCTGCGTGAATTCACCCAGCGGCATGCCGTCCTGGCGGCGGATGGCGGGCGGGATCACGGCGTCGATCAGCGCGGCGCGGCTGGCGTAGCCCAGCGTGCTGAGCATCGTGGCCTGCTCTTCAGCAGACGGGCCGATGTGGCGGTGCGCGAAGGCGTCGCGCGCCTCCAGGTCAGCCAGGGTGGGGCGTTCGGCAGCAAGCGCCGAGGAAGCGGGGTGCGGAGCGTTCATGGCAAGGGCTCGAAATTCAGGCAATGCAGCAAAAAGCCGATGCGCGGCGCAGGTCAGCGCGCGCGCACCGGCTTGAAAGACCGGCTTAGCCGATCTTGGCGGTGTACTGCTCGGCCGACAGCAGGGCGTTCACGTCGTCGGCGTTGGTCGGCTTGATCTTGAACAGCCACGCGGCGTAGGCGTCGGCGTTGACCGACTCCGGTGCGCCAGCAGCATCCTCATTCTTGGCGACGATTTCGCCCGACACCGGTGCGTAGATGTCGGAAGCCGCCTTTACCGATTCCACCACGGCAATCGCTTCGTCCTTGGCAACGGCGCGGCCAGCGTCCGGCAGCTCGAGGAACACGATGTCGCCCAGCGCGTCTTGCGCGAAGTCGGTGATGCCGATGGTCAGCGTGCCGTCGGCTTCAACGCGGATCCACTCGTCGTGTTCGGTGTACTTCAGATCGGCGGGGATGTTGCTCATGAAAGGTTCTCCAGAAATATTGGAATAGGGGAATTCGGGACTCAGCTGACCAGCGCCTTGCCATTGCGCACGAACGGCAGTTTAACCACAGTCGCGGTCAACTTGCGGTCGCGGATCTCGACCTGCACGTCGGTGCCGAGGGCCACATCCTTGGGCAAGCGCGCCAGCGCGATGGAGAGCGACAGGCTCGGGCTGAAGGTGCCGCTGGTGATCTCGCCGTCACCAGCGGTGGTGATGACTTTCTGATGGGCGCGCAGCACGCCGCCCTTGTCGCGCAGGATCAGCCCGACGAACTGGTCGCGCTGGCCACCGGCTTGCAGCGCAGCCTTGCCGGTGAAGTCGCGTTCGCTTTGCAGGTCGACCGTCCAGGCCAGGCCCGCGTCGAGCGGCGAGACGTGGTCGTCCATGTCCTGGCCGTAGAGGTTCATGCCGGCTTCCAGGCGCAGCGTGTCGCGTGCGCCGAGGCCCGCCGGGCGCACGCCGGCTTGCAGCAGACGTTCCCACACGCCGGCGATCTGCGAGGCGGGCACCACCAGTTCGAAGCCATCTTCACCGGTATAGCCGGTGCGCGCGACCATGATCTCGCCCACGCCATCCACGGTGACGAAGCCTGCGTTGAACGGCTTGAGCGCTTCGCCCACGGCCTGCGTGCCGGGCAGCGCGGCGTAGGTCTTGGCGCGGGCGTTCGGGCCCTGCACGGCGACGATGCCCAGCGGCTCGGTGCCAGCGTTGTTGTCGGAGCGGCGCGGCGTGATGGTCACGTTGGTGCCAGCAGCGGCGTTCTGGGCGACGATCCATTCCAGGTCGGTCGGAGCGGTGCCGGCGTTGACCACCAGGCGGAACCAGTCTTCACGGAAGAAGTAGACGATCAGGTCGTCGATCACGCCGCCCTTGGGGTTGAGCATGCAGCTGTAGAGCGCCTTGCCCGGCGTCTGCAGCTTGTCGACGTTGTTGGCGAGCAGCCCACGCAGGAAATCGCGCACACGCGCGCCGGTGAGGTCGACCACGCACATGTGCGAGACGTCGAAGATGCCGGCGTCTTGGCGCACGGCGTGGTGTTCTTCGATCTGGGAGCCGTAGTTGACGGGCATGTCCCAGCCGCCAAAGTCGACCATGCGGGCGCCCAGCGAGCGGTGGATGGCGTTGAGCGGCGTGTGTTGGAGCGTCATGGAATCTCTCGGCTTGGGCGCCGCCGGTGGCCTCGGCGTGGCGCGTTATTCGGGACCAGAAAAGCAAAAAGGCCACCTGCGCAGCCTGATGCCTCATGGTGACGCCATGAAGATGCAAGCCGCGCAGATGGCCCCTCTGTCCTTGGTACCTGAGAGATTGCGAGCGGGGCGCATAGCGGTGCGCGCCGTTCGTGAGCCCCTTCGGTGGGCGCCCGCAGTGGTCGTGCGGCGCCAGCTCTCCAGAGTGCGGTCAGACGCATGTCTGGCCGATCCGCCCGGTCCTTGGTGCCTGAGAGTTTTTGGGTGCTACCCCTTCGGCGGTGCCTTGCCGTGTGCGGCGGGCACGCTCTCCCGGATGGATGGGCGGAATTTACGGAAGGGGGGAGGGATTGTCAATTGGGGGTGAGGGTGGTCTTAGGCTGGGGTTTATTGCTGGTGGTCCATCCCCTGCCGGGGCTGACTCACTTTCTTTGTCTTGCCAAAGAAAGTAAGCAAAGAAAGGCGCGCCCGAGATGGCGACCCCTTCCTTGAATTTCTGTCGCAGGGAGGGGAAGGGAAAAACTCGCTTCGCTCAGACAGTTTCCCTTCCTTTTTCCTCCCTGCAACAGAAATTCAAGGCGCCATCTAGGGCAGGAACGTCAAAAGCGGAAAGGCCAAAGACAACGGCCACACCCTCGGGGCGCTGGCGGTATCGCCATGCCCCGGGGTGTGGCCGGTGTGCGGGTCGTTGGTCAGCCGGTGATCAGTTGCCGATCTGGCGGCTCACCTTGTTTTCCTGCTGGTTCAGGGTGCGCTGTTCTTGCTTGGTGATGTGGCCACCATTTTGAGCGGCCATGTCGCGCTCTTCCTGGCGGATCTGGCGGTCTTCCTTGTGCAGCGCCTTGGCCTGGCCTTTGGTGATTTCGCCTTCCTTCACTTCGTTGTGGATGCGCTTGTTCTGGTTGGCGAGACGGTGGTTCACCTCGGCGCGGCGCGGGTGATCTTTCTGCCACTGCGTTTGGGCGAAGGCGCCGGTAGTAGCGGCCAGGGTGACGGCGGACACAGCCAGAATTTGGACGATGCGGTTCATGGTGTTCTCTCCAGGTGGTGATCGGGCGACCGATGGATTTAGCCGCTGTCCTGGCTATAACGAACCGTGTTGCCAGCGCGCTTACGGCCTTCGTGTAACCGCGCGTAAGCCGTGTAACGACTGCGGAGGAAAGCGCGGGGCGCAAACGAGTGCGGGCATCCGGCCAGCATGTCGGCGCAGGCATCCACCAAAAGAAAGGGCGCAGCGGCCAAAGCCGATGCGCCCGTTGCTACACCTCCAATGCATCAACGGCTTACCAGCCGTAGCCTGCACCAATGCCCACGTTGTACTCGGAGCCACCGGCGGTGGAGCCACCAATCGTGACCGTGGCACGCGACCCGACCTTGCGCTGGTAGCCGACTGCCAGGGCCGTCTGGCCACGGTACAGGCCGGTGCCGATCGCCATGCGGTTGTCGGTCTGCAGGCCGGCGGCGCTGGCGACCATCGTTGTCATGGCGGCGTTCATGGCGCCAACGCGATTGACGCGGTTGTCGAGCTGATCGAAGCGCTGGTTGACCTGGCTTTGCAGCGTGTCGACGCTTTGCTGGACCTTGGCGGTCTCGCTCTTGAGTTGCTGGACGTTCACGGCGTCGGTGTCCTTCGTGCCGGCCATCACGTTGGTAATCGCGCGTTCCTGGCCGACAGCGCCAACTGACACCGAGTCAGTGCGATCCGTCACCGAGCCCGCGCCCACCGCCACGCTGTTCTCGTGCGAGGCTGTCGAGCCTGCGCCCATTGCCACGCTGTTGTTTGCCGAAGCCGTTGCCTTCGCGCCGGCTGCCGTGGCGTTCGTCCCCGTGGCTTGCGCGTTCTCCTTGTCACCGACGTTGGCGTTACCGCTGCCACTGCCAATGAACCTGGGGTCGCTCGAACCGCCGTTGCCGCCGCTGCCTTCGCCCCGCTCCACGCCGGTGAGCCGGCCGTCCAGGTTCTTGAAGACATCGCCAACGTTGTTGTAGGTCTGGCCGCCCACCGTGTAGCTGGGTGCGATGATCGCGCCATTCCCGCCCAGCGAGGTGCCCAATGCCGAGGCAACCGCCTGATTGGTCGCATACAGCTGGGCGCCGTTGATCGCGTCCATGCTATCCGCCGCCACGGCACCTGCCGCCACGTTGGTCAAGGTCGTACCGCTGGCGCCGCCGAGCGAGACCTTCGACTTGGTGTCGTCGTCATACGTCACGACGTTGGCGAGGGAACCGTCGTCCTTGACCAGGCCGGACTGCTTCAGTTGGCCCAGGTTGACCGCATCGCCGTCTTCGGTGCCATTGGCCACGTTCTTGATCTGCGCCGGCTTGCCGTTGCGTGCCAGATCAACGTTGCCGTTGGCGTCGTACTTGACGGCGTTGGCGTCCAGATCCGCCACCTGCTTGCCGACCGCCTTGAGCTGACCGACGTTGGCGGCATCGGTATCCGCCTCGCCTGCCGTGACGTTGGTCAGTTTGCGGGTGATGGCGTTGCCGTCGGTATCCTTGCCGGCAAAGTTCACGCTGTCGCCAGCGGTGTCCTTGGCGACGGTGATCACGGACGAGGCATCCGCCTGTTGCACGAGGCCGATCGAGCCGTTGCCAATCTGCGTGCTCAGGTTCGTGATGTCCGTCGTGTTCTGGCTGGTGCGTGTATCGAGGTTGCCCAGCGCATCGCCGACGTTGTGGAAATCCGTCTTGGCCGGGTTATCGGTGCTGGTGGCCAACGAGTACGTCGGCGCGGTGATCTTGCCGTCTTCGCCAACGGTGGAGCCGCCGCCCAATGCGTCCGATACGGTTTTTGCATTGGCCGCGTTGAGCGTGTTGGCATTGACAATGTCTGACGCGGCTTGCTCCGCCGTCGCCTTGACGCCGTTGAGTTGGCCGACGTTGACAGCGTCGGTGCCCTCCGTGCCTGCCGTGACGTTGGTCAGCTTGCGCGTGATGGCGTTACCGTCAGCATCCTTGCCCGCGGCAAAGTTCACGGCCGTGCCACCGGTGTCCTTACCCACGGTGATCTCGGACGTGGCATCTGCTTGCTGCACCAGACCGGCCTTGCCATTGATGATGTTGGTGATGCTGTCGCCATTGGCCTTGATGCGGTTGTTCAAGTTGCCCAATGCACTGCCGACGTCGCGGTACACCGTTGCCCCGGTGGGGTCCGTCGGGTCTGCGTAGAGGTTGTACGTCGGAGCGGTGACAGCGCCGGTAACGGAATTAATTGCCGCGCCGCCGCCCAGTGCCCTGGCAACGCCGTTGTTGACTGATGAGAACTGGCCGTAGTTGATTGCATCGGTTGTATCCCGGCCATTGGCAACGTTCGTCAGGCGGCGGCTCTCACCAAGTTCGTTTGCAATGTTGACTACTGATCCACCGGTGCCACTGCCAATGGTGATCGTCCCACTGGAGGGATCCTGCTCCACCAACTGCGCCATTGCGCTAGGTGCCAAGACAGCTGCCGCGCCCGCCACTAAGACAGAACTGACTGCACGCACTGCAGCGCGCCCCTTGCCGTGCCCGCGTGCAATTTCTGAAACCGCCGTCCATGTGCCGGTCGCTTTGTTGCGAACGACGCGATATGCCTTGTTCATGTCAATCCCTCTGCGGAAATGAAAATCGAATTCAGTGCCGATTCAAACGCTGTATCGGCGGCCGCAGAGTCTGGATAAATCGCGGAATTTGTTCCGTCGATTTGTATGTCAATCGCAATGAATTGAGGAAATCGAAAAATCAGAAAGCGCTGATAACACGCTGCATCATGTGTGTCGTGTTGCTGTTCGTGACAACGCTGAAACGATGTGGCGCGGCGGGAGACCTTTCCTCGGTGTCACAAAAAATCCCGGAAATAGGCAAACTCTTATTTTTCTGTTTGACGTCGGCCAATCCATCGACGTTGGATTGGCTGCCGAGACTCTTAGCACGACAGGGCGCCAGGCAGGTACGTGAAAATCGCCTGCATCGGGGCATTAAAAATGCCCGACCGGCACGGCGCTCGACCATGTGCGCGCCACGCCAGATGGGGCGCCAAACTGTGTCGCCCACGCGTGCTACCATCGCCGTCCGCCTGCAATTCCCGCCTGTTTGCCCCCAATGTCTTCCGGTCTCGCCCACGGGCTCAATGCTGCCCAATCCGAAGGTGTGCACTACCTCGATGGCCCCTGCCTGGTGCTGGCCGGGGCAGGTTCGGGCAAGACGCGCGTGATTACGCAGAAGATTGCGCACCTGATCCTCGACAAGGGCTTCGAGCCGAAGCACATCGCTGCCGTCACGTTCACCAACAAGGCGGCCAAGGAAATGCAGGAGCGTGTGGCCAAGCTGATGGACGGCAAGACGCGCGAAGACGGCAAGCGCATCCCCATCAAGCAGCTGACGGTGTGTACGTTCCACTCGCTGGGCGTGCAGATCCTGCGGGCGGAGGCTGAGCATGTGGGCCTCAAGCCGCGCTTCTCGATCATGGATTCGGACGACTGCTTCGGCATGATCCAGGAGCAGTTGGCGACCACCGATAAGCAACTCATCCGCCGCGTGCAAAGCACGATCTCGCTGTGGAAGAACGGTCTCGTCGATCCGGAAACCGCGATTGCCGAGGCGCTCGCCAACAACAACGTCGACGACCACCAGGCCGCGCTGGTCTACCGCAACTACGTGGCCACGCTGCATGCGTACCAGGCGGTGGATTTTGACGACCTGATCCGCATTCCCGCCGAGCTGTTCGCGCGCAACGAGGAGGTGCGCCTGAAGTGGCAGAACCGCCTGCGCTATTTCCTCGTCGACGAATACCAGGACACCAACGCCTGCCAGTACCAACTGCTGAAGCTGCTGGCAGGCGGCTCGCACCTGCGCGCACCGGCCTTCACGGCGGTGGGCGACGACGACCAGGCCATCTACGGCTGGCGCGGCGCCACGTTGGACAACCTCAAGCTGCTGCAGACCGATTTTCCGAACCTGAAGGTCATCAAGCTGGAGCAGAACTACCGCTCCACGGTGCGCATCCTGAACGCCGCCAACGCGGTCATCGCGCAGAACCCGAAGCTGTTCGAGAAGACGCTGTGGAGTGAGCACGGCATGGGCGACGCCATCAACGTGACCGGCGCCAATGACGAAGAGCACGAAGCCGAGAGCGTCGTCTTCAAGCTCTCTGCGCACAAGTTCGAGCGCCGCGCGCAGTTTCGGGATTACGCGATCCTGTATCGCGGCAACTTCCAGGCGCGGCTGTTCGAGCAGATTCTGCGTCGCGAGCGCATTCCGTATGTGCTCTCGGGCGGGCAGAGCTTTTTCGACAAGGCCGAGATCAAAGACCTGTGCGCGTACCTGCGCCTGATTGCCAACGCGGATGACGACCCCGCGTTCATCCGCGCTATCACCACGCCCAAGCGTGGTGTGGGCAACGCGACGCTGGAAGTGCTGGGCGCATTCGCGGGGCAGGCCAAGGTCTCATTGTTCGAGGCGGCGATGATGGGCGGCATTGAAGCGCAACTTGCACCGCGCCAGTTGGAGCCGCTGCGCGTGTTCTGCGAGTTCATCGTGCGCCTGTCCGATCGCGCCGCGAAGGAGCCCGCCGGCACGCTGCTCGACGAGATGATGGAAGGCATCCACTACGAGGCCTACCTGTACGACACCTACGACGAGCGCCAGGCCCAGAACAAGTGGACCAATGTGCTGGAGTTCGTGGAGTGGCTCAAGCGCAAGGGCACCAAGCCCGAGAAAGAAGACGCTGAAGAGGCCACCGGTTTCGACAATGCCGATGGGCTGATGGACACCGGCAAGAACCTGCTGGAACTGACGCAGACCATCGCGCTCATCAGCATGCTCGAAGGCAAGGAAGAAGACCCGGATGCGGTGCGCTTGTCCACGCTGCATGCGAGCAAGGGGCTGGAGTATCCGCACGTGTTTCTCGTGGGCGTGGAAGAGGGCATCCTCCCGCACTGTCGGGAAGACGATGACTTGACCGACGAGAAGATCGAAGAAGAGCGGCGGCTGATGTATGTGGGGATTACGCGGGCGCAACGCAGCTTGCATATCAGCTGGTGCAAGAAGCGCAAGCGGGCGCGGGAGACGGTGGTGTGTGAGCCGTCGCGGTATATCGCTGAGATGAAGTTGGGTGATGATGCTGGGCCGACGCCGGAGGATTCCATGCCGGCGATGTCGCCTAAGGATCGGTTGGGGGCGTTGAAGGGGTTGCTGGCTGCAAAAAAAACCGTGGCGACCTGAGTTTTTTGCTTTTGGTCCATCCCTTGTTTCATCCCCTGCCGGGGACGAAAGGGAGGCAAACCACCAAGCCCCAATCAATTCCCCGTCCCCTGGATGTAGTTGAGATCCACAAACTCACTCCCCCGATTCCCCCGAGTGAAATCCAAGGTAAATCCCCCCACGTCCACCCGCGTCTGCAACGCGCGTCGCAACTCGGCGCCCGACACTTTCCCGCCCGCTGCGTTGATCGCCTGAATCAAATACGTCGCAGCGATATAACCCGACAACGTGGCCCCCGACGGCGGTTCATCCAGAAACTGCTTCATCCGTGCGATGTGCTCGCGCGTGATTTTCGTGTTGCCGACGGCGGGGTTCGGCACGGTCTGCGCGAGCAGCATGCCGCCGCTGTAACCGGTGCCGAGAATTTCACGCGCCACCTGCGGATTAACCGAAGAGAGCCCGACCAGGAAGCCATACCACCCGTGCTGCGCCAGTGCGCGGCCAACACTGGCATAGGCGAGGGTATCGCCGGCGACGATGACGGCGGTCGGCTTGGTCGGGGCGATACGTGCGGCCAGTTCGCCCGGATCGCCCGTCAGGGTGTAGAGATCGAGCGTCTCGGCGGCATCCCCCTTGGCGGGCGCTGTAGCTGCCAGCGTGTTGCGCAGACGCGTACCGAGTTGCGGATCGAACCCCGCAGTGGTGACCAGCGCGATGCGCCGCATGCCGAACTGCCGCAGCCGGTTGTGGGCGGCGATGATCTCGTGGTCGTAGTCGGGGCGGATGAACCAGACGTTGTCCGACGTGGACATGGCGCCCGAGAGCGGTGCCAGCAGCGGGACATTGCGCCGCGCGATCTCCGGAGACGCCGTCAGCGCGGGCAGCAGGCGTTCGCTTACGCCAAAGAGCACTTCCACGCGGTCGCGCTCGATCATGTCGATGGCCTGCGGCACCGCTTCGGGCTGTTCGACTTCGCGACGGACCAGGCTGATGCGCCGGCCCTTGATGCCACCGCTCAGGTTGGCCGCATCAAACGCGACCTTGGCGCCGGCCATGAAATCACGCGCGTAGTCGGCCTGGGCGCCGCCGCGCTCGACCAACTGCCCGACAACAAGGGTGGTATTGCCTTGCGCATGCGCCGTCAGCGTCACAACGGCGGTTGCGCAGGCGAATACGCACGCGCAGCGGCGTGCCAGTGTCTGCCACATCATGCTTCCCCCAAAGACGAATCGACGGCGCGTTGTTCTTGTTGTGACCGGCCTGGCAGGCGAGTGCGCGCCAATCGTCGATGTTAGGCGGTCGAACGTGACAGATCAGTGAAGTTGAGCCCCTCCTGATGGAGGGACCGGCGCGTTTGAACCCGCATTGACCGACGTTGACACATATCAACGCGCCGCTGGGAGCGCGGGAATAGCATCAACCATCGCCCTCGCACCCCACGCCCCATGTTCCCCTTTGCCCAACCGGCCGCCCAGGATGCGGCTGCCAATGACACCGCTTTCCGCTGGTCTGCACCGCAGGTGCGCGCGCTGGTGCAGCGTTTTGATACGCATGGTCCGCGCTATACGTCGTACCCGACAGCGGACCGCTTCCACAACGGCTTCAGCAACGCGGCCTACCTCGACGCACTGCACCGACGCGCCGCGATTGCGCCGGCGCTGCATGCACCCCTGTCGCTGTACATGCATCTGCCGTTCTGCGCGAACCTCTGCTACTACTGCGGCTGCAACAAGGTCATCACCAAGGACCACTCGCGCAGTGCGCGCTACATCCGCGCCCTGGCGCAGGAGATGGCCCTCGTGGCCGGCCACGTCGGCCCGCTGCGCCGCGTGACGCAACTGCATTGGGGCGGTGGCACGCCCACCTTCCTCACACACGATGAGATGCGCGCCGTGATGGCCGCCACACGCGAACATTTCGATCTGATGCCCGACGCGGAAATCTCCGTCGAACTCGACCCGCGCCACGCAGACGACGCCACGCTGTCCATCCTGGCCGACCTCGGCTTCAATCGCGCCAGCCTTGGCATTCAGGACTTTGATCCGGAGGTGCAGCGCGCCGTCCACCGCATCCAGAGCGTGGAAGACACGCGCCGCGTGGTCGATAGCGCGCGCCGCCTCGGCTTCGAATCGATCAGCTTTGACCTGATCTACGGCTTGCCGCATCAACGTACCGAGACATTCAACGCGACACTGGACCGCGTGCTGGAGATGGCGCCGGATCGGCTTTCCGTCTACAGCTATGCGCACCTGCCGCACCTGTTCAAGCCGCAGCGCCGCATCGACCTGCTCGCGCTGCCGACCGCCGACGAGAAGCTCGACCTGCTGGCGATGACGGTGGAGCGTCTGGTGGACGCGGGCTATGTCTATATCGGGATGGATCACTTCGCGCGTCCGGATGACGCACTGGCGATTGCGCAGCGCGAAGGGCGCTTGCAGCGCAATTTCCAGGGCTACTCCACACATGCCGATTGCGACCTGCTGGCCTTTGGCGTGTCCGCCATCAGCCGCGTGGGCGATGTGTATGCGCAAAACGAAAAGGACCTCGACGCGTACTACGCGCGCATCGACGCCAATGCGCTGCCGGTGCTGCGCGGCCTGTCGCTCACGCCGGACGACCACGTGCGGCGTGCGCTGATTGGTGAGCTGATGTGCGGGTTCGAGCTGGACATGCGCGCGTTTGGCGCCACGCACGGGTTGGATTTCAAGCGCACCTTTGCCGATGAACTGGAGGCGCTGGCGCCGCTGGAAGAAGCGGGCCTGGTGAAGGTGGGCGACGAGCGCATCCTCATCACGCCACAAGGACGGTTGCTGGTGCGGCGTATCGCGATGGTGTTCGATGCGCACCTGCGCGCCGTTGGCACCGAGCGCGCGGTCGAGGCGCAGGGCAAGCCCGTCGCCTTCGTTCCGCGCTACTCCAAGGTGGTCTGACCGGCCTTAAGCCGTTGCCGGTTCCTGCGCATTCGTTTCCGTTTGCGCGGTTGCGACCGTCTGTGGCCAAACCTCGGCTAGGCGCAGCAGGTTGGTCGAACCTGCCTGGCCAAACGGCATGCCCGCCGTGATGGCGATCTGGTCGCCCGATACGGCAAAGCCTTCACGCGCAGCAGCGCGGCAGGCCGCATCCACCATTTCATCCACGCTGTGCACGTCGGCGCTCACGGTGCTGTGCACGCCCCAGGTGATCGCCAGACGGCGCGCCGTATCCAGGCGCGGCGTGATGCTCACGATGGGTGCCAGCGGCCGTTCACGCGCGGCGCGCAGGCTGGTCTTGCCGCTGGACGTGTAGGTGACGGTGGCCACCGCCCCCAGGATGTGCGTCACGTCGCGCAGGGCGGCGCAGATGGCGTCCTGGCGCGTCGGCAGCGGGGCCTGGTGTTGTGCGTCGATCAGGTTGCGGTAGAGCGGGTCGCGCTCGGTCTCGGCAATGATGCGGTTCATGATGCTGACCGCTGCCACCGGGTGCTTGCCGCTGGCCGATTCGGCCGAGAGCATCACGGCATCGGTGCCGTCGTACACAGCCGTTGCCACGTCGGAGGCTTCGGCGCGCGTCGGCACCGGTGCTTCGATCATCGATTCGAGCATCTGCGTGGCCACGACCACCGGCTTGCCGTGTTGACGTGCGATGCGCAGGATGCGCTTCTGCACGCCGGGCACGCGCTCAGGCGGCAGCTCCACGCCCAGGTCGCCACGCGCCACCATCAGCGCGTCGGAGGCCTGCACGATGTCTTCCAGGTGCAACAGTGCGGCGGGCTTCTCGATCTTGGAGAGCAGGCCGGCGCGGTCGCCGATGATCTCGCGCGCAGCGATCACGTCTTCGGCGCGCTGCACGAACGACAGCGCAATCCAGTCCACCCCCAGCGACAGGGCGAACTCGAGGTCGCGCAGGTCTTTCTCGGTGAGTGCGGGGATGGGGATCACCGCGTCGGGCACGTTCACGCCCTTGCGGTCCGACAGCGGGCCGCCATCGACCACGCGAGTGACGATGGCGGTCGGGTCAGCGGCTTCCACAGCCAGGCGGATCTTGCCGTCGTCCAGCAGCAGCGATTGGCCCGGTGCGGCGGCAGCATACAGCTCGGGGTGCGGCAGGTGTACGCGGGTGATATCGCCCGGGGTCGGGTCGCGGTCGAGTACGAAGCGATCGCCGTTCTTGAGCACGACGCGGCCTTCGGCGAACGTGCCGATGCGCAGCTTCGGGCCCTGCATGTCGGCCAGGATGCCGATGGGGCGGCCGAGTTCAGCTTCCACTGCACGCACGATGTCGTAGCGCTTGCGGTGGTCTTCGTGCGAGCCGTGGCTGAAGTTCAGGCGGAAGACATCGGCGCCGGCTTCAACGAGCGCGCGGATGGTGTCTTTGTCGCTGCTGGCGGGGCCGAGGGTGGCGAGGATTTTGGTGTTGCGGAAGCGGCGCACTTTATTGCTCCGGTGGGTTTGTGTTTGGACCTGGGTGGTCCATCCCTCATTTCATCCCCTGCCGGGGCTGACTCACTTTCTTTGTCTTGCCAAAGAAAGTAAGCAAAGAAAGGCGCGCCCAAGATGGCGACCCCTCCCTTGAATTTTCGTAACCGGGCGGAGACGGGGAAAACTCGCTGCGCTCAAACAGTTCCCCGTCTTTTTTTCCGCCCGCTTACAAAAATTCAAGGCGCCATCCAGGGCAGGAAAAACACACCGTCTGTGCGCTGCCCCTTCAGGCTCTTGTTTGCTGCTGTGCTTCACGTGCGTCTACAACCAGTCCTTCTACCGGACTCGTGGCCCGATTGTTTGGCCGTACCTTGCCCTAGATGGCGCCTTGAATTTCTGTTGCAGGGAGGAAAAAGGAAGGGAAACTGTTTGAGCGCAGCGAGTTTTTCCCTTCCCCTCCCTGCGACATAAATTCAAGGAGTGTTTCGCCATCTCGGGCGCGCCTTTCTTTGCTTACTTTCTTTGGCAAGACAAAGAAAGTGAGTCAGCCCCGGCAGGGGATGAAACAAGGCATGGACTACAAGACCAAAAACAAGCCCACCCCAACCCAGCTTTAGGCAATGTCGTGGTTCGACATGATCTCAATCGCCCGGCACAGCGCTGAGTGATCCTGCTTGCCCAGACCGTTGGCAGCACAGGTGTTGAACAGCTCCTGCGCCGTCGCCGTGTTAGGCAGTGCCACGCCCAGCGCCTTGGCACCCTGCAGCGCCAGGTTCAGATCCTTCTGGTGCAGCTCGATACGGAAGCCCGGATCAAACGTACGCTTGACCATGCGCTCGCCGTGCACTTCCAGAATGCGCGAATTGGCAAAGCCGCCCATCAGCGCCTGACGCACCTTCGCGGGGTCCGCACCGGCCTTCGATGCAAACAACAGGGCTTCCGACACGGCCTGGATGTTCAGCGCCACGATGATCTGGTTGGCCACCTTGGTGGTCTGGCCGTCGCCGTTGCCGCCCACCAGCGTGATGTTCTTGCCCATCAGTTGGAACAGCGGCAGCGCGCGGTCGAATGCAGCTTGCTCACCGCCGACCATGATCGTCAGCGAGGCAGCCTTGGCGCCCACTTCGCCGCCCGACACCGGAGCGTCCAGGTATTGCGCGCCGGTCTTGTTGACGCGTGCAGCAAAGTCCTTCGTCGCGATCGGCGAGATCGAACTCATGTCGACCACGATCTTGTTGGCAGCTGCGTCCTTGCCGGCATCCTTCAGTGCCTTGGCGACGCCCTTGTCGCTGAACAGCACGGCTTCAACGTGCGGGGTGTCCGGCACCATCACGAAGATGATGTCGGCACGCTTGGCGACTTCTTCCGCGCTCGTGCAGACCGTCACGCCCGCTTCCACCAGGGTGGCCGGTGCCGGGTTCACGTCGTGCACGAACAGCGTGTGACCTGCTGCGCGCAGGTGGCCTGCCATGGGGGCGCCCATGATGCCGAGGCCGATGAAACCGAGATTCAGTGCGTTTGCCATGGTGAGGGATCTCCTTGGGGTTAATGGTTTGTGTGTGGTGAATGGGCCTTGGTGGTCCACTCCCTTTCACCCCCTGCCGGGGGCGACTCACTTTCTTTGTCTTGCCAAAGAAAAGTGAGCAAAGAAAGGCGCGCCCAAGATGGCGACACCCTCCTTGAATTTGTGTAACCGGGCGGAGACGGGGAAAACTCGCTGCGCTCAGACAGTTCCCCGTCTTTTTTCCGCCCGCTTACACAAATTCAAGGCGCCATCTAGGGCAGGGAAAAGCAAACCGTTGGTCTGCATGCCCTAGTGGCTCTTGTTGTTTGCTGCTACCCATTGCTACTGCTATCGCTACTGCGCTTGTGCACAGATGGTTTGGCTTTTGACTTTCCTGCCCTTGATGGCGCCTTGAATTTCTGTTGCAAGGAGGAAAAAGGAAGGGGAACTGTTTGAGCGAAGCGAGTTTTCCCCTTCCCCTCCTTGCGACAGAAATTCAAGGGGAAGTCGCCATCTCGGGCGCGCCTTTCTTTTGCTTACTTTTCTTTGGCAAGACAAAGAAAAGTGAGTCAGCCCCGGCAGGGGATGAAACAAGGGATGCACCCCTCCCGCCGGAACAAAGAGCGAACCAAAAAATCAAGCCACGTTGTGAGCAGCCCGCCAGCCCAGACCTTCAACCGTCCCAGCCTTAGGCTTGTACTCACACCCAATCCAGCCTTGGTAGCCAATCTCATCCAGCCACTTGAACAAGAACTGGTAGTTGATCTCGCCCGTGCCGGGTTCGTTACGCCCAGGGTTGTCCGCCAACTGCACATGCTTGATCTTGTCCAGATGGCGCTTCAGCGTGTTCGCCACTTCGCCTTCCATGCGCTGCATGTGATAGATGTCGTACTGCACGTACAGGTTGGACGCATCCACGTCGTTGATCAGATCCAGCGCCTGCTGCGTGCGGCTCAGGTAGAAGCCCGGAATGTCGAACGTGTTGATCGGCTCGATCAGCAGATCAATCTTCTCGGCCTTCAGCGCCTTGGCTGCAAACTTCAAGTTCTCCACCAGCGTCTTGCGCGCAGCGTCTTCGCTCACGCCTTCGGGGCGGATGCCCACCAGGCAGTTGAGCTGCTTCACGCCGAGCACCTTGGCGTACTTGATCGCCTCGCCCACGCCTTCCTGAAACTCACCCACGCGATCCGGCAGCACGGCGATGCCGCGCTCGCCGCCGTCCCAGTTGCCGGCCGGCAGGTTGTGCAGGACCAGATCCAGTTGGTAGCTGTTCAGCTTGTCGGCGATCTGGTCTGCGTGGAACGCGTAGGGGAACAGGAACTCCACACCGCGGAAGCCCGCACGCGCGGCGGCTTCGAAGCGATCGAGGAAGGCCTGCTCGTTGAAGAGCATGGTCAGGTTGGCTGCCAGCTTTGTCATGTTTTCTCCTGTTATCGGACGGTGAGGGAACAGCGCGCCGTCTTTATGCGGTGGCGCCTTCGGCTTCCGTGAGGGTGTCTTCCAGGTCGAGCACGTCTTCAAACTCGACCACGTTGTCGATCTCCGTGCCCATCGCGATGTTCGTCACGCGCTCTAGGATCACTTCCACCATCACCGGCACCGAGAATTCGGCCATCAGCTTGCGAGCCTGTGCGAAGGCCGGTTCGATGTCTTCCGGCTTGAACACGCGGATCGCCTTGCAACCCAGGCCTTCCACCACCTTCACGTGGTCGACGCCGTAGCCGTTCAGCTCAGGGGCGTTCACGTTGTCGAAGGCGAGCTGGACGCAGTAGTCCATGTCGAAGTTGCGCTGTGCCTGGCGGATCAGGCCCAGGTACGAGTTGTTCACCACCACGTGGATGTACGGCACCTTGAACTGCGCGGCCACCGCCATTTCTTCGATCATGAACTGGAAGTCGTAGTCACCCGAGATGGCGACCACATCGCTGTTGGGCGAAGCCACCTTCACGCCGATTGCGGCGGGAATCGTCCAGCCCAGCGGGCCTGCCTGGCCGCAGTTGATCCAGTGGCGCGGCTGGTTGACCGACAGGAACTGTGCAGCGGCGATTTGCGACAGGCCAATCGTCGACACGTAACGCACGTCGCGCGGGAAGTACTGATTCATCTCGCGGTACACGCGCTGCGGCTTGACCGGCACGTTGTCGAAGTCCGAGCGACGCAGCATCGTGCGCTTGCGCTTCTGCACGTCGGCGTTCCACGACTTGCGGCACGGCAGCTTGCCGGCGGCCTTCAGCTCGCGGGCGACTTCGATGAACTTCTCCAGCGCAGCACCAGCGTCCGACACGATGCCCAGGTCCGGACCGAACACGCGGCCGATCTGGGTCGGTTCGATATCGACGTGAATGAACTTGCGGCCCTTGGTGTAGACGTCGACGCTGCCCGTGTGGCGGTTGGCCCAGCGGTTGCCGATGCCGAACACGAAGTCCGATGCCAGCAGCGTGGCGTTGCCGTAGCGGTGCGACGTTTGCAGACCGACCATGCCGGCGTTGAGCGGGTGGTCATCGGCCAGCACGCCCCAGCCCATCAGGGTCGGGACCACGGGCACGTTCACCAGCTCGGCAAACTCGACCATCAGCTTGTCGGCATTGGCGTTGATCACGCCGCCGCCGCACACCAACAGCGGGCGCTCGGCTGCGCACAGCATCTCGATGGCGCGCTCGGCCTGGGCACGCGTGGCCGCAGGCTTGTAGACCGGCATCGGGCTGTAGGTGTCGATGTCGAATTCGATCTCGGCGACTTGCACGTCGAACGGCAGGTCGATCAACACCGGACCCGGACGGCCCGAACGCATCAGGTGGAACGCTTGCTGGAACACGCGCGGCACCAGCGCCGGCTCGCGCACGGTGACGGCCCACTTGGTGACCGGCTTGGCGATCGACTCGATGTCGACAGCCTGGAAATCTTCCTTGTACAGGCGGGCGCGGGGCGCTTGGCCGGTGATGCACAGGATGGGAATCGAATCTGCCCAGGCCGAGTACAGGCCGGTGATCATGTCCGTGCCTGCAGGGCCCGAGGTGCCGATACACACGCCGATGTTGCCGGGTTCGGCACGGGTATAGCCTTCGGCCATGTGCGAGGCGCCTTCAACGTGGCGGGCCAGCACGTGGTCGATGTTGCCGGCCTTGCGCAGGGCCGAGTACAACGGGTTGATGGCGGCACCAGGCACGCCGAAGGCGGTGGTGATGCCTTCTTTTTCCATCACCGCAACGGCGGCATCGATCGCTCTCATCTTCGGCATGGTGTGTCTCCAGGAAGGGAAGGTGGGAATCCGGTTGAGCTGATCCTATTCCCGCATGCCGATATGGATAAACGCAGCTTTCGTCAGTTGATTACGAACCCTGTGTATCGAATGTTTTCTCGTGTTGCAGCAATCCCGAGTCAACAACACTGCCGAAGAAGCTTGGAACCACGCCGTTTCTACTCGATTTTGTGCGACGCAAAAATCCGATGACTCGCGCAAGTATCGATCACGTCACTGCCTGTCATTTCAGTCATTCGTCACAGGTGAGTTGCGCTGGATAGCACCAATCTGCGTACGGAATCCTCCATAAAATGGTCGGACATTGCGAACTGGAATGATGGAATGGACAAGCTCAAGCAGATCGAAGCGTTCATCGCCGTGGTGGAACACGGCAGCATGGCCGCCGCCGCGCTCACGCAGGACGTGACGCCCGTCATGATCGGCCGGCGCATCAACGCGCTGGAGGCCCGCCTGGGCGTGAAGCTGCTGCACAGGTCCACGCGCCGCATTGCGGTGACGGAGCAGGGCGCGGTGTTCATGGAGCAGTGCAAGAAGGCGCTGGGCGAACTGGACCGCGCCGAACTGCTCGTCGCGGAAGGCCGCCACAAGGCGACGGGCCACCTGATCGTCTCCGCGCCGGCCGCGTTCGGTCGCAAGCACGTCGCGCCGCACGCGCCGGACTTCCTGCGCGCCAACCCGGACGTGCGCTGCTCGTTCAACCTGACCGACCGCGTGGTCGATCTCGTGCGCGAGGGCTATGACGTGGGCATCCGCATCGGTGGGGCGATCGATCCGAACTTCGTCGCGATCCGCCTGGCGTCGAACAAACGTGTGGTGTGCGGTACGCCCGCGTACTTCGCCAAGCACGGTGTGCCGCGCACGCTGGATGACCTGGAAAAGCACAACTGCCTCGCCTTCAACCTGCAGGGCGGCCAGCAGCGCGGCTGGTACTTTCAGCAGAACGGCAAGGCCGTCACCGTCAAAGTGAGCGGCAACCTCGACTGCAACGACGGCGAACTGCTGCACCGCTGGATGGGTGAGGGCCTGGGCCTCGGCTGGCGCTCAACGTGGGAGATCCAGCCCGAGTTGGAGTCCGGCGCACTGATGACGGTGCTGGACGACTACGCGCTGCCCGACTACGACATCCTCGCCGTGTATCCGCAGCAGCGGCCGGTGCCGGCGAAGATCCGGTTCTTTATCGAGCACCTGAAGGCGGTGTATGCGCAGGTGGGGTATTGGTCGCGGGCGAGTTGAGCGACAAGCTGATGCAGGCGCCCAACTCAAGGCGGTGCGGCGATTCGCTAGCGCAATGAAACAAGGCCGGGTCTACTCTGATTTGTGTTAACCGACGACATGTCCGGGCAGTCTTCCTGTCCCTTCCCATCAAATTTGATTCTTAACCAATCCACCATTGCCTTCGTATCAGCAGTGATGGTTTGAAAATGAACATCGATGTAGCCTTCGTGCTTTGGGGTCGGAAGTTTCCCGTACTCCTTGTAACAGACCGAGCTTTTTCCGTTCTTGTTTTCAAGTTGCGCCACCAGAGGGCGTGTTGCAGTTACAGGAACTCGCTCATCTTCGCTGGCCTGCGAAATGCGAATAGGAACGTCAACTTTCTGATTCGGATCCATTTCATTAAGTTGCGCGCCCAATTTCGGCCACGGGAGGATCGGCGGAATCAAATTAGGAAATGGTTTATTAAATAAACTATCCGGATTTTTCCCCCATAGCTCACTGCCACTCAACTCCACCCGGCAATAACTGTCGACGCTGCTCTTGAACACATTCAAGCCCTCCGGCGTCAATATGTTGGTCAAGGAAATGTCTGGGTCTCCACGCTGGGCTCCCAAGATTGCCAGTGGCAAAAATGGTAATGATGGCTCCTTGGTTGGATCCTGTGCGGCGTTGCTCGGCAAGAACTGCAGAAAATACGGATTCGGCGCCGGAGCAATTGCAGCAACACCCACCAACTTTTCCGGTATCCACTTGTTAGCGCCTTCTTGCAGGTGTGCCGCCCACAAGGCGGCATGCCCGCCTTGTGAATGGCCGACAACGGCGAATTTTTCGGAGAATTCGATGCCATGCGTCGCCCCATATTCATGCGTCGCTCGCACAATATCCAGCACACCTCGTCCTTCTGATGGGCCATTCAAGTAGGGGTGTGGCCCAGCCGTGCCCAAGCCCTCGTAGTCGGTCATCACCACCGCCCAACCCGCCTTCAGAAAGGCGTTGAGCATGACATGCGGGGCGCGATTTATTTTTCTGTGAAGTTCGGGAAGACCGAGCAGATCCGAGTCCATCGACGGGGCACATCGATCGGCACTGCCAACTGTGCCATGTGCCCAACTGACGATAGGCCAGCCACCACGAGGCGTGGGGCCTTTAGGTATGGCGACAATCCCGGAGACGGCTCGGGCGGTGTCTTTGCCATCGTTCTTTGCTGACTGATAGATCAGCAATTCACTTCGTTCCGCATGCTCCAGCCCGGCCGTCGGATTGGCTGGTCTGGAGCGAATGAGATGGCCGTGTTCCCCAGAAAGATCCTCCGGGCTTACCCGATAAAAAACATCGTCGGGCTCTCTTTCAGGCAACAAGAATTCACTCGCGGGATGCCGTTGTGCCTTGGCCTGGCAAGCCAACAGCACCGCCACTGTCAACAAACAGCGCATCGCTCGTGATTGGTGTGTACCCATCCTTATCTTTTCTCCGCGCAAGTTTCGTCATGAACATGACTGCAAAATGTCTGCAGCGGAAAAAATTTTAGGAATCACACTACCCACAATCAAAAATTGGCGTACCACGCTGGAGCTTGGTTGTCGGTGCTGCTCGCCAACCGAACCGAAGCGGAGGGCATGGCGCTAAGCGATGACGACCCGCCCCTGCGTCAGATCCCGCAGCGTGACGCGCGCCTCCGCCTCATCCGTCACCGGCAACCGCACGGTGAGCGTGACGCCCGCATCGTAAGCAGCATCGACAAGCGCATAGCCGCCATCGTCGATCCAGCGGCGGATACGCGCCTCATCCGCGTAATCGGTGGCGAGGGTGAGGGTGGTGCTAGCGATGCGCTCCACGCGTTCGGCCTGCATCAGCGCGGTGGCGATGGCATCGGTGTAGGCGCGCACGAGCCCGCCCGCACCGAGCTTCACCCCACCGAAATAGCGAACCACGGCGCCCAGCGTGCCATCGAGGTCGTGATGGCGCAGCACTTCCAGGATGGGGCGACCGGCGGTGCCAGAGGGTTCGCCGTCATCGGACATGCCGGATTGCCCACCCGCCAATAACGCCCAACAGACGTGCGTTGCCGAGGGGTGCTCCGCACGCAGGCGTGCGACGACCTCCATGGCCGCGGCGCGGTCTTCGACCGGTACGGCCAATCCGATGAAACGGCTCTTCTTGATTTCCAGCTCGGCCGAAACCGGCGCGCGCAGTGTGTACGTCGGCACGCGCGTGTCAGGCGAGGAGGGCGGCAACGAGGTCCGTTGCCCGGCCACCCGGCGATTCGAACCTGAGCGAGGCCTCGGTGTGCGCCATGTGTTCTTCCATCAGAGCGATGGCGCCTTCCACGTCACCGCGCTTGGCGGCTTCCAGAAAGGCGGTGTGCTCGTCGGACGAGCGCACGGCGTCGTAGGTGGACTGGTACATCATCGTGATGACCGAACTGCGCGCGGACAGCTCGCGCAGCATTTCCTTGAGCACGCTGTTGCCGACCACGTCGGCCAGCAGCAGGTGGAAGTCGGCCATCAGGCGGTTGCGACGCGGCACGTCGGCGATGCTGCCACTTGCCGCCACCTGGTGTTCTTCGGCCAGGTGTTTTTCCAGCCTCTTGTAATCAGCCGGCGTGGCGCGGGCGATGAACTCGCGCACCAGCGCCACTTCCAGCACGCGGCGCACGGCAAACACCTCGCGCGCCTCGGTCTCGTCCGGCTTGGCGACAAACGCGCCGCGGTCCGGCTCCATGCGGATCAGCTTGTCCTTGGCCAGCATCAGCAGCGCCGCGCGAATCTTGGTGCGGCTGACGCCGTAGACCTTCGCCAGCGCTTCTTCGCGCAGCTTGGTGCCGGGCGGCAGGCGGTGCGCGACGATCGCCTGGGCGATGTCGTCGGCGATGCCTTCGGAGGAGATGTCGGCGGCGGTCGTTTCGGTCATGGTACTGATTTTACCGCCGTCCGACAGGTGCCGGCTTCAGGCATGCGGCAGGGTGTGCGCTGCGGCGGCCGGTGCGGCATGGCCGTGCGCAATCGCTTCGCCTTCTTCTGTGATGTCGATCTTGCCGTCCAGCACCGCGTTGGCGCGCACCCGGTCGATGTCCTTCTCCCACGCGGCAATCACCACCGTCGCCACGCAGTTGCCGATCAGGTTGCCCAGTGCACGGGCAATGCCGATGAACCAGTCGACGGACAGCACCAGCACCAGGCCAACGGCCGGAATGGCGGGGATGACCGACAGCGTGGCCGCCAGGATCACGATGGCCGAACCCGGAATACCGTGCGCGCCTTTGGAGGTGATCAGCGCCACACCCAGGATCAACAGCAGATCCTGCAAAGCCAGCGGCGTGTTGGTCGCCTGGGCGATGAACACGGCCGCCAGCGTCAGATAGATCGAGAACGCATCGAGGTTGAACGAGTAACCGGTCGGAATGACCAGACCCACCACCGAGCGCTTGATGCCCATCTTCTCCAGCTTGTTCATGATGGACGGCAGCACCGCGTCGGACGAGGCCGTGCCCAGCACCACCAGCAGCTCAGCACGCAGGAAGCGGATCAGCTTGAAGATGTTGAAACCCGCCACGCGCAGGATGGTGCCCAGCACCACCACCACGAAGATCGCCACGGCCGCATAGAACAGCAGCACCAGGAAGCCCAGTTGCTTGAGCGAGCCCGCACCGTACTTGCCCACCGTAAAGGCCACCGCGCCCAGCACGCCCAGCGGCGCCAGGCGGATGATCACCGCCATCATGCGGAACAGCACATGCGAGAGCTGATCGATCAGGTTGACCAGCGGCTTGGTGCGCTCACCCAGCAGCGACAGCGAGCAGCCGAACAGGATCGACACCAGCAGCACCTGCAGGATGTCGCCCTTCACAAAACCGCTGACGAACGTATCCGGGATCAGCTTGAGGAAGAACGCCGCCACGCCGGTCGATTCCACCTGCTTGGCCGTGTTCATGTACGACGCCATGGCGGCCGGGTCGAGCGTCTTCGGGTCCACATTCATGCCGTGGCCCGGCCCGAACAGATAGGCCAGCGCAATGCCCAGTGCCAGCGCAATCGTCGTGACGATCTCGAAGTAGATGACGGCCTTGCCGCCCACGCGCCCAACCTTCTTCAGTTCGCCCGCGCCGCAAATGCCGACCACCACCACCGAGAACACGATCGGTGCGATCAGCATCT
Organism: Ralstonia sp. 24A2; assembly: GCF_051783885.1. Classification (NCBI taxonomy): domain Bacteria; kingdom Pseudomonadati; phylum Pseudomonadota; class Betaproteobacteria; order Burkholderiales; family Burkholderiaceae; genus Ralstonia; species Ralstonia sp. 24A2. The sequence goes on along the minus strand of NZ_JBPVZD010000002.1, from coordinate 357,751 downwards.
TGATGAGCTTCAGAAAACCGTCGCCGAGCGGCTGCAGTTTCTGTGCAAATTCAGGCGCCCAGACGCCCAGCGCAATACCGATTGCTAGGGCAATCAAAACCTGCCCGAACAACGGGCGCGTAAAGCGTTGCATGGTGAATCCTCCTTTGGATTTCAGGTGTCTCAAGCCTTGCGGATCGTCTATTGCGATTGTCGTCACGGCTTTGTTTCGCTCATTGCATCGCAGCAAATTGTTGTCGCGAATTGTTGGGCGGTGACGGCATCATAGGCGATCCAATTTTTGTATGCAATTTTTGAATTCACATGCTAGCATCGGTCCATGCAGTCCCGCGAACCCTTGTGGTTCCGCCATTTACGCTGCACTTCCGGCGCTCCCATCGCCATGGTTTCGAGTGTTCTTACTCACCGTTTTTGTTCGATGGGCCTGCCGTATAACATCCAGAGACAAACACCAAGGAGTTTCCCCATGGCGCTGCCTACGCTCGATCCCAACGCCCCCGATTTCACCCGCCGCTATCCGAACCTGGCCGATCCGCGCCTGGGTGCCGTGGCCACGTTCGCGACCGACGAATTTTTCGCGCCGAAAGACCGCATGCTCAACCCCGAGCCGGCAGTCTTCATTCCCGGCAAGTACGATGACCACGGCAAGTGGATGGACGGCTGGGAAACGCGCCGTCGCCGCAACGGTGGCTATGACCACTGCATCGTCAAGCTGGCCCGCCCGGGCGTGGTGAAGGGTGTGGATATCGACACCAGCCACTTCACGGGCAACTTCCCGCCGGCCGCCTCCATCGAAGCCGCCTACCTGCCGGACGGCGAGCCGACCGATGCCACGCAGTGGACCGAGATCGTTCCGTCGACCACGCTGCAAGGCAACAGCCACGCCTACGTGGCCGTGAGCAGCACGCAAGCCTTCACGCACCTGCGCGTGAACATCTTCCCGGACGGCGGCATCGCGCGCCTGCGCGTGTACGGCCAGCCGCAAGTCGACTGGAAGGGTGCTGACCGCACCAAGCTGATCGACTTGGCCGCCATGGAAAACGGCGCCTACGTGGTCGAAGCCAACAACGAACACTTCGGGCCGGCCTCGCGCATGCTGATGCCGGGCCGTGGCGTGAACATGGGTGACGGCTGGGAAACGCGCCGCCGCCGCGAGCCGGGCAACGACTGGTGCGTGATCGCACTGGCCAACCCGGGCCGCATCCGCAAGATCGAAGTCGATACCGCGCACTTCAAAGGCAACTTTGCCGACCGCGTTTCCATCCAGGCAGCCCGCGTGGTGGGCGGCACTGACAGCTCGCTGAAGACGCAAGCCATGTTCTGGCAAACGCTGCTGCCCGAGCAAAAGCTGCAGATGGACCTGCAGCACTACTACGAAGCAGAAATCGCGGACCTGGGTATCGTCACGCACGTGCGTTTCAACATGTTCCCGGACGGCGGTGTGTCGCGTCTGCGTCTGTGGGGGGTACTGGAATGAGTCAAGACACCGCCGCAGTTGCCAACCCTCGCATTGCGCTGACCATCGAGCCGCTCACGCGTGAAGCCTTCGCGCCATTCGGCGACGTGATCGAACTGGAAGGGGCCAAGCAGTTCCCCATCAACCAGGGCACGACCACGCGCTTTCATGACCTCGCCAACGTGGATGTGGGCGAGGGCGGTCGCGCGCTCATCAGCCTGTTCCGTGGCCAGCCGCGCACGCTGCCGTTCGAGGTGAAGATGCTGGAGCGCCACCCCCGTGGCAGCCAGGCCTTCATCCCGCAGAACGACAAGCCGTACCTGGTGGTCGTGGCGCCGGCAGGTGAGTTGGATCCGTCCAAGCTGCGCGCGTTCGTGTCGCACGGCTGGCAGGGCGTGAACTACGCACGCGGCGTGTGGCATCACCCGCTGCTGGCCTTGGGCGAGGTGAGCGACTTCCTCGTGGTCGACCGCGGCGGCGAAGGCCACAACTGCGACGAGCAGGACTTGCCTGAATCGGTGTGGTTGACCGCTGAGGCGATGCAAGCTGCGCAGTAAGCCTCCCCTGACTCGGTGACAACATTGGGCCCCCGCACAACGGGGGCTCAGTCACTTCTAAAACCTACAAGGAGACCATCGACATGACGCAGACTCAACTCACCAACCCCGGCATCGACGCGGACATCCGCGCGTTTGTCGAAGCCGCGCATGCACAGCAGATCGATTTCCTGCGTGAGCTGGTGAAGGTGCCCTCGGACAACCCGTCCGGCGATTGCGCCCCGCACGCGGCGCGCGCCAAAGCACTGCTTGAGGCGCTGGGCCTAACGGTCGAAGCGCATGCCGTGCCGCAAGCGCAAGTGCGCGCCGTCGGCATGGTCAGCGCCACCAATCTGATCGTGCGGCACACGTTCGGCAGCGGCGGCCCTACGGTTGCCATGAACGCGCATGGCGATGTCGTCCCGCCCGGCCTGGGTTGGACGCACGACCCGTACGGCGGCGAGATCGTCGAGACCGAACACGGCCCCACCATGTTTGGCCGCGGCGTGGCGGTCTCCAAATCGGATTTCGCGACCTACACGTGGGCGCTGCTTGCGCTGATCGACGCCGAGAAGCGCGGAGCCAAGCTCAACGGCACGGTCGAACTGCACTTCACGTACGACGAAGAAACCGGCGGCGACATCGGCCCGAAATGGTTGCTGGATCAAGGCCTGAGTAAGCCCGATTACGCCATCTCGGCCGGATTTGCGTACGGCATCACCTCGGCGCACAACGGCTGCCTGCACGTGCAGGTGACGGTGCGTGGCAAGCAGGCGCACGCAGCCATGCCGCATACGGGCATCGACGCTATTGAGGCTGTGACGCACATCCTGCAGGCCGTGTATGCCTATCGTGCGGAACTGGCGACGCGCAAGTCGAGCGTCTCTGGTATTGATCATGCGACGCTCAACGTCGGCTTGATCCAGGGTGGTATCAACACCAACGTCGTGCCGGATCTGGTGACGTTCCGTATTGACCGCCGGATGATTCCCGAAGAGGCAGGGCGTGATGCTGAAGGTGAACTGCGCGCGGTGATTGAGCTTGCGGCAGCCGAGCGGCCGGGAATCGAGGTCTCGGTAGAGCGCATCTTGCTGGCTGCACCGCTGGCTGAATTGCCGGGCGTGCAGACACTGATTGGCGCTTTGCGCCGCAATGCCCTGACGGTATTTGGTGGCGATGTGCCGGTGCATGGCGTGCCGCTGTACACCGATGCGCGCCACTACACGGCGCGGGGTGTGCCGACGGTTCTGTATGGCGCAGGTCCGCGTACGCTGATGGAAGCGCGGGGGCACAACACGGATGAGAACCTGCGGTTGAATGATCTGCGGGGCGCGACGGTTGTGGTGGGTTGCGCTGTGGCGGAATTGCTGGGCGGCTGATCGCTGCTTGAAGTTTTGCCTCTGGGGCCGGCTTTTGTCGGCCCTCTTGTTTTGGGCCTTGGCGGTGCATCCCTGTTTCGTACCCTGCCGGGCACGAAAGGGTGCAGACCACCAACATCAAAAACCCCACGAATCCCCCCTTGGCCAACCACGAAACCAGCAAGCTACGTAGCTACGCTTAAGATGGCACCACGTTCCATCAAGCCAGTCCCAAAGCTCATGCAGATCTACCACAACCCCCGCTGCTCCAAATCCCGCGCTGCGCTCGAACAAGCCCAAGCCTTCGCAGAAAAGAAGGGCGAACAACTCGAAGTCATCGAATACCTGAACACGCCGCCCACGCTGGCCGATCTGAAGAAGCTGGCAGCCCAGCTCAACACGCCGCTGCGCAGCCTCGTCCGAGAAAACGAAGACGAGTACGCTCAACTGAACCTGGCCAATGCATCTGAAGAAGCCTTGCTCAAGGCCATCGCAGCCCACCCCAAGCTGCTGCAGCGCCCCGTGCTGGTCCGCAACGACCGCGCCACCATCGGCCGCACGCCCGAAGCCCTCGACGCGTTCCTGAAGTAATCAACGCGCGCCCCAAAAAGTTGAACGGCCTGCCGATTTCCGTCGGACAGGCCGTTCAGGGGTGGCCGTATCGCCTTGCGCGAGGGCCGGGGCTGCGTCCGTCAAGACGCGCAAGGGCACCGGATCATTCCAGGCCCATCAATCGGGCCATTTCTGACCCGAATCCGACTGCCAGCAGGGCAACCAGCACCACTGCCAGCGCCACAGCGGTGGAAACCACTGTGACCTTCATCACTTCCGCGTCGTCGCTCTCGTCGCCGCGGGCACGATGCAGATGCGTGTGCGCGCTCAGCGGGATCGCCTTGGCGGTTGCTTTGCGATGCCAGTGCAAGCGCTCCGTCATCGCTCGCAAGTGTTGCGTATCAAACGCGTCACGGGAAAATCGCATCGCGGCACCTCCCGTCGTTAGCTGATAGCCGACGCCGGCACGCACCGGCGTCGGGGGTACGTGCGGCCCGAAAACGATACGACAAGCAAATGGCGTATGCGAGTGGCTTTGCTTGTCGGCGCCGGGTGGCGCAGTCGTCTGGTCGCCTCGCACAAGCCCAGCGTAGACGCGGGTTTGCGGCGCCGCAAGTTGCGTTGCGTCATGGTGCGTGCATCACGCGGGCAAAACGCAAACGGACTGCCGCTCTTCGCGAAATGCGTGATGTGAACGGCGCTCAGTCTTGCGCGCTGTGCAGGGCGGTTTGTATTGCCGCATGCTCGGCTTCTCGCACACGCAGTTCAGCGAGCATGTTGCAGAAGAGGGCGCCTTGCTCCTTCGCATCATCCAGCGCGACATGCGTGTGCGGCAGCGGGTCGTGCCAGTGCTCGGGAAAGGCCGCCTTGACGTTGCGCCGGTACGGCAGGCCCGTGAGCGCAAAGGCCAGTGTCTTGATGTCGAGCGCCGCCCAGCCGAATGGTGAGCGCCCGGCAAACCGCATCATGTACCAGAACATGTACGTGAAATCGAAGCCTGCCGGAAACGCCACGAACACGGGCTTGCCCGGCAGGCGCTCGACCCATTCCACGTAGCGCGGCAAAGCCACTTCGGGTGCTTCGAGGTTGCGGCGGCAGGCGGCCCAGGCCTCGGGCTGCGTTTGCCACCATTGCATCTGGATCGGGTGCCCTTCTGCACCGGGCAGCGTTTCGAGATTCGCCTCAAACGTGCCGATGAGCGTCTTGTCAGCCAGGTACGCCGCGCTCGCGAAACTCAGCATCGAATGCGGCCCGGGGATGGGCCCATCGGCTTCGATGTCGGTGCTGACGTAAATCTCGGGCCGCGTGTCAGGCGGCTGGTTGCCGCGCTTGCGGCGGGGCTTGTCTGCAGGTGCCGCGGGCGCAGTGTCGGCGAAGATGTCGTCGCTGTCGTCGCTCATGACGTGCCTTCATTGGCAAACAGGCGATCGGCAACGTACGGGTTGGTTGCGCGCTCATCGCCAAAGGTGGAGACCGGCCCATGGCCCGGCACGAAGGTGACGTCGTCGCCCAGCGGCCAGAGCTTGGTGCGGATCGCATGGATCAGGTCTGCATGGTTGCCGCGCGGAAAATCCGTGCGGCCGATCGACCCGGCAAACAGCACATCGCCGACGATGGCGATGCGGTCTTCTTTGCTGAAGAACACCACGTGGCCAGGCGTGTGGCCCGGGCAATGGAAGACCTGCAGCGTGCGGCCGGCGGCTTCTACGGTATCGCCATCGTCAAGCCAGCGGTCCGGCACGAACGCCTTGGCCGGCGGAAAGCCGAAGCGCTGGCTTTGCATCGGGAGCTGGTCGATCCAGAAGGCTTCGTCTTTCTGCGGGCCTTCGATGGGTACGCCGAGCTGTGTGCGCAGGGCATCGGCGGCGGCGCAGTGGTCGACGTGGCCGTGCGTGAGCAGGATCTTTTCGATGCGTGCGCCGTGCTGCTGGGCGGCTGCCAGGATGCGGTCGATATCGCCGCCCGGGTCGGTGACGGCGGCGGCGCCATCGTCGCCAATCAGCAGCGTGCAGTTCTGTTCAAACGGCGTAACGGGGACGACAACGACTTTCATGTGGTTTTTTGCGCACTTTCGTGCGGAAGGTGGATAAGGCAATTGTAACGGCCCAAGCCCGCGCCAGCATTGGGCTGGCGGGGTGCTCTGTTACATCCGGCGGAAAATATTACAAAGTTCATGCAAGATGCCTGCATGATGTGACCGTTTTAATAGGAAATGTAAATAATCGGGGAGGAGGTGCGTGTTAGACTCGCGCCCATGCTCAAGCTTTCCCCTTTGTTCTCCAGCCTTCCGGCCGGCCGCACGCTGCGTGCCTGGCTGACGCATGGCACCGCTTTGCTGGTGCTGGCGGGTTGTGCTGCCGTACCGGGGGAGCCGCCCCTCAGCGCCAATGCAGGCAAGTCAGCAGCGCCTGCGCTGAAGGTGCCGGACGCGCGCGACAACCCCGACGCCTGGGGTTCGCTGGCGTTTCGTGGTGTGCCGGATTCAAGCAGCCTCAAGCTCGACGAGAACACCAATACCGAACCGGGTCTGCGTGCAGACCTTGGCACGTTCGAGCAGCGCGGCGTCGCCTCCTGGTATGGCCGCGGGTTCCACGGCCGCCGCACGGCCAGTGGTGAGCGCTTCGATATGAATGCCTTCACGGTGGCGCATCCGTCGCTGCCGCTGCAGAGCTGGGTGCTGGTGCGCAACCTCTCCAACGACCGCGTGGTCGTGGCCAAGGTAACGGACCGCGGCCCCTACCACGGCAAGCGCGTCCTCGACGTGTCGTACGCCGCGGCCAAGCGCCTGGATTTCGTCAAGCGTGGTTCAACGCAAGTGGAAATCCGCCGCCTGTCGCGCGCTGAAGTCGAAGCACTGCGCCCGGAGCTCACGCAGACTGACCTCGCCAGCAATGACGGCGACGCCGACGTAGGCGCCGACGAGCCGGCACCGCCGAAGAAAAAGGCGACCAAGCGCCGCGCGAAGGCGCGTCGTTAATCCTTCCCGTCGTTTTTCAATGCCAGCGCGCTTTGATACAGCGCGTCGACCGGCGCACCCGTAATCGCCCCAGCCAGCTTGGCGGCGCGCTTGGCGGGCAGTTCGGCCAGCAGCAGACGCAACACCTGGTCTGCTGCCATGGCCGTCGGGGCCGCGTCCTGCGCGCCCGCACCTTCCACCACCAAGACGAACTCGCCCTTGCCGTGCGAGGCATCGGCGGCCAGCCAAGCCGGCGCTTCGGCCGCAGGCAGCACGACGATCTGCTCGAATAGCTTGGTCAGTTCGCGGCCGATGAGGATGCGGCGTGCAGGCAGGTGCTCGGCCAGCGCCGCGAGCGTGGCATCGATGCGATGCGGCGCCTCATACAGAATCCATGCCGGCCCGTGCGAAGCCCATTGGCGAATGGTTGAATCACGCTGCCCGGCCTTGGGAGGCAGGAAACCGACGAAGGTGAATTGCCCGCCCGACGTGTCGAGCAGCTCCCCCGCAGCGGACAGCGCCGTCACCACCGCGCTCGCGCCCGGCAGCGGAATCACGCGATGCCCGGCTGCGCGCACCGCTTCCACAATGCGCGCGCCGGGGTCGGACACGCCCGGCGTGCCGGCATCGGACACATACGCAATGCGCTCGCCTTGCGCCAGGCGCGCGACGATGCGCACAGCGGCCTCGCGCTCGTTGTGCTCGTGCGCCGCCAGCATCGGCCGCGACAGACCCAGGCGATTGAGCAACTGCCCGGTGTTGCGCGTGTCTTCACAGGCCACCGCATCGACCATGCCGAGCACATATCGCGCCCGCAGCGACACGTCGGCAGCGTTCCCGATGGGGGTGGCCACCACATATAATGCGCCGGCGGGATAGTGCTGGTCGTGCGCCAGCAGGGTCCAGTCAGGATCACTCACAAGAACTTCTCTCAGTCACTTGATTCAAACCGCAAAGCCCATCACCGCAGCCACCGGCGAAGCCGGTGAAGACCGCGCGCTGCGCTATCTGCAGGCGCGCGGTTTGTCGGTGGTCACCCGCAATTATCGCTGCAAGGGCGGCGAGATTGATCTGGTGATGCGCGATGCGGCCGGCGCGTTGATCTTCGTGGAGGTGCGCGCTCGCGTGGCGCGGTCCACGCAGCGCTTCGGTGGTGCGGCCGCGAGCGTGACGCCCGCCAAGCAGCGCCGCCTGATTGCTGCGGCGGAAGATTTTCTCGCACGGCAGGCTGACGATGTGCCGGCCTGCCGTTTTGATGTTGTCGCCATCGACGGCGCGCGTATCGAGTGGATGCGCGATGCGTTTGGCGCCGAAGCATGAACTTCGCTCTTCTCGCTCTTCCTCTTTCCGGACTCTCTTCAAGGACAGCATGAAACTCTCGTCGCCTACGTTTGCCAGCGCCCGCCGCATTGTCGTGCTGGCCGCCCTGGCCGGTGTCACCGCCACGCAGTTGACCGCCTGCTTCCCGCTGTTTGCCGGTGCCGTGGCCGGCGGCGTGGCACTGGCCACCGACCGTCGCCCGACCGCTACCCAGACCATCGACCGCGGCCTGCAGATGGAAGCCGAGAATACGCTGATCTCACGCTACGACGGCCGCGCCCACGTGAACGTGACGGTCTACAACCGCAAGGTGCTGCTGACCGGTGAAGCCGGTACCGAAGCGACCAAGCAGGAGATTGGCCAGTACGCACAGAAGCTGGAGAACGCACGTGAGGTCGTCAACGAGCTCGTGGTGACGCCGGAGTCGAGCACGTTCGGTTCGCGCACCAACGACACGTACATCACCACCAAGGTGAAGAGCGTGCTGGCCGGCACGGAAGGCGTGCCCTGGAACTCCATCAAGGTGACCACCGAAGCCAAGACCGTCTTCCTGCTGGGCGTGGTGACCGAGGCCGAAGGCAACAAGGCCACCGAGGCAGTGCGCACCGTGGGCGGCGTCAACAAGGTCGTGAAGGTGTTCGACTACGTGAGCGAAGACGAGCGTAAGCGCCTGGACACGAACGCATCGTCGAACAATCCGCAGACCGCGCCGGGTACACCGGCACCGGTGCAGGGCACCCCGACGGCCACGCAGGCACCGGCTCCGGTCACCTCGGCGTCGCCGGGCGTGACGGTGTCGCCGACCAACTCGCCGGCACTGCCGCCGGGCAAGCAACTGCCTTAAGGCATTCAGCCAATCCACACCCCGCAAAGAACGCAGCCATCGTGCTGCGTTTTTTGTTGTCCGCGCGCACTGCGCGGCACATGGCAAGGCGGGCGTGTTAGCGTATGACGCTCTCGTGACTTCGCTGCCCCCCATGCCCGTCGCTCACCAACTTGCTGCCGCCGCTTTACTTGCGGCGCTGTCCTCGGCCCTTGCGGCCCAAGCTGCTGACCACCCGCCCACCAACGCGCAAGCCCGCACCTGGGCCGCCTCCTGCGCGAGCTGCCATCACGCTGATACGGCACCCGGTGCCAGATCGGCCGCGCAGACGTTGCCCTCGCTGGCTGGCCGTTCGCAGGCTGAATTGATCGACACGCTGCAGGCGTTCCGCAACGGCACGCGGCCCTCCACGGTCATGGGCCAGCTCGCACGTGGTTATGACGATGCGCAGATCACCGCGATTGCCGGCTGGTTGTCGCGCCAACCGCAGGAGGCACCATGAACCAGACCCTGCGCAAGGACCGACGCGCCGTACTGCGTGCACTTGGGGCGACCGCCTTGGCCGGCCCGCTGGCCGCATGTGCATCGCTGTCGGGCACACGCAATGCCAAAGTCGTCGTGGTTGGCGGCGGCTATGGCGGCGCGACGGCCGCCAAGTACGTGCGCGTGTTCTCCGGCAACCATGTCGACGTGACGCTGGTTGAGCCGAATGCGGCGTTTGTCTCGTGCCCGCTGTCGAACCTCGTGCTGTCGGGTGACCGCGATCTGGCCTCGATCACCGTGCCGTACGACGCGCTGGTCGAGCGCCATGGCGTGCGCTGGGTGCGCGACCGCGCCTCGGCCATCGACATCGGCGCGAAGCAAGTGCGCCTGGCCGGCGGCGGCACGCTGGAGTACGACCGGCTGATCCTCTCGCCCGGCATCGATTTCGTGCCGGGGGCGATTCCCGGTCTGGCCAACGCGACCACCGCCGCGCAGGCGCCGCACGCGTGGAAGGCCGGCATGCAGACGCTCGCGCTGCGTCACCGGCTGGAGGCCATGCCCAACGGCGGCACGGTGGCGATCAGTATTCCGCTGGCCCCGTACCGCTGCCCGCCTGCGCCGTACGAGCGCGCCTGCCTGATTGCCAACTGGCTGCAGCGCGCCAAGCCCGATTCGCGCGTGCTGATCCTCGATGCCAATGACGACGTGACCTCCAAGGGCGCGCTGTTCAAGCGCGTGTGGGCGGAACGTTATCCACAGCACATCGAATATCGCCCGCAATACAACGCGGTCGACATCGATGCCACGGGCCGCGTGCTCAAGTTCGACGTGCAGGACGACGTGCAGGCGGATGTGGTCAACCTCATCCCGCCGCAGCGCGCTGGGGCCATTGCCGTGCAGGCCGGGCTGGCAACCGCCAATGGGCGCTGGTGCGAAGTCGATTTCCTGTCGTTCGAATCGAAGGTGGCGCCGGGCGTGCACGTGATTGGCGATGCCATCCAGACCGCGCCGTTGATGCCCAAATCGGGCCACATGGCCAACCAGCACGGCAAGGTGGTGGCCGCTGCCGTGGTGGCCATATTGGCCGGCCACGCGCCCGACAAGTCGCCGCTGTACGCCAACACCTGCTACAGCTTCATCACCCCTGACGAGGCGATGCATGTGGCAACCGTGCACCGTTACGACCCGGCCGAGCGCACCATGGTGACGGTGCAAGGGGCGGGCGGGCTGTCGGATGGCCCCTCCGTGGCGGAGGGCAAACTGGCGCAGGACTGGAGCCGGGCAATCTGGTCGGACATGCTCGGCTAGGCACAAACAATGCGCAAGATTGTGCAAGTCGCGTAGGCGGCCCGCGCCTACAGTGCGTCATATGGCCGCGCGGGCGGCCGCTGACCGTCTGAGCATTCCGATCATCATGTCTCCCAAGGATCTGCTGCTGGCCCTGACCGTTGTGCTGGTGTGGGGCGTCAACTTCGTCGTCATCAAGGTGGGCCTGCACGGCGTGCCGCCCATGTTGCTGGGTGCGCTGCGCTTTGCGCTGGTCGCATTCCCGGCCGTGCTGTTCGTGCCGCGCCCGAAGATTCCGTTCAAATGGCTGCTCGCTTACGGCGCCACCATCAGCCTTGGGCAGTTCGCCTTCCTGTTTTCGGCCATGTACGTAGGCATGCCGGCGGGGCTGGCCTCGCTGGTGCTGCAGTCGCAGGCGTTCTTTACGCTGACGATCGCCGCGCTGGTGCTGCGCGAGCCGATCCGCTGGTTCCACCTGGCCGGCATGGCCGTCGCCGCGTGCGGGCTGGCGATCATCGGCATGGCGGGTGGTGCCGTGGCGACCGGCATGACCACTGCCGGCTTCCTGCTGACGCTGTGTGCGGCGTTCTCGTGGGCCAGCGGCAACATCGTCACCAAGCGCATCGGCAAAGTGAACGTGGTGAGCCTGGTGATCTGGGGCGCGGTGATTCCGCCCATTCCGTTCCTGCTGCTGTCGTACTGGATGGAGGGGCCGGAACAGATTGTCCACAGCCTGACAAACATCGGCTGGTCGAGCATTGGTGCGATCGTCTACCTGGCCTTTGGCGCCACCATCTTCGGCTACAGCCTGTGGAGCCGCCTGCTGGGCCGATACGCGGCCAGCCAGGTCGCGCCGCTCACGCTGCTGGTGCCGGTGGTCGGGCTGATCTCGGCCGCCGTGCTGCTGGGCGAGCGGCTGGTGCCGGCGCAGTGGCTGGGCGGCGCAGTAGTGATGGCCGGCCTGCTGCTCAACGTATTTGGCGGCCGGCTGGCGACGCGGCGGGCGATGGCCTGAGCGTCGACTCCCTGCCGAACAGGCGCCCGGGCCGTAAGGTTCCGGGCGCTTTGCTTTTGGGGCGACGCGGGATTTGGCCCACTTCGGGCACAATACCGGGTCCATTCTGGTCATTGCGACCATTGGCCCGCACACGCATGCGGGCCGCACCATCCACCGGAGACCACATGAAGTTCGCCCCCACGCTCGCCGCAGCTGCGGTGCTGGCCGGCCTGGCGCTGTCCGCCACGCCGGCGCTGGCTGCCGCGGAGGTTGCCAATTCGGCTGCCCGCGCCCAGACCATCGCCAACCAGAACGCTTGCATGGGCTGCCATGCCGTGGACCGCAAGCTCGTCGGCCCGGCCTACAAGGATGTCGCCGCCAAGTACAAGGGCGATGCCGGGGCCGAAGCCAAGCTCATCAAGAAGGTGCGTGAAGGCGGCATGGGCAACTGGGGCCAGATTCCGATGCCGGCCAACCCGAAGATCGCCGACGCCGATCTGAAGACCGTGATTGACTGGGTGCTCGCAGGCGCCCCGGCCAAGTGAGACAGGCGATGACAGTGATGACGGATTCCGTGAACCTCTCCCGCCGTGACGTGCTGCGCGCAGGTGCCATGATGGCGCTGCTCGTATCCGCCGGCCTCGCCACCCCGGCACAGGCCGCCGAGTGGAACAAGACTGCCTTCGCCATCAAGGGCGTGAACGACGTGCTCAAGCAACTGGGCGGCGGCGCTGTGGACAAGGGCGGCGCTGGTATTCAACTGACCGCACCGGACATCGCCGAGAACGGCGCCGTGGTGCCGCTGGTGGTGACCAGCACGCTGCCCGGCACGGACCTGATTGCCATCTTGGTGGAAAAGAACCCGAACACGCTGGCCGCCACGTTTGCCATTCCTGCCGGCACCGACCCGTTTGTGAGCACGCGCGTGAAGATGGGCGAGACCTCGATGGTCTACGCTGCTGTGCGTGCCAACGGCAAGTGGGTGCTGGCGAGCAAGGAAGTGAAGGTCACCCTGGGTGGCTGCGGCGGTTAAGAATCAGGATCAGGACAAGGAGCACACCATGGCAGACCCGATGCGCATTCGCGCAATGGAAAACGGCGGCACGACCGACGTGAAGATCCTGATGAAGCACGACATGGAAACCGGCCAGCGCAAAGACGCCGCCGGCAAGGTCGTGCCGGCCTGGCACATCACCAACGTGACGGTGCAGCACAGCGGCAAGACGGTGCTGGACGCGCAGTTTGGCCCGGCCGTATCGAAGGACCCGTTCCTCAATTTCAAGTTCAAGGGCGGCGCCAAGGGCGACAAGGTGACGGTCACCTGGGTCGACAACCACGGCGACAAGCGCACCGACGAGACCGCAATCCAATAACGCTTTTCAGGAGGCTGCCATGCGACGCAGTTTCTTCCGTGTGACCGCCGCGCTGGCGGCATTGGGCGTGGCAGGCAAGGCCGCCGCGCAGACCGCACCCCGTGCCGGCGGCGCCGGTGCCCGCTACAAGGTGGTGTACCAGCTGAGCGAAGGCATCGACCAGGCCATGCGCGCGATCGGCAACCTGCGCAACCACCTCAACGGCGCGCCCGGTACGAAGATCGTGGTGGTGGCGCTGGGGCACGGCATCGAGTTCCTCGTCGAAGGGGCCAAGGACGCACAGGGCCGCCCGTTCGATGCGCCCGTGGCCGCACTGGCCAGCATGGGCGTGGAGTTTCGTGTGTGCCACAACTCGCTGATGGCCTTCAAGGTGCCAGAAGACAAGCTGCTGCTCGAAGCCAAGGTGGTGCCCGCGGGTGTGGTGGAGATCACCCGCTTGCAGCAGGAAGAAGGCTTCGCCTATCTCAAACCGTAGGCGACCCACGGAGGGGACGGTGAAACGCACCAAACGAATCGTCGCGCTGGCCGCGGCGCTGGCGGCCGGCATTGCCCTGGTGGCCAATGCGCAGGACGCCAAGGACCAGAAGGACAGCGTCGCCGCCGGCATCGCGCAGTACCGCGAGATGCTGGCCGACGGCAACCCGGCCGAACTCTGGGAAGCCGCTGGCGAAGAACTCTGGAAGAAGCCCGCCGGCCCGAAACAGGCCTCGCTCGAAGCGTGCGACCTGGGCGCAGGCCCCGGCGTGGTGAAGGGCGCGTACGCCAAGCTGCCGCGCTTCTTCAAGGACACCGGCCGCGTGATGGACGCCGAACAGCGCCTCATGTATTGCCGCATGACGCTGCAGGGGCTGACGAAGGAAGAGGCCTCGGCCCGACCGTTCTCGTCGCCGGGCAAGCCGTCGGACATCGAACGGCTGATGGCGTACATCACCTCCGAATCGCGCGGCACGGCCATCGACATTCCGCTCGCGCATCCGGAAGAAAAGCGCGTGTACGAACTCGGCCGCCGCATGTTCTTCTATCGCGGCGGCGCGTATGACTTTGCCTGCGCCACGTGCCATGCCCAGCCGGGTCAGCGCATCCGCCTGCAGGAACTGCCCGATCTGCTGACGGCCGAGGGTGCGCGTTTTGCGTATTCCACGTGGCCCGGCTACCGCGTCTCGCAAGGTGAGGTGCGCACGATGCAGCACCGCCTGTACGACTGCCTGCGCCAGCAGCGCTTTCCGGAACCGCTCTACGGCAGCGAGGTGATCACCGCGCTGGAGCTGTTCCTCGCCCGCAACGCCAACGGCGGCAAGATGGACGCGCCGTCGATCAAACGCTGAGGTCAACCGACCATGCCACACATGAATCGACTGACCCCCATCGTTTTGACCGCGTTGGCACTGGCTGCCGGTACCGCGCATGCGGCGGACGCCATCACGCCGCCCAAGCCCGATGCGAAGGCCGACGCCGCACTCGCCAAAGTCATCCACGAGAGCTTTGTCTCCAAGGGCCCGGCCACCGTGGAAGGCGTGACCGAGCGCGACGACGTGCAGAAGACTTGCAGCCAGTACGCCGACCGCAACGCCGTGCCCGCCGCCGTCGCCAAGAAGCTGGAAGACGCGCAGATGAAGACCATCCACTACCCCGCCGACAACAAGTGGCTGGGCGACTGGAAGGAAGGCGAGAAGACTGCGCAGAGCGGCCGCGGCATGCAGTTCTCGGACCCGGCCGGCACCGTCAACGGCGCCAACTGCTACGCATGTCACCGCTTGTCGAAGGACGAAGTGTCGTACGGCACCATCGGCCCGTCGCTGTATCAGTACGGCAAGCTGCGCGGCGATTCGGAGGCGATCCTGCGCTACACGTGGGGCAAGATCTACAACTCCAACGCGTATGCGGCGTGCTCCAACATGCCGCGCTTTGGGCACAAGGGCATTCTGACTGAGCAGCAGATCCGCGATGTGATGGCGCTGTTGTTTGACCCGGCATCCCCGGTGAATCAGTAACGCCATGCGTACGATTCGGCGGTTCCTGATGTGCGCGGCGGCGGCGATGGTGTTTGCTGCCGGCACAGCGCAGGCCGTCGAAGTGGGCGATGTGGTGACGATGCCCGAGGTGCAACTGCTCGATGGCACGCGTGTGCCGGGCGAGTCGTGGCGCGGGCATCCGGTCATCATCGCCACGTGGGCGTCGTGGTGCCCGTTCTGCACGCTGCAGAACCCGCGCCTGCAAAAACTGGCGGATGCCACGCGCGGCACTGACCTGCGCATCCTCACCATCAGCATCGACGCCAACCCGCAGCTTGCCCGCGACTACGTCGCCAAGCGCGGCTTCACCTTCCCGGTGACGATGGAAACCGACGCGCTGTGCGCCGCTACCGGCCCGCGCAAGGGCTTGCCCGAACTGCTCGTGCTCGATGCCAATGGCCGTGTCGTGCGCAAGGAAGTCGGCGAGATGCTTGAAGACGACGTAGCCGACCTCGCCCAATACGCCCACCCGGCGCACAGCAACAAGAAATGAACCGCCGCGAATTCGTTCAAGCCCTGGCGATTGCCGCAGCCGCCGGCCTGCGCCTGACCGACGCCCACGCAGACACGCTCAACTACGACGTGCCACGCTTCGGCAACGTCCACCTGCTGCACTTCACCGACTGCCACGCGCAGTTGCTGCCCATCGAATACCGCGAGCCCAGCGTCAACCTGGGCGTAGGGCAGTGGGCCGGGCAGCCGCCGCACCTGGTTGGTCACGCGCTGCTCAAGCGTTACGGCATCGCGCCCGGCACACGTGCCGCACACGCCTTCACCTCACTCGACTTCACCGAAGCCGCGCGCCGCTACGGCCGCATGGGAGGCTTCGCGCATCTGGCCACGCTCATCAAGCGCCTGCGCGCCACGCGCCCGAACGCGCTGCTGCTCGATGGCGGCGACACGTGGCAGGGCTCGGCCACATCGCTGTGGACGAATGGGCAGGACATGGTCGACGCGGCCCTCGCCCTCGGTGTCGACGTCATGACCCCGCACTGGGAGATGACCTACGGCGCCGATCGCGTGCGCCATGTGGTCGATCACGATTTCAAGAACAAGGTCGCTTTTGTCGCGCAGAACATCCAGACGGCGGATTTCGGCGACCCGGTGTTCGACCCTTACGTGCTGCGCGAGCTGAACGGCGTGCCGGTCGCCATCATCGGTCAGGCGTTTCCGTACACGCCGATCGCGCATCCGGCGGATTTCACGCCGGACTGGACCTTCGGCATCCAGGAGGAACGGCTGCAGAAGATGATTGACGAGGCGCGCGGCAAGGGCGCCAAGGTGGTCGTCCTGCTGTCGCACAACGGCATGGATGTCGACCTGAAGCTCGCTTCGCGCGTGCGCGGGCTGGATGCCATCCTCGGCGGCCATACGCACGATGCGGTGCCCGCGCCGGTCAAGGTCAGCAACCCGGGCGGCGTAACGCTGGTCACCAACGCGGGCGCCAATGGCAAGTTTGTCGGCGTGCTGGATCTGGATGTGCGCGGCGGTGCGGTGCGCGACATCCGCTACACGCTGCTGCCCGTCTTTGCCGATCTGCTGCCGCCCGATCCGGCCATGACCGCGCTCATCGAGCGCGTGCGTGCGCCGTACAAGAACAAACTCGGCGAGACGCTCGCCGTGAACCGCGGCTTGCTGTACCGGCGCGGCAACTTCAACGGCACGTTCGATCAGCTCATCATCGATGGCCTGATGCACGCGCAGGGCGCGGAGATCGCCTTCTCGCCCGGCTTCCGCTGGGGCACCACGCTGCTGCCCGGCGACGCACTGACGATGGAAGCGCTGATGGCCCAGACCGCCATCACGTACCCCGCCACCACGCTCACCGAGATGACCGGCGCGACCATCAAGACCGTGCTCGAAGACGTGGCCGACAACCTGTTCAATCCCGACCCGTACTACCAGCAGGGCGGCGACATGGTGCGCACCGGCGGCCTGCGCTACACCATCGACCCGATGAAACCGATGGGCCAGCGCATCACCGACATGCGTCTTGGCGACAAGCCCGTCGACGCCGACCGCCGCTACAAGGTGGCCGGCTGGGCCGCCGTGTCGCCCGAGGCCCGCAAGGCCGGTGGCCGCCCCGTGTGGGACGTGCTGGCCGACTGGCTGCGCGACCAGCGCGAAGTGACCGCCCGGCCGCTGAATACGCCGCGCATTGTCGGCATGGAAGGCAATCCCGGCATGGAAACAGGGGCGGGTTGACCCGCGATTGAAGGCGCCACGGAAATTCGAGTAGACTGATTTTTACGGGCCGATAGCTCAGCTGGGAGAGCGCCGCGTTCGCAATGCGGAGGTCGGGAGTTCGATCCTCCTTCGGTCCACCAAATCATTGGCAAAGCTTGCCAGGCAGTGCCAAGAAAACCCCGCTAGCTGCAAGGCTTAGCGGGGTTTTTATTACCGGCGTTATGCATTTGCCGTTGACTCCCGGGGCAAGTCACCACCTCCGAGAACCGCAACACATCAAGTGCGCGTCATCGAGACGCCGCCCTCGACGAGCAGCGTTGTACCCGTCACGAAGCTCGACAGATCGGAGGCAAGATACAGCGCCGACTTGGCGATCTCTTCCGGACGGGCCATCCGTTTGAGCGCGTGGATGCTTTCGACAAACGCTTTCTGCTCCGGCGTGCTGGCTGCCTCCCGCCCCATCTCGGTGTCGGTACCGCCCGGCATCAGCGCGTTGACGCGCAAGCCAGACGGGCCGTACTCAGCGGCGAGCGTGCGCGTCAGGCCCACGAGTGCGGCCTTGCTGGCGGCATACGCAGCCATCCCTGGAAAGCCAACCGTGTGGCCGACGAATGACGACGTGAAGATCAGCGAGCCATGCTGGCGCGCGAGCAGCGCCGGAATTTGATATTTCGCACCGAGGAAGGCGCTCGTCAGGTTGGTCTCCAGCGTGTCGCGCCAGCCGTCCAGTGTGATGTCGGTGACGCTGCCGAGCGCTCCCATCGTTGCGGCGTTGTTGAACGCCACGTCAAGTCCGCCGAAACGGCCGACAGCCAACTCAACGGCGTCCTTCGCGCAACGCTCGTCCTTCACGTCGCCCGCCAGTGCTACCGCCTCGCCGCCGAAGTCGGCAATCTCGTCAACCAGCGTATCAAGCGGCGCCGCGCGGCGTGCAACCAGAACGACGCTCGCGCCTTCCTTCGCAAACATCTTTGCCACCTCACGGCCGATACCCGAGCTGGCGCCCGTCACGATTGCTGTCTTGTCAGTGAGAAGCGTCATGTCCATTTCATCCTGATGATCAGAGCAGCAGAGTAGGCATCTGTGCGCCGTCCAACACTCCGGTTCTTGCTACTCAAATCCATGCTGCTGGATGGAGGCTCGAACGCTGCGCGCATTGGGTCGAGATGCATGGTGAGCGCAGAGCTTTGGCCCTCAGAACCCGACACGCAGAATCAGAACTTGGAGGATTCCCACGTCGCTATAATTGCCCCGCTGCCGCACCAACGGCAGCACGGGTTTAGCGATCCGTAACTCTCCGAAGAGGCCGCCGTTACAAGCGGCAGGCCTCAGCACACTCGCGCGCTTTCTATGGCGGGCCGGGTGGGGAGACCTTCGGGTCTACCGGTTTTCTCGGAGAGCCGGATCGCTAACCCCATCGTCGGGCCCGCCTCCCTCGTTTAGCGACGAAAGACGGGCCTTTCACCAATCTCCGAGAGGTCCTATGTCCACTGAGCAGATGGCGCGGAGAATCGCGTCCTACCCATCCCCACCCAGGCGTCACCCCTGTCCCACCGGATCAGGAGGCGACCAATGATGACCCCCGCCCAACGCCGCGCCTACTTCAGCGGCGCCCTGGCTGCGCGAGACTACCTCCGCTACACGCAGGCAGACCTGCGCATCCACCGCCAGCTCCGGCCCGACACCCTGCGTTGGGAACTGGCCTATGCCAGCAGACAGCCGCCGGAGTTCCGGGCGGGGTTTCTGGATGGCATCGGTACGTTTGTGTCGATGGTGCTGGAAGGCTGTCAGATCAACCCTGATACGTGGGAAGTGCTCTCCGCCTTAGAGCGGGCTGGCGAAAGCCAATAACAACAGAAAGACGGTTCCCCGAGACGGGCGGGGATGCCAAATCCACATGCGACAGGGCGAGGCTGTGCCGCTATTTCGATGTGTAGCCTATTTTCTTCAAACCGCAGGTTGGGGGAACCTACACCCCATTTCGGGGCATTTCGCGGTGGGGGAATTCGTTGTAGCGTAAAGCCCTTCTGGCGATGTTTATGGGCGCTTGTCATGCGCCCGCGCAGCGGGCCGAAAGGGGTGGTTTTCTCCGGCCACGGGATTATGTTTGATATAAATTCCAGCAGAAAACTAACAAGCCGCCATATCAAGGGGTGAGGGCCGTGGGAGTACAAGATCGCGATTGGTTTAGGGACCGTCATAATTCGAAGCCACAGAATCCCGACTGGCAAAGGGAGTACGCACGCTGGTATGGCAAGCCGCCCAAGGGCACTAAGCAGGGCGTGCACTGGACTCTTTCCTTGATGGTGTGGGTCGCCGTCTTTCTCGTCGTCTACATCGCTGCCAAGCAATTGCGGCTTACCGGTAACGGTGCAGCAATGCCAAGCCAGCAGGCCGTCTCGACGCAGCCGGCGCCTCTCACGGCGCCGCCACAGCGACAACCTGCTCCCGCGGTGCAGCAGCCCCCAGCCCAGACGGCCACACCTCCGGCAGGCGTTAACAAATGCGTCATCAACGGGCAGACGGTCTATACGGAAGCGCCTTGCGCGCAGGCAATGCGCGCGCTCGTTGGGAACGCGCCCGCGGAGGCGTCGGGCAGTGCCCGTCAACGTGAGATGGAAGAAGCTGCGGCAGCGGCGAAGCGGGCGGAAGAGCAGCTTGCACGGCAGTGGGATCAACGCATGGCTCAGCGGGATCGAGACCTGGAAGCTGAGCAGGTTATCGCTCAGCAACGGGTCAGCGTTACCAATGCGGAATGCGCTCGGCTCAAGGCCGATCGAGATGGCATTTTGCGGCTCTCTGTAACCACGCAGCAGCAGTCTCCATGGAGGGACAACCTTAGCTACATCCGAAAGCGGATGAACGAGTTGCATTGCTAACGGCGATCTGGGCGGCAAGATGCAACCCCCGATACTGTGACCGCGAGGTGCAGAGACCGCTAAGCGCCTTTGGCAGAGACGAGTTGTTGCACAACTTGTTTGGCCAGTGCATCTACGACAGCGTTGACGCCGTCTAACGAGCGGTTCAAATCATTGAAGATGCCGTCCGCCGTAGCGAACGCGTACTTGTCGTCCTCGACAGATGAGAAGGCCACCCGCGCGGAGCGCCGCTCTCCTATCGGTGTTGCCGGATCACGAGAAGAATCAATGCTAGTTAGCGCGTACGGCCTGTAGCTATGGGCCATGGTCTTTGCCAGATAGGTGACACTCAATCCGCGCAGAAAGATCACCTGACGGTTACTTGGCAGTGCGTTCACGTCCAAGTCATCACCGTCCTCCAGCACAAGGCCTGCCTCCTTGGCTTCGAGAATCACACGATCACGAAATCGTCGCTGGAGCGCTTGAGTCCGTGGGTCATCTTTGACCAGATTGTAGAAACGCTGAGATCCCGACATCGTCCCCTTGTTGATACTGTCGCTAAGGGCAATCCCACCCGCGCCGGGCAAGGAGACCTGTGGCATCGCAATCCCGACAATCTGCGGGGCTGGAATAACTTTGACGTAGGTGACATCTCCAGGTGAGATCACCAAAGCAGGAGCGGGCTTTGTGGCAGCGCAGCCTCCCAAAAACAAGCCAGCAAGTACCGCACTCAAACCAATCCGTAGACGCGAAAAAACGCCTGTCATTCTTTAACCCTCCCTGTTTATTGTGTTGATTCTTCTTGCCGATACTTCGCGCGTTGCCTGAAGTTTCCGCGACTATGCCGCACCAGAGGTGCGCAAGCTAGGTGACTAATTTTAGTCAGCAACAGCCGTTCCATCACTAGAATGGCGCAACACAACTAAACGCATACGCGCCGGGAAATGGCTGACAAATTCGATGACTACAACGAAGCCCTGGCAGCGCTGGTTCGCGAAGCCATTCGGTGCTCGCCTGAATCTTGGGAAACCGGTCGATTGACAATTCAGTGTGATGGCCACCGCATCGACTACAGACTCAAAAATTCGGAATCGGAAGACAAGGCGTTCATTTCCCAGGAGCTTGCCCGGCTGTGCGAGGAATACTGGGGAGCCTTCATGAAGAACGGTGAACCTTGGCTCGAATCGGAAATCGATTTCCGTCGAGTCGACGAGGAATGGAAGTTCAGCGCGAGCTACAAGTATCCGAAGCCAGCTACCATACCCACTACGCCGCGTAAGCCGTTCTGGAAACTCTGGAACTAGCAAGCAGGTTTGCCACGAGATGCAGATATGCGCGGCCTTAGGCATGAAACAACAAAGCCGACCACGTGTCGGCTTTGTTGTTTCATGCGGGTGTCGGCTGAGCGGCTACTTGGTTGAAGGCAGGTCGCCCAAATTCCGCTACGTTGGCACGCATGCTGCGCATGCCAATCACATAACCCGCAGTGCGCACCACCGCCGGATCGGGATCGGCAGCCAGCCGGGCAAGCAAGGCCGACGCCGTGTCGTTGATTTCCGCAAGCGCCTGACAGATGCGTACACGGGTTTGAACATCCGCTGATCCATCCGAGATCGCAGCTTCAAACCGCTCCACAATCTGCTTCGCGATCACAGGATCTTCCGCCAGATCGGCCAGCGCGTCGGCCGCCTCAACATCGTGAGCCCCGACGACAACCTGCTCGATCAGCAACGGAATAGCCTCGCGTACGCCCCATTCGCCAAGCACCCGCGCAGCGCGGTACCGCACGTGCTCCGCAGGGTCGAGCAGCGCGATGCGCAACGCTTGCACTGCATCGGAACCACCGAGTTTCGCCAGCGCAAGCACGGCCCGTTCGCGGACTGCGGGATCGGGCTGTTGAAGCGCTGCGCCAAGTACGCCGGCGCCACTGCCTTCGGCTCTTCCCAACGCCCAGGACAGCGCACCCGCGACATTCGGCTCTTGCTCCTGCAGCAGCGCCCGGGCGATGAGTTCTGCAAGTGGGGCATCGCTGGACGCGGCGTCAAACGCAGCACGCTGCCGCTCAGGCGCATGCGTTGAGTCCAGTCCTTTCAGCAACTGCACGACTTCGAGCACAGCTGACCAATCTTCGGGTGAGGCGGCGGACACGGCGGCCAGCCGGGCAAGCAGCGCTTGCTCTGCGGCCAGACGCTCGCGACTGCGCGCCATCAACGCATCAATGAGCACGTCGGGGCGCGGTGCTTGTTGGCTGAGCGCCTCGCGCACCTCGGCAAGGCCAAGACCCAGCGAGCGCAGGCTTTCCACTTGGAACAGGCGCCAGGCATCGGCTTGCGAATACTCGCGGTATCCCGCCTCTGTCCGCCCGGATGGACTGATCAGTCCGATCCTGTCGTAGTGCCGCAGCATGCGCGCGCTGACGCCGGAGCGATTGGCCAACTCGCTGATGCGCATCACTGGTCTCCGGTGTCGTCTGGGTCATGTGGCCTCGTTTCTCGGCCTTGGGGGGCTTTGATCGAGCCGAAAAAATTCTATCAAACCGGTGGTTGGTAATTTGCCGATGCATTGGCATCTGGCAACGGTGCACCTGCGCGCTCCGCATCGGCAGGATCCAGCGCAAACGCCCCTTCCGGGTCGGCGATCAGCCTGAGGCTCGCGCAGGCATGCACGCGAACCGCTGAGTCCGTAGAGTGGGTCGCGGCCGCATCGAGCGGGGCCACGGCGTCGTCCCCGAGCATGAGCAACGCCCGGCTCAGACTCCGCTGGAGGCGCTTGTCGCCGCGGCCCAGCTCGTGAATCAGTTCGTGTGCCAAGGCGGCGCGTTGCTCGGTCGGCACCAGCCCCGCTGCGGTACGCCACGCGGTGCGCGCGACTTCCGGATCGGGGTCATGCAGATGCCCGCTTGTGATTGCCGACCACGTTGTCGGGTCGCCAATCTTTGAGAGCGTGTGCAGCGCCTGGCTGCGGGCTTGCGCCAGCGGCGAGTGCAGCGCGTCAAGCAACAACGGCACGGTCACGTTCTGCGCATGCCGGGTGAGCGCCCAGGTGAGCATGTCGCGAACGAAGAAGTCCGGCTCAATGCCGCAACGCTTCACGAGCGGCGCAATCTGGCCCGGATCAGGCGCCATGCCGGCGCCCAGCGCCGCCGCAAGGCGCGACGAAGCGTCCGGGTGCTCAAGTGCCGTGGTCAGTGTGTGATGGGTCATGAACGCCTCCTCACCCAGCAGTGGACGCCTTGTCACTGTGACAAGGTCAACTGTTTTCGGGCGAGGAGAGGGCGGCATCCCAAGGAACGTGCAGCAGCCAATCAAACCGTCACGACGATCTTGCCGAACTGCGCATTCGACTCAAGAAAACGGTGCGCCTCAACGATCTCGTCAAACGCAAAAGTCCTGGCGATGGTCGGCCGAAACGCTCCTGACGCCAGCCCGTCGAGGATGAAGGCCTTCGCCGCTTCGAGCTTGGCTGGGTTGCCGGTGATCTCGTGCACGAGATAGCCGCGCAGCGTCAGGGTCTTGCTCAGTACGGCAAGCAAGGGGAAGGGCGTTGGCTCTGGACTCAGGCCGCCGTATTCGATGAGAATGCCGCCGCGTGACATCGCCACCGTGAGCGCTTCGAAGATCGGGCCGCCGATCGAATCCAGCACTACGCGCACGCCTGCCGGCCCCGTAATCTCCTGCAGCCGGGCGGCGAGATCCACCTCTGCGGTCGCAACCACATGGGCGGCGCCTGCGGCAAGCAAGGCGGGGGCCTTGGCCGACGTCCGCGTGATCGCGATGGGTGTTGCGCCGACCCGGTTCGCAATCTGGATGGCCGCCAGCCCGACACTGCTGGACGCCGCCGTCACGGCCACAAAGTCACCCGGGCCGAGCTTGGCGATGTCGATCAGCTCGCCGTACGCGGGCCAGCGCACCATCGACTGCGGCGGCACGATGCTGACGGCATCGCCTGGCGCAAACGCCGTCACACCGGCCCCCACCGCCTCCACAACCCCCGCCGCCTCCAGGCCGAGCCCGGAAGGGAACGTCGGCTTCTCGATATACGAGCCTGCACGCAGCAGCGCTTCAGCCCGATTGAGCCCCAGCGCCTTGACGCGGATCTGCACTTCGCCCTGGCCTGGCCGTGGCACATCGACGTGTTCGATGCGCAAGACTTCCGGCCCCCCATGCTGATGAAAACGGACAACGCGTGCCATACATCCTCCAGTCGAAACGTATTGAAGTGAATCCACTGTAGCGACGCGTTTTCTTGGGATAAATGGTCGATAATTGACGGCAGTCAAAACGATTGGTTTTTAATATGGACCGCTTGACCAGCATGGCCGTGTTTGTGAAAGCCGTCGACCTCGGCTCGTTTGCGGCTGCCGCAGATGCGCTCGGCCTATCCGCGCCAATGGTCGGCAAGCATGTGCTCTCGCTGGAAACACGCCTGGGTGTGCGCCTGCTCATCCGCACCACACGGCGCCAGAGCCTGACCGACTTCGGGCAGGCCTACTACGAGCGCTGCAAGATCGTGCTGGCCGAGGCGGAAGCGGCCGATGCGCTTGCCGCCGATCAACTTGGTGAACCGCACGGGAGGCTGCGCGTCACCATGCCCGTGCACTTTGGCCGGCGTTGCGTGGCGCCCGTGCTGCTGCGGCTGGCGCAGCAATATCCGGCGCTGGAGTTGGACCTCTCGTTCAACGATCGCTTCGTCGATCTGGCCGAAGGCGACTACGACATCGCCATCCGCACCGGCAATCTGGAGGACAAGGCTGGCGTGATCGCGCGTCGTGTCGCACGCCAGCGCATGATCGTCTGCGCATCGCCCGCGTATCTCAAGGCGCACGGGCACCCGACGACCGTCGACGCACTCGGTGGGCACCAGGCCATCGTGTACAGACGGTCTGGCCGCGTCAGCCCGTGGCTCTTTCCGAGAGATGCGCATCCGCCGGAGGAGATCATTCCGCTCAACCGGATGCGCATGGATGATCTCGACGCGATTGCCGATGCCGCGACACTCGGCATCGGACTCGCTTGGCTTCCCTACTGGCTCGTCAGAGATCGCATCCGGACGGGCACGCTGGTTGCGCTGCTACCGGATCGGCCTGCGTTTCTCTACGACGCCTATGCGCTGTGGCTGCAGACACCGCACTTGCCGCGCAAAGTCCGCGTAGCCGTCGATGCGCTGGCCGAGGCATTGCCCGCGCAGATGGCATAAGCGGAGGGCAGCAGGCAGTGCATGTTCGACGCGGGGCCTCCCGTCGTGCTGCGATGTGGATAACTCCTACCTCCCGCTGTGGAGAACTCAAGGGACAAACGTGTTGGCTCTCCGGGGTTAGGTTGTCCACAGCGCAGGCATAACTTGGACACCTGTGGATCGGGTGCGATGCGATCCACCGCACTCATCCACGCAACGGCACACGCTGTCCGAAGGGTTGTGCATTTCGCAAGCCATTGAGCCCAAAGCGTTTTTTGGGCCTATCCACAGAACTTATCCACCGTTATCTACTACTACTATCTTTATATAAAGAAAGAAGTAAACAGAAACAGAACGCCGTGGTGTTCGTGCGCGCTTCAATTGCAGGCATGTCGGTTCAAGGGTGTTTGACCTGCAATGCCTGATCGAGGAAATCGAACATGCGGTGTTCGGCGTCTTCAGTGGCTTGCTTGCTGTAGCGGTAGACCACGTGGTTGCCACGTACGTCGGTCTTGCTGAAGTTGTTCTGGTTCTCGCAATCCCAACAGTGCGTGGTGTCCGGATAGACGTGCCACTGCACGGGGGCGCCGGCGTCCTTGGCGGCCTGCAGTTTGGCGACGCATTCGGCGGGTGGGCCTTCGGTGTCGGCCTCGCCCATCAGCACAAGCAGCGGGTGGTCGATATCGGGGTTGAGCACGTCGAACGGGGCGCCATTGCGCAGCTTGAGCGTAGAGCACACCGGGTAGAACGACACGGCGGCACCAAAGCGCGTGCCGTCGCCCAGCGCTTCGGCCCAGTGTTTGCCGCTGAGCCCCAACCCCATCATCGCGCCCCATGAGTAGCCGGCGTGGGCAATGCGCACCTTGTCGACAAAGTCGAACTTGCTGAGATACGCCGCCGCCTGCAGGGCATCGCGTACGCCACGCATCGGTGTCACGCCGCCCTGGGCGCCCATGCAGACGGATTCGACGCCGCGCTGGCTGAGGCTGTCGATCACCAGGGCCACGTAGCCGTGGCGCACGGCGCGGCGTGCCCATTCGAGCATCGCCTGGTTCTGCCATTTACCGTGGCCGAGTCCCCCGCACTGGTGCTGCAGAACGAGGGCAGGGAAGGGGCCATCGCCCGCAGGCTTGTAAAGCGCCATGGACGGCGTGGTGAAGAAGCCGAGCTCGCTGACCTTGTCGGGGAAGCTCAGGTCAGGTGCGCGTGAGGCAGCGGCGCGCAGCGTTTGTGTATCGACTTGCGCGTTGGCCAGCAGGGGCAAGGCCAGCGCAACGGCCAGCATGTAACCGCGCAGACGTGTCATGGCGGCCTCAATCCATGTCACATCACCGCCGCGGCCATGGCTTGCGCGCTGATGACGAGGTTGCGGCCTGCCGCCTTGGCTTGGTACAACGCGGCATCGGCGGTCTCGACCAGGGTGTCGACGGGGACAATGTCGCTGTCTGGCATGGCGGTGGCACAACCGGCGCTGACCGTCACGTAGCGTGAAGGCGCGACGGCTTCTATGCGCAGGCGCATCACCGCTTCACGGGCGCGTTCGGCCAAGGCTTGCGCATCGCTCGGGGCGGTGTTGGGCAACACGATGACGAATTCTTCGCCGCCGTAGCGGGCGATGAAATCTCCGGGGCGGCGCACCACGCCGGACAGTGCTGCCGCCACGGCGGCCAGGCAGGCGTCGCCCTTGAGGTGGCCGAAGGTGTCGTTGTAGCGCTTGAAGTGGTCCACATCCATCATGACGAGCGAGAGCGGTTGCCCATTGCGCTTTGCCGCGCCCACGCGCGCGCCAATCTGCTCGTTGAAGTAGCTGCGGTTGTAGAGCCCCGTGAGCGCATCGTGCATGGACGCCTGCCGCAGCGACACATGCGCCTCGAACAGCCGCCGGTACAGTGCTGTGACTTCCCACACCAGCACGCACACCAGCACCCCAGGCGCGAACATGCTGAACAGCCGCGCCACGTACCAGCCGACGGTAAAGCGATCGGCGCTCAGCAGGTTCAGGCTCGTATCCGTAAAGCAGGCCAGCGCGGCAATCGCCAGCCACACATCGAGCACGGCGCGCAGCCGGCCACTCGCCAGCACCGCCAGCACGGCGATGGCGTTGATCGCCCATAGGACCACCGCGACGGGGTTGCTGGTGATCGCCCCCCCGTTGGATGCCTCCAGCGGCGGCGGCAGATCGGCCATCAGGGCGACGCCACACAGCAGGGCGCCCACCACCACGGGCCCACCGATCAACAGCCAGGTCCACAGCCTCACGTGCCGGGAGGAGACCGTGTCGCGCGAGAACCGGTCACGCGTGAGTACCGCCAGGGTCACGAACAGCGGAAACCCGCCGTGCCAGAACACCCACATCCACACCGAGCTGGTCGGG
This sequence comes from Ralstonia sp. 24A2, assembly GCF_051783885.1. Taxonomy (NCBI): domain Bacteria; kingdom Pseudomonadati; phylum Pseudomonadota; class Betaproteobacteria; order Burkholderiales; family Burkholderiaceae; genus Ralstonia; species Ralstonia sp. 24A2. The sequence goes on along the minus strand of NZ_JBPVZD010000002.1, from coordinate 330,004 downwards.
CGGGCACCGAACAGGCCCGTGGGCGAGAACACGCCCGGAAACATCAGCAGTTGCAGCGCCACGGCCAGCGCGGTGAAGGCGTAGGCGCCGCCCAGCGCGCCCAGCATGGGCTGGCGTGTGACGGTGAACTGTGCCCCCAGCAGGAAGGCTGCGATGCAGGCGGTGGTGAAGACCGTCAATGCGCACATCGGCATGAACGGGGTGACTGCGGGCCACGGCAAGCTGGCCCGAGGCGCAGCCACGGCCAGTGTCAGGAGGATCAGCAAGGCAATCACGCCGGCAGCGGCCGATTGCCGGCGCGTGGCCCGCTGGATCAGGAAACTTTCCATCCAACCCCCGGTTTGGTTGTAAGCGTCCGATCGGCCGTTGGCCCGCTGTGTGCGCCAGCGGTGCCGGTGTGGTGATCGGCGATGGGTGTGTGCTGCCTGTGTGCCTCCATCATAGGCAGCGGCCGACGGGGCGAAAAGCCCAGGCAACGATCGGGGTATCCCTGTGATTCACCTAAGTCCGGCGGCATAGCCTTGCATACAGACCCGTTCCAAGGGAATTGAAGGGAACGCGCCTTACTGTGCGAGGGACAAAGCACAGCTGTCGAATCAACCTGGCCCATGGGCCGAAGCTGCATGGAATCACTCAATCACACCCTGTTTCTCTGGCTCAACGCCCCGGCTGATCCCGCCCCCGCCACGGTTTGGCTGGCGATGTTCTTTGCGGAATGCATGATCTGGCTGGCGCCGCTCACGCTCGTGGCCTGCTGGCTGTGGGGCGAACCGGCCTCGCGCCGCCATGCCTTGCAGACGGCGTTGGCCACTGGGCTGGCGCTGCTCATCAGCGCGGGTTTCAGCCTGGTCTGGTACCACCCGCGGCCGTTCGAGATCAGCCTGGGGACCAACCTGCTGCCGCACGTGGCGGATTCATCATTCCCGAGCGACCACCTGACCGTGTGGTGGACGGTCGCGTTCAGCCTGATGTGGCATGCGCGCCTGCGCCGCGTGGGCGCGTGGCTCGCCCTGCTGGGCGTGCCGATGGCCTGGGCGCGCATTTACCTGGGGGTGCACTATCCGTTTGACATGCTGGGTGCGGCCGCTGTGTCGGCGTTGAGTGCCTGGCTGTGCAGCGGCCGCGTGGCGCACACATTGTCGGAGCCGCTGCACCGCCTCGGGCTGGCGGTGCACGGCGTGGTACTCGCACCGGCGGTGCGGCGCGGCTGGGTGCGCAAGTAAGCGCAAGTAAGCGCAAGTAAGCGCGACGGGCGCTCAGGCGTGCCGGCGCCACGCACGCCAGAACAGCACGAAGGCGAGCACCGTAGCACCCACGTTGTACAGCGTTGCCAGGGCGAAGGCGTGGCCATAGCGCGCAACGTGCTCGACCGAGCCCGCCGTATCCGCTGTACCGCCGCCTTCCACATGGCCGAGCAGCGAGAACAGCAGCACCCCCACCACCGTCACGCCCACCGCATTGCCGACCGCCTGCATGGTTGCTACCGCACCGGCGCCCATGCCGGCCTGTGAGGCCTGCACGCCGCTGAGGATCGTGTTGAGCGACAGCGGCAGCACCATGCCCTGCCCAAAGCCATTGAGCACCAGCGCCACCATCAGCAGCGGCAGCGGGCCGCCCGCTTGCGCCACCGTGGCCGACAGCGTGAGCCCCACTGCAAAGATCGCCACGCCCAGCAGCAGTGCGCGCTGCCCCATGCGCTCGGCCAGCCGCGGCCCTGACAGCGAGCCCGTGAAGAACGCAATGGCCGCCGGCGTGAACACCATCCCCGCCGACAATGCGGTCATCCCGTGGCCGAATTGCAGCAGGACGGTCAGCGCCAGGAAGTACGAGCTGATGGCCGTGTAGACGAGGAAGATCGCCAGCACGCCCATCACGAAGCTGCGGTTGGCAAACAGCGCGATCTCGATGATGGGCACGCGGCCCGCCGCCGACAGCGCCTGCTCATACCGCACGAAATGCCGGAACACCAGCAGCGACGCCAGCGGCACCGCCCATGACCACCACGGCCAGCCAAACTCGCGGCCCTGCATGATGGGCACCAGCAGCATGCCCAGCGCCACCGCACCGGCCATCGCCCCGTGCACATCCAGCCGCGCCGCCACCGGCGCACGTGACTCCGCGACGAACGCCCGCGCCGCCAGCAGCGCCGCAATGCCGATCGGCACGTTGACCAGAAACACCATGCGCCAGCCGCCAATGTCCGCTGCCAGCGGATGCGCGATCAGCCAGCCGCCCGCGAGCTGCGACAGCGACGCGGCTGCGCCCTGTACCGCGCCCATCACCCCGAACGCGCGCCGGCGCTCATCGCCGTCAAACAGCACGCGCGCGGTGGCCATCACCTGCGGCATCAGAATGGCGGCGCCCAGGCCCTGCGCCACGCGCATGGCAATCAGCATCCACGCGCTCGTCGCCAGCCCGCACAGGGCAGACGCCAGTGTGAACAACGCCATGCCTGCCAGGAACGTGCGCTTGCGCCCGAACAGGTCGCCCAGACGCGCACCGTTAAGCAGGAACACCGCATACGCCGCGCTGTAGCCCACCATCACGAGCTGGATTTCAGCAAAGCTGGCGTGCAGCCCGGTGCGGATGTCCGGAATCGCCACGTTGACGATGAACAGGTCGAGAATGGTGACAAAGTTGCCGGTCAGCAGTGCGGCCAGTGCAGGCCAGCGTCGTGCCGGTGAGGTTGACGTGGCTGCAAGGCCACCCGCGAGGGATTCCGTTGACATGGGTTGATCTCAATCATTAATATACGGTCGTACGTATACTAGGGAGCGATTCTCCCGCGTCAAGGTCCGATTGCGTTGACCTTACTCACAGATAGGGCTTAGCAAACACAGAGGGCATCACCATGAACGAGACCGACGGCCGGCGCGTGCGCGGCGAACGCGCGCGCGCCCAGGTGCTGGAGCACGCCACGACCATTGCCTCCACCGAGGGGCTGGAGGGTTTGACCATTGGCCGCGTCGCCACCGATGCAGGCGTGGGCAAGGGCAACATCCAGGTGCTGTTTGGCGACAAGGAAACGCTGCAGCTTGCCACGCTGGATGCAGGCGTCGTGCACTACCGCAACATGGTGGTGGAGCCAGCGCTGGCACTGGAGAGCCCGCTTGCCCGGCTGCGCGCGTTGACCGAGGGCTGGTTTGACTACGTCGCGGGCGGGCAGTCGCCGGGCGGGTGCTTCGTCTGTGCCGTCAGCTACGAATACCGTGCCCGCCCCGGCGCCATCCAGGATCGCGTGCGCGGCCATCGCGAGGCGGTGCGCGCGCGCTTTCGCGAGGCCATCGTCGCCGGTCAGGCCGCCGGTGAACTGCGCGCGGATCTGGACGTCGAGCAGCTCGTCTTCGAGATCGAATCCTTCCGCTCCAATGCCAACGTCGCCTTCCTGATGGGGGACATGACGGTGTTTGAGCGCGCGCGGCTCAGCACGCGGGCGCGCATCGACGCGGCGCTCGCCTGAGCACGACTTCTGGTGTCCATCGCGGTTATCACAGACAATAAGACATTAAATTTGTGATCGTTTGTGTCGTCTTCTGGCATTAAGGTCTTGGATTGTGTCAATCGGAGACCGACCAACGGCGTCTCAAATCTGTGTCGCAACGCCGAGTCTTGCGGCGCAGTAAAGTCAGCACCCGCGCAGCCGTCCCAAACAAGTCGAATAGGAATTTGCCAACATGAACTGGACCGCGACCCGACCGATCCGCGTGGTCGTGCTGGATGACCATGCGGTCGTCCGCCACGGCTTGGCCGCGCGCCTGAAGCAGGAGGCCGACATCGAGGTCAGCGGCATGTTCGCGTCGGGCCGGGAGGTGGTGCAGTCACTCAAGGACAGCACCGTCGAGGTGGACATCCTGCTGATGGACTACTCGCTCGGGCCTGCCGAGATCGACGGGCTGAACCTGATCCGCCTGATTCGCGTGCGCTACCCGGAGCTGAAGATCCTGGTGGCGTCTGCGCATCACAACAAGGCGACGGTGGGGCTGGTCATGCATGCCGGCGCGCGCGGGTTTGTGGGCAAGGAAGAAGAGCTGTCGGAACTGGTACGAGCCATCCGCACCGTGGCCGCAGGCGGCAAGCGGCTGAACGCCACGCTGGCCGCCGAGATGGAGCGCGATGCCCTGGCCGCCAATGCGCCGGCCCCGACGTCTGCGGTCGATGGCAATGCGCTCTCCGCGCTGGTCGACCGCCCCGAGTTGAGCCCGCGTGAGCGCGAAGTGCTGCGCTGCTGCCTGGACGGCATGTCCGTCTCCGATATTGCCGAGAAGTTCGCGCGCAGCATCAAGACCATCAGCTCGCAGAAGCAATCCGCTTATCGCAAGCTGGGCATCCGCACCGATACCGAACTCTTCAAGATCAAGCACGAGTTGGAGGGGCAGTGAGCGCCGGGCGGCGTCTTGCACGCTGCCTTGCCGGTTGGCTGCTTGCGATTGCAGCATGGCCGCTTGGGGCGACGGCACAACAGGCGCCGCAGTTCACGCCGGAAGAGCGCGCCTGGATGGCGCAGCACCCGGTGGTGCGCGTTGCGTACCGAGAGAACTGGAAGCCCTTCGAGTACGTCGAGCAAGGCAAGATCAAGGGGCTGGCCTCCAGCTATCTGGAGGCGATCAGCCGCGTGAGCGGTTTGCGCTTCAAGCCCGTGTTCATCGACAACTGGGGCGAAAGCCGCCAAGCGTTCTCCAAGGGCGAAGTCGACCTGCTGCCAAGCCTGTCCACGCTTGCCCCATCGGATGGTTTGAAGCAGCAACTGCTGCTGACGGACCCCTACTTCATGGGCGCCACGTTGGCGGTGGCTCGTGCCACGCAGCACCCGATCTTCCGCCTGAACGAACTGGATGGCATGACGGTCGCGCTCATCGGTGGTGGCGCCACCGAGATCCTCATGCGCGAGAAGCTGCCGCACAGCCACCTGCTGCTGTTCGAGTCGACGGACGCGGCCTTGCAAGCAGTGGCGGATGGCTCGGCGGAGGTTGCGGCCGCCACAAACTACGCCGCCGAACCGCTGCTGCGTCGCCGCTTTGTCGACGCGCTGCATATCTCGGGCGTCATCAGCGACCTGCCGGTGCCGCTCCACATGGGGGTGCGTGCGGATCAGCCACTGCTGCGCTCGATTCTGGACAAGTCATTGCATGCGCTCACAGCGGCCGAAACCGACGCCATCGAACAGCATTGGCTTGAGGTGGTGGACTACGGCGCCCCTTCGTACGGATCGATCCTGCGCTACCGGGCGCGTGAGCTGGCGCTGGTGGCCGCAGCGATTGTCGGCATCCTCTTCCTGGCATGGCGTGCGCGCGTGCAGCGCCAGCGTGCCGAGCGTAGCGAGCGGGAGAAGGCACGCTTCCTGGCTGTAATGAGCCATGAGATCCGTACGCCGATGAACGCCATCCTGTCATCGGTCGAACTGCTGCAGCGCACGCCGCTCGACGATAAACAGAAGCGCCTGACCGACGTGGCGACCACCGCCTCGCAGACGCTGCTGGTGCTGCTGGACGACGTGCTCGACATCTCCAAGCTGGAAGCCAAACGCGTCGAGCTTGAGCTGTTGCCGACATCGATCCTGCCGTGGATCAACGAAGCGCTGGATGTGGTGCGCTGGCGTGCCGAGCGCAAGGGGCTGGCACTCACGTTCATGAGCGGCGTTGATCCATCGCTGTGCCTGCGCATTGACCCGACGCGCACGCGGCAGGTTTTGCTGAACTTGTTGTCCAACGCCGTGAAGTTCACGGAGCAGGGCGGCGTGACGGTACGCATGTCTTACGTGCCGGCGGCCCGGCAGGGTATGGACGGTACGCTCACTATCGATGTGGCCGATACGGGCGTCGGCATTGCGCAGCAGGATCAGCACACCATCTTCAAGGCGTTCCAGCAGGCCGATTCCAGCACCACGCGGCGCTTTGGCGGGACGGGGCTGGGTTTGTCCATCGCACGTGAACTCGCGCGATTGATGGGCGGCAGCATTGAGGTGCAGAGCACGCCGGGCGCGGGCACGGTTTTCACCGTTACCCTTCCGGCGGCAGTGGCGACGGTGGAGGAAGCACACGCCGTGGCGGTACGCCCCGTTGCCGAACGCGCCACCACGATCGCGCCCGAGCCTGTCGGGTTGCCCGATGCCGTACCGCACACCGAGTCGCGCCAGGTTGTGTCTGCCCAAACCGGCAAGCTGCGCCCGCGCGTGCTCGTAGTGGACGATCAGCCGACCAACCTGATGGTGATCGAAGACCAGTTGCACGCGCTTGACTGCGATGTCGACCTCGCCGCCGACGGGACACAGGCGCTGGAGAAGTTCGCCGCGCACGCGTTTGACCTCATCCTGATGGATTGCTACCTGCCCGACATCGACGGCTACACGGTCACTGCACGTATTCGTGCACGCGAGGCAGATGCAGGCACACATACGCCCATCCTCGCCATCTCCGCCGCCGTTGACGAAGCGCACCAGCAGCGCGTGATGGAAAGCGGCATGGACGGCATGCTGACCAAGCCGATCCGCCTGGATGCGCTGCGCGAGATGATCGAGCTGTGGTGCGACGTCGGCAGCCATGACGACAGTGAGCGTACGCCGCGCGCGGCTGCATCCGCCCTGGCCGGCGAAGGCCGCGACCTGTGGTCGATCTATCTGGATTCGCTGGATGACGATCTGGAAAGCCTGGCTCACGCGCTGGATGCACGCGACCCGGCCGCGGCGCGCTACGTGGCGCACCGGATCAAGGGCGCAGCGCTGACGGTGGAGCAGGCGGCGATTGCCGAGCAGGCCCGCACGCTCGAAGCCACGCTGGTACAGGCCGGCACGATCCCGGCCGATGCTCCCGCTGCGCTGGCCGAACTGCGCAGCCAGCGCGACCAACTGCGCGCCGACAGCACCGTCGGCTGACCACCCTGCCGTTTGTCCTGCGCAGCGCCCTCAGGCGTTGTGCAGCACGCGCAGCAGCAGGTTTTCCAGTTGCTTGACCTCGGCCTGCGAGAACCCGCGCAGCAAGTGGTTCAACACATCGATGATCAAGGGCCGGATCTCCGGATACAGCGCGCGGCCTTGCTCCGTGAGCGAGACCACCACCGAGCGGCGGTCGGCGTCGCTCGGGGCACGCTTCACGATGTTCTTCTTCTCCAGCCGATCGATCAGCCGCGTCATCGCACCCGGATCGTAGTGCAGCAGGCGCGAGAGTTCGGCCGGCGTGGTGGCCAGGTCTTCTGCCAGGTAGATGACCACCATCCACTGCGCGGCAGTCAGATCAATCGACGCCAGCGCACCGTCAATATGCGTTACCAGCGCATGCCGGACTCGATGCACGAGTCGGCCGACGTTGGTGTCGCGATCCATGGTGTCGACTTGGTAGGCGCCTTCGACCATGCCACTGCTCGCGGCGGTGGCCTCTGGTGGAGTTTGTACGTCGGTGTTCATGGTGATGCTCCCCGTTCTACCGGTGATCCGGCTTGTAAGGCTCGCCATGCGTTCCCGTAACGCCGAGCGTGCTTCATTGCACACTAATCGTCGCTTGCCCAGGCCGTCAAGCCGGGATCGACACCAGGGCCGATCGTCAAATCACATTGGATACCGCTGCAAAACGATTGCGGCTGCCAAGGGGTGGGGTGGTTCGTATCATGGTTGAAACGTCGGGGCCGCAGCAGGTTCAACCCAAGTGGCGCGACGTGCCCGTCCTCCTCCAAATTCCATTTTTTACTGCCATGAACCTCCATCTTCAGAACAAGCTCGCCCTCGTGACCGGGTCCACCAAGGGCATCGGTTATGCCATTGCTGTAGCACTGGCTGCCGAAGGTGCCCGCGTCATCGTCAACGGCCGCACCGAGGCCTCGGTGTCCGACGCCATCAACCGCCTGCGCGCCGAGGTGCCCGATGCCCATGTCGAAGCCTTTGCCGGAGACCTGTCTGCGCCCGAACAGGTGGCGGCGCTGGTTGCCCGTTTTCCCAAGGTCGATGTGCTCGTCAACAACCTCGGCATCTTCGACCCCAAGCCGTTTGAAGAGATCGACGATGCCGAATGGCTGCGCTTCTTCAACGTGAACGTGATGAGCGGCGTGCGGCTCTCGCGTGTCTACCTCGGTGCCATGAAGGCGCAGAACTGGGGCCGCATCATCTTCATCAGCAGCGAGAGCGGCGTGCAGATTCCGGCCGAGATGATCCACTACGGCGTGACCAAGACGGCGTTGCTGGGCCTCTCGCGCGGGCTGGCCGAAGTGACCGCAGGCACCGCCGTCACCGTGAATGCCGTGCTGCCGGGGCCGACGCGTTCTGAAGGCGTGGATGAATTCGTGGGCAAGCTCTCGGGCGGTCAGAGCTTCGAGGCGTTCGAGAAGACCTTCTTCGAGACCGCGCGGCCCACGTCGCTCATCAAGCGCTTTGCCACGCCGCAGGAAGTGGCAAACCTCGTCGCCTACGTTGCCAGCCCGCTGTCGGCCGCCACCACGGGTGCAGCGCTGCGTGTGGATGGCGGGGTGGTGAAGTCGGCGTTCTAGGCTGTCGGCCCTGACGAATGCTCCATTCCCGCGCACCGGCCCGGCTTTTACGCTGGCCGTGTCGCTGGTGCGTGCCGAGCGTGTTCTCGCCCAGGTGTCAGCGGCTTCCATCCACCGATTGGAGTGACCGCCATGTCCACCTGCACTGTCTACGGAACCAAGCCCAGCAACGGCCCCAGCCAACTGGCAGCACAAGCCGCCCGAGACAACGTCAACCGGGCCCACGCGGGCTGGGCGGTAGCGCTGGCGTACAACGCCGGCACGACGACCGCGACGTACACCTCGGCCGTCGCGACCGCCAATCCGCTGGAGACCGCCTTTGGCGCAGAGTTTCCTGGCTAGACGGTGGTCGGCCACTGAGGCTGTGAATCGCCCGCCATGTGTCGCCAAAGCGCCTCGGCGGGTCTTCGCCTTCGCAAGAAACATTGCAATTGCATGCCAGCCCGACACAATGGAAGTCGGATCGACTTTCGAGGGTTGGGATGCAGGGCAGGCAGGCGGTGAGCAGCAATCGGCAAGGGCGTTGGTCAGCGTGGCTGGGTGTCGTCGCGTTGGCGTTCGGGGCCGTTGCGGCCCATGCACAGCCCGCCGATTCCCCGGACCCGCAGATCGCCTTCTACTACGGCCGCGATGTGCCGGCCCCCGAACTGCAGGCCTTCGATTGGGTGGTGCTCGATCCGGCAACGGCCGGCACGTTCGACCCGAAGCAGCCATCGCCCACGCTGTGGCTGGCGCGCGTGGACCTGACACAGCAGACCGAGGCGATGCGCGACGGTACGTGGCCAGCCAATGTGATCGATCAGGTTGTTGCGCCGTTGCTCGCGCAGGGCTATCAGGGCTTTCTGCTCGATGGGCTTGATACGCTCGCGGCCAGAACGCCGGGCGCCGGCAATGCGGTGGCCGCACTGGTACAGGCCCTGCATGCACGTGTACCGCAGGCCAAGCTGCTTGCGGGCGGTACCGCATGGCTCGATACGCTGGCGCCGCAGTTGTCTGGCGTGGTCACGCCCGGCCTCGTGCGTGAGCGCACAGGCGGTGGCGAAGGCCTGCAGGACGTGAACGATGCCGATCGCACGGCCCGCATCGCCGCGCTGCGCAGCATCGGCACGCAATACCACCTGCCCGCTGTCGCACTGGACTACTGCACCAGCTACAACCGCACCTGCCTGCGCGAGACCGCCAACGTGGCGCGCGCCGCAGGCGTGACCAGCTACGCCACCACGCCCGGCGCGGATTTCATCGGCATCGGTCGCCTGGAAGTCATGCCGCGCCGCGTGCTGCTGGTCGAGCCGCAAGAGCCCGGTACCAGCACCAATACCCTGCCAGTCGTGCTTTATCTGGCCATGCCCATCAACTACCTCGGCTATCGCGTTGAGTTTGCCGATGGGTACAAGCCGTTGCCCACCGTCACACCCGACCGCTACGCCGGCGTGGTCACGTGGTTCGATGCCAATTCACCGCGCCCTGGCGCCTGGGCGTCATGGCTCAAGCGCACCATCAATGCCGGTGTGCGCGTGGCGATGTTCAACGAGTTTGGCCTGAACATGGATGCATCAACGGCGCAGACGCTGGGTCTGAAGACCGTGCCGGGTACGCCTTCGGGGCCGTTGTCGATCGTTGCGCGTGATCCGATGGTCGGTTTCGAACTGCAACCGCACCCCGAGCGGCGCGATGCCGTGGGCGTGCAGGTCGACCCACGGGCGCCGGGTGCGCAGTCGCTGCTGCGCTTGTCCGCGGGTGACTACACCTTCGATGCGGCCGCCATCACGCCGTGGGGCGGCTATGTGTTACGCCCATTTGGCGTGTTCCGCATGCCCGACGTGGATCAGGCGCGCTGGGTGATCCAGCCGCTGGATTTTCTGCGCCGCGCACTCGCGTTGCCCCCTATGCCGGTGCCCGATACCACCACCGAAAACGGTCGCCGCCTGATGACCGTGCATATCGACGGCGACGGCTTTGCCTCGCGCACCGAGTTCCCGCCGGGCGAGTTCTCCGGCCAGGCGCTGCTGCGAGAGATTTTCGAGCGCTACAAGGTGCCAACCACCGTGTCGATCATCGAGGGCGAGGTGGCATCCAACGGCATGTACCCCAAGCTCACGCCGCAACTCGAGCCCATCGCGCGCAGCATCTTTGCGCAGCCGTATGTGGAGCTGGCAAGCCACACGTTCTCGCACCCGTTCAACTGGCTGCGCACGGCTGATGCACCCACGTCTGCGCAGGCTGCGCAAGAGGAGGGCGCTGACGCTTTCGGGTTGAAGATCCCCAGCTACCGCTTCAACTTCGACCGCGAGATCGCCGGCTCCATCGACTACATCAACACCAAGCTGGCGCCGGCGGGCAAGCGCGTGAAGGTGCTGCTGTGGAGCGGCAACGGCCAGGTGCCGCCGATTGCCGTGCAGAAGACCGTGGAGGCCGGCGTGCTCAACATGAACGGCGGCGACACGTACATCACGCGCTCCAACCCGAGCTGGACCGCTATCGCCCCATTGGGTGTGGACAAGGGCAATGGCCTGTTCCAGGTGTTCGCGCCCGAGCAGAACGAGAACATCTACACCAACCTCTGGCACGGCCCGTACTACGGCTTCTCGCGCGCCATCGAAACGTTCGAGCTGACCGACAAGCCCTATCGCTTCAAGCCGCTCGGCATCTACTACCACATGTACTCAGGCACCAAGCTGGCCTCGCTGGCTGCGCTGCGGCAGGTGTATGACTGGGCGCTCACGCAGCCGGTCATGCCCGTCTACGCGTCTGACTACATCCACAAGGTGCTCGACTTCCGCAGCTTTGCCGTTGCGCGCGATGGCGATGCCTGGGTCGTGCGCGGCAATGGTGATCTGCGTACCGTGCGCTGGACCGGCGCGGGTGCGCCACGCTTGGCCGATGCGCGCGATGTGGCTGGCTACGTGGCCGGCCCCGGCGGCACCTATATCCACCTGACCAGCGGCTCGGCGCGCTTCACACTGGACAGCGCCCAGCAAGCGCAGCCCTACGTGCGCGATGCCAGTGGCCGGCTGTCGAACTGGCGGCGCGGCGCAGATGGCCGCTCGTTGTCCGTTGACGTGGCGGGCTATACGCGCCCGTTCATCCGTTTTGCCAACGCCGCACGTTGTCGTGCAACTGTGGATGGCCGCGAGGTCACCGGCGCGCACGGCACCGACTGGCGTATCGACCTCGGTACAGGCAACCCGGCCAAGCTGGTCCCTCAGCGCGTTGAGCTGAGCTGCGGCGGTTGATGCCAGCGGTCCCTAGGGCAGCGGCACACCCCAGGCCTGCGTGACGTTGCCGCCCAGTCGCCACTCATGGAAGGCGCGCCGCGTGGCGATCAGAGGCGGCAGGCGTGTGTCGTGCTGGCTGGCATAGTAGGGCTCCATCCACGACAGCTCATCCTGGAAGGTCCACGGAAACAGGTCTTGCTTGATGGGGCTCACGGTGCGGAAGCTGTTTGGATCCTGCACCGCGCGCGTGACGAGGTCTGCCAGCCGGCCGATCGCGTGCTGGTTTTCGGCATACAGGTCGATGTTGCGTGGCCTGACCAGTTCGGCCGTGAACACCAGTGGCAGCAGCGCGAACGTGTGGTAGTGCAAGGCCCGGTCCCCGCGTTTGAGTTCGCGCTGCAGCTCGCCATGCGGGCCGATGTCGCGGATGCCGTCCCGCACGCGGGCGATGCCATCGTCCACCAGGTCCCCCCGACGTGCCGCCGTGCCGATGGCCACCAGGTTGAGCCCGGCCCAGTACGTCAGATTGTTGTGCAGGCTGTTGATCTCCTGCGCATCGCGGGTGGCGATGGCGATGCGGGTGAGCCAGTTGTCGATGGTGGCGGCGCGCGCAGCGTCGAGGCGCCCAAGCTTTTGCGCCCGCATGCGTACCAGCGCGAAATCCGTCCCTGCCCACGAGCGCTCGTAGTAGCCCTGGTAGCCGGTGATCGGCCCCATCAATGCATCGCCCTGCGCCCAGCCCTCAAGCAGATCGATCGTGCAGGCCCAGTCGCCGGCCTCGGCGGCTTTGTTGAGCCGGTCGATGTAGGCGCGCATCGGTTTGACGGCTTGTTGGTAACCGGCGGGATCGTCGTAGAAACCCGGCGGGTCGATCGTATGCTCAGCCGGCGGCACTACGCAGGCGGCCTGGACGATCGGCATCGCGCACAGCAAAGCTGCGGCGGTGAATGCGAGGGCGATGCCGTGGCGTAGCGGTTGGCGTGTGCGCATGTCGTGTCCTGGCTTGTGTTGGGCGAAAGCGTGGGCGGTCAGAGCATTCTAGGCAGGCGGCTGCCCGCTGTCTGGCTCACCGGACACTGTCCGGTTTGTTGGACAAAGGCGACTGTTAAACGTTTGCGCTCAAGCTTTTCCCCGATGATCCGTTGTTAACCCGACAGCCGATCACCAGGAAAAAGCAATGCGAACGCCCCCTCGCCACTCCGCCTCTGAACCCGCCGCCAGCCTCGGCACGCGATTGGCCGTCATCGGCCTGATTGCCCTGGTGCTGGTGTTCGGTGCCTTTGCGCTGGCGAACTCGCATTCGAGCCTGCGCACGCTCGAAGCCAACGCGCAATCGGCCATGCGTGACCAGGAGGCCGCCATGCGCGACATGATCGCGCTCTTCGACGGCGCCATGCGCACCGAGGCCGACCGCTTCCTCACCGCCTTTGCCGATGCCGCCCCCGGCCCCTACAGCGTCGACCCCGCGCAGACCGTGGAAGTGGCCGGCAAGCCCACGCCCACCTTCAAGAGCGGCGACACGGCGCTGAACCTGAACTACACCGTGCCGGACAAGTTCTTCGCGCGCACCGGCGGCACCATTGCCACCGTGTTCGCCCGCACCGGGGACGACTTCGTGCGCGTGACGACCTCACTCAAGAAGGAAAACGGTGAACGCGCCATCGGCACGCTGCTCGATCGCGCCCACCCCAGCTACAAGGCGCTGATGGCTGGCGAGCCGTTCCGTGGCCTGGCATGGCTGTTCGGCGTGCCCTACATGAGCAAGTACGAACCGGTGCGCGATGCGTCTGGCAAGGTGGTCGGCGCGCTGTACGTGGGCGTGGACGTGCGCAGCGAACTGGCGCTGCTCAAGGACAAGATCCGCGCGCACACCATCGGCAAGACCGGCGGTTACTTCGTCATCGACGGCAAGCCTGGCGCCGACCAGGGCAAGGTGCTGATCGACCGCAACACGGCGCGCGAAGGCAAGAACCTGCTCGATGGCAAGGACACCGCCGGCCAGGCCTGGGTGCGCGAGATGATCGAGCAGAAGGACGGCATCCTGCGCCATACGCTGGCCGACACCGAAGGCGGCACCACGCGTGAGCGCTTCACCGTTTTCTCGCAGTATCCGGACTGGAAGCTGGTGATTGCCGGCACGGCCTACGTGGATGAACTGGAGGCCGATCTGATCGCTGCCCGCAACCGGTTCCTGCTGCTGGGCCTGGCGCTGGGCGCGCTGCTGGCCGCCGGCCTGTGGTGGATGCTGCGCCGTGCGGTGAGCATGCCGCTGGCCGAAGTAGTGACCGTGGCCGAACGCGTGGCCGCCGGTGATCTGACGCACCGCTTGCCCGCCACCCGCCGCGACGAGATCGGCCAGTTGATGCGCGCCATCAACGGTGTCGGCGATGGCCTCTCGGGCATTGTCGACAAGGTGCGCGCCAGTGCTTCCACCATCGCCTCCAGCACGGGTCAGATCGCCGCGGGCAACGCAGACCTTTCCGCACGTACCGAGGCACAGGCCGGCAGCCTGGAGCGCACGGCATCGAGCATCGAGGAGCTGGCCGCCACCGTGCGCCAGAACGCTGACAGCGCACAGCATGCGCACGACATGGTGCAGTCCGCCAGCCAGGCGGCCAACGCGGGCGGGCAGACCGTCGAGCGCCTGGTCGGCACGATGTCGGGCATCCACACCACCGCACAGAAGATTGCCGACATCACCGGCATCATCGACGGCATCGCTTTCCAGACCAACATCCTGGCGCTGAACGCTGCCGTGGAAGCTGCCCGCGCCGGCGAGCAGGGCCGCGGCTTTGCCGTGGTGGCGGGCGAGGTGCGCAGCCTGGCGCAACGCAGCGCCGCCGCCGCCAAGGAGATCAAGGCGCTCATCACCCGCTCGGTGGATGAAGTCCAGGCCGGCAACGAAGCCGCGCGTGGTGCGGGGGACGCCATGCAGGACATCGTCACGCGTGTGGAGCGCATCGCCGGCTTCATGGGGGAGATCAGCCATGCCTCGCGCGAGCAGTCGCAGGGCATTGAAGAGGTCAATCAGGCCGTGACGTCGATGGACGAGGTGACGCAGCAGAACGCTGCGCTGGTGGAGGAGGCTGCCGCCGCGGCCGAGAGCCTGCGTCAACAGGCCCAGGAGCTGCGCGGCGCGGTGGATGTGTTCCGGTTGGCTTGAGCAGGGGACGGTGGCGGAAGATTGAGGAAGCGTTGCAGTTGGTAAAAGGTCGGGTGGTGAATCTGTGCAAACCTGTACGTCGCGGAACTCGTGTCCTGCCCAGGCACTCGCACCACGGAATCAGCCAGCCATTTGCAACGCAACGTGACGGGACACCCCGGAGCGTGCGCGCCTCAGTCCATGTCCTCCGTAGGTCAAGCCTTTCATTCAGTGGTCGCGATCGACGACCACCCCCTCGTTCTGGAATCCATTCAAGCGCTGCTTGCCGGGTCGCCGTATCTGCGCCTGGTCGCCACCGCGACTGATGGCGCGGAAGGGCTGCAACTGATCCGCTCGGCGCGCCCCAAGCTGGCGATCATCGACATCAATCTGCCCAGCCTGGACGGCCTTGAGCTGGTGCGGCGGATTCGCGCGCAACGCCAGGACATCGGCATCGTGACGATCTCGTCGGAAAGCGCAGACGACAACGCGCGGCTGGCCTTCCTGGCCGGCGCGAATGCCTACGTCGAGAAGTCGGAAACCACCTCTGTCCTGTCGGCGGCCCTGCTGTTGGCCGCACGCGGGTATCTCTCGTTTCCCCATGCAGCGATGGGCCCCTCGGAAGGCGCGGGCCTGGCAACGCTGACCAAACGGGAGTTGCGCGTGAACCAGCTGCTCGCGCAAGGCTACGGGAACACGGAGATCGCCCAGCGCCTCGGCATCTCGCCGAAGACGGTCTCGACCTTCAAGCACCGTATCTCCAAAAAGGTCGGGCTGACTGCCTGACCACTGACGCTCGCACGACGTTGCGCCGGCAGACACGCGTTCTGCGGCGGCGCGAGCGCCTAATCTTTTCGACACCACCAGTACACTGCGGTAGCTGTAAGGCCATCGGGTGCGCAGGCATGCGCGCAGGCAAAAAAAAGGCCGCTTTTTCAAGCGGCCTTTAAAGTCGATATGAAGCTGTGAAACTGTAATTCAAGCTTCGGGCGAATCATAATCGAAAACACGTGATCTGAAATATTTTATTTTTTGTCGTCTATCGGATTATTTTTCCTGATTTGTGGATTAGAGCTTGCCGACTTCAGGATTATTCCGATGTAAGCCATGCTTACGCTGATTTTATTTGTTTCGTAAGTCATTGAGAATGCTGGGATATTTTTTGCTAGCGCTTTAGGTTTCATATTCGCCACAGCTTGATCTCGTTAATTGTTAAATGCATTCCTTGGGGATACATAATTGCCGCATCGCAATTCCCCGCGATAGTGTTTTTCAAGGAAAACGATATGAAGATCAAGCTGTTTGCGGCGGCAGCCGCATCCCTGGTTTCGGCCGGCGCATTTGCTCAATCGAGCGTCACTTTGTACGGCGTGGTCGACGCTGGCGTTGAGTGGGTGAACAAGGCACCAGGCAACGGCGGCTCGCGTGCGGCCATGCAGTCGGGCGGTATGTCGGGTTCGCGTTGGGGCCTGCGTGGCGTTGAAGACCTGGGCGGCGGCCTGAAGGGCATCTTCAACCTGGAAAGCGGCTTCAACATCGACGACGGTCGTATGGGCCAGGGCGATCGCCTGTTCGGCCGTAACGCCTACGTCGGTCTGCAAGGCCAGTGGGGCCAACTGACCCTGGGTCGCCAGCAGAACCTGCTGTATGACTTCGCGCTCCAGTACGACCCGATGGCGACTGCACGCTACTCGATCGCCTCGCAAGACAACGCGATGGTCGGTCGTGCTGATAACGCCGTGAAGTACATCGGTACGTTCGGTGGTCTGACCGCCTCGGCGCTGTACTCGATGCGCAACGACGGCCAAGAGATTGCCGGCAACTACAAGCAAGGTCGTGAGTGGAGCGCTGGTCTGAACTACGCAGCCGGCCCGTTCGCGCTCGGCGCGGTGTATGACGAAACGAACGGCAACACGGCTGCGCTGGCGGATGCCAAGGTGCAACGCGCGACCATCGCCGGCACGTACGTCTACGGCCCGGCCAAGCTGTACGCAGGCTACCGCTGGCGCAACGCCAGCCACCTGCTGGCTGCTGACGAGTCGTCCTCGCGCTCGAACATGTACTGGCTGGGCGCTGGCTACCAAGCCACGCCGGCGCTGACGCTGACGGGCACCGCCTACTATCAGAACTACAAGACGAGCGGCACGGGCAATCCGTGGCTGTTTGTTGTGGGTAGCGACTATGCCCTGTCCAAGCGCACCGACGCTTACCTGAACCTGGCCTATGCCAAGAACAGCAGCGGTTCGGCACTGGGCGTGGCCGGTATGGGTGATGTGTACACGGTGCCTGCGACGGCAACGTCCCCGGCAGATACCAGCAACCAAATGGGCGCCATGGTCGGCATCCGTCACAAGTTCTAATCGACTCGCGTTGATGGCTTGAACGAAAAACCCGGGCATCTGCCCGGGTTTTTCTTTGGGTCTGCGCTGTGCGTGAAGGTCAGTGCAGTACCACGCGCCGCACCAGCGCCACCAGCGGCGGGCGGATCGAGCGTTCGATCACCGGCCGCAAACGCAGCGGCTTGAGCAGCATCTTGGCCGCCATGTCGATCGGCAGATGCGAGCGCACCAGTGCGCTCACGCGTGAGTTGAGTGCGCGCACGTCGGCCTCGGGCACGTCTTCTTGATCGCGTTCGATGCGCAGCACGTTGCGCAGGGCGATCATCGAATCTTCGTTCTTGATTTCGCGCAGGCGTGAGGCGAGCGCCTTGAGCACGCGCGCACGGCCGACGCCTTCGCGGGCATTGCACTCGTTGAAGAAGCGCAGGAAGTGCTTGTAGTGACGGACTTCATCCGCCGAGATGCGGCTGGCAAGGTCGCGCAGCACGGGCTCGTCGGCCTCGGTAGCGGCCTGGGCGATGGCGCGGTAGAAGGTGGCGGTGCCCATCTCGACCACGCAGCGGGCGACCATTTCCAGTGCCTGCGTCGGCTCGAACTGGTCGATCGAGCAGGTGACGGAGTATTCGTCGAAAAAGCGGGCGTAGCCGCGCTCCCAGTCAAACTCGGGCCAGACGGTCTCAACATAGCGGCGCAGGGCGTGGCCATGCTGCAGTTCTTCGCGCTCCCAGTGGGCGATCAGCCAGTGGGCGGTTTCGGGGCGATCTGCGTAGTACTCGGCAAGATTGCCTGCGTAGAGATCAGAGCCGCTCTCGACAAACGAGGCGCTGACCACGAGATAGAACAGCGTGCGGTTCTCGCGCACGCGTGCAACGTCGATGTTGCCGTAGGCGATCTCGTGGACTGTCCACGGGAGTTGTTCGCTTGCGGATCTTGCTTCCAGATGAACCTGTGACACGGCGCGTCCTCCGTTGGCGGTGCCGCAAGAAGTCGGCTGCCTTAGCATGAGAATGAAACATCACGTCTCATGTTTCAAGACACTTTTGCGTCAGTAAAGGTTCCTATAAGCAATCTTCTGCGTACAAAGTAGTGTCAGAGCTATGGCGATTGCGTCACTCGGGTGTTTTGCGCATCGGCCAGGCCTGGGCGTGCCGCAACCCATAGGTGAAGGCGCCGAGCGCGACAAGTGCCGCCGCCACCATCGCCCACTCGACTGCCGCATAGCCGCCGGAAGCCTTCCACAGCAGCGCGCCCAGCCACGGCGCACTGGCCTGTGCCAGCAGCACGGGCGTCATCATCAGGCCGTTGAGCGTGGCGTACTGGCTGCGCGAGACCAGCTCCGGCATGGCGATCGCACGCAGCATGGTGTTGATGCCGTTGGCTGCGCCGTAGACCAGCGCAAAGACGATCAACAGCGGACCGCTGGAGAGTGCCAGCACCACGAGCGCGAGCGCCATCGCCACATACGTCGCCGGAGCAATGCGCACCGGATGCGCCAGGCGAAAGCGCATCATCGCCAGCCGGCCAAGCACCTGGGCCGGGCCGATGAGCGCCGCGATCAGCAATTGGCGGCTGGTTGGTTCCCCTTTCTCGGAAAGCAACGGAATCAGGTGCGCACCGAGCACCGTGTTGGTCAGGGCGACGGCTACGAACGCCAGCACCACTGCCCAGAACACCGGCATGCGAAGCGCCAGGCGCCACGCGGAAGGCTGCGCGGGCGCTGCGGGACCGGCCGCTTCTGCCGGCGCATGCACCGGCGGCCGCACGCGCAGCCGCGCATGGATGGGCAAGCAAATCAGCAGATGCGCCAGCGCAAACAGCTGCAGCGTGTGCCGCCAGCCGATGTGCTCCACACCCCATTGCGCCAGCGGAATGCAGATCGTGCTGGAGAACCCCGCAATCAGCGTGAGGCCGATGATGGGGCGCTGGTAGGCATCGCCAAACGCCTGGCGCAGCACGACGAAGGCGGGGTCGTAGAGCGTGGTGGCCATCGCCACGCCCAGCGGCAGCCAGAGCAGGAGGAAGGCGGTTTCACCGGAGACGAGCGACCACGCCAGCAGGCTGCCCGCTGCCAGCATCGTGCCCAGGCCCATCACGCGCCGCGCGGGCCAGCGATCCAGCGCGCGCCCGACCCAGAACGAGCACAGCGCCCACACCAGCAGCCCCAGCGAGAACCCGCCCGCCAGAAACGGCCGCGCCCAGCCGAGCGTGTCGTGCATCGGCGCAAGGAAGACGGTGAAGGTGAAGTACAGCGTGCCCCACGAGACCGTTTGCGCGAGGCCGAGCAGCAAGACAAGGCGCCGGCCTTCCGGTGAGGCCGGCGAGAGCATGGGTGTCATGGAGGCTGAAGCAGTGGGCGGCAGGCCACGGGCGGGCCCACGCGCGGGGTGCGGATCATTCTAGCGGCGCGCGTCGGATTGCGCGTGCCCCGCTCGAAGGGGACGCTCAGCCTAATGGCTGCCCGCAAGCACCCGCAGGGCCGGCACATCGACAAGCTCCACTATTCGGTAATGACACCGGACCCAGCCCGCGCGCTGCCATGCCTGCAGGTATTTGGAGATCGTCTGCCGCGAGCGCGCCAGCATGCGGCCCAGCTCTTCGTTGCTGGCGGCCACGGTACGGCCATCGCCCGCCCGCGCGAGCTGCAGCAGGCGCTGGGCGAGGCGCGCGTCGGCGGGCATTTCGCTGGCGTGTTCGAACTCGTCGAAGATCAGGCGGATGCGCTGGCAGAGCTGTTGCATCAGCGCCCACATGCCGGCCGGGTAGGCGGCCACCACGCGCGCAAACGCGGCACTGCCCAACAGGATGAGCGTGGTCGGCCCCTGGGCATGCGCGCTGTGCGTACGACCGCCGCCGTCGATGAGGGCGATTTCCCCAAACCACTCGCCCGCGCGCAGTACGCCGTAGACGAGTTCGCTGCCGGCATCCGTCGTCCGGCTGATGCGTACGCGGCCGCGCACAATCAGGAACATGCCCTGTGCGGGGCCGCCGTGGGGGTGGATGCATTCGCCGTCGGGGTAGGTGATCAGGCGTGCGGCGGGCGCGATCTCGGCCAGCAGTTCGGCCGGCGCGTCACGTAACCAGCCCTGCGCGAGTTGCGCAGGCGTTGGGGCAGGGGCGGCGTGGGATGCTTCGGCAGGCATGGCGGCAGGATGCAGCGAACGGGGATCGAGCCATTGTCAAATGCTTGACAGTCTGCGTGCAAGACCCGGGCAGAGAATGGCCCGGAGTTATCCACAAGTGTTATCCACAGCAGTTATCCACAGTGGTTATCCACCGCAGTTATCCATAACAAGCCGCGCACCCATGACGCGGCACCCCAGATCTGTTCAGGCGACGAAGGAGACACCCCATGACGCACGACACCGCCCCGCGCGCGACGTTTTCCCACATGGAGCACGGCACGCGCGAAGACTGGGCTGCTATCTCGGCCGAGTTCATGCCATTTGCCCGCGCGCTGCCTGACCGCGTGCTCGCACACCTGAAGCTGCTCGACGGCGATTGCGGCGGCTTCCCGATCGACCGCCTCGCGCATTCCCTGCAGACCGCTACGCTGGCCCACCGCGACGGCCGCGACGAGGAATACGTGGTTTGCGCACTGCTGCACGACATTGGCGACACGCTGGGCAGCTTCAACCACCCGGACATCGCCGCCGCCATCCTCAAGCCCTTCGTCAGCCCCGAGAACCTGTGGATGGTCGAGAAGCACGGCATCTTCCAGGGCTACTACTTCTTCCACCACCTGGGCCTGGATCGCAACCTGCGCGAGCAATACCGCAGCCAGCCCGAGCTGTTCGAGCGCACCGCCGAGTTCTGCGCCAAATACGACGGCGCCGCCTTCATGGCCGACTACGACAACCTGCCGCTCTCCTTCTTCGAGCCGATGGTGCGCCGCGTGCTGGCCCAGCCGCGCAACTCCATCTACGTGAAAGAAGGTGAGCGCGAACTGTCCAAGCCGAAGGCCGAGGCGGCGTAACTAGGGCTTCACCACGTTCACGGGCGCGCCGGCGGCCCATGCCGCCACGTTGGCGAGCGTCGTATCCGCAATGCCCGCCAGCGCCTCGCGCGTGAAGAACGCCTGGTGCGCGGTGACGATGACGTTGGGAAATGTCAGCAGCCGCGCGAATACATCGTCTTGCAGCACATCGGCGGAGCGGTCTTCGAAGAAGAGGTCCGCTTCTTCCTCATACACGTCCAGGCCAAGGTGGCCGAGCTGGCCGATCTTGAGCGCGTCGATCAGCGCCGGGCTGTCGACCAGGCCGCCGCGGCTCGTGTTGATCAGCATCGCCCCCGTTTTCATGCTGGCGAGCGCGCTGGCGTCGATCAGGTGGTGCGTATCGGCGTTGAGCGGGCAGTGCAGGCTGACGATGTCGGATTGCGCCAGCAAGTCCGGCAGCGGTACGTAGCGCACACCCAATGCGGTAAGGGCGGTCTGCGGAAACGGATCGAACGCCAGCAATTGGCACCCGAAGCCCGCCATGATCCGCGCGAACACCTGCCCGATCTGCCCGGTGCCGACCACGCCGACGGTCTTGCCATGCAAGTCGAAGCCCAGCAGCCCATCCAGCGAGAAATCGCCCTCGCGCGTGCGGTTGCAGGCGCGGTGCAGGCGCCGGTTGAGCGTGAGGATCATGCCGACCGCGTGCTCGGCCACCGCGTACGGTGAATACGCTGGCACGCGCACCACCGTCAGCCCGAGGCGCTGGGCGGCCGCCAGATCGACGTGGTTGAAGCCCGCCGAGCGCAGGGCGATCAGCCGTGTACCGGCGGCGGCGAGCGCCGCCAGCACGTCGGCGCTCAGACAATCGTTGACGAACGGACACACCACTTCAAAGCCGGCTGCGAGCGGCGCGGTGTGCACGTCCAGGTGGGCACGCTGGAAGACCAGATCGACGTGCTGGCCGCCGCGCGCCAGGGCCTGGGCCTGAGCAACTCGGAAGCTGTCTTCGTCGTAACGGTGGCTGCTGAAGAAGAGGATGCGCATGGCGGTGGAGCGAGCGGACGTGATGCTGAAAGCTTACTCGCCCCGCGCCGGGCGCGATCATGAACAGGTGCCTAGAGGGTCAGCACGATGCGGCCATCCACCTTGCCGGCCTTCAGGTCGGCGAAAACCTGGTTGATGTTGTCGAGCTTGTCGCGGTGGATATGGGCGCGTACCAGCCCCTCGGCGGCAAACTGCAGGGATTCCTGCAAATCCCGCCGTGTGCCGACAATGGAGCCGCGCACCGTAATGCCATTGAGCACCGTGGAGAAGATCGGCAGCGGAAAATCCCCCGGCGGCAGCCCGTTGAGCGAGATCGTGCCGCCACGTCGCACCATGCCCAGCGCCTGCGCAAACGCACTGCGCGACACCGCCGTCACCAGCACGCCGTGCACGCCGCCGATCTCTTTCTGGATGACGGCAGCCGGGTCCTGCTGGCTGGCATCCACCACCAGCTTGGCGCCCAGCTCGCGCGCCAGGGCCAGTTTGTCGGGCGCCACGTCCACGGCCACCACGTGCAGGCCCATGGCAATCGCGTACTGCACCGCCACATGCCCCAGCCCGCCAATGCCGGAAATGGCAATCCACTGGCCGGGCCGCGTATCGGTCATGCGGATGCCCTTGTAGACCGTCACCCCCGCGCACAGAATGGGCGCGATCTCTTCAAAGCCGACCTGCGCCGGCAGATGGCCGACGTAGTTCGGGTCGGCCAGCACGTATTCCGCATAACCGCCGTTGACCGAGTAGCCGGTGTTCTGTTGCTCGTGGCAGAGGGTCTCCCAGCCGGAGAGACAGTGCTCGCAATGGCCGCAGGCGGTGTAGAGCCAGGGCACGCCCACGCGGTCGCCTTCCTTGACGTTGGTCACGCCTTCGCCCACGGCCGCTACATAGCCCACGCCCTCGTGCCCGGGGATGAACGGCAGGCTCGGCTTGACGGGCCAGTCGCCATCGGCGGCGTGCAGGTCGGTATGGCACACGCCCGAGGCCGCGATCTTGACGAGAATCTGGCCGCGCCCGGGTGTGGGAATCGGCACTTCCTCAATGCGCAAGGGTTCGCCAAAGGCGTGGACAACCGCCGCTTTCATTGACTGGGCCATGGGACATCTCCTGATTGGGGGAGATACCAGTCTGGTCGACGCCCGCCGGCTGCGGGTTGATGTGCATCAATGGCTGGCCGGCTGCCGGATGGCATCCGCAAGGCTGTTAGCATGCCGGCATCTCTGGCCTTTTCTGCGAGCGGTTGCCTTGCCCGTCACCCCAACTTTTCTCTGGCACGACTACGAAACCTTCGGCGCCGTGCCGCGCCGCGATCGCCCGGCGCAGTTTGCGGGCATCCGCACCGATGCCGAGCTCAACGAGATCGGCGAGCCGGTCGAGCTGTTCTGCCAACCCTCCAACGATTGGCTGCCCGATCCGGTGTCGTGCCTGATCACCGGCATCACGCCGCAGCAGTGCGCCAAGCAGGGCATTCCGGAATACCAGTTCGCACAAGCCATCGAGCGCGAACTGGGCACGCCCGGCACCATCGGCGTCGGCTACAACACCATCCGCTTTGACGACGAGGTCACGCGCCACCTGTTCTGGCGCAACCTGATCGACCCGTATGCGCGCGAGTGGCAGAACGAATGCGGCCGGTGGGATTTGCTCGACGTGGTGCGCACCACGTGGGCGCTGCGCCCTGAAGGCATCCAGTGGCCGAAGCACGAAGACGGCAAGCCGAGCTTCAAGTTGGAGCACCTCTCGCAAGCCAACGGCCTGGTGCATGAAGCCGCGCACGATGCGGTGTCCGACGTGCGCGCGACGATTGCGCTGGCGCGCCTGATCCGCAACGCGCAGCCACGCCTGTTCGATTTCTGTTTCGCGCTGCGCAAGAAAGACCGCGTGCTGGCGGAAATCGGTGATGCGGCGAAGCCGCTGCTGCACATCTCCGGCATGTATGGCGTCGATCGCGGCTGCATGGCGGTGGTGTGGCCGCTCGGCTGGCATCCGACCAACAAGAACGAACTGATCGTGTGGGACCTGGCGTTCGATCCGTCGGAGTTGTTCGACATGGACGTCGCCACCATCCGCGAGCGCATGTTCACGCGCACCGCCGATCTGACCGAAGGCACCACGCGCCTGCCCATCAAGTCGATCCACATCAACAAATCGCCCATCGTCATCAGCAATCTGAAGACGCTGCAGCCTGAGCAGGCCGCGCGCTGGGGTATCGACTTCACTGTGATCGAACAGCATGCGCACATCGCCCAGAGCGCACCGGACATGCGTGAGACCTGGCGCAAGGTCTACGCCCGCGAGCTGGAGCCGATTGAAGACGTCGACCAGAACCTCTACGGCGGCTTCGTCGGCAATGACGACCGTCGCACGCTCAACGAACTGCGCACACTCAGCGGCGAACAGCTCGCGCAACTGCACCCGGACTTCGCCGATGAACGCCTGCCGGAGTTGCTGTTCCACTATCGCGCGCGCAACTTTCCCGACACGCTCTCCGAAGAGGAATACGAACAGTGGGAACAGCTGCGTGCCGAGCGCCTGTTTGAGGGCAACGGTGGTTATCTGACCTTCGAAGCCTTTGGCGAGCGGCTCCAGCAATTGGGTGCCGAAGCCGCTGAGAGCGGCGATGTGCGCGCGCAGAACATCCTGCAAGACCTGTACGACTACGCGCAGCAGATCGTGCCGGGGTGAGCGGATTCGACACGCCGCGCGACTGTGCGCGGTGTGTCCCGCAGCGCAAGAAGGCACTCGGAGGGCGCGCGCTTCCGAGCCTTTCGTCCTTTTCCGGATCTCTCTGGCTTCGCGCTGTGCCTTTGCCCGTCACTGGGGCCGGTCGCTCAGACCCTGATGCGACGGCGTCAACGGTGTACTCAGCGATGCACGCAAACGCGGTCGTTATCGCTTAGGCCGTCGCTCTGACGGGCCGCGCGCCCGCAGGCGCGTGAGTGTGGTTCTCCATCGCGCTGCCGCACATCCAATCGCACATCAACTGAACGGTGGATGCTGCGTGACGCGCGCGCATCTGCAATGAACTTTTCATACACAGGTGGCCAGCGCGACCTAGTGTGTAGGTGCATCTATCGGCGGGCGGCAGCAAGGGTGGCTTCGCGGCGGGGCTAGTCGTTCTCGCACATGGATCGGCCGATCACGGAGAGAGAGTCCTGGCGCCGGTGATGCGAAGGGGGCCATGCAAACGTGTTCTACCGGTTTCGCGAGGCACAGTATGAAAAAAACCAATGGCAGGCGCCTGTCCCGTTTCATCTCCCTAGGTATCGCGGGTGGCGGCATGATCGCGCTCACCTGCGCGCTCGGCCCAGGCGCCCAGGCGCAAGTGCTCGGCCCGCTCGTTCAGGTGGCCGCAGGCGATCCATTCAACGCGTGTACCACTGACGATGTGCACGCACAGGAGACCGCATTCGGGAGCACCCTGTTTCCATCCACGTCGATCGAGCCATGGGTGGCGGTCGACCCGACCAACGTGTCTCGCTTGCTGGCCGGCCACCAGCAGGACCGCTGGAACGACGGCGGCTCACGCGGCCTGGTGGGCGTCGTCTCCACGGATGCGGGTAGCACCTGGGCCAATTCGATCCCACCCGGCGTGACGGCGTGTACGGGAGGAACGTTCCGTCGCGCCTCGGACCCCTGGGTCGACTTTGCGCAGGATGGAACCGCCTTCTTCATGTCGCTGGCGTTGGACCCGATGAAGCCGACCACCCCGTTTGGGGCACGCAACAGCGCAATGCTGGTGAGCCGCTCCACCGACCACGGTGCGACATGGCAACCACCGGCGACGCTGGTCCGCAGCAGCTCGCCGCATACACTCAACGACAAGAACTCGCTCACCGCAGACCCGACCGCGAATGGTTACGTCTATGCGGTGTGGGATCAGTTGAGCGTGTTCCCGGCAACCAAGGAAGGCGCGCAGTTGCTTGCGCAGAACGATGGCGTTGCCATCGCACGCGAGTTGCACAACGCCACGGCGGGCGGTGCCCCGAACTTCAAGTTCAACTTCAGCGGCCCAAGCTTCTTCGCACGATCAACCGACAACGGCGCCACCTGGAGCGCAGCGGCCCCGATTTACCAGCCGGGCACCAACAAGCAGACGATCGACAACATCGTGCGGGTGTTGCCGGATGGGACGCTGCTCGATTTCTTTACGGCGATCGGCGTCACACAGTCGGGCCTGAGCATCGGCTACATCAAGTCCACGGACAAGGGCGCGAACTGGAGCTCGCCGACGTTCGCCACCGATATTGCCGTGGTCGGCGTGGTCACGCCGGACACCGGCCAGCCGATCCGCGATGCCTCGATTCTCTACAGCATTGCCGTGAACCCGGTCAGCGGCGCCATCTATCTCGCCTGGCAGGACGCCCGTTTTTCGACCGCCAACTGCACCACGCCCACGGGGTCGATCCCGGTCGACGGCATCGTCTTTACCGAATCGGATAACGGCGGGGTCACCTGGTCGACGCCGGTGATGATCAACAAGACGCCGGTGAATGCCGCGAACCCGTGCCGGCAGCAGGCATTCATTCCTGCGGTGGTGGCATCGGGTGATGGCAAGACGGTCGTGGTGACCTACTACGACTTCCGCAACGACACGAACACGCCCGCCGGCTTCGAGGGCACTGACTATTTCGCGCTCTTCTGCTCTACGTCGACCGCGTGCACGAACCCCGCCAACTGGGGCAATGAGCAGCGACTGACAACGGCGTCGTTCAACATCCTGAATGCACCGGTGGCGCGTGGCCACTTCCTTGGCGACTACATGGGCCTGGCTGCGGCCGGCCCGACCACCGTGTATCCAGTGTTCGGCATTGCGACAGCCCCCAACGTGACAGGCGAGTTCACGCGCAAGATCACGGGATTGCCATAAGCGCAGACGCGGCGGCGACGGGAGGTCGCCGCCCGATCCGTTGCGACGCGCGTGCCTGCGAGGTCAAAGGCCATGCGTAAGCGAAGGCGGTGATCAAAAAAAAAACCGGAGGCAGAAGCCTCCGGTTGTCTTGCTGCACTTCCCCGACCATCAATCCATCAGGCCGCGCGTTGCGCCCCCGCCGGATCACGCCACTGCGTCAGCAGCTTGTTCCAGCGGATGCGTGCGGCTGCCAGGTTGGCGTCCTTCACATGGCCGAAGCCGCGGATGTCTTCCGGCAGGCGCGCCAATTCCACGGCCTGCGCCAGCTTCTGTGCCGACAGCCCCTTCACCAGCTCATCCACCAGCGCACGGTATTCGCCGATCAGCGCGCGCTCGGTGCGGCGCTCTTCGGTCTTGCCGAACACATCGAACGCCGTGCCACGCAGGCCCTTGAGCTTGGCCAGCACCTTGAAGATGCGCATCGTGTTCGGGCCGAAGCGTTTCTTGACTAGGTGGCCCTTCTCATCGTGCTTGGCCGTCATCGGCGGCGCGAGCCAGAAGTTGAGCTGGTAGTCGCGGCCGGGCTCGCCATCGAACTGCGCGCGCAGCTTGTCGAGGAACGCCGGATCGGTGTACAGGCGGGCGACTTCGTACTCGTCCTTGTACGCCATCAGCTTCGACAGGTTGCGCACCACGGCTTCGGTGAACGTGAGCGCTTGGCCAGCACCAACCACCGCCGTTTCAGCAGCACGCACACGCTCGACCACCGAGCGGAACTCGGCAGCGTACGCAGCGTTCTGGTACGCAGTCAGCAGATCGACGCGGCGGGCGATCAGCGTGTCCAGCGAGGGCAGGGCGATGACATCTGCTTTGACGCGCGGAGCATCGTCCGCCAGCTTCAGCACCGCATCGCGGTCCTGCGCGAGGTGGCGGCCCCATTCGAACGCAGTCTTGTTCTTCTCGACCGCCACGCCATTCAGTTCGATCGCGCGGATGAGCGCATCGTACGTCAGCGGAATCCAGCCCTTCTGCCACGCAAAGCCCAGCACCAATGGATTGGTGAAGATCGCGTCGCCCAGCAGGCGCACGGCCAGCGTGCTGGCGTCTTCAAACGCACAGGCGTCGCCGACGGCCGCGCGGATGTCCGCTTCGGCCGAGCTGCCCGGGAAGCGCCAGTTCGGGTTCTTGATGAAGTCCGCCGTCGGGGATGCCGCGCTGTTGACGATGGCGCGCGTCTGACCGTGTTGCACTTTCGACAGTACTTCGTCGGACGCCGAGACGATCGCATCGCAGCCGATCACGAGGTCCGCCTCGCCCATGGCGATGCGCGTGGCGTGGATCGAATCCGGACGTTCACCGATCTGCACGTGCGAGAGTACCGCACCGCCTTTCTGCGCTAGGCCTGCCATGTCGAGCACGGTCACGCCCTTGCCCTCGATGTGCGCGGCCATGCCGAGCAGGCCGCCGATGGTCACCACGCCCGTGCCGCCCACGCCGGTCACCAGCACGCCGTAGGCACGCTGGATGGCAGGCAGTTCAGGATGCGGCAGCAGCGGCAAGTCGCTCATTGACGTGCCGCGCGATTCCGGCTTGCGCACCTGCGCGCCTTCGGTCGTCACAAAGCTCGGGCAGAAGCCGTTCACGCACGAGAAATCCTTGTTGCACGACGACTGGTTGATCTTGCGTTTGGTGCCCAGCTCCGTTTCCAGCGGCTCGACCGACAGGCAGTTCGACTTGACCGAGCAATCGCCACAGCCTTCGCACACCGCGTCATTGATGAACGCACGGCGTGCCGGGTCGGCCATCGTGCCGCGCTTGCGGCGGCGGCGCTTCTCAGTCGCGCAGGTTTGATCGTAGATCAGGATGCTGGTGCCCGGCACTTCGCGCAGTTCGCGCTGGATCGCATCGAGGCGATCGCGGTGGTGCACAGTCACGCCTTCGGGCAGCTTGATGGCCGCGTTGTACTTCTCGGGTTCGTCCGTGACGATGACGATGCGCGACGTGCCTTCCGCATGCACCTGCGCAGCAATCTGCGGCACCGACAGCGGGCCATCGACCGGCTGACCGCCCGTCATGGCCACGGCGTCGTTGTAGAGGATCTTGTAGGTGATGTTCACCTTCGCCGCAATCGACGCACGAATCGCCAGCAGGCCCGAGTGGTAATACGTGCCGTCGCCCAGGTTGGCGAACACGTGCTGGTCGCCCGAGAACGGCATCTGGCCGATCCACGCCACGCCTTCGCCGCCCATCTGGCTGAAGGTGTCGGTGCGGCGGTCCATCCACACGGTCATGTAGTGGCAGCCGATGCCGGCCAGCGCGCGCGAGCCTTCCGGCACGTTGGTCGACGTGTTGTGCGGGCAGCCCGAGCAGAACCACGGCTTGCGCTCGGCGGTGATGCGCGGCTTGGCGAGCGCCTTCTCTTTGGCGTCGATGATGGCGATGCGCGAGGCAATGCGTGCACGCACATCCGACGGCAGCTCGAACTTCTCCAGCCGCGTGGCGATGGCGCGGGCGATCAGCGCGGGCGACAGCTCGTAGTGCGCCGGCAGCAGCCAGTTGGCCATCGGCACAGACCATTCGCCGCCGGCGTTGTCGCGCTCGTCGAACTTGCCGTACACGCGCGGGCGCACGTCGTCGCGGTAGTTGTACAGCTCTTCCTTCAGTTGGTATTCGAGGATCTGGCGCTTCTCTTCCACCACCAGGATCTCTTGCAGGCCTTCGGCAAACGCGCGCGCGCCGTGGGCTTCGAGCGGCCACACGCAGCCGACCTTGTACAGGCGGATGCCGATGCGGCGGCAGGTTTCCTCGTCGAGGCCGAGGTCGACCAGCGCCTGGCGCACGTCCAGGTAGGCCTTGCCGGCGGTCATGATGCCGAAGCGCGCCTGCGGCGAATCGAGCACCACGCGGTCGAGCTTGTTGGCACGCACGTACGACAGGCCGGCGTACCACTTGTAGTCGAGCAGGCGCGCTTCCTGCACCAGCGGCGGATCGGGCCAGCGGATGTTCAGGCCGCCCTGCGGCATGATGAAATCTTCCGGCAGGATGATCTCGGCGCGATGTGGGTCGACGTCGACCGACGCGGACGATTCCACCACGTCCGTCACGCACTTCATCGACACCCACAGACCGGAGTAGCGGCTCATCGCCCAGCCGTGCAGGCCGTAGTCGAGGTACTCCTGCACGTTCGACGGATACAGCACCGGAATGCCGGCCGCCTTGAAGACGTGCTCCGACTGGTGCGCCAGCGTCGAGGATTTGCAGGCATGGTCGTCACCGGCCAGCACCAGCACCCCGCCGTGCGCGGACGAGCCGGCCGAGTTGGCGTGCTTGAACACGTCGATGGTGCGGTCCACACCCGGGCCCTTGCCGTACCACATGCCGTACACGCCGCTGAACTTGGCCGACGGATACAGATTGACCTGCTGGGAGCCCCAGACCGCCGTGGCGGCCAGGTCTTCATTGAGCCCCGCCTGGAAAACGATGTTGTGCCCGGCCAGATGCTTCTTGGCCTTCCACAAGGCCTGGTCCAGCGCGCCCAGCGGCGAGCCGCGGTAGCCGGAGATGAAGCCTGCGGTGTTCAGCCCGGCCGCGCGGTCGCGCTCCTGCTGCAGCATCGGCAGACGCACCAGTGCCTGCGTGCCGCTGATATAGATGCGGCCACGCTCGAGCGTGTACTTGTCGTCCAGGGAAACGGTTTCGAGCGCGCGGCGTAGCGCGTCGTTCAGAGGGGCATTCATGCGTGCTCCGTGTGGGTGTGCCGGGATCACCAGCAGCAGGTCTCTTTTGGTGCCGCCTGCGCCGCTTCTTGTGGAAGCTGGCAGACAGCGATGGATCGCGGCATCGTAGCACCGCGTGACATTCCCAACACCGTGCAACGCAGCAAGAATGGGGCGGGGTTTTCCCGAGGTTGCGGCGCTTTCGGCACAGATGTGGCGCATTGGCAGGACCGGCGGCGCGGATGTTGCGCCGCATGCAAAGTGGCGCGACGAAGCCGCTGCGTGCGATTCGAATTGGCAAACTTCGGTCAAGAAGTAGGGCGTGCGTCACCTTGTCTCTGGACTTTCCCTACCACCGCCGCCATCCTGCGCAGTTACGTCCTGAAAACCCCATTCCAGACCATGTCCCGCACCCAACCCACTCGCGCTCAGCGCCGGCAAGCACTGCCGGTGGCCTGCACGCGCGTGCGTTGTGGCGCGGGGCATGACCTCCCGCCCGCGCACGCTGCCCTCCGGCACTTCCTGCTCGCCCGGCTTTCGTAAGCCGTGCGGGGCGCCGCCCATCTGGCGCCTCTGCCCCGTACGGCCACTTTCGCTTTCTCCCCGTCTTTAACGCTGGTCTGGCGCTGCATCTACACGATGGGCGCCGGCACCGGTTCGTCCGCCATCTGCCGGCTGATCGTTGATCGCCAAGTTGCCGGGCGCAGGAATCGCCATGGAACTCACACAGAACTTCATCAAGGCCAAACAGCCTTGCGCGGCTGGCTATCGCTGGTACATCCGCAACCGCCACAACGGCACTGACTACCAACACCTGCTCGACAGCCTCGTGCGCGAAGGTCGCATTACCGATGCGATCTGGTTGCTCGACAACTTTGGCCCGACCGATGCCGTGCTCGAAGCCGACGACATCGAAGCCGATGCGCTCATCTTTGCCGGCACGATCATCGTGCGCGGCGGCATCCACGTCGATGGCGTGCTGCGCGCGGGGCAGGCTATCCGTGCGGGCGGTGGTGTGCGCGCGGGCGAGTCCATCACCACGGGCGGCGATTTCGAAGCCAAGGCTGGCCTCTACTGCGACGGCACTGTGCATGTGGGCGGCGACCTCCGCGTCGGCTGGAGCGTGACGGCTGCCGGTGCGCTGCACTGTGGCGGCGTGGTGCGCGTGCACCGTGACTTGCATTGCGACGCCGACATCGACGTGGCGGACGACTTGCTCATCGGCGAGGCGCTGGCCGTACGCGGCAGCGTGCACGTGGGCAAGGGCCTGCGCGCTGGCGGCGAGGTGATCAGCGAGGCCGGCATCGTCAGCGCGAACGGCATTCTCGCGGGCGCTGACTTACGCGCGCATACGCACCTGGAGGCCGGTTGGGGCATCAAGGCCTGGGGTGATATCGAAGCCGGCGGCGCCATCCGCGCGGGCGAGGGCGTTGAGGCTGGCGGCGTGATCGTTGCCGGGCCGGGCTACGGCATTCACGCAGGCCTGAACGTGCGCATGGACGATTGGCCTGCCAGTGCCCGCATCGTGGCGGTCGAGCCTCCGGCACGGCTCATCAGCGGCCACTGGGCGGAGGCCGCATGAGCACCGTACTGACCCTGCCCATGTCGTCACTGGCATTGCCGACGCTGGCATCGATGGTGCAATCGCTGCGTCGGTGGCTTGCGCCGCTCGGCCTGCGTACCGACGTCGACTTCAACAACGAAGACATCGAGCGCGAACTCGACGCGCTGTATGAGCGCATGCAGACGCCCGGCACGCCGCTGCATGGCATGACGTTCGATGACGGCACCCTACCGGGCTTCCGCATTCACACGCGCGAGGCCGATGGTGAGACCTATGTCTATGTCGAAGACGTGGCGGCGCGCCGCCTGGCCGGCTACACGGTCTTCAACCGCCTGATTGAGCTGGACAAGCGCGCGGATCGCTATCTGCGTTCGCCGCACTCGAAGTACGCGTTGGCGTACCAGCGGCGCGGGCTGGCCTCGACCGTATTCCGGCGCGCGCTCGACGGTGGGATGTGTCTGATGAGCGGCGCGCGTCAGTCCGTCGGGGTGCATGGGGTGTGGCAGTCGCTCGCCAGGCGCTATCCATCGGGGTATGTGGAGGTGCGCGACAAGCGCCTGCGCTACCTGGGCGACCATGTGGATGACGTCGTGCTGGAGGCCCTGCACACGCGGCGCGTGCTGCTGGGGGCGGGCTGGAGCTTGGCCGAGCTGGCCGCCGCCACGAGGATGGTCGTCTGACTGGGGGCCCGGTGCGTAGCAGATCCTATGCGGCGACCTCCTCAATCACGCGCTGCATCTGCAAGACCAGTCCGTCCATCGCTTCGGCGGGCACATTGCCGTAGCCGAGCACCAGGCCGTTGTACTGCGCGGTCAGCGTGCCCGGCAGGCAGAAGCGCGACAGCGGCCGCAGCACCATCCCCTGCGCGCGGGCGGCAACGCTCACATCCACGTCGCGTACCGGCGCGTCGAGCCGCGTCGACAGGTGCATGCCACCGGCGCCGCCCGAGACGGTCACCACACCGTGCAGGTGCCGCTCAAGCGCGGCCTGCAACGCATCGCGACGCTCGCCGTACAGGCGTCGCATGCGCCGCAGATGCCGCGTGAAGTGGCCCGTTTCAATGAACTCCGCCAGCGCCAGCTGATCGGCTACGCGTCCGCGCAGCATCAGCGCGCCGGCTGCCGGGCGTAGCACGGTGGCCAATGCCGGCGGCACGACCATGTAGCCGAGACGCAGCGCCGGAAACAGCATCTTGCTGAAGGTGCCCAGGTAGACCACCGGCGCATCTGCAGTCAGGCCCTGCACCGCAGACAGCGGCGCACCGCTGTGACGGAACTCGCTGTCGTAGTCGTCTTCGATGATCCACGCACCCACGGCGCGTGCCTGCTGGATTAGTGCGAGGCGCCGCTCCAGGCTCATCACCGAGCCCAGCGGGTACTGGTGCGACGGTGTGATGTAGATCAGCTTGGGCGGCGTGTCGCGCCAGTCTTCGGGGCGCGGGGCGAGGCCATCGGCATCAATGCCGATCGGCACCAGCCGCAGGTCCGCCGCCCGCATGGAGGCGCGTGCGCCGTAGTAGCCGGGGTTCTCGATCCAGGCAATGTCGCCGGCATCGGCCAGTGCGCGGGCGCACAGGTCCAGGCTGTTCTGCGTGCCATCGGTGATGAACACCTGCGCGGCTTCGCACCGCACGCCGCGCGAGACGCGCAGATACTCCGCCACGGCCTGACGCAGCGCCACGTTGCCTTCCACCTGCCCGTAGCCCATCTGTGCCGGCCCGACGCGGCGCCATGCCCGCTCCATGCAGCGCCGCCACTGCGCGAGCGGAAACTCATCCAGCGCGGGCGTACCCGGCAGGAAGGGCAGCAGATCGCTCATCTCGCCGCTTGGGCGCTCCAGCCCGGTAACGCGGCGCGACAACGCAGGCGGCGCTTCCGGCGCTTGTGTCGGGGCCTGCTGCAGGCCCACGCGTGCGACCACCGTGCCTTGTCGGCGGCTGAGCACAAAGCCCTCCGCTGCCAGCTGTTCGTACGCATATAGCACCGAGTTGCGTGCCATGCCCAGCTCTTCCGCCAATGAGCGCGATGAAGCCAACCGCGTGCCTTCCTCAATCTGCCCACTCAGGATGGCCGTGCGCAGGCAAGCGTACAACCGATGCTGCTGCGAGGGTCGTGCACCGCTCTCGGCTTTGCCGCGCGCAGCGGTTCGCTCGTAGTTCGACAGCAAGACGCCGTAGTCCATCCTGGCTCCAAGGTTCTGCATTTCTGTGGGTCTACGCATGGTGCCACGGTTTTCTTATCGTCGGCGGATTGATGACCTATTCGGAGCTTTGCCATGACGACCACTGCTGCCACCCCGCCCACCGATCGCACGCGCGTGAACCGTGTCGCCCGACGTGGCCACTACGATGCCGCCACGCTGCACGCCATCCTGGACGCTGCCTACGTCTGCCACATGGCCTTTGCCGATGAGCACGGCGTGCATTGCATTCCCACCGCATGCTGGCGCGAAGGCGACCACCTTTACGTGCATGGTTCCAACGGCAGCCGCATGCTCAAGCTGGCGGCCAGCGGTGCGCAGGTGTGCGTGACGGTCACGCATATCGACGGGCTGGTGCTGGCGCGCTCGGCGTTCAACCATTCGATGAACTATCGGTCGGCCGTTATCTACGGCGCGTTCGAGGTGGTGCCCGACGAGCAGAAGCCCGCCACGCTCGACGCTTTCATGGAGACCCTGGCCCCCGGACGCTCGAAAGAGGCGCGTCCCGGCAATGCCAAGGAATTG
Source organism: Ralstonia sp. 24A2 (assembly GCF_051783885.1). Classification (NCBI taxonomy): domain Bacteria; kingdom Pseudomonadati; phylum Pseudomonadota; class Betaproteobacteria; order Burkholderiales; family Burkholderiaceae; genus Ralstonia; species Ralstonia sp. 24A2. Next base: position 295,005 of record NZ_JBPVZD010000002.1, on the reverse strand, counting down.
GCGGCCACCACCGTGCTGCGCATTCCGCTGGACGAAGCCGCGTGCAAGATCCGCACGGGCGGTCCGAAGGACGACGCAGAAGACCTCGCGTTGCCCGTATGGGCGGGCGTGCTGCCGATGGCGTTGCTGCCGCTCGCGCCGGTGGTGGACGGCGCACCGGCCGGTACGCCGGACTATGTACGCGAGTGGAAAGTCACCGCCCGTGTTCCCGCAGAAGAAGTGACGCCATGACCACCGCCGTCGGCACCGCCACAACCGGAAGCCCGGCGCGCACCGCCTGGCTGCTGCTCGGCGTGGTCGCGCTGGCCTGGGGGATCAACTGGCCGGTCGGCAAGGCCATGCTGGCGTACCTGCCGCCGATCTGGGTGGTGGCGTTGCGCTCCGCCGTGGGCACGCTTGCGCTGCTGGTGATCTGTCTGTCGCGCGGGCGGTTGGTAATACCGAAGCGCGGCGACATTCCGGTCATCCTGAGTGTCGGGGTGCTGCATATGACGGCGTTCTCGGCGCTGGTCAGCCTCGGGCTGCAGTTCGTGCCGGCGGGGCGCTCGGTGGTGCTGGCGTATACCACGCCGCTGTGGGTGGTGCCGGGGGCGTGGCTGCTGCTCGGCGAGCCGCTGACCGGACGGCGCCTGTTCGGTGTCGGGCTGGGGCTGTTGGGGTTGCTGCTGATCTTCAATCCGCTGACGTTTGATTGGCATGCGGGGCGTGCCGTGTTTGGCGATGGCTTGGTGATGCTGGCGGCGCTGTGCTGGGCGGCGAGCATTCTGTACGTCCGCTCGCACAAGTGGGTGACGCCGCCGTTTGAGTTGGTGTTCTGGCAGGCGTTGCTGGCGACCGTGCTGTTGGTGCCGCTGGCGTTTTTGCACGATGGTGCGCCGTCGATTGACTGGCAGCCTTCGTTGATGGGGTTGCTGCTTTACGGTGGTGTGTTTGGGATTGCGTTGGCGTATTGGGCGGTTACCACGGTCAATCGGATGTTGCCGGCTACGACGACCTCGCTAGGGTTGCTGGGGGTGCCGGTGTTTGGGATTGTTTGCTCTGCTGTGGCACTGGGGGAGGCTGTCAGTGCTGCGTTGTTTGGGGGCGATGGGGTTGATTCTGGCGGGGATATTGGTGGGGGCTTTGGGGAAGCGTTCTTAGGTTTGGTTTTGTATTGGTCCTGGTGGTGCATCCCTGTTTCGTACCCTGCCGGGCACGACTCACTTTTCTTTGTCTTGCCAAAGAAAAGTAAGGGCGGTTTCAAGTAGCAAGTGCAACACGTTATCTAGGATGTGTTGCATGGGACAAGACTACGAACACCTGAGCGCCGAAGAGCGTGGCGCGATCTTCGCGATGAAGCTGGAGGACAGGAGCATGCGGGAGATTGCGCGTGCACTGCAACGCTCACCGAGCACGATCAGCCGGGAGCTTCGGCGCAACGGCTGGAAACCGGAACATGAGCGCGGTCCGATGGGGCGCCCCACGATAGCCGGTGGCTACAATGCGGTGCGCGCTGGCCGGCGGGCCTCCAAGTTGCGACGTAAGCCACGTCGCGAACGCAAGCTGCACCGGCAAGGCAAACTGTGGCCTGAGGTCCGCCAGTACTTGGAGAGAGGCTTCTCGCCGGAGCAGGTGGCTGCGCAGCTCAAACGTGTCCATCCCGGCGAACCCGCTTTGAACGTCTCGCACGAAACGATCTATCACGCCATCTACGCCGCTCCACGCGGTGCTCTGCGGCGCGAGTTGGTCAGCCTGCTGCGGCAGGCGCACGGTGCTCGCAAGCCGCGCTCGCGCGGGCAAGATCGGCGTGGGCAGCTCACCGACATGGTGAGCATTCATGTGCGCCCGCCAGAGGCTAACGACCGGCTGATTCCGGGGCACTGGGAGGGCGACCTGATCAAAGGTGCTGGTAACCGTTCGGCAGTGGGCACGCTCATCGACCGCAGCACCTTGTTCGTGATGCTGGTGAAGATCGACGGCAGTACAGCCGAGGCTGCTTTGCAGGCCTATAGCGCGGCGTTCGCTCCTCTGCCGGAGGAGTTGCGCAAGACTCTGACCTATGACCAGGGCAAGGAAATGGCGCTGCACAGCAAGCTCGCCGAGGCGACTGGCATCCGGATCTACTTCTGTGATCCACACAGCCCCTGGCAGCGCGGCATCTGTGAGAACACCAATGGCCTGCTGCGCCAGTACTTGCCAAAGGGAGCGGACCTGTCGGTGCTCTCACAGCGTCAGCTTGACGCGATCGCGTTGCTGATGAACACCCGACCACGCAAGACGCTCGGCTGGCGCACACCTGCAGAAGCCTTCATTGAGAACTGCGCCAAGCAGGGCATTGTGATTGACCCCGCTGTTGCACTTGGGGCTTGAAACCGCCAAGCAAAAGAAAGGCGCGCCCGAGATGGCGACCCCCTCCTTGGATTTTCGTAAGCGGGCGGAGACGGGAAAAACTCGCTTCGCTCAAACAGTTTCCCGTCTTTTTTCCGCCCGCTTACGAAAATTCAAGGCGCCATCAAGGGCAGGAAAATCAAAGGCCAAACCGACGGTGAACGAAGGCGAGCGTCAGGACTCGGTCGGTGCGTGGTGCGTGGTGCGTGGTGCGTGGTGCGTGGTGCGTGGTGCGGAACGCGAGTGCGAGTGCGAGGCTGGCGGCTGGCAGCGCGCAATTGGGAACACAAGACGAAGTAGCGCACTGGCAATCGATGGTGTGCTTTACCCCTGCCCTAGATGGCGCCTTGAATTTCTGTTGCAGGGAGGAAAAAGAGAGGAGGCTGTTTGAGCGAAGCGAGTTTGCCTCCTCTCCCTCCCTGCGACAGAAATTCAAGGGGAAGTCGCTATCTCGGGCGCGCCTCTCTTTGCTTACTTTTCTCTGGCAAGACAGAGAAAGTGAGTCGGCCCCGGCAGGGGACGAAACACCAGATGCACCACAAACAAAAAATCAGTGCACCAACTGGTTGATCTCAATGATGGGCATCAACACAGCCAACACGATCAGCAGCACAACCACACCCATCGTCAGAATCAGCGCAGGTTCCAGCAGCCCAGTCAGGAACAGGGTGCGTCGCTCAAGCTCCTGAGCCTCACCCTGTGCAGCCCGTTCCAACATCGCGGGCAAATTCCCCGTTGCCTCGCCAGAGCGAATCAAATGCACCAGCACAGGCGGAAACTGATTCTGCGCCGCCAACGCCCGCGCCAGCGACGTCCCCTCCCGCACCCGCGTAGACGCATCTTCCACGTTGGTCTTGAGCGCTACATTGTTCAGCGTCTCCCCCGCCGCCTGCAGCCCCCGCAAGATCGGCACACCCGCACTGGTCAGAATCGCCAGCGTGCTGGCAAACCGCGCCGTGTTGTAGCCCCGCACGAGCTTGCCGAACAGCGGTGCCGTCAGCAGCCACTTGTGCCACGACAGCTGCAGCGCGGGCTGCTTGAGCAGGTTGCGGATCAGCACCCCGATCGCCACCAGCACGATCGCCGCCAGCCACCCCCAGTTGCGCACGAAGTCTGAGAGCCACAGCATTACGATGGTCAGCGTCGGCAGCTTCTGCTTGGTGTTGGCAAACACGCTCACCACCTGCGGCACCACGTACGACAGCAGGAAGATCACGATCGCAAACGCCACCACCGTGACGATGGCGGGGTAGGTGAATGCCAGCTTGATCTTCGAGGTGAGTGCGTTGCGGCTCTCGATGTAGTCGGCCAGGCGCGTGAGCACGAGACCCAGGTTGCCCGAGTGCTCCCCCGCCGAAACGAGTGCGCGGTAGATGTCCGGAAAATCCTTCGGGTGCTGCGCCAGCGCCACCGACAGCGAACTGCCGCCCACGACTTCCGCGCGGATGGCGGCGAGCAGTTCGCCCACGTAGGCGCGTTCGGCCTGGTCCGCCAGCGCAGCCAGAGCTTCGTCGAGTGGCAGTCCGGCCACCAGCAGGCTGGCGAGCTGGCGTGTGATCAGTGCGTTTTCCTGCGCGGAGAGCCGCTTGCCGAAGCTCGCCCCGCTGCGCTTGGTGGCCTGTGCGCCCAGCGCGTCGACCAGCAGCGGCGTGAGCCCACGGGCGCGCAGCAGCGTACGCGCCTGACGCGCGCTGTCGGCTTCGATGACACCCTTGTCGGTTTTGCCGGCGGCGTCGGCGGCTTCGTAGCGGAAGGCTGGCATGGCAAATCGTGTTCGGTCAGGGCTTCTTGTTGGGGGCGCAATCGGCGGCGCGGTCGGGGATGACCATCCAGCGTTCCTTGCCGATGAGCAGGTCGTTCCAGAGCGGCTTGGCGGCCGTGGCCGTTGCGGCGTCGGCGTCGGTGCTGTCGTGGCGGCAGCCGCGCAAGGAGATTTCCAGATAGCCGATCGTTTGCCAGCCGGCAGACGTGCGCGCGTAGATCTGCGGACGGTATTGCGGCACGGCGGGCAGGATCTCGGGCTGGCCGTCACCGTCGAGGTCCAGCACGATCAGGCCGCAGTCGGGTGCATCACCCCGCTGGCATGCGAGCGAGATGAAGTTGTCGCGGTGCGCGCGGGCGTAGTCGATGAAGTCGGCGGGCAGGGTGGCGCCCGTCGGGTAGATCTTGGTGCTGGCGAGCACGGTATCGAAGTCGGCGGCCTTGGCGCCGTTGCCCCAGCGCTGCGTCTTGGCCAGCGCCAGCGTGGCGCGCCGGTTGATCTCGGCATGGTTGGCGAGCGTGGTATCGGCGGCGAGCTTGGCCAGTGCGGCGCGGCCCGGTCGGCCCATGTCGAAGCGCAGGGCATCGTAGTCGAACTTTTCGGCGGTGACCTTGCCGGCGCTCAGGCGTGCGAGCTGGCTGTTCAGCGCCAGACGGTGCTGCTCCAGCACCGGGCTGGCGAGCAGGGCAATCGCCACCAGAAGGCCAATCGCCACGGCCACGTTGACGCGACCGATGCCACCCAGCCACGCGCCACCGCGCACGGCAGCCAGTGCATAGCCCAGCGCATAGACGCAGCCGGTGAGTGCGACCAGCATGCCCCAGATGCGCTCGGTGGTCAGGCCATGCTGCTGGATGCGCAGCCACAGGGCGGTGAGTGCCAGCCCAGCGAGCACCGGCAGCGCCAGCGTGAACAGGCGCAGCAGGGCGGCCAGCCAGCGCGGGTAGCCTGGGGCTTCGCTGCCGTCACCATACGCGGCGTTGATGAAGAGCACCGACACCGCCAGCAGCCACAGCAGCAGCGAGGCCGCATAACGGGTGGCCCACAGCGTCTTCAGGCCCGTGAACGGCAGCGCCAGCACAAAACCCGCACCAATCAGCAGCGTGAGCGGCAGCAGCCACTTGCACGCCGACAGCGCGTGCCGCTGGATCGACTCGACCATCACTGCATGGCGCCGGCAGAGCTGCACGGCATAGGCAAAGCACACCGTGGTGGCCGGCCAGGCAAAGGCGGGTTTGCGGACCAACTCACGGAAGAAGCTCAGCCCGATGATGTCGAACAACTGCGCGCCCAGGAACAGCACGGCCCAGAAGATGCCGGTGAAGACCGCGGCGTCGATCACCAGGATGGCGTCGCGCCAGCTGGCGCGGAAGAGGGCGGGGTAGTCGGTCAGCGCATGGCCATCGGCGCGCAACTGGATGAGCGGCAGTGCCAGCACCCACAGCACGAGCGACACCACCTGCACGCGGCCGAGGCTGGTGAAGCGGTCGGACGTCGTCCCTGCCTGCCCCATCCAGTGGCCGTAGCCGGCCAGTGCGGCGATCAGCACCGCTGCGATCGCCAGCAATACAACCTGCCGGCGCAGCGCGGTGGTGCGATCACACAGGTAGTACGCGGTGGGGCCGAAGGCCAGGAGCGTGAAGCTCGTGGCCAGCACGGCTTGTTGTACGTCGGCCATCGGCGCGCTGGACAACCGCCCGCACAGGTACAGACCCACGCCTTGCACCAAGGCAATCAGCATCAACCGCAACGACGGCATCTATGAGGGCTCCAGGGGCCAACAGGCCCTAGCGCAGCCGGGCCGGGTCTATGAATGGCGCGCCAGCCGCGCACTAGTCGCGCGTCACGCGCAGCACTTCTTCTAGCGAGGTCGCGCCCGTGTCGATCCAGCGCTGCGCATCGGCGCGCATGGTCTGCATGCCCTGGCCGATGGCGAAGGCCTTGATCTCGGATTCGGCGGCCTGGCGGTGGATCATGGTCTGGATCTCAGGCGTGACGGTCAGCAGTTCGTACACACCGGTCCGGCCCTGGTAGCCCGAGTTGCCGCAGCGCTCGCAGCCAACGTGGTGCCACACCGATTTGTGCGCGGGCGCGGCCGGCGCCACACCGTCCGCAACCGGCGTACCGGCCACGGCTTCCACTTCGGCGGGCGTGAGTTCCAGCACTTCTTCACGGCGGCATTGCACGCACAGGCGGCGTACCAGCCGCTGCGCCAGCACCCCCAGCAATGACGACGACAGCAGGAACGGCTCGATCCCCATGTCGATCAGGCGCGTCACCGCGGAGGCCGAGTCGTTCGTGTGCAGCGTCGCCAGCACCAGGTGGCCGGTCAGCGAGGCCTGCACGGCAATCTGCGCGGTTTCCAGGTCACGGATTTCCCCAATCATCACCACGTCCGGGTCCTGGCGCAGGATGGCGCGCAGGGCCTTGGCGAAGGTCATGTCGATCTTCGGGTTGACCTGCGTCTGGCCGATGCCGTCCAGGTCATATTCGATCGGGTCTTCCACCGTCATGATGTTGGTGGACGCCGCGTCGAGCCGCGACAGCGCCGCGTACAGCGTGGTCGTCTTACCGGAACCCGTCGGGCCGGTGACGAGCACGATGCCGTGCGGCTGGTTGATCAGGTGATCGAAGCGCGCCAGCGTGCCGGCGCCCATGCCGAGCTTGCCGAGGTCCAGCCGGCCAGCTTCCTTGTCGAGCAGACGCAGCACCGCGCGTTCACCGTGGCCGGTGGGCAGGGTGCTCACGCGTACGTCCACCGGGCGGCCACCCACGCGCAGCGTGATGCGGCCGTCCTGCGGCAAACGTTTCTCGGCAATGTCGAGCTGCGCCATGATCTTGATGCGCGAGATCAGCGCGCCGTGCAGCGCCTTCTTCGGGCGCACCACGTCGCGCAGCGTGCCGTCCACACGGAAGCGCACCACCGATGCGTTTTCGAACGGCTCGATGTGGATATCCGATGCGCCTTCGCGTGCGGCTTGCGTGAGCAGCGCGTTGATCATGCGGATGATCGGCGCATCGTCTTCGGATTCGAGCAGGTCTTCCACGGCGGGAATGTCTTGCATCAGACGCGACAGATCGACCTCGCCTTCCACCTCGCCGACCACCTGGGCGGCGCTGCCGTCCTGGGCGTTGTAGGCCGTTTGTGTGGCGGTGGAGAGGGCGGCCGTGTCGAGCGTCACCAGGTGCAGCGCGCCGAACACGCGCGTGAGTTCGGCCAGCGCGGTGCGCGAGGTTTCCGGGCAGACCCAGACTTCCAGCGTGTCGACGTCCTGCCGGGCGACGAGCAACTTGGCGTCACGCGCGAACGCGTATGGCACCAGCCGCACCGCCGATTGCGAGGGCGGCTCCAGCGTCTGGACGTCGGTGGTCAGGGCTTGCGTCGTTGCCATGGTGTGTTGTCCTCGGCTGCTTTAGCCGCCGTTCCTTGGCGCGTTGCCGTCGTAGCCGCCCGAGGTGGGCGCCGCGAAGTTCTGCAGGCGCGGTTCGCTGCGGGTGGTGCTTTGCGGCATCGGCAGCGGTGCGCCCGGCGGCACTTGCGTGCCGGTGGGGCCCTTCGGCACGACCGATATGTCGCCGTAATTGTCGGCTGGGCGCATGGATTCGGGCGCGGGCAACACCGGCGTGTCCTTGTCGGACGTGGTCGGCAGCATGTTGGGCGAGACAAAGCCCTGCTGCGTGCCGCGCATGTAGTTATAGCGGTTGTCCGACAGCGCGCCGGTGGCATCGGCCGTGCGCAGGATGATTGGGCGCAGGAACACCAGCAGGTTGGTCTTCACGCGCGTCTTGTTCTCGGAGCGGAACAGTGCGCCCAGGATGGGGATGTCGCCCAGGCCCGGCACCTTCTGCTCGCCGTCTTGGTAGTTGTCTTCCAGCAGGCCGCCGAGCACGACCACCTGGCCGTCGTTGGCCAGCACGTTGGTCTCGATGGAGCGCACGTTGGTGGTCGGGCCTTGCTGCAAGGCTTGCGTGCCCGGCACCACCGACGACGACTCCTGGAAGATCTGCATCTTCACCAGGCCACCATCGGTGATCTGCGGCTTGACGCGCAGCGTGATACCGACGTCCTTGCGATCGAAGGTCTGGAACGGCTGCGATGCCGTGCCCGATTGCTGCGTGTACGAGCCGGTGGTGATCGGCACGTTCTGGCCGATCAGGATCTTGGCTTCTTCGTTGTCCAGCGTGATCAGGTTGGGCGTGGACAGCACGTTGATCGAGCCATCCGAACCCAGTGCGCTGAGGATGGCGCCCAGGCCGCTACCACGGTTGAACACCCCCACGTTGCCACCGTTGAGCTGACCGACGTTCAGGTTACTCAGAGCCGTCTGCGCCACCGTACTGCCGATGCCGCCCGAGCTGACGGCGGCAATGGTGCCGGCCAGATTGAGCAGGTTACCGGAGCCGGTGCCGAAGTTAGTGCCGCCGCCGATAAACGTGCCCGGCCCGCCACCGCCCACCAGCCATTGGATGCCAAGCTGCGACGCCTTGGTGGCCGTCACTTCCACGATCATCGATTCGATGTAGACCTGCGCACGGCGTGCATCCAGGTCATCAATCACGGCGCGCAGGTTGCGGTAGACCGGCTCGCTGGCGGTGATGATGAGTGCGTTGGTGGCGGGGTCGGCCTGGATGATGCCGCCGGTGGTTGGGGTGTTGTTCTGCCCGAACGAGGCACGGAACGACGAATTGCCGCTGCCCGCGCCGCTGCCCGAACCGGAGCCGCTGCCGTAGTTGGTGTTTTGCGTATTCTGTGCGCCGGTGTTGCCACCGGTTGGCTGTGCCGTTGCACCCTGCGCAGCGCTCTGCCCGCCCGGGCCCGTGGATGCGGAAGCCGACAGCGTGGAGTCGGCCGCCACGATGGCGCGCAGCGTGGTCGCCAGTTGCACCGCGTTGGCGTTCTTGAGCGGCACTACCCAGATGTTGCCCGGGCGTGCATTGGGCACGTCCAGCTTGGCGATCAGTTGCTTGGCCTGTGCCAGGCGTGCAGCGCTGGAGGCACGCACCATCACGCTGTTCGAGCGCGGCTCGGCCACCACCGAGGTACGCAGGCTCGGGTCCGACAGCGACGCGCCTGCACCGGCTGCAGCACCGCCACCCGCCGACGGATCGAGCAGCTTCTGCAGCGTAGCGGCCACGTCGATGGCCACGGCGTTCTTCAGCGGAATGAGTTCGGTCTCGCCGGCGGCCGGCGTGTCGATCGACGCGATGATGCGGCCGATGCGGCGCAGGTTGTCGGCGTAATCGGTAATGACCAGTGTGTTGTTGGCGGGGTACGCGGTGATCGTGTTGTTGGGCGCGATCATCGGCCGCAGCACCGGCACCAGGTTGTTGGCCGATTCATGCTGCAGGCGGAATACCTGCGTGACGACCTGCTCGCCGCCACGTGCACCCCCAGCACCTGCTGCACCCACGCTGGTGGGCGAGCCCTGCAGCTTGGCATCGGCTTCCGGCACCACCTTGGTAAAGCCGTTGCCCTCGACAATCGCGTAGCCCTGCATGCGCAGGATCGAGCCCAGCGATTCCAGCGCCTGCGAGCGCGTCACCGGCTTCTCGGTGACGAGGTTGACCGTGCCCTTCACGCGCGGGTCAACGATGAAGTTCTTGCCGGTGGCCTGGCCCACGGCCTTCACCACCGATTCGAGATCGGCGTTGACGAAGTTCAGCGAGACCTCATCCCCCGGATTACCGGAGTTAGCGGCATTGCCGTTCTGGGATGCTGGCGCACCGGCAGGCGGGGCTGCATAGACGGGCATCGAGCCGGCCACCATCGTTGCGCAGCACGCCAGGACGATGGCGCGGACGGTGAGTCGGGAAGAGGCGTTGTGCATGGTCTCGTTCATGGTTGTCGGCACACTGGCTCGCGCGCCGGCTTAGGAATCAAAAGCGTAGTCGATAATGCGAGCCGTCACGCGGGCCCAGCAGGCTCAACAAGCCAATCAATTGCGGTTCCGACTCCGGCGTGGCACTGGCCACACCGTCAAAATGCGCGCCCTGTCCGAGCGTTCCCTGGCCCTGCAGCGACAGCGGTCCGGCCAGCGTCGACAGGGCCAACTGCATGGGCCCGCCGGCAGCGCCCCCGAACGACAGCACGGCCTGGTAACTACCCAGCGGCCGTACCCGGCTGAGGCTGGATGATACCTGCTCAACCGTGACAGTCAGCGCGCCCTGGACCGTGTCTGGCTGGCCCTTATCTCGTCCGGACGCACGGCCAAATTGACCCGACAGCGGCGTCCACTGCGCACGCAGTCGGCCATCCAGCTTGAGCGTGTTGAACGGCGCGCCAATGCCCTCCAGCAGCGACGCCGGCAGCTTGATCGCACCGGCCTCGGCCTGCCAGTTGCCCGGCGAAACCGTCAACGCCACCGGCTGCTCCAGCGCGCGGTCATGCGCCACGTGCGCCCGCAGCGTGCCGGTCAGCAGCGGCAGCATGTCCACCGACCAGGACAGCCGCCCCGGCAGCACGGTTGCATCGGCGCCACCGTTGCCGGCCGTGAGCGCCAGCGTCGCGCTGCCATGCCAGATACTGCCTTGTGGATCGGCCAGCAGCACACGCTGCCCCGTGGCCGATGCCACCCGCTCAGCGGCCCATGCCGCCGGGTATTGCGATATGACTGTCACCCCCACGGCCAGCAGTGCAACACCGCACCACAGCAGGCGCCAGCCCAGGCTCGTACGTTCAGACGCGTCGCGGCGGCGCAGGCGCAGCGGCGGTAGTGATTCGATTGCCATCGGTACAGCGTCAGCGGCTCGTGGCGGCGGGGCCTTGCAGCGTTGCCGTCACGTTGACCAGGGCGGTGGCGCCCACGTATTTGATGTTCGCGTCGATCACCTTCATGCGCTGCGCCTGCCGCACTTCCTGCAGCCACTCGGCAACGGCGCCGAAGGACACCTTGTCCAGCTGCACCTGCACGCTCTCACCCGACAGCGCCATCCGCGTGGCTTTCAGGCCGTGGTTGGTGAGGCTGGTGTTGAGTGCCTGCTGCAGCTCTGCGCCATGCGGCACCGGCGCAGCGGCAATGGCCGACAGCCCGCGGGCTTCCTGGCCGAGCGTTTCCATCTCGGCCAACTGGCTGCGCATCTGCGGCAGGGCTTTTTCGATGCGGCGCTGGCCTTCAAAGGCAGGGTCCCACAGCACCAGATAGATGATGACCAGCACGAGGATCGCGCCGCCGCCCGCAAGAATGCGACGCTCGCGCGGCTCGCGCTGCATCCAGAAGGTCGTGACCGCGTCGCGTACCGAATCCGGCACGCCGATGCGTGGCAGGCGGCGGGCACCGGAAGCGGAGGAAGGAGAGGAAGTCGCCATGGAGGAGTCGTTATTGGGCGATGGAGACCGTCCAGCGCGAGCCTGGCACGGTGGCTTCGGCGCCGCGCGGGGCCTCGGCGGTGTCCATGTTCAGGCCGACATTGCGGGCGGCGGTGCGCAGCGCATTGGTGTCGGTGCCGTCCTTGAGCGTGACCGTCAGCGCGCGGCCATGATAGTCCAGCGCGAGCAGGGCGTCGGGCGCGAGGCTTGTGGCGGCCTGGGCAAAGCGATCGGCCAGCGGCAGGAAATCTTCCGGTGCCGATTTGCCGGCGGCCAGGCGCAGTTGCTCGACCTGGCGGCGCATCTGCGCGGGCGGGTCGAGAATCACCGGCGTATTCGGAAAGGCCGTCTGCAGTTGCGTGCGCATGGCGGTATCGAGGCGCTTCTGCTCGGCGCGCAGCGTGAGCCAGCGCGCGTTCATGCCAATGAGCTGCACGACCACGAGCAGCACGGCCAGCGCGATCGGCAGGCGCCACATGGACCAGTCCACGCTGGCCATGCCGCCGTTGGCGAAGTCGAATTGGCAGAGGTCGGTTTCGCCCGAGGCGAGTGCGGTGCGTGCGCCGGCCGTCCACGCCGCCCAATCGAGGGTGGCGGCCGCCGGATCAGCAGATAGACCCGGCGCCAACTCGCGCAGGGCGGGCGACACCATCAGCCTGGCCGGGGTGGGTGCAATGGCCAGCCAGTTGGCGACGTTGGCCGGCAGCAGGCGCAGGCCGTAGCCCTCGGCAGGGCCGGTGCGTACGGTGATGTCGACGGCAGCGGGTGCATCCGGATCGGACGGCGGCGCAGCATCGAGTGCGATGGTGGCCGGGGCGACTATCGTCGTGGCAGCTTCTGCAGCGGCTGGTTCGGCTGGCGTGTCGAGCGAGGGCTCGGCGCGCTCGGCATCGTTGGCGGCGTCTGCCGATGGGACTGCGGCTGCGGGCGTTTCAAACGGCAGGCAAAGCTGCGCAGGCAGCAAGTGACACGTGCGGTGTTTGTGCGCGCCGAAGTTGTCGAGGATGAAGCGGACCCATGCGCGGTCGGTAATCATCAGCGTGCGCGATTGCGGCTCACGCGGGGCACGCCAGCCACGCACGGGGGTGCCGTTCAGGCGTGGGCCCAGGGCGATGTGGCACTGCTGCGCGTCCTGCACCAGGCGGTCTTCCACCAGGTTGGGCAGGGCCAGACGCAGTTTGGGCAGGGCCAGCGGCGGCACGCTGGCGGGCACGAGCAAGACGTCGGCGGCCGGCAGCAGCAGGATCAGGCGGTCGGCGGCGGGCAGCTCGTCCGGGCGCGACGTGCCTTCACGCAGGATGCGCTGGGCGCCCTGTGCGCCTTCCTCGCGCACCAGCGCAAACGGCACGGACGCGAGCGCACCCGCTTGCCAGCGTTCGGGCGATTGAATGGGCCGGTGCGGCAGGCGCACGTACAGGGAGGTCGTCAAACCGCTCCTCTATTGAGAGTGTTGATGCGAGCTACCGGAATCACCGGGAAAGCCGCCAGAAAGGGCTGGTGGCGCAAGACCCGCGATGCTGAACGATGCGGATGACAATACGGCGAAGGCTAGGGTCTGTCTACTGACGGAATGTCCGTAGTTAGAGGGGTGTTGCGGCGCCGTCATGACGGAATTCCGTCGATGCGGCGGACCCAGACGATACGGGTCGCGTTATTGTTGACCGGATCGCCACGTGAAACAAGCGCCACTTGACCAAGCTGCGCGCGCTCGTGGCGGGCCATGCCGTAGACCAGAAAATAGTGCGTCTGCACGTCGAGCAGGTTGGCCGCTGCCGTGGTGTCCACGCCAGGCGCGAGGCCGCGCAGCTGGTTGGTGACGTCGCCGATGTTGCGGAAGTAGGCGCGGTCGCGCGCCTGCACCAGCGCCCGGGCGCGGTCCACACTCAGGCCGGGGATGACGGCGGCCAGCACTTCGGCACTGGCTGTGTTGGCGTTGATCTGCGTGCGCGTGGGCAGCACGATCACGTAAGGGCGCAGCTTGCGGATGGCGTCTGCCGTGTAGCCGGGAATGGACAGCAGGCCATCCACATCATCGAGTGGGCGCGGGCCGTTGCCGCCGCTAGCGCCGCTGTCATCGCCGCCTGACTGTCCGCCCGTGGCACCCTCGACCGACTGGATACCGCCCAGCATCTGCGCCAAGTACGTCGCCGTGAGGTTGGCCAGGTTCGGGTCGAGGCTCAACGATTGCAACAGCAGGCCGTAAGCCTTGATGCCGTCCTTGTCGCGGCCGGTGACGATGGTGCGCGTGCCCAGCGTCTGCATTGTCAGCAGGTTCATCAGGTTGAAGCGCGCCTGGGCATCGAAGATGCGGCCCGAGAGGTACGACTCTTCGCCGGCCGTATCCGTGCGCAGCGAGCTGCCTAGGAAGTCCGACAGCTTGGTCTCCTGAATGGGCACGGCCCAGATCTCGCCCAGGTGGTCGACGGCGCCGGTGCGGCGCAGGTCGTCACGCAGGATCAGGCGGGCCCAGTCGATGCCTGCCCGCGCGATCCACGTGGCCTGGGCCTTCAGGCGCTGGTTTTCCACCGCGCGAATCTCCACCTGCTGGCGCCACAGCATGCCCGAGACGATCACCACGGCCAGCGTGACCACCAGCAATGCGGTGACGATGGCCGCGCCACGCTGGCGCGTACCACGGTGCAGAGGCCTGGACGAGCATCGCGCCATGTCAGAGTCCCGTCATGCAGATGCGCGTGAAGCGCTGCGGCGCACCCTGCGGCGTCATGCGCACGAGCAGCGCCAGCTCCACCGCGCGCACTGAGGCAGCCGGCACTACCACGCCGGTGTTGGCAGACGGCGCCGATGCGCTGGGCGTGGAGGCTGACGGCAAGCCCGTCAGCGTGGTCGTATTGCTGCCGCCCGGAAACAGCGCCGCCGACAGCGCGCCGGTGTTGTCCATCCAGCCGCCCGGTTCGATCCAGGCGCGGGCGCTGATGCTGTCGATATTGCTGGCGAGCTGGTAGCGCGCGGCGTTGCCGCCGCCCTGGCGCAGGTTGTCGAGCGCGCCGCGCAGATCGCCGCGGTTGGTGATGGGCTGGCTTTGCAGGCGTTCGAGCCGGCTGTCGACGATGCGGTAGAGCACCACCTGCCACGCGGGCTGCTGGCCGTCGTCGCGTCGGTCGCGCACCAGAAGCACGCGGTTTGCGTCCACCTCGATCGGCGAGCGCGACAGCGTGTTCGGATCGGCCAGTTGCGTGCAGTCGGCATCGAACTGGGCGTAGGCGGTCTTGAGGGCTTCGATACGTTCGTCGCGCTGGGCCAGTGCTTCGTGCGTGCGCGTCATGCTGTCCAGCCCGCGCCAGGCCAGCACGGCCAGGATGGCCAGCAGCGTGATGGCCACCAGCAGCTCAAGCAGGGTGAAGCCGCGCGCGGCACGGAGGGCGCGGCGCTCAGAAGACATTGCGCGCATCGTTGGGCAACAGGGTGACCAGCCAGGCCAGACGCACGGACTTGGCGGCGTCTGCATACACCGACACCTCCACGCGGCGGAACACCGGGTTGGGCGTGGTGGCGACGGTCTCTTCGCACCACAGTTCGGTATCGCCCTGCGGGCACGAGAAGCCGCGCGAGCCCGGGTCGGGGAAGGCGCGCGCCAAGCGGAGGTTGGCGAGGTCGTTCTCGGCGCTCCAGGTGGCGATCATGCGGGTCTGCAAGGATTCGCTGGCCGAAGTCATGCTGCCCATGGCGCGCATGGTGGCTGTGAGCGCCACGGCCACGATGGTCAGCGCCACCAGTACTTCCAGCAGAGTGAAGCCACGCGTACGCGCGCGGCCGAGGGTGCGCGAGGGTTTCACGGCGGGCGTCATGGTGTTTCGGTCAGTACGCGCGGGCCGCCGTCGGAGACGATGTCCACGCGCGCGCCCTGAGAGGTCAGTGCCACGCGCCACGGCAGGCCGATCGCCTCGCGGCCGAACACCAGCCGCTGCGGCGCGCCGGGCACCGTGGCAGCGCCGGTGACGATCTGTACGCTGTCCATGCCCTGTCGCCAGTGGCCCGGCGCCAGTACATCACGTGTGAGCAGGCGCCAGCCGTTGGGCGTTGATTCATAGAAGCGCCAGCCCTGCGCGTCACCTTCCCACGCCACGGGGCGCGAGGTCAGTTGCGCTTCTTCCTGGCCGAGTTCGATCAGACGGGCCATCTTTTGCGCGTCGTCGTTCAACTGCGAGCGCGGGTTGGGCGTGGCGTTCACGGCCACCACGCCCAGCACGATGCCGATGATGACCACCACCACCAGCAGCTCCAGCAGCGTGAAGCCGCGAGCGTGCCGCGGGGCCTGCCGGTAAGCCAGCGGATGGCCGGTCATGATGATGGGAGCCGTGCTCAGGCTAGGGAATCAGTTGTCCCAGTTGCCGATGTCGGCGTCGTTGCCCGTGCCGCCCGGCTGGCCGTCGGCGCCAAAGCTGAAGATGTCCACTTCACCGCGCACGCCCGGGTTCAGGTACTGGTACGGATGGCCCCACGGGTCCTTGGGCAGGCGCTCCAGATAGCCGCCGGCCTTCCAGTTGTTGGGGATGGGCTCGGTGGTTGGCTTGGCGACCAGCGCGCCAATCCCCTGCTCGGTGGTCGGGTAGCGGCCGTTGTCCAGGCGATAGAGCTTGAGCGCCTGCGAGATGGAAGCAATGTCCTGCTTGGCGGCGATGATGCGCGCCTCATCCGGGCGGCTCATGATCTTCGGCACCACCAGCGCGGCAAGGATGCCGAGGATCACCACCACCACCATGATTTCGATCAGGGTGAAGCCACGCGCCGCGCGAGAGCCCAAGGCGGCGCCCGAACGTTGGCGGAAAGAGGAGCGGAGTTGGCCTTGCATCATGGCGAGAGAGTTGGCAATAAGAGTGGGAACACAGTATATCCGTGACATATGACCATAGATTGTGCGGCGGGGTCATGCCGCGCATACGTTTAGAACGGGCCCTCCAAGCTGTTCATCGAACCGGCATGAAGGGCGGATAGAATCAGCAAATTCTCACGGTGCATCACCACGTTTCATGAACGCTCAACAGTCGTCCCGCCTGCTCAGTCTTGTACTGTTTGCTGCCCTGTGTGCGCTGTTGACGCACTGGGTTCTGACACTGTCGTCGCTGCGCGCGCTGTCCGTGCCGCGCGAGGCCCGCGTGGCGCAGACCGACGCGCTGGAGACTGGCGCCTCGGTCACGCTCTTCGGCGGCGGCCCGCAGACCGGCCCGCGCGACGTGCAGGTGGCCGGTGTGGTGGCCGATCTGGCTGACGGCACCGGCGCGGCCATCGTCTCGGTCGATGGCGGTCCGCCGCAGGCCGTGCGTGCCGGCAAGTCGCTGTCCTCCAACCTGAAGCTGGTGGAAATCAAGGCGCGCTCCGTGGTGATCGAGCGCAACGGCGCACGCCAGGAAATTCCGCTGCCGGCCAGCGCCGTGGTGGCGGGCGTCACGCCGGCCAACCGCAATGCGCCGTCGGGGCTGCCGCTGCCGCCGTCGGGCGCCGCCGCTCCGATGGCAACGCCTGCCGTACCGCCGGCACCGGCCGTGCCGAACAACCCGGCCAATACCGCCATGCCGGGCGCCATGCTCCCCATCGCCCCGGCGCAGATGAACACGGGCGATGAGGCTGCCGACCAGGGCGGCATTACCGGCCCGCGCCATCGCGCTGCCGCTGCAGCGCGCAAGGGCGACGTAGCCCCGCAACCCGGCGCAGACCAGTAAGCCCACAGCCCCTCCGGAACAGCGCCCGGCGTGACCGGGCGCGCATATTACAGCGCGTGTCATCGGGGTAACAGCGTGTAAAACCCGGCAACGTGACGTCATTGTCGGGTTCTAATCGGCTACACAGTCCATGTGAAAGGAGCTGACCATGACCAACAAACGTGCTGTCCAAGCCTTCCTCGCAACTTCGGCCCTGTTCCTGGCCATGTCGGGCATGAACGCTCGCGCCCAGGAGGCCAGCGCACCCGCCGCGCAGGCACCCGCCGCCGCCCAGGCCCCGAGCACCACCGCCCGCGCCGCCAAGCCGGCCCACCACGGTGGCTTCAAGGCCATCGACACCAACGGCGACGGCCAGATCTCGCGCGACGAGGCCAAGGGGCATGCCTGGCTGGAAAAGAACTTCGACCAGATCGACACCAACCACGACGGCCAACTGAGCAAGGAAGAGCTGGCCGCCTGGCGCAAGGCCCACAAGGGCGAGATGCACGAGAAGATGGCGCAGCGCTTTGACGCCAAGTTCAAGGCCGCCGACAAGGACAACGACGGCAGCCTGACCAAGGACGAAATGCAAGCCGGCATGCCGCGCCTGGTTAAGCACTTTGACCAGATCGACGCCAACCACGACGGCAAGGTCACGGAAGACGAGATCCGCGCGTACATGCAGGCGCGTCACGATGCCCGCAAGGCACAGAAGGCCGCCTCGGCAACGACGCCGGCCACGACGCAAACGCAATAACGCATCGTGCGATGCAGCCAATGGCGGCGCCTTCGGGCGCCGTTTTTCATGGCTGCGCGAACACACATCATCCCATCGACACGCGACCGAATTGAGGCGGCTTCGCGACAGCGCGGTGTCGGCAACGCATGCGCTTTCGCCACGCTGCGCGCATGAAAAAACACCCCGGTGGCGAACCAGCGGGGTGTGGAGGAAGCAAACCTGACGTGAGGATGTTCAGGCTGGCTGACCGTCGGCCTTGAGCACGCCGCGGCGCATCTGGTCGAGCTCAATCGACTCGAACAGCGCCTTGAAGTTGCCCTCGCCAAAACCTTGGTTGCCCTTGCGCTGGATGAACTCGAAGAAGATGGGCCCAAGTTGGTTTTCCGAGAAGATCTGCAGCAGCAGGTCGCCCGGGGCACCGTCGATCAGGATCTTGCGCTTCTTCAGTTCCGCCACGTTTTCGCCATGGCCGGGGATGCGCTTGTCGACCAGTTCGTAATACGTGTCGATGGTGTCCAGCAGCTTGATGCCGTTGCCGCGCAGTGCGTCCACCGTGGCCGACAGGTTGGTCGAACCCAGCGCGATGTGTTGGATGCCCTCGCCGTGGTACATGTCCAGGTACTCCTGGATCTGACCGGCCTTCTCCGTCCCTTCCTCATTGATGGGGATGCGGATGTTGCCGCACGGGCTCGTCATCGCCTTGCTCTTCACGCCCGTGACTTGGCCTTCGATGTCGAAGTAGCGCACCTCACGGAAGTTGAAGAAGCGTTCGTAAAACTCGGCCCATTCCTTCATGCGGCCACGGTAGACGTTGTGCGTCAGGTGATCGATGTAGGTCAGGCCGTGCCCGGTGGGGTTCGGGTTGGCGCCAGCAATGGGCACGAAATCGACGTCATAGATGCTGATGTTGCCGATGTCGCCCGGCTTGGCTTCGTTCTTGCCGGTCCAGCGGTCCACCAGGTAGATCAGCGAATCGCCGATGCCCTTGATGGCCGGAATGTTCAGTTCCATCGGGCCGCTGTGGGTGTCGAAACCCCAGGCGCCCAGTTCCAGCGCGCGCTTGTAAGCGAAGGCCGCGTCTTGCACGCGGAACGCAATCGCGCAGATCGACGGACCGTGCAGGCGCGCAAAGCGCTGCGCGAACGAATCCGGCTCGGCGTTGATGATGAAGTTGATCTCGCCCTGGCGATACAGCGTCACGTTCTTGTGGCGGTGCTTCGCAATGGCGGTGAAGCCCATGTTCTCGAACAGCTTGCCCATGGCAACGGGGTCCGGCGCGGCGTATTCGATGAACTCGAAACCGGCGGTACCCATCGGGTTTTCCCAAGGCGTGAATTGCATGGCGATGTCTCCTGCAGGGGCGGCGCCTTCACTGCAAGGAGGAGGGCGCTCAGGGCTTTGACGATCCTCGCAGTGTAGAAGTGTCCTTCTACGCAAAAATTGCGAAGTTGTGCCCGGCTTGCTAAATTTGCGCAAGAAAATTGCCGAATAAATTGGTGCGGAGCAACAAAATGAGCAAGGTAGAACTCGACAAGATTGACCGCAAGATCCTGGAAGTCCTCCAGAACAACGGCCGCCTCACCAACCTGGAAGTCGCCGAGCGGGTGAATCTGTCACCCAGCCCGTGTTTGCGACGCATCCGCCGCCTTGAGGAGAGCGGCGTGATCCGCCAGTACGCCGCGCTGCTCGACCCGGGCAAGATCGGGCTGGGGCTGTCGGCCTATATCAATGTGCGGCTGGAGAAGCAGGGCGGGGCGCCCAAGGGCAAGGCGCCGGGCGATATCTTTCGCGCTGCCGTCGCCACCTGGCCCGAGGTGGTCACGTGCTACGCCATGACCGGCGAGATGGACTACCTGCTCAAGGTGTTCGTGGAAGACATGGACCACTTTGCGCGGTTCATTCGCGACCAACTGCTCGCGCACCCGGCGGTGATTGATGTGAAGAGCAGTTTTGCGTTGGAGCGGATTAAGGATACGACGGCGTTGCCGGTGGTGGTTTGAGAGGGAGGCTTATAGCGCGCGACTGTTGTGGTCGCTATCCTCCAGTCGACTTGTCCAAGGTGTCAGCACCGATATCAACTCAACATCAGTAGCATTCAACGGTATAGGGGAATAGATGGTTACTGCGAAGAAGACACGGAAGAAGATCGTCACCGCTAAGAAGAAAACGGCCGCCAGAACCACAACCAGCGATGATCTTGCGCGGACAAGAACAAGTCGCCCCTATCCGGCCTCGGGTTTCTTGGATGCGCTCGTGCTGGGGAATGCGATCATGCAGCACGCGGCGGGTGAGCGGGTACGGCGATTGACTCTGCTGGAAAAAATGGCCAAATCGGCCACTAGCGGAACCACAAAAATGATGATCACCAACTCAGGGAAGTATGGGATCACAACGGGTTCCTATGCTGCAGACTTCCTTGAGCTCACGCCAAAAGGGGCGGTTGCTGTCAATTCAACCCTGCCTGAAAAGGATCGTCGCAAGGCTGCATTTGATTTGGCAATTGATGGGATTGCGCCCTTCAAGATCCTCTACGAGCACTACCAAGGAAAGCGTCTTCCAGAGCGGGAAATTATCAAAGACTTTCTCCGCGATTCGAAACTGGTCGTTCCCGATTTGGACGAGTGCGTCGATACCTTTATTGTCAACGTGAAGGATTTGGGGCTTTTGCGGACTATCGGAGGTGCAGAGACTTTGGTATCGATCGAGCAAGTGCTCGAACAACTACCGGGTGATAGTGCCGAGGGACCCAGCTCGTCGGGGTTGGCGGCTTTGCCGGTACAGTCGGCCGTAAAAGGCGGGATGGATAGTTCGCCGAGTGCTTCTGATTGGAAGAAGATTTGCTTCTATATCACGCCAATTGGGGCAGAAGACAGCGTTGAGCGGAAGCATGCTGATCTCTTCATGTCTTCTCTGGTGCAGCCGGCTTTGGAGGAGTTAGGTTTAACCGTTGTTCGCGCAGATCACATTGGTGAACCCGGCATGATAACGACACAGGTTCTCGAATACCTGAAGCGGTCTAGGCTTGCTATCGCCGATTTGTCGTACCTCAATCCCAATGTTTTCTATGAAGTGGCGCTACGCCACTCTTTGCGTCTTCCTGTTGTTCAAATAATTCGGAAAGCTGATCGACTTCCTTTTGATGTGAATCAATCACGCACACTTGTTTTCGATACTAGCGATATTTATAGCTTGGTTCCGAAGTTACAAACATATCGTGCCGAGATTGCCAATCAAGCGAGGAAGGCTCTGGATGATCCTGAGAGTGTTGGTAATCCAGTAAGCGTTTTTTATCCAGATTTTTACAAGTAAAGAAGCAAGGGCACTTATACTTGCTTTGCCGCCGCGCAAGCGATGGCACGGGTTTGGCGACCCATCAGCTAGGACGGCGAACGCATCAAGCGCTCGCCGCGCTCGCGCACGTCGTGTCTCATACGGCGGGTCGGGTGGGGAGACCTTCGGGTCTGCCGGGTCCTAGCTCCGGTTCGCCAACCCCGCCGTCTGGCCCGCCACCCTCGTTTGGCGACGAGGAAGGCGGCCGGTTATTCAACCGTCGCTAGGAGACACTATGCTGTTTGTACCCAGCGGGCACCGCCTCGCGTCTTATCCATCCCCGCCTCGCACCCCTGCGCGCACCGCTCACGGAGGTGCCCAATGACCCATCGCAAACGCCACTACCTGAGCGGCGCGCTGGCCGCGCGGGAATTCCTCCGCCGCACGCAATCCGATTTGCGCGTGCACAGGCAATTCCGGCCGAACGCCTTGCGCTGGGAGTTTGCGTTCACGGTCGGGCTGCATCCGCACGAATTTCGTGCCGGATTTCTCGACGCGATCGGGGCGTATCTGCTGACCACGCTGGAGGGCGTGTTGGTCGATCCGTACCGGTGGGAGGTGTTGGACCTGCTTGAGCGGGAAGAGAACTAAAACAGTAGGAAGGCTTCCCCGGGGACGGGCGGGGATGCTGAGTCAGGCGGGTTCTAGCGAGCTATCACCGAATACGAGCGGTGGATGTTCCGCAGGGTCCCAGGATTTCAATGCTGCGCCCAAGCGGTTGATTACCTCAGCCTCAACTGGAACAGCAAAGCGAGCGGCTTCGCGATTCAGTCGATCGTCGCGCTTTTCATATTCGATCTCTAGTGCCGTGGCGCCAGCGCCGTTCACGACGAACGCGCGGATAACCAGCCAGAGACCGGTGTTGTCGCCGTTTGCGCCTTTCTCGAAGGTCACCTCGTCGCTGATGCTGGTCGGGAACGCTGTCAATTGCGCGCCCCACGCTGTCAGACTGGGTGCGTAGTCATAGAAGTCGACAGCGACGGATTGAGTTGTGCTCTGAAGTGAGAACCTCAGTTCGAGCATGCCGTCATCGGGGTCGCGCCAGAGTAGTTCCAGGGAGAGTCGCATTGAGGAAAGGGCCTAAGTCGATGTCAGGTGCTCTACCCAAACGGGCTCGCCAGGATGATGTTCCGCAATCGTATCGACTGCACTTTGAAGAGCTTCGGCAGAAGCGCCGCACAGCGGATAGACAAACCGCGAGACGTTGCGTCCAGCGAGCTTGGTGTAGTCGGCGTCGGACACTGCATCCGATCCGCACCAGATAGGCAAATTCGCATCGCTTGCGAGTTGCAGCGCGCGCTGCAAACCTTCAGGGGTAATGGCTAAGAAAACCATGTCGCGTTAGTTGGCCGCCTCAGCCACCACCAAATTCGCATCCCGCACCAACCGCCACTTCCCATCCGCCTCCTTGCGCAAGATGGTGAGCGTCTGCCCGGAGCGCCGCACCACCTTCCCATCCGGCATCGTGATGACGATGCGCAGCGCGTTGCGCAGGTAAGCGATGTCGCCAAACACCTGCACTTCCTGAATATCGCTCATGCCGTCCACCTGCACATCCTTCATGCTGTTGGACATCGCTGCGAAAGCTTCCTTGCCGAAGGGCGCCTGACCGGGCGTGAGGAACAGCACGTCATCGGTCATCAGGCTGAGCACGGTGGGCAGATCGCCCGCTTTGCTGGCAGCGAGCCAGGTCTCCACTACGTTGCGGATGGCGCGTTCGTCGTCGGTCATGGCGGTGCGGGTGTCGGTGAAAGGTCGGTCTTTCACTCTACACCGCAGGCTCGACCGGCGGTGTTGCGCGGCGCTTCACAAACACCGCTGGCGACAACACCGGAATGTGCCGCGCACGCAGCGTGACCAGCCAGTCGCCGACGGCGCCTTCGCAGGTGAGGCGAAAGTGCTCCGCATCAATCCACTGCACATCGGCCAGCCAGAACGTGGCGTAGGGCGCGCCGATGGTGGCGGTGTCGATCACGCGTGACAGGTCGTGCGTGACGAGGGTGATGGAGACGGCTTCTTCAAATGGACAGTCGTACTCGGTGATGAGCACGAAGCCGAGGTCGGTTTCGTACTGCCGCAGCAAGTCGTAGCCGGGGATGGCGAGCGTGGGGTGCGGCACGCCGTCGACAATCACGCGCGTGCGCGCGGGCCACTTCTCATACGGGCCGCTGTGTTTCACCAGGCTGAAGCGTTGGAGCGGCTGCATGGCGGCGGCGCGGTGCGTGCGCTTATTCCTTGCGCATGCCGCACAAGGCGACCTGGCGGGCAGGGTCGGCTGAGTCTTTCCAGCCGGGTTCTTCGCGCTTCTGGTAGGCCTCCAGCGTCTGGTAGCCCTTTACGCTCCAAGAGAACTCGCTGTAGTGGGAGACCTCGATGACGGCAAGGCCACAGCGCTTGCGGTGGTCGTCAATCTTGAACGCCGCGCGCGGATGGTCGCCTGACAGGTCCTGCTCGATCACCTTGTAGCGCGTTGGGCCGCATTTGAAGAAGCTGGCATTCCACTCGATGGTCTTGGGCCGGACGAACAGCGCGCCGTAGCACGCACGGCCATCACCACGGAAGGTTCCGGTCAGGGACTCTGCAGCCATGGCCGATTGCGCGGCCAGCAACGCCACGGCGATCGTTGTGAAAAGAGGGCGACCTACTTGCATGCGGCGGTTCCGTTCTTCGGGATGAGCGTGAGCACGTAATCGAGCTTCCGGATATAGGCGGCGTCGCCGTGGTTGTATAGCACGGCAATGTTTTGCGTTGTCACGGGCCGCCAGCCGGTAATCACCTTGCGCATGGCCGCCTTGCGGTACTTCAGCACCTGGCCGGGCTTGAGCATCGAGGCGTTGGGGTTGAGCGCACGCATCTCCACCAGGGTTGAGCCCTGGGCGCTGGCAATCTTGTCGAGGCTGTCGCCGGCTTTGACGGTCACCTCATAGACTTTGTCGTCGGCGTCACGCACGCTCTGGACGTCGAACTTTGCCATGCGCGTGAGCAGATAGCCCACGCCCGCACGGATGTTCCAGCTCGGCACCGTGCGGGCCAAGGTGGCATTCAAGCGAGTGCGGATGGCGGGTGGCAGGATCAGGTTGCTGCCTTCTTCACCGCGTAGCAGGGTATTCAGGCCGGGGTCGCGCAAGTTACCAATCTGCATTGGCTTGTTGGGCCACGCTTCCGAACCCGGTCCGGTCTCGACCCACACCATGGCTTTGACGATCTGCCAGTCCAGCGGTTGGTAGCCGGCGGTGCCCATCAAGTAGCGGTTGTATTCCGTGACGGCAGATTGGATATCGCAGTCGTAGCCGTTCCATTGGTCCGGATGCTGCGCAGAGCCGTTGACGTAGTCCTGCCAACGCTCGAAATCCGTCTTGGGTTTGGCCGCTGGCTTGGCCTGATGGTGGGTTTGAGCCTTGGTGACCATGCGCCCCTCCGTGGTTGCTTGGCGTGTGGAGGAGCATGGTAGCCAGCGTGCATCGGCTGCGTGTTAAGGGGTGTTTATCTAGCTTGCCGACCGCTGGCTAGGCGGGATGGCTACCCCGGTGGCCTCGGGGGCAGCCATCGACGCGGCGCGCTATTGCTATTGCTTGGGCGACGGGTCGTCCTGCGGGTTGACGTACTTGATATCCAGCGGCCCTGTGCCGTGGATCTGCACCACCGTTGCGGTCTTGGTGAAGGCGTAGTGGTGCACACCACCCGGCAGGTTGTGGAAGCCGCCCGCCTTGAGTGCGTGCGCGGCGCCCATGTCCATGGTGTCGCCG
Source organism: Ralstonia sp. 24A2 (assembly GCF_051783885.1). Lineage (NCBI taxonomy): Bacteria > Pseudomonadati > Pseudomonadota > Betaproteobacteria > Burkholderiales > Burkholderiaceae > Ralstonia > Ralstonia sp. 24A2. The sequence continues at coordinate 270,098 of NZ_JBPVZD010000002.1, read as the reverse complement.
CCGCCCAGGTAGAGCGTGCCCGAGATCACCGTGAGGTTCTCGGTTTGCGTGTGCCAGTGTGGCGGCACCTTGTAGCCGCCCGGCGCCTTCATGCGGATGACGTACGGGCCTTCCTTGCCTGGGTCGCCGTAGAGCACGGCCAGCTTGAGGCCCTTGGGCATGCTCGGGGGGCCGTCGACCCATTTCAGGCCGGACGGATTGGTCATCATCATCTCGCTCGCGGCGGTGTCTTGCGCAGCGGCAGGCAGGGCGCCCGTACACAGCAGGATGAACGCTGCCAGCAGCGGCCAGTGTGCAGAGGGTGTGTTCATCTTCGTCTCCTTCTTCTTGCCTCGGCATCGGCTCGCGGGCGACGAGGGATGGCCGCCCCTGGAGGGCGAGTGGTGCCTCGCAATCATCGTAGGGGAGGCACCCGTGCGGCTGACAAGCGCGCAATCGCTCTAGGCGGTGGTCGGCGTTTCGGGATAGACGCGAATCTCCAGTGCGTGCCCGTCTGGGTCATCAAAGTAGATCGCCTCCGCTATGCCGCGCGCACCATAGCTGTGACCGACCATGCCGTTGCGCCGGTCGAATGGCGATCCGCCGTAGGGGATGCCGCGTTCCACCAGCCGCCCGTGGATGGCATCGAACGATGCGCGGTCCAGGCTGAAGGCGAAATGTTCGCTGTGCAGTTCGTCGGCCTGGCGCAGGTCGAGCGTGAGCGTGTCGTTCACGCGCACGATGTCGAACGGCCCCAGTTGCCCCTCGTGCGCGAACCCCAGCACCTGTGAATAGAACGCCACCGAACGGGCCATGTCGCGCACCCGCAGGATGGTGTGATCAAGCACAATCATGGCGAACCTCCTTCAGCCGACGTAGCGTGCGATGACCATGCACACCAGTGCGATGCCCAGCAGCGGCGCCGCCACGCGGTGCGCCAGTGCCGGCCGCTTGCGCAGTGCCCCTTGTGCCCCGGCGGCGGCAATGGCGGCCAGCGCGCCGAGCAGCAGCACCGTGCGCGGCCAGCCGAGCAGCCCGGCGTGGACCCAGGCGCCCAGCCCCAGGCCGGTCAGCACGGCCACGGTGGCGGCGCCCATCTGCGGGCGGAACATCACATCGGCATTGGCGCCGCCGGTGCGGGCGAGCATGAAGGTGGAGCCGGCCCAGAACACCGCGGCCATGGCATGAAGGGCGATTAGCAGAATCCATCCGAATTGCATGGCGACTCCTGGTTTGACGTGCAGCGATTGAGAGATGGTGCGGCGATGGCAGCCGCACAACACTTTGACATCGAATGATTCGATATCTATCATAGACCGCTATGAAGCCAATGCAAGTTCCTGTCGGATTTCTGCTCGCGCAAACGTCCAAGGTGGTCGGTCGCGCCTTTGACGACGCGCTGCAGGAGCGCGGCGGCACGCTGCCGGAGTGGTTGATCCTCAAGGCGCTGATGCAGGGCGGCCACCGCACGCAGGCTGAGCTGGCCACGACCGTGGGCGTGCAGGGCCCGACGCTCACGCATCACCTGAACGGGATGGAAAAGGCGGGGTTGCTGGTGCGCAGCCCGCTGCCGGACAACCGGCGCGTGCACCAGGTGGATCTCACCCCGGCGGGGCGGGCGCTGTTTTTGAAGCTGCGTGAGGCGGCAATCGCCTATGACGCGCGTTTGCGCGCCGGCATTGACGATGCCGATCTGGAGGTGTTCCGTGCTGTGCTGCGGCGCATGGCAGCCAACGTCGGCACCGAGGCTGAGCAGCCCGATGACGACACGGTCTGCTGACGCCTAGTCCGTCACCTCAAAGGCCGCTGCGTCCTGCAGCGCGTCCAGCCGATATGGCCGCTTGGGTTGGGTGGTCAGTGCCGTCATGGCTTGCAGCATCAGCCGCTCGCGCACGCTGGCCAGAAAATCGGCGCGATGGCGGCGCAGCACGAAGTCGCGGTAGTTGTCAGTCTCAAGCGCGCGCCAGGCGGTTTGGCGGGTGGCTTCGGAGCGCGTGCGCGCGGCATCCACAGCATCGGCCTCGATGACGGTGTTGGCATCGGTCAGGCGCGTGTAGCCGTAGCGGGCCATGTCGTCGCGGGCGAGCGTTTCAATGAGCGCGATCTCGTCCAGCGACAACTGCTGGTGGAACTTGTCGATGTTCGCGGTAATGGGCGCAAAGCAGTTGGACGTCCACAGTGCCGAGAGCTGCGAGAGCTGCCGCGCCTCGGTTGAGCGCGATACGTCCAGCATCTGCGGCAGGAAGTCGATCTCCAGGAATGCGCATACGCGGCGCAGCGTGGCCTCCTGATCGGTCAGGAAGTCCTCATAGCGGATGGTGAGCGTGCGCTCCGGATGCTTGGCGATGAGCGCGTTGGCAGCGCGGTGCGCGGCCACCCAGGTCTGCGTGTTCAGCTGCGTGTCGAAGTCGTGGATGATCGCGCGGTTCATCGACGCCACCTGCGCGCGCGGGTCGCGCACCACGTTCAGGAAGCGCATGTCGGGCAACAGCGTCATCAGCTCGTCGGCGTAGTGGACGCTGTCGAGCGACTTGTCCATGACCACGCGTGCGCCGTGTTGCGCGCCGGCGCGCAGCAGCAGTTCCCACACCACGCGATGCACGCTGCGCGGCGCGTCGCGCAGGGCTTCGAAAATCTCCACCGGGTCGAACACCACGCCGGGCCACTTGACCATGCTGGCCGCCTGCAGGCCGATCACATCGGTGACGAGGCGGAAGTAGGCGCGGTCGTCATCGAGGTTGCCGTACAGCGGCACGAGCGGCATGAAGTCGACGATGTGCAGCGGATATGGTGCGTAGAACGCCGGGTTGAAGTTCAGGCGCAGGCGCAGCGCGTGGCTGCCGCAGCGGCGCAGCGGAATCATCAGGACGGGGCGTGGGCGTGCGGTCATCGTGTGGTCTCCAGTGTGCAGACGTCCAGCCAGGAGGCCAGGTGCGCGTGCAATGCGGCGGTGGCGGCGGCCAGCGGCAGTACGCCGGTATCGAGCCGCAGCGATGGCGCGGTCGGCGGCTCGTATGGCGATGACACGCCGGTGAACTGCGGAATCTGCCCGTCGCGTGCGCGGGCGTACAGGCCTTTCGGGTCGCGTGCCTCGCATACATCGAGCGCGGTGCAGACATGCACTTCCACAAAGCGGTCGGCACCGATGATCTCGCGCGCCATCTCGCGGTCAGTGCGCAGCGGCGAGATGAACGCGGTGATGACGATGAGCCCCACGTCATTCATCAACCGGGCGACTTCTGCGGCGCGGCGCAGGTTCTCGGCGCGGTCCGCTTCGGAGAACCCGAGGTCATGGTTTAGGTGATGGCGCAGGTTGTCGCCGTCGAGCACGGCGCAGCGCTGGCGCGCGTCGTACAGGCGCTTCTCCAGCGCGTAGGCGAGGGTGGATTTGCCAGCGCCGCTCAAGCCCGTGAGCCACAGCGTGAGCGGCGCGTGGCCGAACTGGTGGGCGCGTGCATCGTCGGCCAGCGTGCTGGTGTGCCAGTAGACGTTGCGCGCGGCGGCGCCGGAAACTGCCGTGGTGGGCTTCATGTAGGGTGGGCTCCGTGTCAGGCCGGCAGCAGCGCGGGCTGGCGATGGCCGACACGCTGCGCCAGGGCGAGGTTCCGCGTCTGGTCGGCCAGCTTGAACACGCTCACCACGCGCACCAGGCGGGTGGTCTGCTCGCGCATCGATTCCGCCGCGGCGGCAGCTTCTTCGACGAGGGCGGCGTTCTGTTGTGTGACTTCGTCCATCTGCGCGATCGCGTGGTGGATCTGGTCGATACCGCCGGCCTGCTCGTCGGTGGCGCCCATGATCTCGGTCATGATGGCCGTCACGCGCTGGATGCTGGTCACCACGTCCTGCATGGTGGCGCCGGCCTGTTCGACCAGCGCATTGCCGGCCGCAACCTGGTTGACCGAGTCGCCAATCAGCAGCTTGATCTCCTTGGCGGCGGACGCCGAGCGCTGCGCCAGCCCGCGCACCTCGCTGGCAACCACGGCAAAGCCGCGCCCTTGCTCGCCGGCACGGGCGGCTTCCACGGCAGCATTGAGCGCGAGGATGTTGGTCTGGAACGCAATGCTGTCGATCACGCCGATGATCTCGCTCACCTTGCGCGCCGATTCGCTGATCGCGCCCATGGTGTTGACCACGCGTGCGACCACCGCGCCGCCTTGCGAGGCCACGTCGGCTGCCGTGGTAGCGAGCTGGTTGGCGTGCCGCGCGTGGTCGGCGTTCTGCTTGACGGTGGCGTTGAGTTCTTCCATTGATGCGGCGCATTCTTCCAGCGCGGAGGCCTGCTCCTGCGTGCGGGTCGACAGATCGAAGTTGCCTGTGGCGATCTGCTCTGACGCGGTGGCCAGCGTGTCGGTGCTGGTGTGCACCTGCTCGGCAATCGCGGCCAGGCTGTCGCGCATGCGTTTCATGGCGTGCATGAGGCTCGCCTGGTTGTCGCTGCGCGTGTGGATGACCACGGCCAGGTTGCCGCCCGCAATCTGCCCGGCAATGTCGGCCACGGTGCCAGGCTCGCCGCCCAGCTTGCGGATCAGCCCACGCGTGATGAGCGCGCTGGCCGCCAGGCTCACCAGCAGCGCCAGGCCGCTCAGCGCCAGCAGCCAGTAGCGGCTTTCGATATAGCTTGCCTTGGCCTTGGCGGTGTTCTCGTCGTTGAGCTTGTCTTCAAAGGCCTGCAGCTTGGCGAGCAGATCCCACCAGGTGCGCTGCACTGGGCGGAACTCGAAACGCAGCAGCTTGTAGGCCTCGTCCTTCTTGCCATCCAGGATCAATGCCTTGGTACGCGCAATATAGGGTGCCGCCAGTTCGGCCTGATGCTTAACCTGCGCGAACATGGCCTTCTCGTCCGGCGTGGTGTCGTCCAGCGTGGCGAACATGCGGCCGAGGTGGTTTTCGGCATCAGCGTATTCGCGCTCCTGGCTTTCAATGCGTTTCAGTTCAATCTGGATTTCATCGCGCTGTTCCAGCAGCACGATATTGCGGAAGGCCAGCGCGCGCTCGGTCACGCTGTTATGCATTTGCGCCGCCAGTTTGGCCTCCACGGCGTTGATCTCCGTGGTTTCTTCCATCAGGCGCCGAAAATCAGACATGCGTTGCAGGCTGAATACCGTGAGGAGGACAAGCAGGCTCATCGTCAGGCCGAATCCCAACGCCAGTTGGGTAGCCACCTTCATTTGCGAGAAACGCATGGTTGTCCCCATCGCGATTGATTAACGACAGCTGTAACGAACCGTTTGGCTGGAGCTTGAGTGATCTAAATCAAAATACCGAATATCAATATATGTGCGTCGAATTCGAATCACAAAATCGCACGCCGGATAATTTCAGGATTTTCACCAGATATAAATTGAATGAAATGAAGCGCATTGCATTGCGCAAAACATAAGCGTGTTGCGCAAACAAAAACGCCCGGTCAAAGCCGGGCGTTTTGTCTTTTGCGGAGCGGGTGCGATCAGACTGTGCGCTTTTGCGGCACCAGCGAGCGCCAGAAGCGCTGGCCGAAGCGGCGTGCATCGCGCAGGTTGCGCTTGAGCAGGTAATCCAGATCGGCCACTTGTTCGTCGATGGCTTCGGTCAGCAGGCTCATCGTGTCGGCGGGCGGCAGCTCCAGGTAGGCGTCGGCCTCACCGTACGCGTATTGCACGCGCATGCCGGCCTTCTTGGCGATGTGCATCATGGCCGCATTGCGCGACAGGCAGTGCATGTACAGCGTGCGCACCTTGGTGTTCTGGCCGTGCATGGCTGCACGCTGGAACAGCGCACTGCCCACGCCCTTGCCGCGTGCCGATTCCGACACCGACACGCCAAACTCCGCCACGCGCCCTTGCGGGTTGTCGCGCAGGTAGGCAAGGTGGCCGACGCCGACCAGCTCCAGGCGCTCGTTATAGACGCCGAAGACCTTGTCGTGGTCAAAGTCGATGCTGTCGACGTACGCTTCGATGACGTGATCCCGCACCACCTGGCCGAAACGCAGCAGGCGGTCTTCCTCGCCCAGGGCGAGCAGGTGTTTGAGCAGGCGCGAGCGATGGTGCGCGGCAAGCTCACGCACCAGCACGGTGGAACGCGGCGCGCCTTGCGCTGCTTCCGTCTTGTCGATGTCGTCCTGGGTGACGACGCCGATGGCCTTGCTCAGTTCGAGCGGGTTCACGACAACGTTTCCTATTCTGGGTACGCCCTTGTTTACAGGGCGACGGGGTGATGAATCGGGGGCGCGGGTGGCGCCTCCGGAGCACACAGTCGGGTGCAACTGGGTGTTGTGCAACGCACCATGCTATTGTAGGGCAATCAGGGATTTCCCGTAAGACTCGTGTCAGGCTTTCGCCAGAATTTCCCGCCAAATCATTGATTTATCGCAGACGAGCGCGGCTTCCAGGGTTGTGGTGTGTCCACAACGGAGGTTGCTGTGATGCACAAAAAGCGCCGCCGGAATCGCCTGATTTGCGCAAATGTGCGCCGTCGTTTCCGTGAAGCGTCGGGGCACCCTGTAACGCCGCTCCACAATAGCCGTGCGAAGATGCACGTTCAAGACGTCCCCGCCTCCTGATTTTCCATGACTCCGTCGCGCATTCTTGTGATCTACGCGCACCCTGCGCCGCGCCGTTCGCGCGCCAACAAGCCGCTTGCGCGCGCGCTGGCCAGCCTGCCGGGCGTGGCCATGCATGACCTCTACTGGCATTACCCTGATTTCGACATCGATGTGCGCATCGAGCAGGAAGCCGTGGAGGCCGCCGAGCTGATCGTCTTCCAGTTTCCGGTGCAGTGGTACGCCACGCCGTCGCTGCTCAAGGAGTGGCTGGACGTGGTGCTTGAGATGGGCTGGGCCTATGGGCCGGGCGGCATCGCGTTGCGGGGCAAGCATCTGATGGTGCTGGCCACGACCGGTGGCCGCGCCCACGCCTATAGCCAGACCGGCACCCACGGCTACACGTTCGACATGTTCCTGCTGCCGCTGCAGCGGACTGCTGCGCTGTGCGGCATGCAGTGGCAGCCGCCGCACGTGCTGCACGACGCCGACGATGCGTCACCGGAAGCCATTGACGCCCATATCGCCCAGGTGCGCGCCGCACTGCAGCCGTGGCTGCCGGACGACGCTGATTTCTCGGCCTGACGTTCCCGATTCTCCGTTTCTTGCCAGCCCATGCAATCGCACGACCTGCTCGTCAACTTCGTCATCTATCTGGCTGCGGCCGTGGCAGCGGTGCCGCTGGCGCGCCGGCTGGGGCTGGGCTCGGTGCTCGGCTATCTGCTGGCCGGGGTGATCGTGGGGCCGTGGGGGCTGCGGCTCATCACCAACGTGCAGTCGATCCTGGATTTCTCCGAGTTCGGCGTGGTGCTGATGATGTTCGTGATCGGGCTGGAGCTGGAGCCGGCGCGGCTGTGGTCGCTCCGGCGCAGCATTTTCGGTTACGGCGGGCTGCAGTTGGCGGTGTGCGCGCTGATGGTCGGGCTGGCGGTGATGGCGGTCGGCCACCCGTGGCGCGCGGCGGTGGTGGCTGGGCTGGGGCTGGCGCTGTCGTCCACGGCCATTGCGCTGGCCACCCTCGCCGAGCGCAACCTGATGCGCACGCCGGCGGGCACCGCCAGCTTCGGCATCCTGCTGTTCCAGGACATTGCGGCCATCCCGATGATCGCGCTGCTGCCACTGCTGGCGGCCGACGCGGGCGATGCCTCCGGCAGCCACAGCTGGATGGCGGCGGCCAAGGCCGTGGGCGTGGTGGCGGCGGTCATCTTTGGCGGGCGTACGGTCCTGCGGCCGGTGCTGCGCGCGATTGCCCGCACCAACATGCGCGAGATGTTCACCTCGTTCTCGCTGCTGCTGGTGGTGGGCATTGCGCTGCTGATGCACAGCGTGGGGTTGTCGATGGCGCTGGGCGCCTTCATTGCCGGTGTGCTGCTGGCTGATTCCGAATACCGCCACGCGCTGGAAACCGACATCGAGCCATTCAAGGGCCTGCTGCTCGGGTTGTTCTTCCTGGCCGTGGGCATGTCGATCGACTTTGGCGTGCTGATGCGCCAGCCGCTGGCGGTGGTGGTGCTGGTGGTGGTCTTCCTGGTGGTGAAGATTGGCGCACTGCGCCTGCTGGCCACGCGCTTCGGCATCGCGCGTGGCCAGGCGTGGCTGTTTGCGTTCCTGCTCTCGCAGGGCGGTGAATTTGCCTTTGTGGTGTTCGGGCCCAGCGTGGCAGGCGAGGTGCTGGGCGCGGAGACCACGGCCACGCTGAACCTGGTGGTGGCCCTGTCGATGGCGGCCACGCCACTGCTGCTGCTCTTTCACGACAAGATCCTCGTGCCGCGCCTGACCAGCGGAAAGAAGCGCTTGCCGGAGGCCATCGAGCCGCAGGACAACCAGGTCATCATCGCCGGCTTCGGCCGCTTCGGGCAGATCGTCGGCCGCATGCTGTACAGCCAGGGCTACAGCGCCACGGTGCTTGACCATGATCCTGATCAGATCGACATGCTGCGCCGCTTCGGCTTCAAGGTCTTCTACGGCGACGCCACGCGCATGGACCTGCTGGAAACCGCCGGCGCCGACAAGGCCCGCCTGATGGTCGTTGCCATCGACGACATGGAGACCAGCCTGGAGGTGGTCGACCGCGTGCGCGAGCGCTTCCCGCACCTGACGCTGTACGTGCGGGCACGCAACGTGTCGCACGTGTACCAGTTGCGCGACCGCGGTGTGGAGGTGATCGAGCGCGAGATGTTCGAGGGCTCGTTGATGCTCGGTCGACGCGTGCTGGAGGGGCTGGGCAAGGAGCCGTACGAGGCGCACCGCATTGCCCAGACGTTCCGCCGTCACACGCTCAATTCCATGGACCAGGTCTACCCGGTCTACCGAGATCAGAAGAAGCTGGTGTCGCTCGCCCAGCAGGGCCGTGACGAGCTGGCCGAGATGTTCCAGCGCGACCGCACGCAGCGCAAGCGCCTGCGCGAATCGGGCATGCCGTGGGGCGAGGGCAACGAGCACAACGACGTTGCCGACACCCAACCAGACGCCGATCTCGCCAACGAGATCGACGGCAGTGAACCCGCGACGCCCATCGATTGCCCGGCGCGTGCGGGCATTCGGCGCGAAGACTGACGCCCCGCGCCTGACGCATCAGCCGATCAGCTATACCAAAAAGGAGCGCTCTGGGCGCCCCTTCTGGATGGACTGATCAACGGCCCGATTGGCGTGAACTTAAACCGCCACGCTCACATTGCGGCGCAGCTCGCAGGTGGAGAGCGAGTCGGCTTCGCCACGCAGCAGCAACTGGCCGCTGCCGACCAGCTCGCGGCAGCGCCAGAAGACGAACCAGTCGCTGGCGAGCAGCCCATCGATGGCGCCCATGATGCTGCCGACCACGTCGCGCGCGCTGGCCCAGTCGGTCGGCACGTGCTCCAGGATCACTTCATCGACGGTGGCATACGACACGGGCACCAGCGTGTTGCCCTTCCACAGCCGCACGTCGGCGTTCTCGCGCACGGTTTGCTGCCACTCATACGCCAGGCGGCCGATGCGCAGCACCGATACCGGCGCGATGGTCGAGAACCGCCGTGCCAGTCGCGCACCCGAATACATGCCGATGGACGTGAGCGGCCCCTGGCCGTTGGGCGTTTCCAACTCGCGGGTGTCCATGCCGATTTCGTTGATCCGCTGCGGCGACTGACACAGGTGAAAGGCCACCCGGCGCAGCATGAGCTGATCTGACGCGCTCTGTCCGTGCCAGATCGCCACTTCAGTGGCGGCATCGCGCACGTCCGCCAGCGACGCGAGCGCATCGCGCATTTCGGCGGCGAAATCGATGCTGCTGGTGGGGGCCACACGCTGCCAGAAACCCGAGCGCGCCATGGCGACGCTATCGACGTCGGCCAGCGGCCCGACGGCGAGGTCGTCGCGCAGAACTACGACAGAATCGGGGCGGCCAGCCTGTGCGAGCGCCTGCTTGAGCGTGGCGCCGGCAACATCGCCGTTGACGACATGGATGTATTGCATGGCGGCAATTGTAGCGACAGTGTCAGCGGTGCGCTTTCGTTTCAGGTGCGTTTTTAGGCAGCACTGCCGATATTCCATTGCGTTGGGTCAGAAGCCCTATCCGAAGAGGGGATGGGCCCCAGGCAACCATCAGGCGGACATGAGAAAATCACGCTTTTGTTGCAGACCATAACTAAGAGACAGGTGAGGGAGCATCCATGAATGCCACGTTGTTGAAGAGGGGATTACGGCCGGTCATGTTCGTGGCGCTCGCCACGGTCGGTGCATTGGCTGCAGGCCAGGCGGCTGCGGTGCCGCCCGCTGAAATCTACAAGCGGGCCCAGCAGGAAAAGCCCGCGCTGATCGACACCATGAAGACGCTGGTGTCGATCGAATCGGGCAGCAAGGACATCGAAGGACTGGACAAGATTGCCGGCGTGATCGCAGACCGCCTGCGCCTGCTGGGGGGGGACGTCAAGCTGATCGACCCGAGCGACCACGCCTACCGCATGGCCGACACGCCCGAGAAGGTCGGCAAGATGGTGCTCGCGCGCTTCAAGGGCGAAGGCACGCGCAACATCATGCTGATCGCGCACATGGATACGGTGTACCTGAAGGGCATGCTCGCGCAGCAGCCGTTCCGCATCGACGGTGACCGCGCCTACGGCCTGGGCATTGCGGATGACAAGAACGGCGTGGCTGTCATCCTGCACACCGTGTCGATCCTGCAGGCGGTTGGCTTCAAGAAGTACGGCACGCTGACCGTGCTCATCAATGGCGACGAAGAAATCAGCTCGCCGGGCGCGCGCGCCATGCAGGCCAAGCTGGGCGCCGAACAAGATGCCGTATTTTCGTGCGAAGGCACGCGTGTGACCGCTGACAAGCTGTCGCTGGCCACCAGTGGCATCGGTGCCATCCTGCTCGATGTGAAGGGCAAGGCATCGCATGCCGGTGGCGCACCGGAGCAGGGCCGTAACGCGCTGTATGAACTGTCGCATCAGCTGCTGCAGATGCGTGATCTGTCCAATCCGCAGACCGGGCTCAAGGTCAACTGGACGGTGTCGCAGGCTGGCACCAACCGCAACGTGATCCCGGCCGTCGCCAGCGCCCAGGCAGATGTGCGCCTGCTGCGTGCGGCCGATGCCGACAAGCTGGAAGAGACCGTCAACGAGCGCATCAAGAACAAGCTGATCCCCGATACGCAGGTGAGCGCCAAGTTCGAGCGCCGCCGCCCGCCCCTGGAAGCCACGCCGGCTTCGCGCGCGCTGGCCGAGCATGCCCAGAAGATCTACGGTGAACTCGGCAAGACGCTAGAGATTGACGACAAGGCCGAGGGCGGCGGCACCGATGCCGCGTTTGCCGCATCGAAGACGAAGGCACCGGTGATCGAGCGCTTCGGCCTGGCCAGCTTTGGCGCGCACTCGAATGACGCCGAGTACGTCGATCTGAACTCCATCGTGCCGCGCCTGTACCTGCTCACGCGCATGGTCATGGATGTGTCGCGCGACCGTGTGGGCGTGACCAAGTAACGATCATCGCCATCCAATTAAGACGCGGGACGGTTGCCAATCGGCACCGTCCCGTTTTTTGTTGGGCACCTGACAGTGATGGAAAAGCCCCGCTGGTGCAACACCAGCGGGGCCGGATTGGGCCAAAGGCGGAAACGGAGGATGCCTGGAGACTGGCCCTTAACTAGAGAAAACTAGATAAAGCGTGCGAACAAAGCGCGCATTCCGTATCAACTCGGTACTGGATAACCGTAGACCGAGCCGCCGCCGTCGCGGGTGCGACCGGCCGGGTCGCTGCGCATGCCGTCCGAATACGGATCAAAGCGGCCGCTGCGCGCACCTTCCGTGTACGTGTCGAAGCGTCCGGTGCGGGCGCCATCGCTATAGACATCAAAACGTTCAGCGCGGGCGGCCTGCCCGAACACCTCCACGCGGCTGGCCTGCGCCCAAGCGCTGCCCGCCGCCAGGGCACCTGCCGCCAACAACGCGGCCATTCCAATCTGCTTGAGTCGCATGGCGAACTCCTTCTTCAACTGATTTTCGATGCTGTTTTAAGGCGTGGTCTTTTGACTGTCCTGCCACGGCCTGAAGCGTAGGTCAGAGGGGTGGCCGTATCCACAGTGGTGCGACGAACGGTTTGTTGTGAGCGCCGAAATGATGCAAGTCAGCGTGAATGGCGCTGAAAAACGCGCCAATGGCAGAGCAGTGGGGGAGGGGGCTCAACCTTTTTGCCTAATCAGGGAATATTTGAAATCCGTGAACCAGTCTTGGTGCACCACAGCAGGGCACGACGAGCCGGCAAGCCTTGCCGGAGGCTGTTTTGGTGCGCCGCATTAAGAGCGATGCGTGCGTACCACACTTGGCGGGGCGATTCTGTGAATTGCTTTGCCCGGCATAAGGGCTTTTGTTAAATTTGCGCGGCACTTCCGACACGGAAGCAAAGGAAACGGAGGAGCCCAACCTCATGCACACGGGGGCGGGCGGTTTGAGACAACTCTTTTATTACGAGCCCACATGAAAAAGTCTGCCATTCTGGTTGCAGTCGGCGCCCTGTTCGCAGGTTCCGCTTATGCCCAATCGAGCGTGACGCTGTACGGTATTGTCGATACCAGCATTCACTACATCAACAACGCCAACCAAGCTGGCAACAGCGTGACCCAGATGGAAAGCGGCGCTGTGTCGAACAGCCGCTGGGGCCTGAAGGGCTCGGAAGATCTGGGCGGTGGTAACAAGGCGCTGTTCGTGCTGGAAAGCGGTTTCAATTCCGATTCGGGCACCATGAGCAGCAAGGGTACGCTGTTCAATCGTCAATCGTTCGTGGGCCTGTCCAACAAGGACCTGGGCACCATCACGCTGGGCCGTCAATACAACTTCGGCTTCACGATGGGTGGCAACTTCGATCCGCTGGGCGTGGGTAACTACGACGGCAACTCGTGGGTGTTCTACGGTCTGACCGGCCTGCGTGAATCGAACATGCTGAAGTACGAGAACAAGATCAACGGCCTGTACGTTGGTCTGGGCTACGGCTTCGGCGAAGTGCCGGGCAGCGCCAGCCAGAACCAGTACCTGGGCGCAGCCCTGTCGTATGAATTCGGCCCGGCCCTGATCGGCGGCCTGTACCAGCAACATAAGGACGTGGCTGGCAACAAGCAGTCGGTGTGGAGCATCGGTGGTAACTACACCATCGGACCGGCAAAGCTGTACCTGGGCTACATCGACAGCAGCGACGCCACCGGTTGCGTGAACAGCTCGAACAACTGCGTCGGCAACAGCGCCTTCGGCCTGAACATCTACGGCAACGCCACGACGGGTGCTGGCCTGACCCCGGGCGCCACGAAGCGTCGTGACAAGGTTGCCCTGGGTGGCGTGACGTACCAAGTCACCCCGGCACTGGCTCTGACGGGCGCGTTCTACTACGACAAGATCAGCAACGCTGCGCTGACCGCCGGCAACGACGGCAAGCGCTACACCGCTGTGCTGCTGGCCGAGTACGCTCTGTCGAAGCGCACGCAAGTGTATGGCACGATTGACTACAACAAGGTCAAGGACGCAGCGCTGCCGGAACTGTCGGGTGGCGGCAACGCAACCGGCGTCGGCAAGTCGAACCAGACCAGCGCTGGCGTGGGTATCCGCCACATCTTCTAATCGACGCAGTCACTCGATTGGGAACGGAAAAGGCGCCTTCGGGCGCCTTTTCTTTTTCCTTGTCGTCCAGGCGTGACCCAGCAAGACTGCCTGGGCATCCGCCTACAATGGCACCTTCTGATGCCTTTCTTCTGTGCCAGCCATGACTGCAGAACGTTCCATCCGTCGTCGTCTGATTGCATCTGCTGTGCTGGTGTGTGCTGGCGCTTCGCTGCTCGCACCAGTGCCTGTGCAGGCGCAGGACTATCCGGTCAAGCCGATCCGCGTCATCGTGGCGTACCCGACCGGTGGGATTTCCGACAACGTGGCGCGCGCACTGGGCGAGAAGCTCTCGACCCAGCTCGGTCAGCCGGTGGTGGTCGAGAACCGCGCCGGCGCCGGCGGCAGCATCGGCATGGATGCGGTGGCCAAGGCGGCGCCCGATGGCTATACGCTGGGCTTTTCGTCGGTGAGTCCGCTCACGCTCAACCCGCATTTCAGCAAGTTGCCGTATGACCCGCAGAAGGACATCGCGCCGGTGGCCAACGTCATGTACGCACCGATGATCCTGCTGGGAACGTCATCGTTCACGGGCAAGAGCTTTGCCGACATGCTGGGCCAGTCGCGCGCCAAGCCAGGTTCGATCCGCTGGTCGACGTCGGGTCTGGGCACGGTGGGGCATCTGGCGCTGGAGCAGATCAAAACGCAGGCGCGTGTCGATATCACGCTGATTCCCTACAAGGGCGGTGGCCAGCAACTGACCGACGCCCTGGGCGGGCAGGTGGAGGTGATGTCGACCAACGTGGGGCCGACGCTGATGCAACACATCGCCAGTGGCAAGCTGCGGCCCCTGGCCGTGGGCGCGCCGCACCGGCTCGATGCGCTGCCGAACGTGCCGACCTTTGCGGAGCTCGGCTACGCCAAGGCCAACATGGCGTCGACCTTTGGCGTGTTCGCGCCGGCCAAGACACCCGCACCGGTCATCACGCGGTTGAATATGGAGATCAACAAGGCGCTGGCAGCGCCCGACTTGCGTGACCGGCTCACGCAGGCGGCGGTGGTGCCTGCCGGCGGCACGCCCGAACAGTTTGCTGCCGCCATCCGCGCGGAATACGACAGCAACGGCCGCATCGTGCGCGCCGCGGGCATCAAGGAGCAGTAAGGCTCAGGCCGTAAATCGGTAACCGACGCCGACTTCGGTCAGCAGGTACTCGGGCCGTGCCGGGTCGCGCTCGAGCTTGTGGCGCAGGTGGCCCATGTAGATGCGCAGATAGTGGCTGCTGTCGGAGTGCGCGGGGCCCCAGACTTCACGCAGCAATTCCCGGTGGGTCATCACCGTGCCGCGCCGGCCGAGCAGCACCGCCAGCAGGCGATACTCGATGGGCGTGAGGTGCACGGCCTCGCCGTTGCGGGTGACCAGGCGGCGCGCCAGGTCCACCTCCACCTCACCAAAGCGGATGACGCTGCCGCCGTCTTCGCCGCGCTTGGCGTGTCGGCGCAGCAGCACGCGCAGGCGTGCAATCAGTTCGCCCACGCCAAAGGGTTTGGTCAGGTAGTCGTCCGCACCGGCATCGAGCGCGTCGATCTTATCGCGCTCATCCACGCGGGCCGATAGCACCAGCACCGGCACCTCCGTCCAGGTGCGCAGCTCGCGGATCAACTGCATGCCGTCGCCATCGGGCAGGCCGAGGTCGAGGATCACCGCATCTGGCTGGCGCGTGCCGGCTTCGATCAGGCCGCGCTCGACGCGGTCGGCTTCATGGACTTCGCAGCCTTCTTCCTCCAGCGCGGCGCGGACGAAGCGGCGAATGTGCGGCTCGTCGTCGATGACGAGGACGGTGGGCGTGAATGTGAACGGCATGGCACGCATTGTAGAGCGGCGCCCGAAAAACAAAAACGGACCCCGCAGGGTCCGTTTGCATTGGCGAGTGGCCAGCCTGTGTGGCTTAGGCCTTCTTCGCCCAGGCGCTGCACCAGCCCTTGTTGGCAACGTCCTTGCCGGCGAACAGCGGGCAGCCGCCTTGTGCAGCCGTACCACCTTGGTACAGGGCGCAGTTGCCGCAGTGTTGATCTGCCGCGTGCTTCGGGAACTTGGCTTTGTCGACCTTGGTGGTGTCAGCCTTGTAGCCGAGGGCAGCGGCTTGCGGGTCGGTCTCCGCCACCATCGGTGCTGCCAGAGCCAGGTCCGACATCGACATGACGGCGCCTGCGGCGGCCACGATGGGGATGCTCTTCAGGAATTGACGACGATTGGACATGCTGATTCCTTTTGTGGGAGTGTGTTGTGTGGCGTCCCTTGCCGCGCGGGTGCTTGTGCACCGGCTCGCCCTAGGGGACAGCGGACGGCGTCGGCGCGCCATTTTCCCGCTCGTGCATTCTGGCACAGCAATCGGCCGGAGGCACCTGCGTCTGGTCAATGTTCCCCATACCTGCATGCAGCAATCGCTGACCAATGTGTTCGGTAATGCGGTCAGCGAACGCGTGCCGCTATGCCGTGTGGCTGAGGGATTACGCGGCAATGGGGCTTGCCATCCCCTATCTGGTTGGCGGCGTTCATCGACGCATCTGTCGGCTGCCCGCAGGGGATGGCAATTTGTCGCATGGGTCAGGCCAGCAGGTCGCGCAGCGCCTTTAAGAATGCGTCGCATTCATCATCGGTGCCGACGGTGATGCGCAGATGCTGGTCAATGCGCGGTAGCTTGAAATGCCGCACGAAGATCTCCCGCGCCTTCAGGCTCGCCGCAAGCGTGGCGGCATCGTGTGCCGGATGGCGCGCGAAGACGAAGTTCGCTGCCGAGGGTACGACCTCGAACCCCAGGGCTTGCAAGGCCTGCATCAGGCGATCGCGGCTGGCGATCACGCGTGTGCAGGTGGAGCGGAAATAGGCGTCATCTTCGTAGGCCGCCTGGGCCGCGACCTGTGCAAGGCGGTCCAGCGGGTATGAGTTGAAGCTGTCCTTCACGCGGTTGAGCGCTTCGATGAGCGCCGCATGCCCGAACGCGAATCCGACCCGCATACCCGCGAGCGAGCGGGATTTGGACGTCGTATGGACGACCAGCAGGTTCGGATAGCGATCGACCAGCGTGACTGCCGACTGGGCGCCGAAATCCACATACGCCTCGTCGATCACGACCACCGACGACGGGTTGGCCGCGACGATCCGTTCGACCTCCGCCAGCGGCAAGGCGTGGCCGGTCGGCGCGTTCGGGTTCGGGAACAGCACGCCGCCCGCGTCGCCAAGATAGTCGTTGGCGTTGATCGAAAAGTCCGCGGCCAGCGGCATCACCGTGCACTGCACGCCGTATAGCCGCGCGTACGTCGGGTAGAAGCTGTACGAGATGTCGGGAAAGCGCAGCGGCTTGTCGTGCTTGAGTAGCGCGTGGAATACGTGCGCCAGCACTTCATCCGAGCCGTTGCCCGCGAACACCTGCTCGGGCTGCAAGCCGTGATGGGCGGCGACCGTCTCGCGCAGCCGGCGCGACAGCGGATCGGGGTAGCGTCGCAGGCTGTCGCCGGTGCTGCCCAGTTCGCGGGCAATGGCCTCAGCGACACGCGGCGACGGCGGGTAGGGGTTCTCGTTGGTGTTCAGCTTGATCGGGTGCGCCAGCGCAGGCTGTTCGCCCGGTACGTACGGCACCAGTTGCTGAACCACATCGCTCCAGTAACGGCTCACTGCTCGACTCCTGACGGGTGGATTTCCCAGCGTGCCTGATCTGCGATCGACGGAATGGGGGGATCGCGAAGGAGGGCGGGGAAGGGGGCTTGATAGTGCTTGGCACCGCGTTTGGCAGCGGCGCCATAGATTGCGGCAAAAATGCGATTCAGGCGCGAAAACGCCTCAAAATTTTGCGCGATTCAGTGAGTGTTTGGCGCGCCCGGCTGGGATCGAACCAGCAACCCCTGCCTTCGGAGGGCAGTACTCTATCCATTGAGCTACGGGCGCACATCGGCACAGAACGCGCCGAAAGAGAAGCCCCGCAGGATAACGTATTTGCGTTCAGGCGTCCATCGCGCCCAGGTCAGGGCGCTTGATGCAACGCCGTTTCCAGTGGTTTTTGACGCAGGTCGAAAAGCGCTGCCTAGGGCTCTCCCGCGTGTCAAACGGCTTGGCATTGCGGATATAATCGCCCGTCATTTGCCAGAAAAACAAGCGGGGACAGGTCTGTTCGGGCCAATGGGGCACGTCCCAAGGTCTTCCTGCCCTCATTGCGACCCCACGGGGCCCCACGCACTGCCGGCGATGCTCGCGACTCCTGCCGGTGGCGCTCTGAGGTTCCAAGAGCGGTTCCACCATCCTGAGAGTTGATGAGCATGAGCGACGCGCAGCACGACGAACACGAGCCCCTGATCAAGACCCCCAAGCAGCTGATCATCGCGGTGATCGCCGCCTTTGCCGTTCCCATCCTCATTATCATTCTGCTGGCCAACTACGTTGGCATGGGCGCCAAGGAAGGCGCCGGCGGCTCGGGCATGTCCGAAGAGGCCGTCAACGATCGCATCAAGCCCGTTGCGCAGCTTGACCTGAAAGACCCGAACGCACCGCGCGTCTTCAAGACGGGCGAGCAGCTCTACAAGGAAGTCTGCGCGACCTGCCACGCTGCCGGTGTGGCTGGTGCCCCCAAGTTTGGTGATGCGGCCGGCTGGGGCCCGCGTCTGTCGCAGGGCCTGGATGGCCTGACCAAGGTTGCACTGGCCGGCAAGGGCGGGATGCCTGCGCGCGGCGGCACGTCACCTGACGACGTGAGCGACTACGAAATCGAACGTGCCATCGTCTATATGGCCAACTCCGGCGGCGGCAAGCTGCAGGAGCCGGCCGCACCGGCAGGTGGCGCTGCCGCTCCGGCGGCTGCTTCGGCACCGGAAGCCGCGGCCCCGGCTGCAGCACCGGCAGCTGCAGCAGCGCCCGCACCGGCTGCTGCGCCGGCCGCCGCCGCTGCACCGCAAGCTTCGACGGGTGACGTTGGCAAGAAGGTCTACGACTCGACCTGCCAGATGTGCCACGCGGCGGGTGTGGCTGGCGCGCCCAAGTTTGGCGACAAGGCTGCCTGGGCACCGCGTATTGCTGAAGGTAAGGCGAAGATGTACGACATCGCGCTGCACGGCAAGGGCGCCATGCCCCCCAAGGGCACCTACGCCGGCTCCGACGATGACGTGAAGGCCGCCGTGGACTACATGGCCGCTGCAGCCAAGTAAGTCGTCACTCTCGTTTCTCGAAGAAGCCCGCCCAGTGCGGGCTTTTTTGTTGCCTGCCAAAGCAGGCGCCCCCTGGGCATGCTGATTGCTCACCTATGCTTGATGTGCGGAGCCCGGTGCCGCCAAATGGCAAACGGCATCGCTCCCCACGCGCCCAGGTAGATGCAAACGGAGGTTGCCATGCGAAGGGATCGAAGGTCATTGACCGACTGCTACTGGGCGGCATTCGCCCTGGTGCTCTGCGGCTCGGCTGCCATGGCGGCCGATAACTGGGTCAAGCTATCCCCGCTGGCTGACAACGCCGGCACGCTCTACCTGGACAAGGATTCCATCGAGCGCAACAAGGATGGCACCGTGCGTGCCACCTCGCGCGACGCCTATGACACGCCGCGCAAGCTCGCCGACGGCGTCGCGTACCAATACGACTCGCGCACGTCGGTCTACGACTGCAAGAACGAACGCGTCCTGCCAGTCAGTGCACTGATCCAGGACAGCCAGCATGCCACCATCCTCTCCAAGAACATTGACGACCCCCGCTGGGAACCCGTCACGCCGCGCACGGAAGGGGAGGCCGTTCTGCGCGCGGTCTGTCTGCTGAAATAGAACCGTCGTGTTACTGCACGGCCGCCGCCGCCGCCGCCGCCGCCGGCGCCAGGTCGACGCGCAGCGTGCCGTCCGCATCCATGCGCGTGGTGCCGAGCGCGGCGGCCTCGCGGTAGTGGTACAGGTCAAAGCGCAGCGGCCCGCGCGCCGATGTGTCGGTGACGAGCACGCGGCTGTTGGTCACCAGCACGTTGTACATCTTCAGGTCACCCGACTGGATCCAGATGCGGCTGCCGGCGTCGGTCGGGGCGGGCGCACACATGGACGGCGCCGGGCCGAAGCCGAGCACCAGACCATCGGGCGTCACGCGTGCGGTCTGCATCTGGCCGAGCAGGCGCGGCGGCGGGAACACCGTGGTCTGGTCCAGCACCATCGCATTGCCGTCCAGCTTGGCGCCGCCACGATCGAGCGGTGCCAACTGCGACAGCTCCAACCCCATCCCCTTGAGCATCGCCAGCGTCTGGACGCCCATCACGCGCGCTTCGCTCGGCGTGTAGACGAGGTAGCGCGACTCCTTGAGCGAGAGCGTGCCGCGCATGCCAAACGGCATCCACACGCCCGGAAAGTGGTTGCGCAACTTGAGCCCGCCCGACACGTCGAGCACGCCATCGCCCGGCGTGAGTGACAGCGCATTGAGCGAGCGCGGCGCGTAGTCCAGCAGGTACGTGTTGAACAGCGCATCGAGCGATGCCTTGGGCACCGTCACCTCGCCGCCGAGGATGCGGATGTCGAACTGGCTCGGGTCGTCCATGTCGACTGGCTGGCCCGGCGTGTGCGGCACGAGCTGCGCGGTGAGCTGGTGCACGTGGAAGCCGATGTCGCCGGTGATGCGGAAATCGACATCGCGCATCTGCACCACGGGCGGAGCGGAGCGGGAGTCGCGCACCGCAACGGCGCCGTTGGCGTTGGCCGCACCGGAGGTCGGCTGGCAACGCTGGGCCCACTGCTGGCGCACCGTGCTCAGCTCCTTGCGCTGGGCGCTGGCCATGGGGGGCTCGTCTGCACGCGCGAGCGTACTGGCCAGCAGGCCGGCGAACCCCAGCGCCAGCAACACCAGGCGCAATGTGAGGGCAGCGAGGGCGATGGCGGGGGCGATCATGGCGCAGTCCTCTTGGCGAGTTGCAGTGCGGGTTTGGCGGGGTTGCCCACCGGTTTGGCTGCGAGTTTGGTCGCGGGTTTGGCTGATCTGGCCGCGGCGAGCATGTCGAATGACGGCATCAGCACGCGAATGCCGCCATCGGTCGAGAAGCGCAGCGAACCGGCAACGAGCTGATCCCGGTAGCGGTACAGGTTGAACACGAAGGGCTTGGTCGGATCGGCAACCACGATGTCGATGCGTGCGTTCATCGGCATCGAGCGCAGGAAGCGGATGTCGCCGCCGCGAAAGAGGATGTACGGACGCTGCGCATCGGCGGCGTTGGCCAGCGGCGGCATCTGTGGGTTGCCATCGCCGATTTGCATGACAAGTCCGTCGCGCGTGACGCGGATGGCGGAGAGCTTCAGATCCAGCGCCGGCGGCGGGAAGAGCTTGGGCACCTGCATGACGATCTCGCTGCCGGTCAGCTGCACGGCCGGCGTGGACACGGGCAGCAGGTCGGCCAGCTCGATATGCGCCGCGCCCATCAGCGCGCCGGCATCCTGGCCTTGCACCTTGACCACGTGGGGGCGGAATACGATGGTTTGCGCGTCGCGCAGCACCAGCGGGCCACGCAGTTCGATCGGCACCCAGGCGCCGCGGCGGCGCATTTCTGCGCGCATGTCGAGCGTGCCGTCGTCCAGCGTGAAGCTGAAGCGCCGCAGAGGCGGATCGCTGCCTGGCCCGCGCGCGAAGACCACGGTGTTGAACAGCGCGGCCATGCTGTCGGCGCTCACGCGCACCGTACCGCTCACGGGTTGCAGCGTGTACGACGACACGTCGTCTAGCCAGACCGGATCGCCCGGCTGACGCGGCACCATGCGCAGCGCGAGCTGGTCGACCAGGAAGCCGACGCCGCCGTCAAAGCGGAAGTCGACATGGCGCAGGTACGAGATGGCATCGGGCTGGCCGGAATCGCGCAGCGTGGTCGGGCGGACTTCACGCGTGGCGAGGTTGCCCGACTGGAACGGCGCACGCGCTTGCTGGCGGGCGTCTTCCAGTTGCTTGGCCTTGGCCGCTTCGATGCCGCCGTGGCCGTCACCGGCGCTGGCACAGCTTTGCAGCAGCGCCACACACAGAACGCCCGCAGCCCGGAGCACCACCCTACGGTTGCTCAAGTTCAAGTCCCACATCGACGGTCTCCTCGTCGCGAGAATCAGCCGGAAGGTCCGGCAATCGGCGCGGTCATGGCGCCACGCTCGTGTAGAATTTTTTGCATGCCTGCCCGCAAACCAACCGGCGATGCCGGTCCGCCCGCTGCTCCGCCCGTCCGCGAATTCACCATCGATGAACTCGCGCGCGCGGCCGAGACCACTGTCCGCAATGTCCGCTCGTACCAGGACCGCGGGCTGATCGACCCGCCTGAGCGGCGCGGGCGCGTGGGTATCTACACGCAGGCGCATCTCGGGCGGCTCAAGCTCATCAACCACCTGCTGGCGCGCGGCTACACGCTTGCCAACATCCAGGAACTGCTCAAGGCCATCGTCGAGGGGCATGATCTGCGTTCCATCCTCGGGCTCGAATCCGCCATCAGCAGCCCTTGGTCGGACGAGCAGCCCAAGCATTTCTCGCTGCTGGCGCTGGCCAAGCTGTTCGGCCGCTCCATGTCGCGCCAGGCGCTGGCCCGTGCCATCTCGCTTGGCATGCTGCAACCCGATGGCCTGGGTTATCTGGCCCGCAGCCCCAAGGCATTGCTGGCCGGCGCGCAGATGGCGAAAGCCGGTTTCCCGCTGGTTGAAGTGCTCGATATTCTCGAGCGGGCCCGTCCGCATACGCAGGCCGTGGCCGACGATCTCGTCTCCATGGTCGTGCGCGAACTCGACAAGTACGGCGAAGGCCAACTGCCGCCGGTCGAGGATGTGCCGCGCCTGGTCGACGTGATCTGGCGCATCCGCCCGCTGGCGCTGGTGGCCGTCGAGGCCGAACTGATGCGTGCGCTCGAGATCGCTGCCAACAAGTACCTGGGCGACCGCGTGGCGCAGGTCATCGAGCATCTGCACGAACCGCCGAATCCTTCGAACTCGCCGGACAAAGGCTAGTGTCTCCGGCGCGCCCATGCGTGGGGCGCGCCTTGTCTATTTCTAGTTTGATCCTGATTTGGCCCCGGCATGGTCGGTGCCGCAGGTGTTTTGAATGCCTGCTCAGGACCCGGCTGCACTTGCTGCCGACAGCTTGCGCCGGATCGACGGTGACGGCGCTTCGCCATTGGCGGCGGCATACGCTTCAATCTCCGAGATCAGCTTGGGCAGGCGCTCAAGTGCTGCGCGGTTGTCTTCATCCCACGGGTGGAAGGACGGCCGGAAGAAATCAAAGAACTCCGGAATGATCTTGCGCAGCGGCGCTGGGTGAATCCACAGGAAGTGGAACGCCTTACCCAGGCCGAAGAACTTGTTCCTGCAGGTGCGATCCGCAAAGATCAGCCGCAGGTGCACGTAGAACACCATCGACCAGAACAGCACCGTGGTGGTCAGCATCACCGAGGTACGCAGGATGTAGCGGCGCAGCCCCGGCTTGATGGCGAGGTTCCACACGTCGTAGCTCACGGCCTTGTGCTCGGTCTCTTCCATCGCGTGCCACAGCCAGACCTGCCGATAGCCGGGCTGGGAGTTGCGGCCCAACCCGTCTTCATGGCTCAGCACCTGATTGGCCAACATGGCGGTGTAGTGCTCCAGCGCCACCGTCACCGCCAGTTGATGCGACTTGGGCGTGTACTTGCGCAGCACGTTGAGGAACTTGCCGACAAAGCGGTCGATGCGGTTGGCGGGCAGGCCGGCGCGGTCGAGCAGGTCGTTGTACAGCACGTGCTCGCGCGTGTGCATGGCTTCCTGGCCGATGAAGCCGGCCACGGCCTGCTTAAGCTCGGGGTCGGTCACCAGATGGCGGTAGTTGCGCACGCTGTCCATGAAGAAGCGCTCGCCGGTCGGGAAGAAGATCGACAGCGCGTTCAGGAAGTGAGTGACGTGGTGGCCTCGCTCGTGCCAGTTGCTGATGCGATCAGCCGGCAGGTGAGGATGCACGTCGCGGCGGACTGGCATCATGGGCGGTTCTCCTGGGATGTGGTTTCTGCGAGGCGGCGCGCGGCGCGCCCCTGGTCGAGGAATGCACAGAGGTCGGTCCCCACGCGCACGGGGTCTTCCTCCATTGGGATATGGCCGAGTGCCGGATACAGGCGCAGCGTGGCGCCGGGAATGCGGCGGGCAAATTCACCGGCATGCGCGGGCGGGATCCACCGGTCGCGCTGGCCCCACAAAATGAGCGTGGGCACTCGGATCGAGGCCAGCCCGCTGGTATCGACATCGTCAAAGCGGAACTTCGGCACCATCTGGCCGATGGCCTGGCGGGCGCCGTCGGCGTAGAAGAAATCGGTGTAGCGACGCAGCGTGGGTTCGGACACGCGCGACGGGTCGCCATACACATCGCGCGTGGCGGCGCGGATGATGCCCTCGGGCAGCATCCACGGCGAGGTCAGCCGCACGGCGAGGTGGTTGAACAGATCGATGTAGATCGGCAACTGCATCGGGAAGCCGGCGGAGTCGATCAGCACGAGCTTCTCCACACAGCCGGGGTGCCGTACCGCAAAGTCCCACGACACCATACCGCCGAGCGAGTTGCCGATCAGCGTGAGCTTCGACAAGCCCAGCGAATCGACAAACGCGTCGATGAAGTCGCGGTACAGCGGCAGCTCCATCGTGCGCGGGCGGCCTTGCGCATCGCGCAGCGGGCCGGTGATGCCGAACGGCGGCAGGTCGAGCCGGATCACGCGATAACGCCGCGTGAGCTGCGGCAGCACGCCGTCCCACGTGTGCAGCGAGGCGCCAAAGCCGTGGATCAGCAGTAGCGTGCCTTCGGCATTGGCGGCGCCTTCATCGGTGTAATGCACGCGCGTGCCCATCAGCGGCAGGTAGCGCGATTGCGGCTTGGCGTAACGGGCGATCAGCACGTCGCGGCCGATGCTGCGCAGACCGAGGCGGCCGGGGCGCAGCATGGCGCGTGCAACGTTGAGCAGATTCGCGCGCGGGGGGCTGGCGAAGTGTTCGAGTTCAGCGGTGGTGGCCGTGTTCATGCGCGGCCCCTTATTTGGCACGTGCAGTGGCCGGCGCCGTGTCCTCGCGCAGCGCCTTCTTGCGCGTGCGGCGCGCTTCGCGCACGACCAGCGCCTGATACGCGGCAGGCAGCACGCGGGCCATCACGTCGGCGGCGTGGGCGTCGGGGCCGATCAGCACGCGGCGCTTGTTCTTGCGCACGCCATCGAGGATGACCTCTGCCGCCTTCTCAGCGGTGGTGATGAAGAACTTCTCGAACTCGGCTTTACCCTGCTGTTCGTCGCGGACCAGGAAGCCGTTCATGCTCGGCGATACGCGGCTCGACTTGGCGATGTTGGTCTTGATGCCGCCCGGGTGCACGCACGTGGCCGACACGCCGCAGTTCATCAAATCCAATTCCTGGCGCAGCGCCTCCGTGTAGCCGCGCACGGCGTACTTGCTGGCGTTGTAGGCGCCCATGCCGGGCTGCGCGAAGATGCCGAAGATGCTCGACGTGTTGATGATGTGCCCATCGCCGCTCGCCTTGAGCAGCGGCAGGAACGCCTTGGTGCCGTGCACGACGCCCCAGAAGTTGATGTTCATGATCCAGGCCAGTTCGTCGTCGTCCATGCCTTCGATCGTGCTGGACAGCGCCACACCCGCGTTGTTGAAGATCAGGTTGACCTTGCCGTGCGCGGCAGCCGCTTCTTCGGCCCAGCGGTAGACGGCGCCACGGTCGGCCACGTCGACCGCGTGCGTGGTGACGCGGATGCGGTCGCCTTCATGTGCGCGCACCAGTTGCAGCGTCTGTGCGAGGGCGGCTTCGTTGCGATCGGCCAGCGCGAGGTGGCAGCCCTCGCGCGCCAATTGCAGCGCCAGCGTGCGGCCCATGCCCGATGCGGCACCGGTGATGGCGGCAACCTTGTTGTTGAATGACTTCATCGCGGGGTCTCCTGGTTTTGCTGCTTGTCTTGTATGGGCTGGTGGTGCATCCCTTGTTTCATCCCCTGCCGGGGCTGAGTCACTTTCTTTGTCTTGCCAAAGAAAGTAACCAAAGAAAGGCGCGCCCGAGATGGCGACCCCCTCCTTGAATTTCTGTCGCAGGGAGGGGAAGGGGAAAACTCGCTTCGCTCAGACAGTTCCCCTTCCTTTTTCCTCCCTGCAACAGAAATTCAAGGCGCCATCTAGGGCAGGGAACGGCCACACCGTCTGGGCGCTTGTGTTAGTGGCACGGTGTGGGTCGGGGCTTTAAACACGGTCGAGCGCTTCCTCGTTCGGGGTGTTCTGAGCGGCAGCAGGCACGGTGCGCGCCGGCACGCGCGACGGCACGCCCTTGGGCACGGGCATCGGGCGCGTGCGGTAATCAGCCAGGCGGAAATGCGCGGTGGCGCGGCGGAACTGCCACGTGAATCCCGGCCACAACGTGGTGTTCTTGCCGGTCTTCGGATCGAGGTACCAGCTCACGCAGCCGCCGGCCGACCAGATCGCATTCGACAGCCGCTTCTGGATGCCGTCGTTGAAGCGGCGTTGTACGTCAAGGCGCACGTCGATGGTCGCCACGTTGTGTGTGCGCATCGACTTGAGTGCATCCACGATGTACGCCACCTGCGACTCGATCATGAACACCATCGACGAATGGCCGAGCCCCGTGTTCGGGCCCACCACCATGAAGAAATTCGGGAAGCCCGACACCGTGGTGCCCAGGTAGGCCTCGGCACCGTGCTTGTCCCATGCGTCGACGATGTCCACGCCTTGGGCGCCGAGCAGCACGCCGCGCGGGAACGGGTCCGTCGCGTGGAAGCCCGTGCCGAAGATCAAGCAATCGACCTCGCGCCGCGTGCCGTCGGTGGTGACGATGGCGTTGGGTTCCACACGCGCGATGCCGGTGGTGATGACGTCGACGTTCTCACGCGTGAGCGCCGGGTAGTAGTCGTTCGAGATCAGGATGCGCTTGCAGCCGATGGTGTAGTCGGGCGTGACCTTCTGGCGCAGTACCGGGTCGGCAATGCGGCGCTTGATGTGGCCGCGCGCCATGCGCTCGACCGCCTTCATCAGCTTGGGATGCACCACAAAGCCGAGCACGCGCGATTCGAGCATCCAGTAGATGCTGGTGCGCATCAGTTTTTGCGTGAAGGGCAGATGGCGGAACAGCCAGTGCTCGGCGCGCGACACCTTGCGGTCGGGTTTGGGCAGGATCCACGGCGGGGTGCGCTGGTACAGGTCAACGCGGCCGGCCTTGGGGGCGATCTGCGGGACGAACTGGATGGCCGACGCACCCGTGCCGATTACCGCCACGCGTTTGCCGCGCAGGTCGTAGTCGTGTTCCCACAGCTGCGAGTGGAAGGCCTTGCCCTGGAAGGTTTCGATGCCGGGAATGTTCGGCCACGACGGACGGCTCAGGCCGCCCATGCCCGAGATCAGCACGCGGGCGCGGTAGCGGCGGCCGTCGGCCATCTCCAGGTCCCACGCGCCGGCTGCTTCGTTGAAGGCCGCACGCGCCAACTCGTGGTGAAAGCGCACATGCGGGCGCACACCGAATTCGTCGGTGCAGCGTTCCAGATAGGCGCGGATTTCCGGCTGCGGCGAATACATGCGCGACCAGTCCGGATTGGGCGCGAACGAAAACGAATACAGGTGCGATTGCACGTCGCACGCGCAACCTGGGTAGTGGTTGTCGCGCCACGTACCCCCCACCGAACCGGCCTTCTCG
Organism: Ralstonia sp. 24A2; assembly: GCF_051783885.1. Taxonomy (NCBI): domain Bacteria; kingdom Pseudomonadati; phylum Pseudomonadota; class Betaproteobacteria; order Burkholderiales; family Burkholderiaceae; genus Ralstonia; species Ralstonia sp. 24A2. The sequence goes on along the minus strand of NZ_JBPVZD010000002.1, from coordinate 242,878 downwards.
AAGACGAGGAAGTTGTCGATGCCGTGCTGCTTGAGCTGGATGGCCGTGCCCAGGCCGGCAAAGCCGGTGCCGATGATGGCGACATCAATCAAGGCCGGAGCCTCGGTACTCGGGTCTGGGCGGGAGGGGTGGAACAACAAGTCGGACCGTGCATTCACGTGGTGTCTCCGTGGGCACCACATGATGGGCGCCTCTTAATGTGACATTGATCGATGTCATCGTAGGAGGCGACCCTGATTGCGTCAATCGGCCGATTGGAAAGGAACGTCTAGAAGCGGCGTATCAGGCGCTTGAAACGGATTTTCCTTATGAATCCGTCACTTGCGTGCGGTGCACAACGTCGTGGCAGGCGGTTTCGAGCGTCGTCATCAAGCGCTTAAGGTGCGCGAGCAGTCGCATTATGCGTTCGCCGGCGGAGCGGAGATCGTTGTCGGCCGCGCTGAGGATGGCATGGCGGAAGGCCTGCATTTCCGCATCAACGGAAGGGCTGCGCAGCAAAGCCAGGGCGCCGCCCGTACGGTGTGCCCATTGGCGCAGGGCGGTGCGGTTGGCCGTTTCCAGCAGCACGCGCAGCTGCTGCGCATCGTCACCCAGAGACGCAAGGAAGACCTCGACCATGCCGTCCGCTGCGGCGCCTGTGCCCAGCGTGCGCTGCAGATCGTTGAGCGAGACCGCGAAGGACGCGTCGTCTGTGACGGCAGCGTCCTGTGCATCGTCGGATGGTGTTGCGGCCGGCCACAGTGTTGACAGTGCTTCCTGCAAGGTGGCCAGCGTGGTCGGCTTGAGCAGGCTGCCATCCATGCCGACGGTGCGGCAGCGTGCATGTTCTTCGGCCAGTGTGGTCGCGGTGATGGCGATGATGGGCAGGCGCGTGCCATCGGCGCGTTCCTGCTCTTGCTTGCGGATGTGCGCCGCCAGGTCGAACCCGTCCATGCGCGGCATATGGCAGTCGGTCACCAGCGCGTCGAAGTGGCCTTCGCGCAGGCGTTCGAGCGCGGCGATGCCGTCTTCCGCCAGCGTGACGCGGTATCCCAGCAGCCGCAGTTGCTTGGCGATCAGCTCGCGGTTGATGGGGTGGTCTTCTGCCACCAGGATGTGCGCGCCCAACGCCTGGTTGGGCACCGGGAGCGACGCGGCAATCGCCGGTGTACTGGCCGGTTTCACCACCTCCGGCTGCGGCAAGGCACGCTCGCAGGCGTGCAGGAAAGCGAGCCAGCTCAGCGGATTCACGCTCAGCACCGCGCCGCGCTTGGCGTAGCGCACCTCGCGCGTCACGCAAATCGTCCCGGGTTGGGCTTGCTGCGACGTGGTGAAGAGAATGTCTGCGTGGGCATCCGACGTGACACGCAGCCCAGCAGCCTCGGCAAATTGCGCAAGGCAGTGTTGGTCGATGGCCGAGTCCACATGGATGGCAACGCTGTGGCCTGCCAATTGAGGCAACGCATAGTGCGTCGCTACGACCGGCACCGACAGTTGCAGTGTGATGGTCGTGCCGTGCCCGGGGGTGCTGTCCATCTCGAGCGTGCCGCCCATCAGCCCGGCCAGCTGGCGCGAAATCGCCAGGCCCAGGCCGGTGCCGCCGTAGTTGCGCGTGGTCGAGCGTTCGGCCTGGACAAACGGCGCGAACAGCGTGGCCTGCACCTCGGGCGTGATGCCGATGCCCGTGTCAGTGACGTGGATGGCGATCTGCGCGGCGCCGCCGTCAACGTGGGTGCATTCCGCCTTGAGGCTGACGCTGCCGCGATCCGTGAACTTGATGGCGTTGGATAGCAGGTTGAACAGCACCTGCCGCACGCGCACGCTGTCGACCGAAACGGTGGCCGGCACGTCGGCCGCCACGTCTACGTGCACGGCCAGCGATTTTTCGTGCGCACGGCTGGCCAGCAGACCGACCGTGCCGTCGAACAGTTCACGCAAGTCCGTGTCCACGGGCAGGATGTCCAGGCGCCCGGCCTCGATCTTGGCGTAGTCGAGGATGTCGTCCAGGATGTGCAGCAGCGCGCGGCCGGAATCCTGCACCAACGACACCATCTGCTTCTGCTCACCCTCCAGCTTGGTCTGCTGCAATAGCTCGACCAGGCCCAGCACACCGTTCATGGGCGTGCGGATCTCGTGGCTCATCATGGCCAGGAAGCGATCCTTGGCCAGCAACGCCGATTCGGCCGCGTTCTTGGCGGCTTCCAGGGCGTCGGCCTGTTCCCGCTCGGCGGTGACATTGCTCATGTAGCCGTTCCAGACGGTGCGGCCGTTCGCCTCACGGTGCGGGATTGAGCGCGCATGCAGCCAGCGGATCGAGCCGTCGTCACAGACGTGGCGGAACTGCTGATCGAATGGCGTCAACTGCTGCGCAGAAATACGCACCGCCTGCAGCATGCGTTCCCGGTCGTCTTCGTGGATCAGAAGTTCGGGCGTGGACAGATAACCCAGCACGTCATCAGTGTGCGCGCCCAGGGTTTCGTACGCTTTGCCGGCCACGTAGGTGCCGCGTCCCTGGGACTCGCCAGGTTGCAGTTCGAACTGGTAGACCAGTGCCGGCAGCGATTCCGTCACCTCGCGCAGGCGCCGTTCCAAGCGCTCGGCGCGCGCCTGTGCCTCGCGAATCTCGCTGATGTCGACCACCGAACTGATGATGCCGCCGGGTTGGCCGTCGCGCAGATGGAACGGCTCGACCCAGTACAGCACGTTGCGCGATTGCCCGTCGGGCGTGGTGATGAGGATCTCTTCGCGCGTGCTCTCGTCTGTCTCCAGGGCACGCCGGTTGATGTCGGACAGATAGGCGGTGTTCCTGGTCGAATACAGGCCAAGTTCGTCTGGCGTGCGGCCCAGCAGCGCCTCGCGCGGGTGATCGAACATGCTGCAGAAGGCGGCGTTCACGGCCACGTAGCGATGCTGCGCATCCTTGGCGGCCAGCGGGAAAGGTACCGACTCCATCAGCGCCCGCTGGAAGTTCAACTGGCGGGCGAGTGTTTCTTCCGCCATGCGGCGCTGCCGGTTTTCGCGGCGCAGTTGCAGGTGCTTGATGAACAGGGCCACCAAGGCGGCCAATACGATCGCCACCGCCGGTCCGAACTTGGCAAGCAGCGCCGAGGCCGACGGCCCCAGTTGATAGCTCACCGACAGCCACTTGTTACGGATGCTGATCCGTTCGCCCTCGGGCATGGCGAACAGTGCGCGGTTGATGAGCGGCACCAGCGTCGCATAGCGCGCCGATACGCCCACGCCGATGCTCTCCGACAGGTTGGCCGAGCCCGTCACCTTCAGCTCGCCTGGGAAGTGATGGCGGATCAGCGCGTCCACCACCGGCAGATTGGCAATGGTGAAATCGGCCTGCCCCGTGGCCACCTGAGACAGCGCGTCGTTGGGCGACGCAGCGGACACGATGTGGATTCTCGGCACGTTCTTGCGCAACACATCCGCCAGCGTATCGCTGCGCGGCAGGGCGACCACCGTGCCGGCCAGCTCGGGCAACGCCGCCACCGCCAATGTATCGCTACGCCCAACCACGACCATCGGCATGGTGTCGACCGGCTGGCTGAACGTGAAGCCGGGCGGGTGGTAATCCTGGTCGGACAGGCCCAGCAGGATGTCGACCTCGCCCGCGCTTGCCTTGGCCAGCGCGTCGGCCCAGTCACGCACCTGCACGCGCTCGAAGCGCAGGCCGAGGGTGCGCGACAGGAAGCTCAGATATTCGGGCAGGATGCCGAGCAGTTCGCCGCTCTGCTCGTTGAAGCTGTAAGGCATGTAGTCGGCGTCGGCGGCGTAACGTAGCGGCGGCAGCGACGCCAGCATCGTCCGTTCTCTGTCTGATAGCGGCAAGGCCACAGTGTTGGCGCCGCCCTGGGTGATCCAGCGCGTGCGCAGGTCGCTCACTGCCGCGTCGGGCAATTGCGCGAGGTGGCGGTCGATGTAGCGGATGAGTGCGGCGCGGTCGCTCGGTGCCGCAAAGTGCAGTGCATCGACCTGCTGGTTGACCAGTTGCACGACGGACAGAGGCCGGTAGCGCGGCTGCAACATCAACTCACGTGTCGGATAGGTGACGCCTACGTACGCGTCCGCCTCACCGTGCAGCACGGCGTCGAGCGCATCGGTGGGCGTGGGCGCGCTCACCATGCGAATGCTGGGGTACTGGCGCGGCAGTTCGTCCATGAGTGGCGAGCCCTGCTCCACCGTGATGCGCGCGCCGGAGAAGAACGGATTCTGTGCCACTCGCATGTTGTCGTTGCGCGCAACCACGGCCGTTGGCCGCTCTAAGTACGGTGCGGAGTAGTCGAGGCAGCGGTTGTATTCCGAGCGCGGCACCACGCTCATGATGATGTCGACCTCGCCACGGCAGGCGGCGTTGACGAGCTCGTCGCGGCGGTTGAACACGCGCGGCACGATGCGTACGCGGTCTTGCGGAATCAACTGCATGAGCAGATCACCCGAGAAGCCGGTGAGCTTGTCGGCGGCGACACCTTCGAGCGGCATCATCGATTCGCCGACGACCCCCACGGTGAGCTTGGACGGGATCTGGTGAACGAGCTGGACGGCATGGGCTGCATCCTCCGCGCGGGCTTCGTTCGCGCTGCCCAGCCAGGCAAGCGCCGCCGCGCAGGCAAGCAAACCTGCGCCAATGCCGCCGCGCATCCGCGTCAGCGGCGACAAGGTAGAGAACCGCACGCGCCAGCCCATGGATCAGCCCTCGAGGGTGCCAAGCAGGCCGTGTCGCACGGCAAAGTCGAACAGTGCCGCCTCGGTGGTCAGCGCAAGCTTGCGCATGCCCGCCTGCTTCTGTGCGCTGATGGTCTTGACGCTGCGGTTCAGCCGTACGGCAATCTCGCTGACCGTCATGCCGGTCACGTACATGCGCAGCACTTCCAGCTCGCGCTTGCCGAGCAGGTTGATCGGGTCGTTCTCGGCCGGTTCCGGCGCTGCGGCACGGCGGATGAGCTGGGCGTCGAGCTGCGGCGAGAGGTAGATGCGGTCGCTCAGTGCAGCGCGCACGCCTTCGAGAATGTGACGCGGTTCGTCGGACTTGCTGACGATGACCTTGATGCCGGCGCGCAGGATGTTGCTCATCAGGGCGCGCGTCTCCAGCATGGTCAGCACCATGATGCGCAGGTCCGGATGGCGGCGCGCGAGGAATTCGAGCAGGACGATGCCGTCGCCGTAGCGGCTGCCGGGCATGGCGTAGTCGGTGATGGCGATGTCGCAGCGCACGCGGCTGAGCACCGAGAGCAGTTCGTCGGCACTGCTGGCTTCTCCCACCACCTCGAAGCCGTCAACCGCCGAAACGAGGTGCCGCACCGCGGTCACCACGCCAGGGTGGTCATCTGCAATCACGAGTTGGATGGGGGGCTGCATGTCAACAAGTCTCCAGAGCGCGTAACGTGCGGCAACCTGTTTGCCGCATTGCTGAGAATCGCCGAAGCAGCAACGTGGGAAAATCGGAAAAGTCTTATTAATGCGCCGCGATCTGCGCGCTCCTGGTGCAAATTCGTTAAGACATGTCACGAATTGGGTGGCGTGTCTGATCCGAGGCCGAGCCGTCGTGCGTGGCACAATGCACGCGCTCCAAATCTGCTGATCTCCATGACACCCGACCTGCCCACCACTCCGTCTGCTGCCACGCGCCAGCAGAGCGCTGAACGCTCCACGCTCGTGAGCGCTGGGGTCAATTGCCTGCTCTCTGCAGGGCAGATTGCGGCTGGGTTGTGGTCGCACTCGCAGGGGTTGGTGGCCGACGGGCTGCACACGCTGTCGGACCTGATTGCCGACGGCATCGTCTTCATCGCCAACCGCAACAGCCACAAGGGGCCGGACGAAGACCACCAGTACGGTCACGCGCGCTATGAGAACGCCGCATCGCTCGGGCTGGGCCTGCTGCTGGTGGCGGCCGGTGCCGGCATGATCTGGGCGGCCGTGGAAAGCCTGCGCTCGCCGCAGGGGCCGGCGCCGGTGCACGGCCTGGCGCTGGTGGTGGCGCTGATTGCGCTGGCCGCCAAGGAAGGGCTGTTCCGTTACATGCTGGCCGTGGCCAAACGCATCGGCTCACGCATGCTGATTGCCAATGCGTGGCATGCACGTTCCGATGCGGTGTCGTCGCTGGTGGCGGCGATTGGCGTGGGTGGCAACCTGATGGGCTACCACTGGCTGGACCCGCTGGCCGCGTGCGTGGTGGGGCTGATGATCGGCCGCGTGGGCCTGCGCTTCGCGTGGGAGGCGCTCAATGATCTGATGGACCGCGCGCTGCCGCCCTCAGAAGTGCAGGACATTCGCGCCAGCCTGGCGGCCACGCCGGGTGTGCTCAGCGTGCACGACCTGCGCACGCGCGTGACGGGCGACCAGGCCCTGGTGGATGCGCATATCGAGGTGGACCCGCGTGTGTCCGTCAGCGAAGGCCACGCCATTGCCGTGCGTGCTCGCGCCAGCGTGCTGGCCGCGCACACCGCCATAGCCGTGCTCGACGTGCAGATCCACGTCGACCCGCGCGAGCGTGTCTCTACCGATCCGCTACCGTTGCCCGACCGAGACGCGCTGCACGCTGCGCTGGCACCGCTGCTGCCGGTCGGCACACCGCTCGATGCCCAGCACTGCGTGCTGCATTACGTGGATGGCGCGGTCGAGATGGACCTGATTCTGCCACCCGCGCTGGCTGCGGAGCACGCCCGCATCGCCGCAACACTGCACGCGCGCTGGGATGGCCTCGTGCGCCTACGCGTGCTGAGCACCGACGCCTGAGAACCTGCTCACGATCCTACTGCGCAGCCCTGATCGGAGCTCACGCGCTGCTCGGATTCCTCATGGACTCAAGTCCATTCCGGTTCCTGCGCCGCTCTTCACCCCGCTGAGGGCCGCTCGCTACGGATCGTGAACAGGTTCTGAAGCCAGACGTCTAGCGGCACTGATCGACCGCGTTGGCCGGCTGCACCTTGGCCGGGTCGAAGCGCAACTGCTCCAGCCCCTTTTCCGTCAGCGAGAGCCAATCGAGTGAACCCGACGTGCGCAGCAGCCCGATGCTGCCCACCGGTCTCCATTGCACCGTCTTGCCATCCGCGTTCATCAGCGTGCCCGATAGCGTGAGCGAATCCGGCCCAGCCTGGAACTGCAGCAGACGGCCATCTGCGGCGGGGGTGTAGGCGGTGCTCTGGTTCACGGCGATGCTCGCTTCGCGCACCGTTGCAGGCATGCACGAAATGGAGGCGCGCACCTTACCCGTGCTGTCGATCAGATCGGCAAAGCCGTTGCCCTTGGCCACACCCACCAGCAGGAATCGTTCGACCGCCGGCAACCACGTGACGCTGTAGGTGTAGTACTGCAGATGCTTGTGCAGGACCTGCTCGCCGGTGACGCGTCCGCTGACCGGGTCGAAGATGGCGATCTTCAGGTTGGCCTCGGTCTGCCCGGGCACGAACTGCTGCCAGGCCAGCAGCGCGTGCGTGCTGCCGCCGGCCACCATGGGCCACCACTCGCGGCGTTCGTCAGCGATGTTGACGTCGTGCAGGCGGCGGCCGCGTCCGTCATACACCTTCACGTAGACGCCGTTGCCGCTGCCCAGGTTGTCGACGCCGCCACCGTTGATCCAGCCATCGGAATAGAACACCACGAAACGGTCACCCACGGCCGTGATGTGGCCCGAGTGTCCGCCCGATTCCACCTGTTGCGGGTACGGCTTGATCGGGCGCAGTGCGGTGTTGTAAAGCCCAAAGCGCTGCGTGACGTTTTCCGTCGTGTTCCAGCCGTCTTCGAACGACACCATCACTTGGCCCGCACGGTTGCGTGCCACTGTTACGGGCTCCTGCGCCTCGGGCTTCTGGATGAAGATGCGCGGCGCGTCCAGCACCCCCGTATCTGCATGCCACTGGGCGACATACACATCGTGCGGCCAACTGCCGTTGCGATCTGCGCCGCGCGGCGGCAGGCCCGAGGCGCTGAAGAACACGTTGAAGGTGTTGGCAGTTGTGGCCGGCACGGCGCCAATGCCGTGCATGTACTGGCGCGGGTCGGGCGTGCCGGCCAGGGCCAGCGTGGGCACGGCCAACGTGCTAGCCAGGCAGGCCAGGCCCAGCAGCGTGCGCAGCAGGAAAGGCAGGAAGGACGTCGGTCGGGGCATGCGGTGCTCCATAGGCGCTTCATCAGGGGGCGGGGTGCAAGGGGAGTAGCAATTGCGGAACCCATTGGGCCGTGCCCCCGCGTTGAAGTTGCTGCGCGAACGGGGGAGCCCGTTCGGCGGAGGGTGGGCCTACCCCCTCGCCATGGCAATCAAGTTTCGGCCCCACCTGCCGTTCTCATGGGCAAGAGCGGAACCCATTCCGCCAATCCCTTCCCCAGCACGGCCAGAGTGGGCTTAAGCCCGCCGCCCTCCGCGCTAAAACCGACCAACACGAGAACAACATGACCCAGCAAGTCAGCAGTGAGTCGAGCCGCCGATGGCGCAGTGAAGTGACGGAGGCGCTATCTACCGTGCGGCAGCAGTTTGGTGTATCACCGCAAAGCCTGCCACGCGAGGCGCTGCTTGCCGCGCTGACGGATGCCATCTGGGCGCAGCGCGCAGCTTATGCGCGCATGCGTGAGGCGCTGGTCATGCAAACCGAGTTGGCTGACGAATCGATGTGACCTGTGCGCGCCGGTGTGTCGCATGGGCGTTTTCTTCGAGTAGGTGATGTGATGCGGTACTGCGGTTCGCTGGATCTGGAACATCTGCTGCGCCAGCCGTTTGCCCAGCTCGGCCGGCTGGTGCGCGACACCGAAACCGGGCAGCCCCTGCCCCCGGTCGAGGTGGCTGCACGCGCGGTGCTGCTGCGCGCCGCCGGCTACGAAGTCATGCCCATGTGCACACATCACGACCATCGCGGCTTCTGTCTTGGTCACTCGGACCAGCCCATCGGCGTGTAAGCGCCGTTCCTACGACGGCTGCGTCACCTGCGCGTATGCAGCAGCACATGCACGCGCACCCTGTTGCGAAGACGCACTAGCGCATCCAGGCACACGTTGTATTGCGTGGCGCCCAGGACACTTGAAAAGCGTTGCACAGCGCACCTTTGCAGCCAATCCGTTGCCAAACGGCAAACGGTAAAAATGACTTACATTCCCCCGCTTTTTGGGCCGATGGTTCTGGTGCATCCTGAATCAAGATCGGTCGCACGCATCGACCCGTCACACTCGATGTCAGGCCAGCAATGCATCAACAACACCGTGGGTCTGGGGTCTGGGGAACAACATGACAACGCGATATCTCAGCAAACAAGAAATCTACGATGGGGCCGTGCGCCATCTTTTTGGGCAGGGCGGTGCCGCCATCCTTCCGCGTGGCGGTGCCGCGTATCACGGCCAGGGCGGCCGTTGCTGCCCGATCGGCAACCTGATCAGCGTGCGTGACTACACCACCTCGATGGAAAGCGTGCCGGTGCGCACCATCCTCAAGCCCGCCAACGAGATCCCGCGCTATATGGATGCCGGTGTCATCGCACTGCGTCGCGCGCTCAAGAAAGCGCGCATCGATGTGGATGACTACGACACAGTGGAGTTGCTCTCCAAGCTGCAGAACGCGCATGACGTGTTCGGCACGTGGGAGTGGAAAGAGCGTCTGCATTCGATCGCGCATCAGTTTGGTTTGAGCGGCGCGGTGGTCGACGCGTTCTGACGCGGCGCCGCTCAGCCTGATGAAACCCGGCCCCGCGCCGGGTTTGTCATTTCAGCGCATCGAGTTCCGGGTAGTGGCGGAAGATGCCCATTGTGTTGAACGGAATGCGCCGTGGGGATTGCAGATACGCCGCAATGTTCGGCTGCGCGGCCACGCGGTCGTGCAGGGCCGTGAGGTACGGCAGGCTGTGTTCATAGCGCTGCATGTGACGCGGGAACGCATAGCGCAGCCCGGCCACGATCTGGAACAGCGACAAGTCCACATAGGTAAGCGCGTCACGCACCGCCCAGGTGGGGCCAGCGGGGTTGCGAGTGAGTACGCGCTCGAAGTAGTGCAGGAACTTGGGGGCGCGGTGGGTCAGGAAATCCTGCGCGCGGCGCAGCGCTTCGGTCTGCTGGTCTTCGTAGTACTCGCACGAGGCGATGGGGTGGTGCGTATCGTGAATCTCCACGACAAAGTCGGCAATCGTGAGCTGCAGGCCGTGCGTCCACAGACCCCCGGCCTCGTCCTGTGGTGCCAGACCGTAGTGCTGGCCCAGGTACAGCAGGATGTTGGCCGTCTGCGGAATCACCAGCGGGCCGACCACCAGAAACGGCGGCGCGAACGGCGGTGTGGCGATGCCGGCATCGTCGAGGAAGGCCTCGATGGCCACCTCGTCTTCACGGCCGAGATCGGTGTACGGCACCGCCGCCTGTTCGAGCGCGAGGCGGACAAATTCACCGCGGCCCTGGATCTCGGGCCAGTAATAGAGCGTGGTTTCCATGGTCGGGCAGAAGAGGGCGGGCGGCGCAGCGTGCCGCATCGCAGCAGAAAAGGTGGCTGCAAACGATAATAGGCGGTCGCCTCTGCGCTTGTTTCCCATTCCTCCGCTGTGACCGCCCCGTCTTCCAACGCACCCGCCATCGAACCTGCCGATCCGTCCCGCTGGCTGGTCCGGGGGCACCCGGGCTATCTGCGCGCCAATCTCGCGCTGTTTGCCGCGGGCTTCTCCACCTTCTCGCTGCTGTATTGCGTGCAGCCGTTGATGCCGCTGCTGGCGCATGACTTTGGCCTCACGCCCGCGCAGACGAGCCTGGTGCTGTCGGTATCGACGCTGTTGCTGGCGTTTGCGATCCTGTTTGCGGGGCTGCTGTCGGAGTCGATCCACCGCAAGACGTTGATGGGTGTGTCGCTGGTGCTGTCTTCCGGGCTCACGCTGCTGGCGGCGGTGCTGCCCGGCTGGCATGACCTGCTGATCACGCGTGCGCTGCTGGGCATCGTGCTGGGCGGTGTGCCGGCGGTGGCGATGGCGTATCTCGCCGAAGAGGTGCACCCGCAGGGCCTTGGCATGGCGATGGGCCTGTACGTGGGCGGTACGGCCTTCGGCGGCATGGCCGGGCGCGTACTGACCGGCGTGGTGGCGGACCACACGGGCTGGCGCGTCGCCATGGGCGTGACCGGTGCGCTGTGCCTAGTGGCCGCGCTGGTCTTCATCTGGCTGCTGCCGCCGTCGCGCCGCTTTGTGCCGCGCAAGGGTGTCGCGCTCGGCGATTTGTTCGATACGCTCGCCGCGCATCTGCGCGAGCCGGGCCTGCGTGCGCTGTTCGCCATGGGCTTCCTGCTGATGGGCGGCTTCGTCACGATCTACAACTACGCGAGCTTCCACCTGCTCGACGCGCCGTACGCCCTGAGCCAGACGGCGCTTGGGGGCATCTTCATGGTGTACCTGCTGGGCATCGTTGCGTCGGCATGGTTTGGGCGCATGGCCGATCGGCATGGCCGCGGTCGCATGCTGCTGGCGGGCACGGCACTGATGTCGGCCGGCGTGCTGCTGACGCTGGCGGCCCCGCTGGTGTTGGTGATTGGCGGGATTGCGCTGCTGACCTTCGGCTTCTTTGGGGCACACGCGGTGGCCAGCGGCTGGGTGGGGCGCCGTGCGCAGCGAGCCAAGGGGCAGGCTGCAGCGCTGTACTTGCTGGCGTACTACCTGGGTTCGAGTGTGATCGGCACGGCGGGCGGCAAGCTGTACGCGCTGTGGGGCTGGCCCGGCGTGGTGGTGCTGGTGACGGCGCTGATGCTCTGTGCGCTGGGTACGGCGGCTTGGTTGTGGCGGCGCGCGCCCATGCCGCCCGGCGCCAAGCGTTGAGGCTGCACGCAGCTCGCTGACGGGCGAGGCGCGGAGGAATTCGGGTATGGTGCAGTGTTCCGTGTCTGCACGATCGCATTCCTCATCATGCGCACCCACTTCCTGTTTCTGACGCGGCAGCTGCCGCTGCTCGGGCTGTTTCTCCTGATGCTGGGGGCTGCGCCGAATGTGGTGCATGCGGCGCCGATGTCATTCTCCAAGCTGGCGGGGCTGTCTTCTTCCAGCGGCAGCGCCTCGGCGCCGGCAGCCACACCTGCGCAGACGCGCGAATCGCTCGACGCCGTCATCACGCTGCTCGACAACGATCAGCAGCGCGCTTCGCTCGTGGGTGAACTCAAGCAGTTGCGCGACGGCGTGACCGCACAGCAGAAGGCGCAGGCCGAGCAGGCACCGGGGCTGCTTGGCGCGGTGGCCTCGCTCATCGAGAACGGCTCCGTGGCGGCGGACGTGGAATCCGGCGCGCCGCGCTACTGGAAGCGCCGCATCGAGGCGGCCAGCGGTAACGCCAGCCTGCTCGTCGCGCCCGAGAAGTTCACGCGCGTCCTGGCCGACTTTGTCGGCACGATTGCCTTCTGGGCGGCGATCGCCGGCAGCCTGCTGGGCCTCGGCTGGTTGCTGCGCCGCGTGTTCGGCATCCAGGCCGGGCTGGGTGCCCACCCGACCACACGCGCCTTGTTTGTCGACGCGCTGCGCAAGATCGGCCCGTGGGCCGTGTCGTTTGTCGTGCTGATGCGGTGGGAGCATGAAGCCACGCCGGGCTTTGTGCTGGCGGTGGTGCTGGCCTACGCCATCGTGTGGGGTTCGATCATCACGGCAGGTGTGGCGATGCTGTTCTCGCTGTTTGCCGGCAGTGCGCACCGGCGCGTGGCGGTGGAGTACCTGCTCAAGCACGGCATGTGGCCGATCTTCCTGACCGCCTTGCTGGGCGCCTGTGGCGATGCACTGGTCGACCCGCGCGTCGCGCTACAGCTGGGGGGCTCACTCAGCCTGCTGCTGGCCACCGTCTGCAACGTGGTCTCGTCGATGCTGCTGGCGGTCGGTGCCCTTTGGGTGCGGCGCCCGATTGGCCAGTTGATCACCAACCGGCCGCTGGAGTTGCGTCAGGGTGAGCACGCCGGCAACGAGTTCCGCCGCCTGATCGCCGCGCTCTGGCCGGTGCCGGTGGTGGTGCTGGCCGGCGTGACGGTGGCGGCCACGCTCACCATGCCTGACAACGTCGACGCCATTTCGCGCCGCGCGGTGATGACCTCGCTGCTGCTGGTGGCCGCGTTCTTCCTGACGGCGGTGGTGCGTCCGCGCGCAAGCTGGCGCTCGCATCTGCGGTTGGCGCGCAGCTCACCGTATGTGGCGCGGCTCAAGCATTTCTTCACAGCGCTGGTGCAGCTCGGCATCTGGATCGTCTTCGTCGAGCTGGTGCTGCGCGTGTGGGACCACACGCTGGTGGAGGTGACGCACAGCTCGGTCAACGGACGCCGCATCGCCGATGCCATGGCGGGCCTGATCAGCACCGTGTTTGCCACCTGGCTTGTGTGGATCCTGCTGGACACGGCGATTCTGCGGGCGCTGTCGCCGGCCACGTCGCGGGGGCAGCCCAGCACGCGTGCGCGCACCATCCTGCCGCTGCTGCGCAATGGCCTGAAGGTCGCGCTGGTGGTGACGGCAGGCATTGGCGTGCTGGCCAACCTGGGCGTGAACGTGACGCCGCTGGTGGCCGGCGCCGGGGTGATCGGCCTGGCGGTGGGCTTTGGTGCGCAGTCGCTGGCGCAGGACTTCATCACCGGGATCTTCATCCTGATGGAAGACACCATCAGCGTGGGTGATGTGGTGGATGTGGGGGTGGCGTCGGGCACCGTCATCAACCTGACGATCCGCACGGTGCGGCTGCGCGATGGCACGGGCGCGGTGCTGTCGATTCCGTTCAGCCAGATCAAGACCGTGCGCAATCTCTCGCGCGACTACTCGTATGCGGACTTTGAGGTGCGTGTGGCGATGGATGCCGAGCCGCAGCAAGCCATCGACCTGGTGCGTGCGTCGGCGGACCAGATTGCCGGCGAGCCGCGCTTTGCCTACACGCTGCTTGGCGGAGCCGAGGTGTTTGGCCTGGACCGCTTCGATGGTGGCGCGATGATCGTCAAGGGGCGCTTCAAGACGCGGCCGCAGAAGCAGGCGGAGGTGCTGCGAGCCTTCAATGTCGTGCTCAAGGATGCGTTTGATCAGGCGAAGATGCCGCTGGCTACGCCGGCTACGGTGTTGCGCACCTCGCCTGCGTTTGAGCAGTGGATGACGCAGGTGGGTGGGGAGAAGATGGACAAGGTGCCGCCGGCCTCGAATGAGCCGCCTGCGGGGGCGCTTGCCTAAAGGCGTTGGTGGTTTGCTGCTGTTTCGTCCCCTGCCGGGGCCGACTCACTTTCTTTGTCTTGCCAAAGAAAGTAAGCAAAGAAAGGTGCGCCCGAGATGGCGACTTCCCCTTGAATTTCCGTAACCGGGCGGAGACGGGAAAAACTCGCTTCGCTCAAACAGTTTCCCGTCTTTTTTCCGCCCGCTTACAGAAATTCAAGGCGCCATCTAGGGCAGGGTACGGCCACACCGGCTGAGCGCATGGGTTGGCGCCGGGCTTGTTCGGTGAGGCCGTCGTTGGGTGTCAGAACCCGTGGCGCATGCCGACCATCACGCCTGTCTGCGAGGACTTCGGCAGTGCGGCGGCCAGCACGGTGCCGGCGTCCTTCTCGTGGGTGTAGTCCAGGCCGACGTACAGCCACGTGCGCTTGCTGACCACGTAATTCATGATCGCGTAGGCGGTGTAGCGCAGGCCGTCGGGGTTGCGCTGGCGCGTGGCCATTCCGCCCACCACCAGGTTGTATTGCCCGCTGAAGTCGTACTTCACGCCGCCCAGGATCAGGTCGTTCTTGGTGGGGGTGCCATCGCGGTAGTTGATGTAGCCGAGCATGAGCTTGGCGGGGCCGACTTGCACGCTGCCGCCTGTCGTCCACGTGCGGGTGGCGACGGACAGCAGGTCCTTCTGCTGCTCCCATGCGCCGCCCACGGTGACCGGGCCACTGCCGTAGTTGAGCGACAGCGCGCTGTAGTTGCCCGCCGAGAACGCGCCCGCCTGTTCGCCCATGCCGACCATCACGCCGGGGCGCAAGCCGTTGAAATCGCCCACGTACTTGACCGAGTTGTCGATGCGCACGCCGGTGGCGGTGACGTGCCATGCCGTCGCGCCCAGGTTGCCAATGCTCAGTGCGTCGTACTGGCCGGCGGTGTTGAAGACGAGGTTTTCCTGGCGCCCGAACGTGAGCGAACCGAAGCCGCCTTCCAGACCCACATAGGCCTGACGCCCGAACAAGCGCGACGTGGCCGGCGTGACCGGCTTGTAGCCGCCCAGGCCCATGTCGTTGGTGGAGCCCACGCCCGTGTCCGGCGCGAAACCGCTGACCAGGTGGAACACCGCCTTCAGCCCGTTGCCCAGGTCTTCCGAGCCACGGATGCCGAAGCGGCTGCCGCTGTAGTAGCCGCCGACTTCTTCTGCCTTGCCGTGGCCGGCAGCGTCGTTGTTGGTGCTGTAGCGCAGGCCGGTTTCCATCACGCCGTACAGCGTGACGTTGGATTGTGCGTGCGCAGCGCCGCCGGCAAGCAGTGCGGCCAGCGCAGCGGCGGACAGCGGAATGGAACGGATCGAAGTGGTCATGCGGCTCCCTTGTCGTTGTATTGCCGGAATGGGTTTCCGGATTGGCTCGGGGGCCGACTCTCAGGCAAGTCGTGTCTGTAAGGGTTGAAGTTACGCGTGCACCGGCAAAGCGCCGCGCACGCCGCGCCGGTTGGAGCGTCGCACGGTCTTTGTGCGGCGTGCGTAAACCACGGACTTACAGATTCTTGGGGGTTTTCCCTCGGGCAAGCGGTGCGGCGCGGGGCTGCCGCTACACTGGCGACGTTTTGATCCGCCCTCCGCCATGCCTTCATTCTCCGTGCCCGTACTCAACGCCTTGCGTGATCAGTTGCCAGCGCTCTCGCCGGCGCAGCAGGGGGTGGCGCGGCTGATCCTGGAGGCGCCGGAGCTGTCGCTGGAGCAATCGGTGGAGACGCTGGCCGTGCGTGCGGGCGTGTCGATGCCGACCATCGTGCGGATGTGCCAGGCGCTCGGCTTCGAGGGCCTGCGCGAGTTCAAGGCCACGCTGGCCGCCGAGCTGGCGCACGCGCAGCCGACGCTGCCGGGCCACGTCGGCCGGGCGGACCCACCCGCGCTGGTGGCCAGCAAGGTCATCGACGGTGCCACGCGGGCGCTCGCCAAACTGCGCGAGTCGCTCTCCGCCGCCAGCATCGACGCCGCCGCCGAGCGCATCGCCCGTGCGCGCCGTATCGATTGCTATGCCGCTGGTGCCGCGTCGTCATTCATGGCCAACGACATGCAGTCACGGCTGATGCGGTTGGGGCTGGCCTCCAATGCCTACTTCGATGCGCACCTGCAACTGGTGTCGGCTGCCATGCTGGGTGCATCGGACGTGGTGGTGGCGTTCTCACACGTGGGGCGCATGCCGTATCTGCTGGAGTCGATTGCCTACGCGGCGGAGCAGGGCGCCTGCGTGATCGCCATCACCCAGGCGGGCACGCCGCTGGCCGAGCGCGCACAGATCGCGCTGACGGTGGATGTGCCGGAGGATGCGGTGATGCGGGTGGGTACCGAGGCGTACCTGGTGCATCTGACGGTCATCGAGATCCTGATGACCTGCGTGGCGCAGCGCCGCGACGAGATGGTGCGGGCGCGGATGCGGGCGATCCAGCGGTTGCTGACGGAACGCAGCGTAGATCGCCCTTAAGAACGGCGAGGCTTACAAGCGGGCGATCACCAGCCCGATCGTCAGCACACTCCCCAGCCCGAAGACCGTCCAGCCGACGGTGCGGCGCTTGGTGGTCAGCACCCACAGCCACAGGCCCGAGATCGACAGGAAGATCAGGCAGCCGGCCAGCGTATCCACCAGCAGGATCCATGGCACCGTCATGCCGGTGCCCTTGTGCAAATTGTTGAGCGTGGCGAGGAAGCCGTTGTCGGTCTGGCGGATCGCCACCGAGCGGTTGCCGGCCCAGTACTCGGCCTGGATCTGCGTGGTGGCATTGCCGAAGCTGAAGCTCCACTGCTCGGGCTGCATCAGCGGCTTGGCGGTGTCGCGCGGGGCGTCGCCTTCAGCCTTGGGTGCGGCGTCACCGCTGTCCTTGCCTTCCTTGCGGCCTTCCCCCTTAGCCGGGCGCTCGGCCCAGGCGACAGGCTTGGCTTTTTCCACGCGGACGCGGGTGGCAGGCTCCGGAATGCTCAGCGTCTGCTGCAGCCACGCGCCCATCGCCTCGGGCGTGGCGGGCACCGGATCGGGCAAGGCGATCTGCGTATTGGTGCGCTGTTGCGCTACCGGCAGTTTCAGCACCGCGCGATGGTTCAGCCAGATGCCGGAGACGCCGAAGATCAGCCCCATCACCGCACCCCACAACCCGAACCAGCCGTGTGTCTTGCGCAGCCAGCGCACCAGGGTGGCGCGGCGGTTGGCGGGGTGTTCGGCTTTGGCCTTGGCCGGGCGGGCGTTTGCCGCGGGCTTGACGCCGGGTTCGGCCGAAAGAGGGGGATGCGACAGGTCGGTCATGATGCACATGGCAACGCAGCGCGCTACCGATGGGGGACAAATCGACCGGTCAATATAAATGAGAATGATTCTCGTTGCAATGCGTATGCGCTTACAACGTAATCCGCTCCAGCGCCCGCCGCGACGCCTCGTCCGCCGGATAGAAGCACTCGATGCGCATCTCCTGCAGCCCCGCATCGCGCGGTGTACCCAGCGTGGTGAGCGTGGTGAACAGCGAGAGCGTCACGCCGTCGCGCTGCAAGGTGACGGGCAAGAAGGGCAGTGGGTCACCAGCGCCGGTGGCCGTGGGCGAAGACGGCGCTTCCACCGCATCGAACAGGGCAGGCTGCAGCGCGCGAATGTCATGCAGCAGCCGCTGCGTGGCCGGGTCGATGGCGTGCAGGGCCAGTTCCTGCCGTACGCGCCTGGCGAGGTAGCGGCCGACCTCTTCGCGGTTCACGATCGCCGGCCATAGCCCGGTCGGGTCGAACACCAGCTTCATCATGTTGACGGCGCCAGGCGTCCCCTCGGAGCGGTCGTCGCCGATGGCCCAGCGCATCAGGCGCCGGTGCGCGGCGTTGGCGTCGAGTAGGTGCCAGAAGCGGTCGAGCACGATGGCCGGGTAGGGCGCCTGCTTGTCGAGGATCAGCTTCACCGCATGGCGCACCGCCTGCATCATCGGCGAGGTTTCGTCAGGTGGCGCGGCCAGGCCCTGTTCCGGGTACGCGGGCGCGAAGCCGGCGGCCAGCAGCATCTGGTTGCGATGGCGCAGCGGCACGTTCAGCTCTTCGGCCAGTTGCAGGATCATGCTGCGGCTGGGCGCCGCGCGCGCCGATTCCAGAAAACTCACATGCCGCTGCGACACGCCGGCCGCCAGCGCCAGGGCCAACTGGCTGTAGCCGCGCCGGGTGCGCCAGAAGCGCAGCAGCTGCGGGAAGCGGGTCAGGGCGGCTTCGGGCGGCTCGGCGCCGGTCTGCGCGGCGTCGGCGTCATCCAGCACGGGAGTGCTGTCGGCGGAGGAGATCTGGTCGGGTTTCATGTCACCTATTGAAGCAGAGTCGGGTAGGTGCGGCGATTACCTGTCGCGTAATTGTGACCGCCACCCGTGCCGCCCATACTGCCAGCACCCCCGACACCCCGAGCGGAGTGCCCCATGCAGCGCGAACCGATCGACTACCCCGCCGACGCCCTCGCCACCCGCGAAGACCACGTGCGTACCGCCGACGGCTGGACGTTGCCGGTCACGGTCACCAGCCCTGGCCTGGGCGCGCACGGCACGGTGGTGATCTGCTCGGCGCTGGGCGTACCGCGCCAGTTCTACGGCGCGTTTGCACGCGGGCTCTGCCTGGCCGGCTGGCGCGTGGTGACGTTTGACTATCGCGGCATTGGGGAGGCGCTGGCCACCGGCCCAGGCACCCCGCGATTTGTGGACTGGGGCCGGCGCGACATCGATGCCGTGCTCAAGTGGGTGCACGACACGCTCGTCCCCGAGGGCTGCGGCGGGCGCAGGCTGGTGGTGCTCGGCCATAGCGCGGGCGGACAACTGGCCGGATTGGCGCCGCACATCGTGCATGCCGATGCGCTGGTGCATGTGGCGGTGTCGCTGGCCAATGCGCGGTTGTGGCCCTGGCGCGGGCTGCTCAGCCGGCCGCAACTGGCGTGGCTGCTGAATGTGCGGATTCCGCTGGCAGTGGCGCGTGTACGTCGCGGCATGTTGCCGCTGTCGACTGTCGGGATGGGCTCGCTGGCGATTCCGGCCGCCATCCTGAGCGATTGGGCACGCTTTGCCCGCAAGCGCGGCTATCTGTTTGCACCCGGTGCCGGGTTGGATACGTCCCGCTACCCGAGGCTCGCCGTACCGCTGCTCGCCTGGGGTTTCGATGATGATCCGATGGCGCCGGCCGCCGCCATCGATGCGCTGGTTGCGCAGTTTCCTGCCGCCTGCGTCACGCGCCGACAGGTGGGCGGTGCGGCGCTCTCGGGCAGGGGCGTCGGCCACATGGGCTTCTTCCGCGCAGCGTCGGGGGGGCCTTGGTGGCGCGAAACGGTGGCGTGGCTGGATGCGTTACCCGCGCTTGCCTGAGCCCGAGCGAACTTAGAACGTGTAGACGACGCCCGTGCCGCCAAAGTAGCTCTGCTTGTTCTGCACGATCGGGCTCTTGGCCGCGTTGCCCAGCAGGCGCGTGGTGCCGACCGCCGTCTGCATGGCCCAGTGGCGCGAGAACGCATGCGTCCAGGCCACCGTCAGCGACACCGCCTGCAGGCCGCTGCCCGCATCGTATTGCGCAAAGCCGCTGTTGGCCGATTGCTGCGGCGTCACCCCGAAGTACGTCTGCATGTACTTGCGCGAGCCGAAATGCAGGCTCGGGCTCACGCTGATCTTGCTGGTGCCCCAGCTCACCAGCGGCGTTGCCGCGTCGATGTGGCCGGACCAGCCGCGCTCGCGGTTGGTGAGCGGCACCTCCAGCGAGGCGCTGGCTGTGGTTTCGCCGACGATCTTGCCACCCACCGTGAACACGCCCAGCAGCGAGCCCTTCACCGAGCCCATGCCCTTCAGGTAATCCGAGCCGGGACGGCCAAAGCGGTTGGTGTCGGAGCGGCCCGGGTCATACGACAGCGCGGCCGACGCGAACATGCCGTTCAGGAAGCGGAGGGCGTAACCCGCGCCGCCCTGGGTCGGGTCAATGAACCAGCCGTTGCCGAAATCCGCCCGGAAGCCTGGGCCGGCCGTCACGGTGTACTGCTTGCCGCCCTGATAGCGCGGCGCCACGCCAGCGTTGAGCGACAGCGAGTACGAAGCCTCATCGGCATACGCCGATGCTGTCGGCAGCCACATGCCAGAGAGCAGCACCAGATACGGAAGGGAGACACGGGGAGCGAGACGCAGGGGGAGACGATTGAGCACGTTGGACCTCTTGTTGGATCTCTTGAGAGAGAGCCAGCAGTCTGGCGAGGTGTCGCGCACACGTCTGTCTGGAAATTGCCGGGAAGTTGTGCGCAATTGTGCGCGAGTGTTTGTAAATTTCGCCGCCCGCTCCACTCGCAAGCCGCCCGCCGTACACTGCGCTCCATCAAAAGAAAAACGGGGCGAATGGACCATGACGGCGATGACGGCGATGCCCGACGGGCCGCTCAAGACCAAGGTGCTGCTGATCGAAGACGATGACCGTCTCGCGCAGCTCATCAGCGAATACCTGGGCAACTACGAATTTGCGGTGGAAGTGGTGCGCCGGGGCGACATCGCCGTGGCAGCCGTGCGCGAGCATGCGCCGGCGCTGGTGATTCTCGACCTGATGCTGCCGCACATGGACGGCATGGAGGTGTGCCGGCGCATTCGCGGGTTCTCGCGCGTGCCGGTGCTGATCCTGACGGCGCGCGTGGATACCTACGACCAGGTGGCGGGCCTGGAGATCGGCGCCGACGACTACGTGCTCAAGCCAATCGAGCCGCGCCTGCTGGTGGCACGGGCCCGTGCGCTGCTGCGCCGCGCCTTGCCGACCATGTCGAATTCGGAACCGGCCGCGCTCCACGACGACACGCTCGTTTTTGGCGAACTGGCCATCTCGCCGCCCAATCGCACCGTCACCTGGCGCGGCCAGCCGGTCGACCTGAAGACGGCTGAGTTCAACCTGCTGCTGATCCTGGCGCGCGCCGCGGGCACCGTGCTTAGCCGCGACGACATCCTCAAGCAACTGCGCGGCATCGAGTTCGACGGGCTGGACCGCACCGTGGATTCGGGCATCTCGCGCCTGCGCCGCCGCTTTGGTGATGCCTCGCCCGAGCCGCACAAGATCAAGACAATCTGGGGACGCGGCTATCTGTTCAGCCCCTCCGCCTGGGAGGAGTAAGCCGTGCTCAAGTCCCTATTGAAGCTCTACGCGATGGTGGTGCTGGCCGCGGCGCTGGCGCTGATTGGCGTGAACAAGTCGTTCGTCTGGATGTTCCACGACACGCTCACGCACGGTGAGCGGGAGGTGCGCAAGGGCTACGCCTTTACGCTGCAGGACTACCTGGACCGTGCTGGCCCGGCCGGCCGCGACGCCGCGATCGCACGGTTGAACAAGAACGCGTGGGAGCAGTTCAACCTGGTCGACCCGGACACCCTGCCTGACCTGTCTGCCCAGCAGCGGCGCGATCTGGCTGATCACAAGCTCGTCCTGATGACCAACGGCCGGGACTACTACCTGCCGCTGCGCGACGGCAGCGTGCTCCATGCCTACAGCGCCGACATGGATTACCTCGGCATCCAGTTGATCGCTTACGCGCTGATTGCGATTGCGGCGCTGTTGCCTCTGCTGGCCTGGGTCTGGCTGCATTGGCGTGATCTGCGCGCGCTGGAAGAGGCGGCGCGGGGCTTTGGCGCCGGCAAGCTGTCGACGCGCGCGCATCTGCACAAGCGCTCCAACGTGTTTGGCCTGGCGCGCCAGTTCAACGAGATGGCCGAGCGCATCCAGGGCTCGATCCAGCACCAGCGCGAGATGATGAACGGCATCTCGCACGAGCTGAAGACACCGATTGCGCGGCTGGAATTCGGCATCGCGCTGCTGCAGTCCCCCGTGCCGGAGGCGCAGCGCAACCTGCGTCTGGACGCCCTGCGCCGCGACGTGCGCGAGCTGGACGAGCTGGTGAGCGAGCTGCTGGCCCTGAGCCGCCTGGAGCAGGGCGCCACGCACCTCGTGCTGATGCGCGTGGCGGTGGGCGAGTGGCTCGACAGCGTGGTCGCCAGCGTCGCCAACGACGTGGCCGACCGCCAGCTCTCGCTGGCCGTGCACGTAGAGGCCGCACCCACGCACCACGTGTGCGATCCGCGCCTGGTGGCGCGCGCGCTGCTCAACCTGATCCGCAATGCCGCACGCTATGCGCGCAACACCATCACCGTTCGGCTGGAGACCGGCCACGCCGGTGCGCTGCGCCTGACCGTGGAAGACGACGGCCCCGGCATCCCGGCGCCGGACCGTGCGCGCGTGTTCGAACCCTTCCTGCGCCTGGATGCCAGCCGCGATCGCCATACCGGCGGCTTCGGCCTGGGCCTGGCGATCGTCCGCCGCATTGCGCTGGTGCACGGCGGCGAGATCCGGCTCGACGCAGCCGAGGGCGGCGGTGCGCGCTTTTCGATGCTGCTGCCGGCGATGAGCGAGCCGCCAATCTAAGCGGCGTCGCCCTCCGAGCCCGGCCGGTGCAGGAACGCGCTCGGGCTCTGCCCGAATGCCCGGCGGAACATCGCCGAGAACGCGCTCTGGCTGTTGTAGCCCAGATCTTGCGCCACACGTGCAAGCGGTATCCCCTTCGACATCATCGGGATGGCGCTGGCCAGCACGGCCTGCTGGCGCCACTGCGAAAAGCTCACACCCAGTTCTTCGCGAAAGCGCCGCGCCAGCGTGCGCTCGCTGGCGCCCACGTCGCGGGCCAGCACATCGAAGGTGAGCGAGGTGCCGGGGTCGGCCATGACGCGCTCGCACAGGGCGCGCAGGCGCTTGTCGGTGGGCATGGGCAGATCCAGCGGCAGCGGGGCACTGTGGCGGATTTCGTCGAGGATGAGGGCGCCCAGTGCCTGCTCACGCGCGGACGGCAGCGGGTGGCGCACGTCCATCGCCGCAATCAGCTCGCGCAGCAGCGGCGACACCTCCATCACGCGGCACTGCGCCAGCGTGCCCGTCGCCAGGGACGGGTCGGCATAGAGGGTGCGCAGGAACGCCGCTTCGACCACCCACACCTCATGCTCGATGCCGGGTGGAATCCAGATGGCGCGCGAGGGCGGTACCACCCAGGCCGTGTCGCCCGCCTGCACGCGCAGCACGCTGTTGTGGCTGTACGCCACCTGCGCCCACGGATGCGTATGGCGCGGGAAGCGCGTGTTGGCATCCATCTGCCGCGTGTATAGCCGCACTGGATGCGCCGGAGAGGGCGGGGTACGGCCTTCGATATCGGTGGGCAGGAGGCGCTGTGGCATGACACGTTTGCGACAGAAGCGATGCAGTGAGTCTAAAACGCCACCGGCGGGACTTGTCGAAGCCCCTGCGCAATGGCAGGCTATCGCCCGCGTGAATGATGTTCCGCACAACCAGAACGACAAAGCGGGCCGCCCAGGCGGCCTCGACAATAACGCCGCCGCCCACGAGGCAGCGGTGAAGGGTGCTAGCAATGCAAACGGGAAATCACACGCGCAGCCGGGGGGCGCGCGGAAGGACCTGGCGCGGCCGGCCGTGGGCTGCCGCGCTTGCGGTCGGTGCGGTGCTCGCGGCGTCCGTCGCCCGCGCCGACATCAGCATCATCCAATCGTTGCCGCTATCCGGCTCGCAGGCCGCCACCGGGCGTGCGCTCAATGCTGGCGCCCGGCTGTATTTCGACTGGCTCAACCTTGATGGCGGCATCAACGGCGAAACCATCCGCCTGGTTGCCCGCGACGACGAGCAGAAGGTCGAGCAGACCCTGCGCAACGTGCGCGACATGGCTAAGATCGACAACCCCGTGGCCGTGCTCACCGTGGTAGGCACCGCCAATGTGGAAGCGCTCATGCGCAACGGCGTGCTGGCCGAGGCCAACCTGCCGCTGGTTGGCCCGGCCACCGGCGCCACCACCATGACGGGCGATCCGTGGGTGTTCCCCATCAAGGCGAGCTACCAGCAGGAGATGGACAAGATGGTGGGCGCGCTGGTCACCATCGGCGTCACGCGCATCGGCGTGTTGTACCAGGACGATGCGCTGGGCAAGGAGACATTGGCCGGCGTGGAGCGCACGCTCAAGCCGCACAAGCTGGCGGTTGCCGCCACGGCCTCGTACCAACGCAATACGGCCACCGTCGGTCCGGCGGTGGACAAGCTGCTGGGTGCGGACGTGCAGGCGATCTTCCTGGGCGCTACCGCCGAGCCCGCCGCACAGTTCGTCAAACAGTATCGGGCGCGTGGCGGCGGGGCGCAGTTGCTTGGGCTGTCGTCCATCGATCCGGGCATTCTGCTCAAGGTGGCGGGCATCGAGGCGGTGCGCGGCTACTCGCTGGCACTGGTGATGCCCAACCCGGGAAAGAGCGTGAACCCCGTCATTCGGGAATTCAACCGCGCCCGCACGGCGGTGGGCGCCAAGGATGTCGACCTGTCATTCCGTGCGGTGGAAGGCTTTGTGGCCGCCAAGGTGCTGGCTGAAGCCGTGCGCCGCGCCGGCCCCAAGCCCTCGCGCGACCAGGTGCGCCGCGAACTGGCCAACCTGCGCAACTTTGATGTGGGTGGCGGGTTCGTGGTGGACTTCTCGGATCGCACGCGACCGGGCTCGCACTATGTGGAGCTGGGGGTGGTCGGGCCGAACGGGCTGGTGATTCAGTAAGTCAGCGGCGTTAGGCTGGCTGCGTTGGCCCGACGCGGTAGTGATACGCGTAGGCCTCAACAAAGCCCAGCGAGCGGTACAGGCTGAGCGCAGGCACGTTCTCGGCGCTGACCTGCAAATAAGCGGTGACCGGCGTACCAGCCGTGCCCTGGGTACGCGCCCAGCCGAGCATCGCGTCCGTCACGGCACGCCCCAGCCCTCGGCCGCGCGCGGCGCTTGCCACGCGCACATCGAACAGGCCGACATACGCGCCGTCTGCCACGGCCAAACCGATTCCCAGCGTGGTGCCGTCCGCTTCGCGCAGCGTGATGGCTGCGTGCGGGCGGTCGAGCGCGTCGAGCATGGTGCGACGCGTGGCGCGTCCGCGCGCATCGAGGCCGTCGAACTGTGCGAAGGCGTCGTGCCAGGGTTCGGGGATCGTCGTGTCGATGCTGACGGTGATGCCGTCAGGCGGTGTCGCCGGCGCCGCAGGCGCAAGCTGCGCCGTCATGACGAGGCTGCGGTCGGTGATGCGGTAGCCGCGCGCTTCGAGCAGCGCCTCGGCCTCGGGTGAGGTCAGCGGCGTGACGCGCACGATGGGCGGAAAGCCGGCGTGACGGTAGAAGGCTTCGATGCGGTTCAGTCGATCCGCATCCAGTGGCGCGCCGGGTGTGCGCGGGTTGGCGGAGTTGGCCCGTTTGGCCAGGCCCCCCGCCATGCGCAGCACCCAGGGGCCGTCTTCGATGTGGTGCTCGGGCGGCAGCGCGGCAAAGCCGGCATGCTCGATGGCGACAATGTCCGTCAGGCCGCCCGGGTTCTGCATCTTGGCGATCAGGCTGCGGGAGCGGTGCCTGCGCCGTGCACGTGCTTGCCGGCCGGCTTGACGATGGCCAGCGTGGCCACCAGACCGCACAGCGCGGCAAACGACACCCACACGCCCGGCATCGCCTTGTTGCCCGTCTCGTGGATCAGCCACGTCGCAATCGCCGGGGTGAAGCCGCCGAAGATGGCCGTGGCCAGGCTGTACGCCAGCGAGAAGCCGGTGGTGCGCACTTCGGGCGGCATGATCTCGGTGAGCGTGACGACCATCGCACCGTTATAGCTGCCGTACAGGAACGACAGCCACAGCAGCACGATCAGCATGTGGGCGAACGACGGCGCCGCCACCAGCCACTGCATGGCCGGGTAGGCGGTCAGCAGCATCAGCACGGTGAAGAGAATCAGCAGCGGGCGGCGGCCGACGCGGTCAGACACCGCGCCCATCACCGGCAGCCAGAAGAAGTTGGACGCACCCACGCACAGCGTGACGATCAGGCTGTCGAAATCCGACAGGTGCAGCACGCTCTTGCCGAAGGTCGGCGTGTAGGCGGTGATCAGGTAGAACGACACGGTGGTCATCACCACCATCAGCGTGCCGGCGCCCACCAGGCGCCAGTTCTGGCCCATCGAGCGGAACACTGCAGCCAGGTCGGGACGGTGCTTGCGCTTCTGGAACTCTTCCGTCTCTTGCAGCGAGCGGCGGATGATAAACAGGAACGGCACGATCAGGCAGCCGACGAGGAACGGCACGCGCCAGCCCCACGCGCTCATCTCAGACGGCGGCAGCAGGAACGACATCAGCACGCCCAGCAGCGCGGCAAACATCACCGCCACCTGCTGGCTGGCCGACTGCCAGCTCACGAAGAAGCCCTTCTTGCCCGGGGTGGCGATTTCGGCCAGGTAGACCGACACACCGCCCAGCTCCACGCCGGCCGAGAAGCCCTGCAGCAGCCGCCCGATCAGCACCAGCAGCGGCGCCGCCAGCCCGATGGTGGCGTAGCCCGGCACCAGCGCGATCAGCAAGGTGCCGCACGCCATCAGCGCCAGCGTGACGATCAGGCCGACGCGGCGGCCGTGGCGGTCGATGTACGCACCCAGGAAGATCGCGCCCAGCGGCCGCATCAGGAAGCCGGCGCCAAAGGTCACCAGCGACAGCATCAGCGAGAGGAACTCGTTGCCGGCCGGGAAGAAGGTGTCCGCGATGGCCTTGGCGTAGTAGCCGTAGACCATGAAGTCGTACATCTCCAGGAAGTTGCCGCTGACCACCCGGAAGATGGCGCGGGCCTTGGATTCGTTGGGGTTATGGGTATGCATGGGGTGCCTCACTCAACAGCTTGGGTACAACGTGCAGGCGAGTCGGACAGCGCAGCAGTGTGCATTGCCCGGGCCGCCTCGTAAAAGGTGGTGATGTGGTACGGGGTGCTCGATGGCATGTCGGCGCGCAGGCTCTGGCCGGTGGCGTCGATCACCTCATGCCAGCCGTGCGCGTGCAGGAAGCGCGCGGACCACGTCGGCAGCAGGTGCGCGAGCATCGCGCCGTGGGTTTCGGTGCACAGCGCGAGGGCGCGGCCGTATTCGGTCTGCGCCCAGATGCGCTGGCTGGCGTCGCGCATGGCGTCATCCAGGCCGAGTGCGAGGCACACGCCCTGCGTGTGCGGGTCGACGCCCAGGCTGCAGGCGGTGTCGACAGCACGGCCGAGCGTTTTGGCCAGGTGCCGGCCGGCGTCGAAGCGGGCGAACACGTCGGCATGCGCCCGCACGAGGTAGAACCATTCGAACTGGTGACCAGGCTCGATGCGGTTGTCCGGGCTGGCCTCATCGACGGGCAATTCGGTGATGCTGCCCGTGCGTGCATCGATGAAGCGCGCGAGGATGCCCTCGGCCAGCGTGCGCACGCCGGCTTCGGCCCAGGCGGGTGGTTCATCCAGCGCGGCGGCAGCCAGGTAGGCCTCGGTCAGGTGCATCACCGGGTTTTGCGCAACGCCGGCCTGGGGCATGGCAAAGACGGCATCCATGGCGGCCACCGGCAGCGGCGCCGCATTCGCCCCCCCAGTTGCACGGGCAAAGCGGCGCGCGATCACTTCGTGCGCATCGTCCATCAGGGCGGCGGCGCGCGGGTCATCGCTCACGGCCAGCCAGTGGGCAGCCGCGAACAGCACGAAGGCGTGCGTGTACAGATCCTTGGTGGTGTCCTGCGGTGCGAGCGCGCTGTCGATCGAGAACAGCCAGCCGCCGTTGATGGTGTCGCGAAAGCGTGTGTCGAGTGCGTGACACAGCGCAGCGGCGCGTTCGGCGCACAGCGCCTTGTGCCGCGTCGAGAGCTGTGTAGCGCGCGCAAATGTATACAGTTGCCGCGCGCAGGCCATCGCGCGGTAGCGCGACGTCGACGCCGACACCAGCGTGCCGTTCTCGACGATCAGCGCCTCATAGCAGAGGCCCGCCTGCGCGTTCCAGCCCGGGCCGAGCCACATGGGCAGCAGGACGTCGTCGTAGAAACGGTCGAATGCCGCCAGCGCGACCGCCATATCGGGCATGTCGGGCGATTGGGCCGTGCCGGGCAGCGTAGACGTGGAAAACGTTGGAAACATGTGCGCCGTGAGGATCGTGGCGAATGGCCTAGGGCCGGTAGGGCGTGAATTGTGCGCCAATTGAAGAATAGGCGCCACGCGGATCGGCCCCAATCCCGGTTTTGGTGAAGGGTTGTGGGTCCAATGAAAGGTTTCTTGCGGGATGCTGCCTGGGCGGATGTTTATGCGAAGATGGCTCACCCCTGGCTTCGCCTTGATCCATGCATCGTCGCGACCTGCTCAAGCAGTTGACCGCCGGGCTGCTTGCCCTGGCGCCCGGTTTGTCCCGTAGCGCAGCAGCCGGCAGTCCGCTCGGCGCGCCGGAACCGTTTGACGAACCCCGCCTGCTGGCGCGTGCCCGTGCGCTGGCTGCACGGCCCTATCGGCCACGCAGCACGCAGCTTCCGGCGCCACTGGCCACACTGGGGTGGGACGGCTACCAATCCATCGGCTACCGTGCCGATCACGCCCTCTGGGCCGGGCAGCATCTGCCGTTCGAGGCGCGTTTCTTCCACCTGGGGTTGTTCTTCAAGTCGCCCGTGCGGATGCACGAGGTGGTGGATGGCCAGACGCACCTGATTGCCTATGACCCGGCCATGTTCGATTACGGCCGCAGTGGGCTGGACCACCAGGCGCTGCCGGCCGATCTCGGCTTTGCCGGTTTCCGGCTGACCACCAAGGCGGACCCGACGCGTGACGTGGCCGCCTTTCTGGGCGCGAGCTACTTCCGCGCGGTGGGCGGGCAGTGGCAGTACGGCATGTCGGCGCGCGGGCTGGCGATCGATACCGGCCTGCCGCGCGCCGAGGAGTTTCCGGATTTCACCGAGTTCTGGCTGGTGCGCCCGGCGGCCGATGCGGAGACGCTGCGTGTCTATGCGCTGCTGGATTCGCCCAGCGTGGCTGGGGTCTACCGCTTCGACATCCGCCCGGGGGACACGCTGGTGATGGACGTGGGCACCACGCTCTTCGTGCGCAAGCCGATCGAGCGGCTGGGCATTGCGCCGCTCACCAGCATGTTTCTCTACGGCGAAAACGACCGCACCGACCGTGCCGGGGATCGCCACAGCGCCGCCCGCCGCTGGCGCGCATCGGACTGGCGGCCCGAGATTCACGATTCCGATGGTCTGGCCATCTGGCGCGGCTCGGGCGAATGGATCTGGCGACCGCTGGCCAACCCGCCCATGCTGCGCAGCCAGCGCTTTGCCGACGACGACCCGCGCGGCTTCGGCCTGCTGCAGCGCGACCGCAACCCCGACCACTATCAGGACGACGGTGTGTTCTACGAGAAGCGCCCCAGCGTGTGGGTTGAGCCCACGCACGGCTGGGGCGAGGGCGCGGTCGAGCTGGTGGAGTTGTCGGCCAACGATGAGACGTTCGACAACATCGTTGCCTTCTGGCGTCCGGCCATGGCGCCGCAGGCTGGGCAGGAATTGGCGTTCGGCTATCGGCTGACCTGGGGGGCGCAGCCTGCCGCCGCTTCGCCGCTAGCGCGTGTGGTGGCAACGCGTACGGGAATCGGCGGCGTGGTCGGGCAGCCGCGTAAGTATTTTTCTTGGCGCTTCGTGGTCGATTTCTCGGGTGGGGAGTTGTCGCGGCTGGGGCGTAGCACTGCAGGGTCCACCGTTGAGCCGGTCATTCGTGCCTCGCGGGGGCGGGTGGAGATTGCTTCGGCACGGCCGCTGGCCAGTATCGATGGGGTGCGGGCGATGTTTGATGTGGTGCCGGATGCGAGCAATGCGCCGATTGAGCTGTCGCTGACGTTGCAGTCGGGGGAGCGGTTGCTTTCTGAGACGTGGATGTATCAGTGGACGCCGCCGGTGGATCGGTCAGTCTAGGCTTTGTTCTTTGGTTGGGGGCTTGGTGGTCCGCCTCCGTTTCGCCCCCTGCCGGGGCCGACTCACTTTCTTTGTCTTGCCAAAGAAAGTAAGCAAAGAAAGGCGCGCCCGAGATGGCGACTTCCCCTTGAATTTTTGTAACCGTGCGGAGACGGGGAAAACTCGCTTCGCTCAGACAGTTCCCCGTCTTTTTTCCGCCCGCTTACAAAAATTCAAGG
Source organism: Ralstonia sp. 24A2 (assembly GCF_051783885.1). Lineage (NCBI taxonomy): Bacteria > Pseudomonadati > Pseudomonadota > Betaproteobacteria > Burkholderiales > Burkholderiaceae > Ralstonia > Ralstonia sp. 24A2. Next base: position 212,790 of record NZ_JBPVZD010000002.1, on the reverse strand, counting down.
TGCCATCTAGGGCAGGGTACGGCCACACCGGCTGGGCACGTGGGTTAGCGCCAAGGTGCGCCTCTTCGGTGGCGCCAGGTTCAGTTGCGGGGTGGCTGCTCGCTGAACTTCGCCACCATCTCTGCCCAGCCTTCCGGCCCCAGTCGTTCCATCGTTGCGATGTTCCGCTCGTAGATGTCCGCTGCATCGGGCACGGCCGCGGCGGCGCGGGCGATGCTGTCTTCGCGCAGCAGATGCAGGATCGGGGCGGGGGCGCGGTTGGTGGCGTTGGCGATGTCGTCCGGGTCGGCATCGGCAAAGACGAAATCAGGGTGGAAGCTGGCGAGTTGCAGCTCGCCCTCGAAGCCGGCCTTGGCGAGCAGCGCTTCGGCGCGTTCGGTGAGGGTGTGGAAATCGAAGAAATCCGTCAGTGCGGGAACGAGCAGCAATGTGGTGTCGATTTCAGCGGCGGGGGTGTTGTGTAGCAGGTCGGCTTCGGCGCGCAGGTGGTCGAGCACGTCGCCGTCCATCGTGGCGCGGCTGACCACGTAGCGCACCTGCCGTTTGACGTGCACGGCCTTGGCGAACGGGCACAGGTTCAGGCCGATCACGGCGTCTTCCAGCCAGCGCTGTACGTGGGCGACGTGGCTGGCGGCGGCGTCTTCGCTCAGCGACAGGGCATCAGCGGGCGGATCGAGCAGGATGAACGGGGTAGTGCGGTCGGACACGGCAGGCACGGAAGAGGAAATCAGCGCGCAGTGTAGTCGATGGCCCGGGAGCGCTTCTTGCGACAACAAGGGTGTTGTGACTTGCAACATTCGGCGCGCGGCTTTGAGGTGCGTCGAGATCACTGAGCGGCGCCTCGGGCACCGCTTGTGTGGTCAATCCATCCCTCGAAACGAACTGAGAAGGAGCCCAACCATGATCGAACCGCGTGGTTTGAAGAGCGTATTCGCCATGGCTGCCACGCTCGCCGCGTCGGCCGCCCTGGCCCAGATGACACCCGCACCGCAGACCTCGCCGGAAACGACTGGCACGGTGCAGACCGCGCCGGGCGGCCAGCCGCCGGCAGCATCGTCGACTGACCCGCTGGTACAGAAGCGCATCGACGACAAGGCCGCCAACGATGAATACAAGGCGCGCAAGTCCGACGCCAAGGCTGCTTACAAGGAGGAGAAGAAGGCCGCCAAGTCCAACCGCAAGGCCGAGAAGAAGGAGGCCAGCACCAAGCGCAAGGAGGCCATGACCGAGCAGGGCGGCCCTGCTCAGACGCCGGTCAGCGAAGGCAAGTAAGCTGTGACTGCACCATGAGAAAAGGCGACCCGAGAGTCGCCTTTTTCTTTGTGCCGATGTGCGGGGGCTCAGTGTCCGCGCGAAGCCGTCGGCAGGCGTACCTGCGCAACCGCCATTTCCCACTGTGCGATGCGGCTGAGCGCCTCGTCCCGGCTGATGACCGGGTGGAAGGTACGCGAGGCGCGCCATTGCTGCGCGACCTCGTTTTCGCCACGGTAGAAGCCGGTGGCGATGCCGGCCAAGTAGGCCGCGCCCAGCGCGGTGGTCTCGATGATCTCCGGCCGCACCACCGGAATGCCCAGCAGATCGGCCTGGAACTGCAGCAGCAGGTTGTTGGCCGAGGCGCCGCCATCCACGCGCAGCTCCGAGATGGTGGAGACGGCGTCGCGTGTCATGGCCTGCAGCAGCGCGGTGCTCTGGAAGGCGATCGATTCCAGCGCCGCCCGTGCGATGTGGCCGATGGTCGTGCCGCGCGACAGGCCGACGATGGCGCCCTGTGCGGTCGGGTCCCAGTACGGTGCGCCCAGGCCGGTGAACGACGGCACGAACACCACGCCGCCGGAATCGGGCACCGAGGCGGCCAGGCCTTCCACATCGGCCGAGCGCTGGATGGCGCGCAGGCCGTCGCGCAGCCATTGCACCACCGCACCGCCGACAAACACGCTGCCTTCCAGCGCGTAGCTGCGCTTGGTGCTGCTCTGGCAGGCGGCCGTGCTGATCAGGCCGTTATGCGATTGCACCGCCTTGTCGCCCGTGTTGAGCAGCATGAAGCAGCCGGTGCCGTAGGTGTTCTTGGCCATGCCGGGTTTGAAGCAGGCCTGGCCGAACAGAGCCGATTGCTGGTCGCCCGCAATGCCGCCGATGGTGAGCGAGGCGCCGAGCCAGTCGGCATCGGTCTGGCCGAATTGATAGGCCGACGGATGCACCTCCGGCAGCAGGCTCGGGTGGATGTCGAGCGCGCGCATGAGGTCTTCATCCCACTGGCCGGTGTGGATGTTCCACAGCATCGTGCGCGATGCGTTGGACACGTCGGTCACATGCAGGCGGCCGCGCGTGAGTTGCCACACGAGCCAACTGTCGATCGTGCCGAAGGCGAGTTCGCCACGGGCGGCACGCTCGCGGGCGCCATCGACGTGGTCAAGAATCCAGCGCAGCTTGGTGGCAGAGAAGTACGGATCGATGACCAGGCCGGTGCGCTTGCGCACCTCGTCTTCCAGGCCTTCGGCGCGCAGGCGCTCGCAGATGCTCTCGGTGCGGCGGTCCTGCCACACGATCGCGTTGAAGATGGGTTTGCCCGTGGCGCGTTCCCACACGACGGTGGTCTCGCGCTGGTTGGTGATGCCCAGCGCGGCCATGTCGGCGGCCGTCAGCTTGGCTTGTTCGAGTGCGGCGCGGCAGGTGGCGAGCTGGCTGTTCCAGATGTCGAACGGATCATGCTCTACCCAGCCGGGCTGCGGGAATTGCTGCGGAAACTCCTGCTGGGCGCTGGCCACGATCTGGCCGGCACGGTTGAAGACGATGGCACGTGAGCTGGACGTGCCTTGGTCGAGCGCGAGGAGGTATTCCATAAGACAGATTCAGTAAGCCGCCGGGACAGCGTGAACTGGCCCGGCGGTGGGTGAAGCGGAAGCAGGCATGGTAGCCCGCCGGTCGAGGGTGAGTCGATCCGGCGGAGACCCAAATTAACGAACCTTGCCTTCCTTCCAGGCGGCCAGCAGCTTGTCGTAGGCCACCGTCTCGCCCTTCGGACGCTCGTTGTCGAGCTTCTTCCACGGGGCGTGTTCAGCCGACAGCCACTTGCCTGGATCGCTTTCCGGGTTCAGCTTGGGCGCGCAGTTCTTCATGCCGGCGCGCTGCAGGCGACCCATCACCTGGTCCATTTCCTTGGCCAGGTTGTCCATCGCACCTTGCGGGGTCTTCTCGCCGGTCACGGCCGTGGCGACGTTCTTCCACCAGAGCTGGGCCAGCTTCGGATAGTCGGGCACGTTGTTGCCGGTCGGCGTCCAGGCCACGCGGGCCGGGCTGCGGTAGAACTCGATCAGGCCGCCGTACTTGGCTGCGTTCTTGGTGAAGTAGTCGCTGTGGATGTCCGAGTCACGAATGAACGTGAGCCCGGTGATCGACTTCTTGAGCGACACGGTCTTCGACGTGACGAACTGGGCGTACAGCCAGGCGGCCGAGCGGCGCTCGAACGGGGTGGACTTGAAGAACGTCCACGAACCAACGTCCTGGTAGCCGTTCTGCATGCCGTCCTTCCAGTACGGGCCGTGCGGCGACGGGGCCATGCGCCACTTGGGCGAACCGTCGGTGTTCACGACCGGGCCCGGCTTGGTCATCGGCGCGGTGAAGGCGCTGTACCAGAACACCTGCTGGGCGATGTGGCCTTGCGCGGGCACCGGGCCAGCCTCGTTGAAGGTCATGCCGGTCGCCTCGGGCGGGGCGTACTTCTTCATCCAGTCGATGTACTTGGTGAGGGCGTACACGGCGGCCGGGCTGTTGGTAGCGCCGCCGCGCGAGACCGACGCGCCCACCGGCGCGCAGTTTTCCGCACGGATGCCCCATTCGTCAACCGGCAGGCCGTTCGGGATGCCCTTGTCGGCGGAGCCGGCCATCGACAGCCACGCATCGGTAAAGCGCCAGCCCAGCGACGGGTCCTTCTTGCCGTAGTCCATGTGGCCGTAGACCTTCTTGCCGTCGAGCTCCTTCACGTCGTTGGTGAAGAAGTTGGCGATGTCTTCATAGGCCGTCCAGTTGACGGGCACGCCCAGGTCGTAGCCGTACTTGGCCTTGAACTTGTCCTGCAGGTCCTTGCGGGCGAACCAGTCGGCGCGGAACCAGTACAGGTTGGCGAACTGCTGGTCGGGCAGCTGATACAGCTTGCCGTCCGATGCCGTGGTGAAGCTCGTGCCAATGAAATCCTTCAGGTCCAGGCCCGGGTTGGTGAACTCCTTGCCTTCGCCGGTCATGTAGTCCGACAGCGGCATGATCACGCCGTAGCGGTAGTGCGTGCCGATCAGGTCGGAGTCGGAAATCCAGCCGTCGTAGATGCTCTTGCCCGATTGCATCGAGGTCTGCAGTTTTTCGACGACATCGCCTTCCTGCATGATGTCGTGCTTGACCTTGATGCCGGTGATCTCTTCAAACGCCTTGGCCAGCGTCTTCGATTCATAGGCATGCGTGTCGAGCGTTTCCGACACAACGTGGATCTCGGTCACGCCCTTGGCCTTGAGCTTGGCCGCGGCGTCGATGAACCACTTCATTTCCGCCATCTGCTTGTCTTGCGACAGCGTGCTGGGCTGGAATTCGCTGCTGACCCACTTCTTGGCTTCGGCTTCGCCGGCGTGTGCTGCGCCGACAGCCAGGGCGCTTGCCAGTGCGATGGCACTGATCTGAAGCGTCATGCGCCAGGATGTTTTCATTGGTATCTCCTCGTGCTTTTGTTCTCCCCGCAGCGAAAACATCCGACATTCCGACGCGGGGAGCGTGGTGGAATGCGTGTGCCCGACCATCAATTCGGGCGTGGGGGCATCAGCCCGTGCCGAGGCCCCCGGGACCTGCAAAGACGAATACGAATGCAGTGGCGCCGCATCAAATGCACCACATCAACCACGCCACATTACGATCACCAGTACCACCATCGAGGCGATGAAGCCGCCCCAGGCGCCGGTCTCTTCCGACGTGAACCCGACCCACGCCAGGTTGATGTAGGCAGCGGTCAGCAGCCCGATGAAGAGGCGATCGCCGCGCGTGGTGGCAATGGGCAGAAAGCCCTTGCGCTCCACCGTCGGGCGGGTCACTTCCCACACCGTCATGCTTGCCAGCATCAAGGCGATGCAGCCAAAGAAAGTCGCCACTTCGGGCGTCCAGGCCATCCAGCTGAACATGGCTGTGTCTCCTGTTCTTCTCGTTCTTTAGACGCGGCCCATCGCGAAGCCCTTCGCGATGTAGTTCCGCACAAACCAGATCACCAGCGCGCCCGGAATGATCGTCAGCACACCGGCCGCAGCCAGCACGCCCCAGTCCATGCCAGAAGCCGACACCGTGCGCGTCATCACTGCGGTGATCGGCTTGGCATCGACCGAGGTGAGCGTGCGCGCGAGCAGCAGCTCCACCCAGCTGAACATGAAGCAGAAGAACGCCGTCACGCCCACGCCTGCCTTGATCAGCGGCAGGAAGATCTTCAGGAAGAACGCGGGGAAGCTGTAGCCGTCGATGTAGGCCGTCTCGTCAATCTCGCGCGGGATGCCGGACATGAAGCCTTCCAGAATCCACACCGCCAGCGGCACGTTGAACAGCATGTGCGCCAGCGCCACGCCCAGGTGGGTGTCCATCAGGCCGACCGTCGAATACAGCTGGAAGAACGGCAGCAGGAACACCGCGGGCGGCGTCATCCGGTTGGTCAGCAGCCAGAAGAACATGTGCTTGTCGCCCAGGAAGCGGTAGCGCGAGAAGGCGTAGGCCGCCGGCAGCGCCACCACGGTCGAGAGCACCGTGTTCATCGTCACGTAGATGATGGAGTTGATGTAACCCCAGTACCACGACGGATCGGTAAAGATGATCTTGTAGTTGTCGAACGTGACGAGCTTCGGCCAGATCGAGAAGCCGGCCAGCGTCTCCTCGTTGGTCTTGAGCGACATGCTCAGCATCCAGTACAGCGGCAGCACGGCAAACGCCACGTAGATGACGAGCGTGATCGCGCGGGCGATCTTGCGCTGGTGCTCGTTGTTCTTGCTTGTCGGATTACGCATGGTCGTCTCCCACGGCCGTGCTGGCACTGCCCATGCGCTGCATCCAGTTGTAGAGGACGAAGCAGAACAGCAGAATGATGAGGAAGTACACGATCGAGAACGCCGCCGCCGGGCCCAGATCGAACTGGCCGACCGCCTTCTGCGTCAGGTACTGCGACAGGAAAGTCGTGGCATTGCCGGGGCCGCCGCCGGTGAGCACGAACGGCTCGGTGTAGATCATGAAGCTGTCCATGAAGCGCAGCAGCACGCCGATCATCAGCACGCCACGCATCTTCGGCAGCTGGATGTAGCGGAACACGGCCAGGCGGCTCGCGCCATCAATCTCGGCGGCCTGGTAGAACGCATCCGGAATCGAGCGCAGGCCGGCATAGGCCAGCAGCGCCACCAGTGGCGTCCAGTGCCACACGTCCATGATGAGCACGGTGATCCACGCGTCGAACGAGTGCGACGTGTAGTTGTAGTCGATGCCCATCTGGTTGAGCCAGTAGCCGGCCAGGCCGATGTCCGAGCGCCCGAAGATCTGCCAGATCATGCCGACCACGTTCCAGGGAATCAGCAGCGGCATGGCGAGCACGACCAGCGCCGCCGAGGCCTTCCAGCCCTTGCTCGGCATCGACAGCGCCAGGCCGATGCCCAGCGGAATCTCCACCGCCAGCACGCACAGCGAGAAGATCAGCTGGCGGGTGAGGGCGTCTTGCAGATCGCCATCACGCAGGATCTGGCGGAACCAGTCCACGCCCACGAATACGTGCTGCTCGGGGCTGATGATGTCCTGCACCGAGTAGTTCACCACCGTCATCAGCGGCAGGATGGCGGAGAACGCCACGCACAGGAACACCGGCAGGATCAGGAACCACGCCTTGTTGTTGAGCGGCTTGTTCATCGGCCGATCCTCTCGTCGTCGGAGTAATACAGCGTCTGCGGCGCATCGAGGCGCAGCCACACGCGCGAATCGGTCACGCTCACTTCGTTGGGCAGCTTCGCCTTGATGGGCAGGCCGACCGTGCCGTCGCCATTGCCACCCAGACTGGCCGTCAACAACTGGTGCGTACCCAGTTGCTGCACCTGGTGCACATCCGCCGCCACCGTGCCGACTTCGCCCGGCGTGGCCAGTTGCACAAACTCCGGACGGATACCGAGCTTGAGGGAACCGTTTGCGTTCTTGAGCGTAGACAGCGTGTCGCGGCTCACGGACAGGCGCTGGTCGCCCAGTGCAATCACGTCACCATCCACCGTCACCGGGTAGAGGTTCATGCCCGGGCTGCCGATGAAGTAGCCGACGAAGGTGTGGTCCGGGCGCTCGAACAGCGCTTCCGGCCCGCCTTGTTGCACCACCTTGCCTTCGGTCATGACGACCACCTCGTCGGCAAAGGTCAGCGCCTCCACCTGATCGTGCGTCACGTAGATCAGCGTGAGCTTGAGCTGCTGGTGAATCTTCTTGAGCTGGCGGCGCAGTTGCCACTTCAGGTGCGGGTCGATCACGGTGAGCGGCTCATCGAACAGGATGGCCGCCACGTCCTTGCGCACCAGGCCGCGGCCCAGCGAGATCTTCTGCTTGGCGTCTGCCGCCAGGCCCGAGGCACGGCGCTTGAGCGCGTGCTGCAGCTCCAGGATCTCGGCCACTTCTTCCACGCGCTTCTTCACCTCGGCTTCCGGCGTCTTGCGATTGCGCAGCGGGAAGGCGAGGTTGTCGAACACAGTCATCGTGTCGTAGATGACCGGGAACTGGAACACCTGCGCGATGTTGCGCTCGCGCGGGCTGGCGTGCGTCACGTCCTGGCCGTCAAACAGCACCTGGCCTTCCGACGGCACCAGTAGCCCCGAGATGATGTTCAGCAGCGTGGACTTGCCGCAGCCCGACGGACCCAGCAGCGCGTACGCACCGCCGTCGCGCCACGTCATGTTCATCGGCTGCAGCGCGTAGTCGCTCAGGCTTTGTGGATTGGGGCGGTAGCTGTGCCCCAGGTTACGGAATTCAATGCGCGCCATGTGCGTCTCCCTGCTTGGGCGCGCTCACCAGCTTGCCCGCTTCATCGAACAGGAACAGCTCGGCCGGATCGACAAACACGTCCAGCGCCGCACCCAGCTCGAACTCGTGCACGCCCGGCAACTGCGCGACCAGGCCGATGCTGCTTGCCTGACCGGCGGCATGCGCGCGCACGTGCAGATAGGTTTCGGAGCCTGACAGCTCGGCCAGCTCCACCGCCCCAGGTAGGGCGACGCTGCCGCCGTTGCGCGGCGCCAGGCGGATGTGGCTTGGGCGCAGGCCGATGCGGCAGCGCGTGCCGGCGGCCATCGGCAGCGGACGCGTCCATTGCACATCAATGCCTTGCGGAAGACGGATGTGGTTGCCTTCCGCCACGGTGGCGTCCAGCACGTTCATCGGCGGGTCGTTGAAGATCGCCGCGGCATTGACCGACACCGGCACTTCGTACATATCCAGCGTCGGGCCCGACTGCAGCACGTGCCCTTCATGCATGACGACGGTGTGGCCGCCCAGCAGCAGCGCTTCCTGCGGCTCGGTGGTGGCGTACACCACGGTCGTGCCGCCATCGGCAAACAGCGAGGCCAGCTCGGCGCGCAGCTCTTCGCGCAGCTTGTAGTCGAGGTTGACCAGCGGCTCGTCCAGCAGCACCAGCGGCGCACGCTTGACCAGCGCCCGCGCCAGCGCGCAACGCTGCTGCTGGCCGCCCGACAGCTCGGCCGGCAGACGCTGCAGCAGGTGTTCGATGTGCAGCTTGGCAGCGACGGCGCGCACGCGCGTATCGATCTCGCCCTTGTTGGTGCCCTGCAGACGCAGCGGCGACGCGATGTTGTCGAACACCGTCATCGCCGGGTAGTTGATGAATTGCTGGTACACCATCGCCAGATTGCGATCGCGTACCCCCACGCCCGTCACGTCCTTGCCATCGACCAGCACGCGGCCGGTGGTCGGCCGGTCCAGCCCGGCCATGATGCGCATCAAGGTGGTCTTGCCGGCTTGCGTCGGCCCGAGCAGCACGTTGATCGCGCCGGGCGCCAGCCGCAGGCTGGTCGGGTACAGATGTGTCTGCGCCCCGACCATGGCCGTAACCTGGTCCAGTTCCAGAATCAATTGTGTCTCCCGTCTTTTGCTTCTACTTCTTGATCTGTGTGCGGGCCCCCCGGCCCCGTTACTGCGGTGTCGCCTGCCTCAGGGGGCGCGTTCTGCGACTGGTGCGGCTTCGTTCTCCGGCAGATGCCGCATCAGCCAGCCTTCCAGGCGGCCGCGGTCGGCATCGCTGGCGTGCAGCCCCAGCTTGGTCCGTCGCCACAGGATGTCCTGTGCCGTGCGGGCCCATTCGTGTTCGGTCAGGTAGCGGATTTCCGCTTCATACAGACCAGGCGTCACCTCTGTGCCCAGGTCTTCCAGACGTGCGGCGCCGGCCAGCAGCGTGTTCACGCGCGTGCCGTACTGGTGCGCATAGCGCGTGGCCAGCGAGGTCGGCAGCCAAGGCAAACGTTTTTGCAGGCGCGTCACAAAATCGTCGAAGGTGTATTCGGCAACGAGCTGGCCTGGCGCTTCCAGATCGCCGCCCGGCAGCGATGCAGTCGCCGTCCACGACGGCTTGCCGGCTGCGGGCAGATGCGGCGCCAGTTGGTCCAGCGCTTCCTCGGCCAGCTTGCGGTAGGTCGTGATCTTGCCGCCCCAGACGTTGATGAGCGGTGCGCTGTTGCCGTCGGCGCCGGTCTCGCACTCGACCAGATAGTCGCGCGTGATGGCCGAGGCGTTGGCGGCGCTGTCATCCAGCAGCGGGCGCACCCCCGAGTACGTCCACACCACGTCGGCTGGCGTGAGCTGCTGCGTGAAATAGCGGCTCGCCATTTCGCACAGGTATTGAATCTCGCCAGCGTCGATGGCCACCTGATCGACCGAGCCCTTGTATTCCAGGTCGGTCGTGCCGATCAGCGTGAAATCGTTCTGGTACGGGATCGCAAAGACGATCCGCCCGTCCGGGTTCTGGAAGATATAAGCGAACGGGTGGTCGAACATCCGCCGCACGACGATGTGGCTGCCCTTGATCAGGCGCAGGCCGCGCGTGCTCGGCAGCGCGTGCGCCGAGCGTGCAAAATCTGCTGCCCACGGTCCGGCCGCGTTGACGATGGCCTTGGCGCGTACCGAGCGGATGCCGTCCGGGCCCGCCAACGAGGCATGCCAGCCATCGGCGCGGCGCTCGGCGTTCAGGCAGCGCGTGCGGGTGAGAATCTGCGCGCCGCGGTCGGCCGCGTCGCGGGCGTTGAGCACCACTAGGCGGGCGTCATCGACCCAGCCGTCGGAATAGACGAAGCCGCGCGTGTAACCCGGCTTGAGCGGCTTGCCCGACGGATGCTGCGCCAGCTTGATCGACTTCGAGCCCGGCAGAAAACGCCGGCGCGCCAAGTGGTCATATAAGAAGAGGCCCGCGCGGATCATCCACGCCGGGCGCTGCGCCGCATCGTGCGGCATCACGAAGCGCAGCGGCCACATGATGTGCGGCGCCATGCGCAGCAGCACCTCGCGCTCCTGCAGCGCCTTGCGCACGAGGCTGAATTCGTAATATTCGAGGTAACGCAGCCCGCCGTGGATCAGCTTGGTCGAGGCCGAAGAGGTGTGCTGGGCCAAGTCGTCCTTTTCACACAAGACCACCGACAGGCCACGGCCCACAGCGTCACGCGCGATACCCACGCCGTTGATGCCGCCTCCGACCACCAGCAGATCACAGTCCAGATGCGAAGCGTCAGAGAGTTGCATGGGTTGGAATCTGTTGATTTGCGCGCCAATGCTTGCGAATTCTTGCGAATAGTGACGCGTTCGCGGATAGTGTAGTGAAAGGCGAAAATAAAGCAACATAGGGAATCGCCTAATTCGCTCATATATGTTCGTTTGTGTTCATTTGACGCATTGATGCTTCCCCGCCACCGCCAGATCCTTGAATACGTCCGCCAGCATGGCGATGCCTCCGTCGACGCGCTTGCCCGTGTACTGGGCGTCACCACCCAGACCATCCGCCGCGACATCCGCCAGCTTGAAGACGAGCGCCTGCTCGCGCGCTACCACGGCGGCGTCGGCTTGCCCTCGTCGGTCGAGAACATCGACTACGACCAGCGCCAGGTACTGCATATCGACGCCAAGCGCAGCATTGCCGAAGCCGTCGCCCGCCATGTCGAGCCCGGCCGCTCGCTCATCATCAACATTGGGACGACGACTGAAGAGATCTCCAAGGCACTGGTCGGCCGCAAGGGTTTGCGTGTCATCACCAACAACCTGAACGTCGCTTCCATCCTCTCGGGCAGCCCGGATGCGGAAGTCATCGTCGCCGGCGGCCTGGTGCGCAACCGCGATCGCGGCATCGTCGGCGAGGCCACGATCGACTTCATGAAGCAGTTCCGGGTCGACATCGGCATCATCGGCGTCTCCAGCATCGACGAAGACGGCACGCTGCTCGACTACGACTACCGCGAGGTCCGCGTCGCCCAGGCCATCATCGAACAGTCGCGCGAGGTCTGGCTCGCCGCCGACCATTCCAAGTTCGGCCGCCGCGCCGTGGTGCGTCTCGGTCACATCTCGCAGATCGACAAGTTCTTCACCGACGTGCCGGTGCCCGAGCCGATGGCTGAAGTCTTCCGCGCGGCGGAAGTTGATGTTGTCGTCGCCAGCGAGGCCGGGCAATCCTGAGTGTCTCGTGCGCTCTTGATCTGACGTATCGCCCAGTCTTGTCCCCGTCGACTACAGTGAAATGACAGGGCGCGCACCTTGTGTGCCCAATGCCATCCACATGGCAGTCACCTTGCGGGGCGTCGTGAGCGAGCACTCACAAGCGGCAATCCTTTCGATCTTCGCGGGCATCGTCGTCGAACACGTCGCAGCTTTGCGCGACGCCCTGGTCAAACTGGCGGCGCCCAGGCCTAGCGACGAGGATCTCCACCAATTCCGTGTCACCCTGCGCCGGCTGCGTTCGGCCTGGGTAACGTTCGCCTCCGTCTTGCCTGAAGCATTCGCCGCCGAATGGAAGCCGCGTCTGCGGGCGCTGGCGGCATCCACGGGTCCCGTGCGCGAGTGGGATGTTCTTCTATTGGATTGGCTTCCGGCTGCTCAGCAGTCGCTGGCTGAGGAGGATGAAGCCGGGCACGCATGGCTTACCGCGGCGATTACCAAGGCCAAGGCGGCCCGCAACCGATCGTGGCGATTGCTGCGAGCGGAGTTGGCATCACCTGATGTGCTGAACACGCTCGCTGATCTGGAAAAGGCCGTCGCTCCTTTCCGGCTGGAGGCTGAGGCGGGCCCGTACGCAGACTTCGCCCATGCTCAGGCTCGGGCGCTCAGAAAGAGGCTCATCGACCGGGGGCGCGGTCCGAAGCGTGCGTCGCCCGCGCGCTTGCATCGGGCTCGAATCACCGCGAAGCAATGGCGCTATCTATATGAGGCGTTCTACCTGGCGCTCGGCGTGCAAGCCCCCAAACGCTGCCACGCACATCTGCGTAAGCTGCAGGACGCCCTGGGCGAGGTGCATGACGCGGATATCTCTTTGGAGCATGCGGCCGGGGTAGTAAAGAGTGCGCCACCAGCCTCCATCGTGAGCGCGTTTCACAAGCGCGCCCGCGTCGCCCGAAAGCATGCAGCTTTGCAGCTGCGCTGGATACGCGATCACTCGGTGGTCTAGCCTCTAAAAAAGTGCGGAAAGACCCCACAAAAAGAAAGGGCTTGCGCAGTTCGAAAAACCTGCCTATAGTTCGCCCCTCGCTGCACGACACAGCGCCGAAACGAAAGCGACGGTGGTGGTGTTGGGGCGGTGGAGAAGTAGAGGTGGTGCGGGTTTCCGGCCGATTGGTAGTGATGATCGGGTGGGTGTCGCGGTAGGGAGTTAGCAGCGCGTTGATGATAAAAATTCTTCAGCAAGTTGTTGACAGCGACGAAAAAGCTCTGCATAATCTCGTTTCTCTGCTGCAGCAAACGCAGCGACGCGGTGAACAAAGTTGATCGCGAAGTTCTTTAACAAGCAAACAGCCGATAAGTGTGGGCGCTTAATACTGGGTGCGGCGAATGCAAATTCGCTAGCTTACAAGTAATGAAGTGCTCGCACAGAAGTAAGGTTTGAACGAAAGTTCAAGTCAGATTCTGAGAGTGAGCGACCGCTCGTAAAGAGCGAAAACAGCAGATTGAACTGAAGAGTTTGATCCTGGCTCAGATTGAACGCTGGCGGCATGCCTTACACATGCAAGTCGAACGGCAGCATGATCTAGCTTGCTAGATTGATGGCGAGTGGCGAACGGGTGAGTAATACATCGGAACGTGCCCTGTAGTGGGGGATAACTAGTCGAAAGATTAGCTAATACCGCATACGACCTGAGGGTGAAAGTGGGGGACCGCAAGGCCTCATGCTATAGGAGCGGCCGATGTCTGATTAGCTAGTTGGTGGGGTAAAGGCCCACCAAGGCGACGATCAGTAGCTGGTCTGAGAGGACGATCAGCCACACTGGGACTGAGACACGGCCCAGACTCCTACGGGAGGCAGCAGTGGGGAATTTTGGACAATGGGGGCAACCCTGATCCAGCAATGCCGCGTGTGTGAAGAAGGCCTTCGGGTTGTAAAGCACTTTTGTCCGGAAAGAAATCGCACTTAATAATACTAGGTGTGGATGACGGTACCGGAAGAATAAGGACCGGCTAACTACGTGCCAGCAGCCGCGGTAATACGTAGGGTCCAAGCGTTAATCGGAATTACTGGGCGTAAAGCGTGCGCAGGCGGTTGTGCAAGACCGATGTGAAATCCCCGGGCTTAACCTGGGAATTGCATTGGTGACTGCACGGCTAGAGTGTGTCAGAGGGGGGTAGAATTCCACGTGTAGCAGTGAAATGCGTAGAGATGTGGAGGAATACCGATGGCGAAGGCAGCCCCCTGGGATAACACTGACGCTCATGCACGAAAGCGTGGGGAGCAAACAGGATTAGATACCCTGGTAGTCCACGCCCTAAACGATGTCAACTAGTTGTTGGGGATTCATTTCCTTAGTAACGTAGCTAACGCGTGAAGTTGACCGCCTGGGGAGTACGGTCGCAAGATTAAAACTCAAAGGAATTGACGGGGACCCGCACAAGCGGTGGATGATGTGGATTAATTCGATGCAACGCGAAAAACCTTACCTACCCTTGACATGCCACTAACGAAGCAGAGATGCATTAGGTGCTCGAAAGAGAAAGTGGACACAGGTGCTGCATGGCTGTCGTCAGCTCGTGTCGTGAGATGTTGGGTTAAGTCCCGCAACGAGCGCAACCCTTGTCTCTAGTTGCTACGAAAGGGCACTCTAGAGAGACTGCCGGTGACAAACCGGAGGAAGGTGGGGATGACGTCAAGTCCTCATGGCCCTTATGGGTAGGGCTTCACACGTCATACAATGGTGCATACAGAGGGTTGCCAAGCCGCGAGGTGGAGCTAATCCCAGAAAATGCATCGTAGTCCGGATCGTAGTCTGCAACTCGACTACGTGAAGCTGGAATCGCTAGTAATCGCGGATCAGCATGCCGCGGTGAATACGTTCCCGGGTCTTGTACACACCGCCCGTCACACCATGGGAGTGGGTTTTGCCAGAAGTAGTTAGCCTAACCGTAAGGAGGGCGATTACCACGGCAGGGTTCATGACTGGGGTGAAGTCGTAACAAGGTAGCCGTATCGGAAGGTGCGGCTGGATCACCTCCTTTAAGAGCGTGCATCCGACGTTAGGCGTCCACACTTATCGGTTTGTTTGATGTTACAGCCAAGGGTCTGTAGCTCAGGTGGTTAGAGCACCGTCTTGATAAGGCGGGGGTCGTAGGTTCAAGTCCTACCAGACCCACCAAGTTACGGACGGTGGAAGAAGTTCTCTGCCGTGACTGGGGGATTAGCTCAGCTGGGAGAGCACCTGCTTTGCAAGCAGGGGGTCGTCGGTTCGATCCCGTCATCCTCCACCAAAACCTTTTGGTTACCAAACGCAAGCATCGACGAAGTGATGTCGATGGTGTTTGCGTTTGGCCTAGCCAAGACGAGCGTAAAAGTTCGGCTGTTCTTTAACAATATGGAATGTAGTAAAGGTGTCGCGGAGCATTGATGAGATGCTCGGTAGTAACGCGACACTGGGTTGTGATTGTATCAACCAGTATTACCAGAGCAATCGAAAGATTGTCTTGGAATACGGCACAACGCGAGAACTCAGCCTGTAACGAGACATACTCGTTATAGGGTCAAGCGAATAAGTGCATGTGGTGGATGCCTTGGCGATTACAGGCGATGAAGGACGTAGTAGCCTGCGAAAAGCTGCGGGGAGCTGGCAAACAAGCTTTGATCCGCAGATGTCCGAATGGGGAAACCCGGCCCGAATGGGTCATCTGTTACTGAATACATAGGTAACAGAAGCGAACGCAGCGAACTGAAACATCTAAGTAGCTGCAGGAACAGAAATCAACCGAGATTCCCAAAGTAGTGGCGAGCGAAATGGGATCAGCCTTGTACTCTTTAGCAGTATTGTTAGCGGAACGGAATGGAAAGTCCGGCCATAGCGGGTGATAGCCCCGTACGCGAAAACAGTATTGTGGAACTAGGTGTACGACAAGTAGGGCGGGACACGTGAAATCCTGTCTGAAGATGGGGGGACCATCCTCCAAGGCTAAATACTCGTAATCGACCGATAGTGAACCAGTACCGTGAGGGAAAGGCGAAAAGAACCCCGGGAGGGGAGTGAAATAGATCCTGAAACCGCATGCATACAAACAGTCGGAGCCTGGAAACGGGTGACGGCGTACCTTTTGTATAATGGGTCAGCGACTTACATTCAGTGGCAAGCTTAACCGATTAGGGAAGGCGTAGCGAAAGCGAGTCCGAATAGGGCGTTCAGTCGCTGGGTGTAGACCCGAAACCAAGTGATCTATCCATGGCCAGGTTGAAGGTGCGGTAACACGTACTGGAGGACCGAACCCACTAACGTTGAAAAGTTAGGGGATGAGCTGTGGATAGGGGTGAAAGGCTAAACAAACTTGGAAATAGCTGGTTCTCTCCGAAAACTATTTAGGTAGTGCCTCGTGTCTCACCTTCGGGGGTAGAGCACTGTCATGGTTGGGGGGTCTATTGCTGATTACCCCGCCATAGCAAACTCCGAATACCGAAGAGTGCAATCACGGGAGACAGACATCGGGTGCTAACGTCCGGTGTCAAGAGGGAAACAACCCAGACCGCCAGCTAAGGTCCCTAAATATTGCTAAGTGGGAAACGAAGTGGGAAGGCTAAAACAGTCAGGAGGTTGGCTTAGAAGCAGCCACCCTTTAAAGAAAGCGTAATAGCTCACTGATCGAGTCGTCCTGCGCGGAAGATGTAACGGGGCTAAGCAATATACCGAAGCTGCGGATGCACGTAAGTGCATGGTAGGAGAGCGTTCTGTAAGCCTGTGAAGGTGTCTTGTAAAGGATGCTGGAGGTATCAGAAGTGCGAATGCTGACATGAGTAGCGATAAAGGGGGTGAAAGGCCCCCTCGCCGTAAGCCCAAGGTTTCCTACGCAACGTTCATCGGCGTAGGGTGAGTCGGCCCCTAAGGCGAGGCAGAGATGCGTAGCTGATGGGAAGCAGGTTAATATTCCTGCACCGTCGTATGATGCGATGGGGGGACGGATCGCGGAAGGTTGTCCGGGTGTTGGATGTCCCGGTCCCTGCATTGGAGATGGCACTTAGGCAAATCCGGGTGCGTGATTCAAGGGTGTGGGGCGAGCGACTTTAGGTCGCGAAGCAATTGGAAGTGGTTCCAAGAAAAGCCTCTAAGCTTCAGTCATACGAGACCGTACCGCAAACCGACACAGGTGGGCGAGATGAGTATTCTAAGGCGCTTGAGAGAACTCGGGAGAAGGAACTCGGCAAATTGGTACCGTAACTTCGGGATAAGGTACGCCCTTGTAGTTTGACTGGCTCGCGCCAGAAGGACGAAGGGGTTGCAATAAAATGGTGGCTGCGACTGTTTAATAAAAACACAGCACTCTGCAAACACGAAAGTGGACGTATAGGGTGTGACGCCTGCCCGGTGCCGGAAGATTAAATGATGGGGTGCAAGCTCTTGATTGAAGTCCCGGTAAACGGCGGCCGTAACTATAACGGTCCTAAGGTAGCGAAATTCCTTGTCGGGTAAGTTCCGACCTGCACGAATGGCGTAACGATGGCCACACTGTCTCCTCCCGAGACTCAGCGAAGTTGAAGTGTTTGTGATGATGCAATCTCCCCGCGGCTAGACGGAAAGACCCCATGAACCTTTACTGTAGCTTTGCATTGGACTTTGAACCGATCTGTGTAGGATAGGTGGGAGGCTTTGAAACCGGGACGCTAGTTTCGGTGGAGCCGACCTTGAAATACCACCCTGGTTTGTTTGAGGTTCTAACCTTGGCCCGTGAATCCGGGTCGGGGACAGTGCATGGTAGGCAGTTTGACTGGGGCGGTCTCCTCCCAAAGTGTAACGGAGGAGTTCGAAGGTACGCTTGGTACGGTCGGACATCGTACCTAAAGTGCAATGGCAAAAGCGTGCTTAACTGCGAGACCGACAAGTCGAGCAGGTGCGAAAGCAGGACATAGTGATCCGGTGGTTCTGTATGGAAGGGCCATCGCTCAACGGATAAAAGGTACTCTGGGGATAACAGGCTGATACCGCCCAAGAGTTCATATCGACGGCGGTGTTTGGCACCTCGATGTCGGCTCATCTCATCCTGGGGCTGTAGCCGGTCCCAAGGGTATGGCTGTTCGCCATTTAAAGAGGTACGTGAGCTGGGTTTAAAACGTCGTGAGACAGTTTGGTCCCTATCTGCCGTGGGCGTTGGAATCTTGACGGGGGCTGCTCCTAGTACGAGAGGACCGGAGTGGACGTACCGCTGGTGTACCTGTTGTCTCGCCAGAGGCATCGCAGGGTAGCTATGTACGGAAGAGATAACCGCTGAAAGCATCTAAGCGGGAAACTTGCCTGAAGATGAGGATTCCCTGGAGACTTGATCTCCCTGAAGGGTCGTTCGAGACCAGGACGTTGATAGGCTGGGTGTGGAAGCGCAGTAATGCGTTCAGCTAACCAGTACTAATTGCCCGTGCGGCTTGATCCTATAACCGGTATGTTTCCGGCTGAGTCTGCCTTGTGCCTGATACACAAACACAACCTGAACTACATTCCCATATTGGCGGCGTTGACCACTGAGTCAGCGACGCGACAAGTCATAGCCTGGTGACCATAGCGAGTCGGTACCACCCCTTCCCATCCCGAACAGGACCGTGAAACGACTCCGCGCCGATGATAGTGCGGATTCCCGTGTGAAAGTAGGTCATCGCCAGGCTCTCCCATAAAACACCCCAGCTCAACCCGAGCTGGGGTGTTTGCTTTTACGCCTCCCAAACGCAGCACCACCGCTGCCTCCCTGCCGCAACAGCCCAAAAGAAAAGCCACCCAACGGGTGGCTTCTTGCGCTTGCGCACCAGATCCGCCCAGCTACACCGCCAGGAACCGCTCCACCAGCCTCACCCAGTACGTCGCCCCCAACGGCAGCAGCTCGTCGTTGAAGTCGTAACTCGGGTTGTGCAGCATGCAGGGGCCTAGACCGTGGCTGTAAAGCCATTTGTAGCCGTGCCTTGGCCCGAGCGCTCTTCTCGAGTCGCCGGGTTCCCTGCGGTAGTGCGATGGTGGGCGCTTCAGATTTGGGATGCCTAAGGGTGAGAGCATATGCAAGTTTCGTTATGCGATTTCATCAAGCGCCGCTTGACAAGGTGCCTCGATGGTCCCATAATCGCAAGTTCTCTTCGGAGAGGTGCCCGAGTGGCTAAAGGGGGCAGACTGTAAATCTGTTGGCTTACGCCTACGCTGGTTCGAATCCAGCCCTCTCCACCAGAATTAAGCAGTGAGTTCGGTCCTTAGCCAGGGCCGAATGGCAAGGGAAGAAGTAACCCGGGCGGGTGTAGCTCAATGGTAGAGCAGAAGCCTTCCAAGCTTACGACGAGGGTTCGATTCCCTTCACCCGCTCCACTCACTGTTAAGCAGCAAGTTTTGCCCATGTGGCTCAGTGGTAGAGCACTCCCTTGGTAAGGGAGAGGTCGGCAGTTCGATCCTGCCCATGGGCACCACGCATCCACCAACCCAAATCGCTACCGAGACAGGAGTCGCGTCATGGCAAAGGAAAAGTTCGAGCGGACCAAGCCGCACGTGAACGTTGGGACGATTGGTCACGTTGACCACGGCAAGACGACGCTGACCGCAGCGATCGCAACCGTGCTGTCGAGCAAGTTCGGTGGTACCGCCAAGAAGTACGACGAAATCGACGCAGCGCCGGAAGAAAAGGCACGCGGCATCACGATCAACACCGCGCACATCGAGTACGAGACGGCTAACCGTCACTACGCGCACGTTGACTGCCCGGGCCACGCCGACTACGTCAAGAACATGATCACCGGTGCCGCCCAGATGGACGGCGCCATCCTGGTGTGCTCGGCCGCTGACGGCCCGATGCCGCAAACGCGTGAGCACATCCTGCTGGCCCGCCAAGTGGGCGTGCCGTACATCATCGTCTTCCTGAACAAGTGCGACATGGTGGACGACGCTGAGCTGCTGGAACTGGTCGAGATGGAAGTGCGCGAACTTCTGTCGAAGTACGAGTTCCCGGGCGACGACACCCCGATCATCAAGGGTTCGGCCAAGCTGGCGCTGGAAGGCGACAAGGGCGAGCTGGGCGAAGTGGCCATCATGAACCTGGCCGACGCACTGGATACCTACATCCCGACGCCGGAGCGCGCTGTTGACGGTACGTTCCTGATGCCGGTGGAAGACGTGTTCTCGATCTCGGGTCGCGGCACCGTGGTGACCGGCCGTATCGAGCGCGGCATCATCAAGGTCGGCGAAGAAATCGAAATCGTCGGTATCGCGATGGACGGCGACAAGCCGAAGATCGACAAGACGACCTGCACGGGCGTGGAAATGTTCCGCAAGCTGCTCGACCAAGGTCAGGCAGGCGACAACGTCGGTATTCTGCTGCGCGGCACGAAGCGTGAAGACGTTCAGCGTGGTCAAGTGCTGGCCAAGCCGGGTTCGATCAAGCCGCACACGGAATTCACGGGCGAGGTCTACATCTTGTCGAAGGACGAAGGTGGTCGTCACACCCCGTTCTTCAACAACTACCGCCCGCAGTTCTACTTCCGTACGACGGACGTGACTGGCTCGATCGCTCTGCCGGAAGGCAAGGAAATGGTCATGCCGGGTGACAACGTGTCGATCACCGTCAAGCTGATCGCCCCGATCGCCATGGAAGAAGGCCTGCGCTTCGCTATCCGCGAAGGTGGCCGTACCGTGGGTGCTGGCGTCGTCGCCAAGATCATCAAGTAAGTGCTGTAACTCTTCCGTGCGGCTGCCAACCGGCCGCACGTGAAGTGCCAGAGTGGGGTTGACCGAATGGCAACCCCAATGCTGTTTTAGGGGTATAGCTCAACTGGCAGAGCGTCGGTCTCCAAAACCGAAGGTTGGGGGTTCGATTCCCTCTGCCCCTGCCAATTCATCAGCCGCGTAGCGCGATTGCGCGCCACGCGGCTTGTCTCGTTTGGGAAACATGGCCAATCCGAACGTCGAAACCGTTAACACCGCCAGCGGCAAGTGGCTGCTGGGCGTGGCGTTCCTGCTTGTGGTCGCCGGGGTGATCGGTTTTTATCTGCTGGCACAGCAGCCAAGTTACGTCCGAGCTGCCTCGCTGATTGGCGGGCTGGTGTTGGGCGCTGGTGTCGCATTGGTGTCCGCGCCTGGGCAGAGCTTTATCGAATTTGCCCGCGAGTCGTACCGCGAAGTTCGCAAGGTCGTTTGGCCGACTCGCAAGGAAGCTGGGCAGATGACCGGTCTGGTGTTTGCCTTCGTGGTGATCATGGCCTTGTTCCTGTGGTCTGCGGACAAGCTCATCGAGTGGGTGATCTTCTCGCTCGTGTTGGGCTGGAAATAATCGGGTGAAGCCATGACGGATAACGTAGCGAACGACACGTCCACGGATTCGTCCGCACCGGCCTCGAAGAAGCGCTGGTATGTCGTGCATGCCTACTCAGGCATGGAAAAGAGCGTGCAACGCGCGCTGCAGGAGCGCATTGAGCGCGAAGGTCTGCAACATCTGTTCGGCCAAATTCTGGTGCCGTCGGAAGAGGTGATGGAGAGCAAGAGCGGTCGTAAGACTGTGACCGAGCGCCGCCTTTTCCCGGGCTATGTCTTTGTCGAAATGGAGATGACCGACGAGACCTGGCACTTGGTCAAGAACACGGCCAAGGTGACGGGATTCATCGGTGGTACGGGCAATCGGCCCTCGCCGATCTCCAAGGGTGAAGTCGACAAGATCATGGCGCAGATCCAGGAAGGCGTCGAAAAGCCGCGTCCCAAGACGCTGTTCGAGGTGGGCGAGATGGTGCGCGTGAAAGAAGGCCCGTTCACCGACTTCAACGGCAACGTCGAGGAAGTGAATTACGAGAAGTCGCGTCTGCGCGTCTCCGTGACGATCTTCGGGCGTGCAACGCCGGTCGAACTCGAGTTCGGTCAGGTCGAGAAGGTGTGAAGCATTGGGTGCGGGGGCGTAAGCCGCCGCGCCAGTCGCCCGGTCCACTGGACTTGGCGGGCAACGGCGGCGAAGCCGCCCGTGCCAACAGAGGAGCGTCAGCCTTGTGCTGATGCGTTACCACTCAATAGGATTGCCGCAGTTGTCTTAGCTGGGCGATCCGGATTGGAGTCAAGATGGCCAAGAAAATTATTGGCTTTATCAAGCTGCAAATTCCGGCTGGTAAAGCAAATCCGTCCCCGCCTGTCGGCCCGGCCCTGGGCCAGCGCGGTCTGAACATCATGGAGTTCTGCAAGGCGTTCAACGCGCAGACTCAAGGCATGGAACCGGGCCTGCCGGTGCCGGTGGTGATCACCGCCTTCGCCGACAAGAGCTTCACCTTCGTGATGAAGTCGCCGCCGGCGACCGTGCTCATCAAGAAGGCCGCCGGTATCCAGAAGGGTTCCGCCAAGCCGCATACCGACAAGGTTGGCAAGATCACTCGCGCCCAGGCTGAAGAAATCGCCAAGGCAAAGAACGCGGACCTGACCGCAGCTGATCTGGACGCCGCTGTGCGTACGATCGCCGGTAGCGCCCGTTCGATGGGTATCACGGTGGAGGGCCTGTAATCATGGCAAAGATTTCGAAGCGCGTGGCCGCGAACAAGGCCAAGGTCGAGCGCACCAAGTTCTACCCGATCGATGAAGCCCTGAGCCTCGTTAAGGAATGCGCCAGCGCCAAGTTCGATGAGTCCATCGACGTGGCCGTGCAACTGGGCATCGATGCAAAGAAGTCGGACCAAGTGGTCCGTGGTTCGGTGGTGCTGCCTGCCGGTACTGGCAAGTCGGTTCGCGTGGCCGTGTTCGCCCAAGGCGACAAGGCCGAGCAAGCCAAGGCTGCTGGCGCTGAGATCGTCGGCATGGAAGACCTGGCCGAGCAGATCAAGGCCGGCAACATGGACTTCGACGTCGTGATCGCTTCGCCGGACACGATGCGCGTGGTCGGTACGCTGGGTCAGATCCTGGGCCCGCGTGGCCTGATGCCGAACCCGAAGGTCGGCACCGTGACGCCGGACGTCGCTACGGCTGTGAAAAACGCCAAGGCGGGTCAGGTGCAATTCCGTGTCGACAAGGCCGGTATCATCCACGCCACCATCGGCCGCCGTTCGTTCGAACCGGCTGCCCTGAAGAGCAACCTGGCTGCGCTGCTGGACGCACTGACAAAGGCCAAGCCGGCATCGAGCAAGGGCGTGTACCTGCGTAAGGTTGCTGTCTCGTCGACGATGGGTGTTGGCGTGCGCGTCGACCAGTCGACGCTGGCTGCCTGATCGTTCTCGATCATTAGCGCTGGGTGGCCCGATAACCATCCCGGCGTTAGCAGTTTTCTCCCGCGTAGCTTCGGCTATGCGACCCCTAGAAGTTTGAGGGAAGAACTTTGGGCAGTGGCGGATGCGCGTGCAAGCGTGCTGATGCCGCTGGTTATCAAAGACCGTTGGCGGTGAAGGGCTCTTCGGAGCCGACACCTTAATCGCTGCGTAATCCGGCAACGGAGCGCACGGCCAACGCAGATGGCGCCCCCGAAGGGAATAAGTGACTTTGGTATTGCCGAAGTGATTTGTGCCAATCGGACGCCGTACTTTTGGACTGACCGAGGTGACCGCAATGCTTGTGGAAACCGACGTCGTTTTGGAGCTTAACCGTGGCACTCAATCTCGAAGATAAGAAGGCCGTCGTGGCCGAGGTAACGGCGCAAGTCGCCAAGGCCTCGACCATCGTCGTTGCTGAATATCGCGGTATCACGGTTGGCGATCTGACCAAGCTGCGCGCGCAAGCGCGCCAGCAAGGCGTCTACCTGCGCGTTCTGAAGAACACGCTGGCACGCCGCGCTGTTGAAGGCACGCCGTTTGCCGAACTCGCTGAGCAACTGACCGGCCCGCTGATCTACGGTATTTCCGAAGACGCAGTGGCCCCGGCCAAGGTGCTGAACGATTTCGCCAAGGGCAATGACAAGCTGGTGCTGCGCGCCGGTTCGTACGAAGGCAAGGTGCTGGACGCCAATGGCGTGAAGGCCCTGGCTTCGATCCCGAGCCGCGAAGAACTGCTCAGCAAGCTGCTGTTCGTCATGCAGGCGCCGGTGTCGGGCTTTGCCCGTGCCCTGGCTGCGCTGGCCGCAAAGCAAGGCGAGGGCGAAAGCGCAGCAGCCTAATCGGCCGCGGCAACTCGCACAGATCGCACGATCGATACCGAATCACATTCTGGAGTTATTCAAATGGCAATCACCAAAGACGACATCCTCGAAGCCGTTGGCTCGATGTCCGTGATGGAACTGAACGACCTGGTCAAGGCGTTTGAAGAGAAGTTTGGCGTGTCGGCTGCTGCCGTCGCCGTTGCTGGCCCGGCTGGCGCTGGCGCAGCAGCTGCTGCTGAAGAGCAAACCGAATTCACCGTGACGCTGAAGAGCGCCGGCGCGAACAAGGTTGGCGTCATCAAGGCCGTGCGTGAAATCACCGGCCTGGGCCTGAAGGAAGCCAAGGACCTGGTCGATGGCGCACCGAAGCCCGTGAAGGAAGGCGTCGACAAGAAGACCGCCGACGAGCTGGTGAAGAAGCTGGTGGAAGCCGGCGCGGAAGCCGAAGCCAAGTAAGTGCAGGTCTCGCGTGCCGTGCTCGGTACGCGATAGAGGCTGGCAAAGGGAAATTTCCCGGCGCCAGCCTTTTTGCGCTTGTGGGGCCGGTTGTTGAGCGATCCCGCAATCACGCAATAAGTATCGTTGAAGTCTCTTTCGCCGGATTTTCCGGCGGCCGGCCGAGGTAAGGCCAGCAGAGGCCAAACATCAGTGGCACACTAGGCAGTTCGCAGTCCGCTGATGTTTGTCTTCTGAACCGACTGCAGAAGGCAAGTTTGGTCGGGTACTCCCCCGTCCGTGGCATGGGCTCCATGGGTTCATGTGCGGGCGGCGCGCGCAGTACCGTCAGCCAGAGGTTGGTAGCGGCCAACCGCCAAATCCCGTCACCAGTCGCTGAACACCTCAAGTGCCAGGCGTGACTCACGCCACAAGTCCGTCGCATGCACTTGCGATGATTCGGAGATCCCATGGCGTACAGCTTTACCGAGAAAAAGCGCATTCGCAAGAGTTTCGCGAAGCGTGCAACGGTCCATCAGGTTCCCTTCCTGCTTGCCACCCAGATTCAATCGTATGCTCAGTTCTTGCAAGCCGAGACAGGCCCCTCGCAACGCAAGACCGAAGGCCTGCAGGCTGCATTCAATGCCATCTTCCCCATCGCGTCGCACAATGGTCTGGCGCGCATGGAGTTCGTGTCGTATCACCTGTCCAACCCGCCGTTTGACGTCAAGGAATGTCAGCAGCGTGGTCTGACCTTCCACTCGGCGCTGCGCGCAAAAGTGCGCTTGATCATCAACGACCGCGAGAACCCCACTAAGGTCAAGGAAATCAAGGAGCAGGAAGTCTACATGGGCGAAATTCCGCTCATGACCTCCACCGGTTCGTTCGTGATCAACGGTACGGAACGTGTGATCGTGTCCCAGCTGCACCGCTCGCCTGGCGTGTTCTTCGAGCACGACAAGGGCAAGACGCACAGCTCGGGCAAGCTGCTGTTCTCGGCACGGATCATTCCGTACCGCGGTTCGTGGCTCGACTTCGAATTCGACCCGAAGGACATCCTGTACTTCCGCGTTGACCGCCGCCGCAAAATGCCGGTGACGATTCTGCTGAAGTCGATCGGTCTGACGCCGGAACAAATCCTGGCGCACTTCTTCGTGTTCGACAACTTCACGCTCAAGAGCGAAGGCGCACTGATGGAGTTCGTGCCCGAGCGCCTGCGCGGTGAAGTCGCGCGCTTTGACATTGCCGACAAGAACGGCAAGGTCGTCGTCGAGAAGGACAAGCGTATCAACGCGAAGCACATCCGCGACCTGGACTCGGCTGGCACCAAGCTGATCAGCGTGCCGGAAGACTACCTGCTGGGCCGCGTGCTGGCGAAGAACATCGTCGATCCGGATACCGGTGAAGTCCTGGCCAACGCCAACGACGAACTGACCGAAGGCGTGCTCGAAAAGCTGCGTGACGCCGACGTGAAGGAAATCCAGACGCTGTACACGAACGATCTGGACCAAGGTCCGTACATCTCGTCGACGCTGCGCACGGACGACACGGCCGACCAGACCGCCGCGCGCATCGCGATCTACCGCATGATGCGTCCTGGCGAGCCGCCGACCGAAGACGCCGTCGAAGCGCTGTTCCAACGCCTGTTCTACAGCGAAGACTCGTACGACCTGTCGCGCGTGGGCCGCATGAAGGTCAACAGCCGCCTGAACCGCTCGGAAGGTACGGGCCCGATGGTGCTGACGGATGACGACATCCTCGACACGATCAAGCTGCTGGTGAACCTGCGTAACGGCAAGGGCGAAGTGGACGATATCGACCACCTCGGCAACCGTCGCGTGCGTTGCGTCGGCGAGCTGGCGGAAAACCAATTCCGTGCCGGTCTGTCGCGCGTTGAACGTGCCGTGAAGGAACGTCTGGGCCAGGCCGAGACGGAAAACCTGATGCCGCACGACCTGATCAACTCGAAGCCGATTTCGTCGGCGATTCGCGAGTTTTTCGGTTCGTCGCAGCTGTCGCAGTTCATGGACCAGACCAACCCGCTGTCGGAAGTTACGCACAAGCGTCGTATTTCGGCACTGGGCCCGGGCGGTCTGACGCGCGAGCGCGCGGGCTTTGAAGTCCGTGACGTGCACCCGACCCACTACGGCCGCGTGTGCCCGATCGAAACGCCGGAAGGTCCGAACATTGGTCTGATCAACTCGCTGGCTCTGTACGCGCAGTTGAACGACTACGGCTTCCTGGAAACGCCGTACCGCAAGGTTGAGAACGGCAAGCTGACCGACCAGGTCGACTACCTGTCGGCCATCGAGGAAGGCAAGTACGTGGTGGCGCAGGCCAACGCGACGGTGGACAAGGACGGCACCCTGGTGGACGAACTGGTCTCCGCTCGTGAAGGCAGCGAGCGTGAAACCCGTATGGTCACGCCGGACCGCGTGGAATACATCGACGTGGCGCCGTCGCAGATCGTGTCGGCCGCAGCATCGCTGGTGCCGTTCCTCGAGCACGATGATGCAAACCGTGCACTGATGGGCGCCAACATGCAGCGTCAGGCTGTGCCTTGCCTGCGTGCCGACAAGCCGCTGGTGGGTACCGGCGTCGAGCGCACCGTGGCGGTTGACTCGGGTACGGCCGTGCAGGCCACCCGTGGCGGCGTGGTCGACTACGTTGACGCGAACCGTGTGGTGATCCGCGTGAACGATGCCGAAGCTGTTGCCGGTGAAGTTGGCGTCGACATCTACAACCTGATCAAGTACACGCGTTCGAACCAGAACACGAACATCAACCAGCGTCCGATGGTCAAGGTGGGCGATATCGTTGCCCGCGGCGACGTGATCGCTGACGGCGCTTCGACCGACATGGGCGAGCTCGCGCTCGGCCAGAACATGCTGGTCGCGTTCATGCCCTGGAACGGCTACAACTTCGAGGATTCGATCCTGATCTCGGAGCGTGTGGTTGCGGAAGACCGCTACACCTCGATCCACATCGAGGAACTGTCGGTCGTTGCTCGCGACACCAAGCTCGGACCGGAAGAAATCACGCGCGACATCTCGAACCTGGCCGAAGCCCAATTGGCGCGCCTGGACGAATCGGGCATCACGTACATCGGCGCAGAAGTGGAAGCCGGCGACGTGATGGTCGGCAAGGTCACGCCGAAGGGCGAGACCCAGCTGACGCCGGAAGAGAAGCTGCTGCGTGCGATCTTCGGTGAGAAGGCGTCCGACGTGAAGGACACCTCGCTGCGTGTGCCGTCGGGCATGAGCGGTACCGTGATCGACGTGCAGGTCTTCACGCGTGAAGGCGTGACGCGCGACAAGCGCGCCCAGTCGATCATCGACGAAGAACTGAAGCGCTACCGCCTGGACCTGAACGACCAGCTGCGTATCGTGGAAGGCGATGCCTTCCAGCGTCTGGAGCGTCTGCTGGTGGGCAAGGTGGCCAACGGCGGCCCGAAGAAGCTGGCCAAGGGCACTGCGCTGACCAAGGAATACCTGGCCGACCTCGACAAGTGGCACTGGTTCGACATCCGTCCGTCGGATGACGACGTCGCCACCCAGCTCGAAGCCGTGAAGGAAGCCATCGAGCAGAAGCGCCACGACTTCGACCTCGCGTTTGAAGAGAAGCGCAAGAAGCTCACGCAAGGCGACGAACTGCCGCCGGGCGTGATCAAGATGGTCAAGGTGTACCTGGCCGTGAAGCGTCGCCTGCAGCCTGGCGACAAGATGGCCGGTCGTCACGGTAACAAGGGTGTTGTGTCGAAGATCACCCCGATCGAAGACATGCCGTACATGGCTGACGGTACGCCGGCAGACATCGTGCTGAACCCGCTGGGCGTGCCTTCGCGGATGAACGTGGGTCAGATTCTCGAAACCCACCTGGGCTGGGCCGCGCGCGGTCTGGGCGAGCGCATCGGCAACATGCTCAAGGCGCAAGCCAAGGCCGCCGAAGTGCGCAAGCTGCTGGGTCAGATCTACAACGAAAGCGGCAAGGTTGAAGACCTGGACAGCCTGTCCGACGCAGAAGTGCTGGAACTGGCCGAGAACCTGAAGAAGGGCGTGCCGTTCGCGACGCCGGTGTTCGATGGTGCGCATGAGGACGAAATCCGCCGCATGCTGGACCTCGCCTATCCGGAAGACATCGCGAAGGAGAAGGGCCTGACCGCTTCCAAGCAGCAGGTCACGCTGTTCGACGGTCGCACCGGTGAAGCCTTCGAGCGTCCGGTCACGCTGGGCGTGATGCACATGCTGAAGCTGCACCACTTGGTCGACGACAAGATGCACGCGCGTTCGACCGGTCCGTACTCGCTGGTGACGCAGCAGCCGCTGGGCGGTAAGGCCCAGTTCGGTGGCCAGCGTTTCGGTGAAATGGAAGTGTGGGCACTCGAAGCGTACGGCGCGTCCTACGTGCTGCAGGAAATGCTGACCGTGAAGTCGGATGACGTGAACGGCCGGACCAAGGTGTACGAGAACATCGTCAAGGGCGAGCACTCGATCGATGCCGGCATGCCGGAATCGTTCAACGTGCTGGTGAAGGAAATCCGCTCGCTGGGTATCGACATCGACCTCGAGCGCAACTAAGCGCGAGTGCGGTGAGGGCGTGGCAGCAGCATCGCCACGCTCCAGTAACAGCAGCCATTGACGAAGATTTAGGGCCGGTGCCTTTGGAAACCCCAAGGTGCCAGCCTCAAACTCAAGGAGTTTGGAATGAAAGCATTGCTCGACCTATTCCGTCAGGTACAGCAAGAAGAGCAGTTTGACGCGATCAAGATTGGCCTCGCGTCGCCTGAAAAAATCCGTTCGTGGTCGTACGGTGAAGTCAAGAAGCCCGAGACCATCAACTACCGTACGTTCAAGCCCGAGCGTGACGGTCTGTTCTGCGCCAAGATCTTCGGCCCGATCAAGGACTACGAGTGCCTGTGCGGCAAGTACAAGCGCCTGAAGCACCGTGGTGTGATCTGCGAGAAGTGCGGCGTGGAAGTGACGCTGGCCAAGGTGCGCCGTGAGCGCATGGGCCACATTGAACTGGCTGCGCCGACCGCGCACATCTGGTTCCTGAAGTCGCTGCCGTCGCGTCTGGGCATGGTGCTCGACATGACGCTGCGCGACATCGAGCGCGTGCTGTACTTCGAAGCATTCGTCGTGGTTGAGCCGGGCATGACCGCGCTCAAGAAGAGCCAGATCATGTCGGAAGACGACTACCTGGCCAAGTGCGACGAGTACGGCGAGGGCGAGTTCGTCGCCATGATGGGCGCCGAAGGCATCCGCGAACTGCTGCGCGACATCGACATCGAGAAGCAGATCGAGACGATCCGTGCCGAGCTGCAAGCCACGGGTTCGGAAGCCAAGATCAAGAAGTTCGCCAAGCGCCTGAAGGTGCTCGAGGCATTCCAACGTTCGGGCATCAAGCCGGACTGGATGATTCTCGAAGTGCTGCCGGTGCTGCCGCCCGAACTGCGTCCGCTGGTGCCGCTGGACGGCGGTCGTTTCGCCACGTCGGACCTGAACGACCTGTATCGTCGCGTGATCAACCGGAACAACCGTCTGAAGCGTCTGCTCGAGCTGAAGGCGCCGGAGATCATCGTGCGCAACGAAAAGCGCATGCTGCAGGAAGCCGTGGATTCGCTGCTGGACAACGGCCGTCGCGGCAAGGCGATGACCGGCGCCAACAAGCGTCCGCTGAAGTCGCTGGCTGAAATGATCAAGGGTAAGGGCGGCCGTTTCCGTCAGAACCTGCTGGGCAAGCGTGTGGACTACTCGGGCCGTTCGGTCATCGTGGTGGGCCCGACGCTCAAGCTGCACCAGTGCGGCCTGCCCAAGCTGATGGCGCTCGAGCTGTTCAAGCCGTTCATCTTCCACAAGCTGGAAACGATGGGCATCGCCACCACGATCAAGGCGGCGAAGAAGGAAGTGGAAAGCCAGACACCGGTGGTATGGGACATCCTGGAAGATGTCATCCGCGAACACCCGGTGATGCTGAACCGCGCACCGACGCTGCACCGTCTGGGTATCCAGGCGTTCGAGCCGGTGCTGATCGAAGGCAAGGCCATCCAGCTGCACCCGCTGGTCTGCGCGGCGTTCAACGCCGACTTCGACGGTGACCAGATGGCTGTTCACGTTCCGCTGTCGCTTGAAGCGCAGATGGAAGCGCGTACGCTGATGCTGGCGTCGAACAACGTGCTGTTCCCGGCCAACGGCGAACCGTCGATCGTGCCGTCGCAAGACGTGGTGCTGGGTCTGTACTACACGACCCGCGACAAGATCAACGGCAAGGGTGAGGGCATGACCTTCGCCGACATCTCGGAAGTCATCCGCGCCTACGAGAACAAGGAAGTCGAACTGGCTTCGCGCGTGAACGTGCGGATTACCGAGTATGAGTTGGTCAACCCGGAAGCCGACGGCGACGCCCGCTTCGCACCGAAGATCACGCTGCAATCGACCACGATTGGCCGCGCGATCCTGTCGGAGATCCTGCCGAAGGGTCTGCCGTTCTCGGTGCTGAACAAGCCGCTGAAGAAGAAGGAAATCTCGCGCCTGATCAACACGGCGTTCCGCAAGTGCGGTCTGCGCGAGACGGTGATCTTCGCTGACAAGCTGCTGCAGTCGGGTTTCCGTCTGGCAACGCGCGCCGGTATCTCGATCGCCATCGACGACATGCTGGTGCCGCCGGCCAAGGAGAAGATCATCTCCGAAGCTGCCGCCAAGGTGAAGGAATACGACAAGCAGTACATGTCGGGTCTGGTGACGGACCAGGAGCGTTACAACAACGTCGTGGACATCTGGGGCGCCGCTGGTGACCAGGTGGGCAAGGCGATGATGGAGCAGCTCCAGACCGAAGACGTGGTCGATCGCAACGGCAAGACCGTCAAGCAAGAGTCGTTCAACTCCATCTACATGATGGCCGACTCGGGCGCACGGGGTTCCGCAGCGCAGATCCGTCAGCTGGCAGGGATGCGTGGCCTGATGGCCAAGCCGGACGGCTCGATTATTGAAACGCCGATTACCGCAAACTTCCGCGAAGGCCTGAACGTTCTGCAGTACTTCATCTCGACCCACGGTGCACGTAAGGGTCTGGCTGATACGGCACTGAAGACCGCAAACTCGGGTTACCTGACCCGTCGTCTGGTTGACGTGACGCAGGATCTGGTCGTGGTGGAAGACGATTGCGGCACCACCAACGGCGTCCTGATGAAGGCGCTGGTGGAAGGCGGTGAAGTGATCGAAGCCCTGCGCGACCGTATCCTGGGCCGCGTGGTCGTGGGCGATGTGGTGAACCCGGAAACGCAGGAAACGGCCATCGAAAATGGCACGCTGCTGGACGAAGACCTGGTCGAGCTGATCGATTCGATCGGCGTGGACGAAGTCAAGGTCCGCACGCCGCTGACCTGCGACACGCGCTACGGCCTGTGCGCCAAGTGCTACGGCCGTGACCTTGGCCGCGGTGTGCTGGTGAACTCGGGTGAAGCGGTGGGTGTGATCGCTGCTCAGTCGATCGGTGAGCCGGGCACGCAGCTGACGATGCGTACGTTCCACATCGGTGGTGCGGCATCGCGTGCGGCAGTGGCATCGAGCGTGGAAGCGAAGGCAACCGGTATCGTGCGTTTCACGGCGACGATGCGTTACGTCACCAACGCGAAGGGCGAGCAGATCGTCATCTCGCGTTCGGGCGAAGCGCTGATCACCGACGACCACGGCCGTGAGCGCGAGCGCCACAAGATCGTCTACGGTGCAACGCTGCTGGTGCAGGATGGCCAGTCCATCAAGGCCGGCACGCAGCTCGCCACGTGGGATCCGCTGACACGTCCGATCATCTCGGAGTACTCGGGCACCATCAAGTTCGAGAACGTCGAAGAAGGCGTGACCGTTGCCAAGCAGATGGACGAAGTGACCGGTCTGTCGACGCTGGTGGTGATCGATGCGAAGCGTCGTACCACCGCTTCGAAGGGCATCCGTCCGCAGGTGAAGCTGCTCGACTCGTCGGGCGCTGAAGTGAAGATCCCGGGCACGGACCACTCCGTGACCATCGGCTTCCAGGTGGGCGCGCTGATCACCGTGAAGGACGGTCAGCAAGTGCACGTGGGTGAAGTGCTGGCACGTATCCCGACCGAATCGCAGAAGACGCGTGACATTACCGGTGGTCTGCCGCGTGTGGCCGAACTGTTCGAAGCGCGTTCGCCGAAGGACGCCGCCGTGCTGGCGGAAGTCACCGGTACGACTTCGTTCGGTAAGGACACCAAGGGCAAGCAGCGCCTGGTGATTACGGACCTCGACGGCAATGCCCACGAGTTCCTGATCGCCAAGGAAAAGCAGGTGCTGGTGCACGACGGCCAGGTGGTCAACAAGGGCGAAATGATCGTCGAAGGCCCGGCCGACCCGCACGACATTCTGCGTCTGAAGGGTGTGGAAGAGCTGGCAACCTACATCGTTGACGAAGTGCAGGACGTGTACCGTCTGCAAGGCGTGAAGATCAACGACAAGCACATTGAAGTGATTGTTCGTCAGATGCTGCGCCGCGTGCAGATCGCCGATACGGGCGACACCCGCTTCATCCCGGGTGAACAGGTCGAGCGTTCGGACCTGCTCGACGAGAACGACAAGGTGATCGCGCTGGGCAAGCGTCCGGCGACCTACGAGAACCTGCTGCTGGGTATTACGAAGGCATCGTTGTCGACCGACAGCTTCATCTCGGCGGCATCGTTCCAGGAAACCACGCGCGTGCTGACCGAAGCCGCCATCATGGGCAAGGTCGACGACCTGCGTGGTCTGAAGGAAAACGTCATCGTCGGCCGTCTGATCCCGGCTGGTACCGGTCTGGCTTACCACCGCGCCCGCAAGGCCAAGGAAGCCGCCGACCGCGACCGCGCCGCAGCGATTGCCGAAGAAGAAGCCGCTTCGATCTTCGAGACGCCTGTCGTCCACCAAGAGGAAGGCGGCGCCGCCTGAAGTTAGGTAGCGTCCTTCGCATCAAAAGCCCGGCCCCCTTGTGGGGTGCCGGGCTTTTTTTTGCCTGCGCGCCGCGTGCAGACGCACGACAACATCGGCATGGGAGAGTTCTGATTTTCTCGAAACGTTAACCTGCCTTAACATCGCAACGGCTATGATCTCGCGGTTATAGACCGGCACTTTTTACAAGCCGCCGGCCCTCTCCAGTCTTGCCGCAGATTCCTCCATGAAGCTCACACGCAAGCAGATCGCCGTTGGCGCGGTCGCCCTGGTCGTTGCCGGCGCGGCGGTGGTGCAGATGGTCTGGCACCCGTTTAGCCGCACGCGCGCGCTGCACGCCCGCCAGGTCCAACTCGACCTGACCTATCCCGACGCCCTGATCGACAGCCAGAGCCTGTCGCAACTGCCGCGCGACGTGCTGCGTGTGCCGCTGCTGCGCGATGTGCTGACCGAAGATTTCGTCGCCTACTACGAGGGCAACGAAGACCGCCTCTCGGTGGCCGGTGCGCTGCGCCGCCTCGCTTACGAGCAGAAGCTCGACCTGGCCGAGACGGTGCTCAAGCACGTGTTTGACGAGCCCGCCCGCGTGATGCTGTGGCGCGGCCCGGACGACAAGCTGCGCTACTGGGTGCTCTCCATGCAGCGCAACGGCTTGGCGAAGGCGCTGGAAGCCGTCGCCACCGTGGCCACGAGCGACACGCAACTCACCAAGGTGGCTGATGCGCTGGGTGATTCCGGCGCGCCGGTCTATGCGTTGCGGCTTTCGGCCACGCGCTCGATCCTGATCGCCAGCAAGGGCGACCGGCTGATCGCGCTGTCCGAGCCGGGCATTCTGCTGGACAAGGACGGCAAGCCGATCTCCAAGCAGGCAAGCGCGCTGGCAGCGCTGCTGTCGGACGACGCCGGCAAGCGCAACGTGCAGGGCACGGCCTACGCGCTGCCTGTGCAGGAGCCGACGGGCCACCACATCGTGGTGAGCGCCAACTATCTGTCGTTCGGCTATCAGCAGTACTTCCCGGGTATCGAGGCACTGCGCTTCGATTTTGGCTCTGGGGCGTCGGGCAACGGCTGGCAGAGCGCAGCGCTCATCGACCCGAGCCGCCTGAGCGGCAAGTGGGACAACGCCGGCCTGTGGCGTGCGCTGCCGTCCGATCCGGCCGCCTGCGCCACACTGCCCGTTGATTGGAAGGCCGCCGGTGCACTGCTGCGCTCTGTGGCGGGCGATGCCAAAGACGTCAGCGAAGCCGCGGCCCATGTTGGCGACGCGTTTGCCGGCCCGGCTGCTGCGTGCTGGTATGGCAAGTCGTCGCTGGTGGCGCCACTGTTCGTGGCGAAGCTGTCGTCGGCCTCGCAGACGGAGGCGGTCAAGCCGGCGCTGGCTGCGCTGTTCGGTCAGATCATCGGCTCGTATGAATCCAAGGCGCAGGCCGATGACAAGTCCGGCCCGTACAAGCGCCTGCCGGTGACGACGCGCCAGGGCCCGGCCAACGCCACGCTGTGGCAGCGCCCGGTGAGCGCGCGCTACGGCACCGCGAAATCAGCTGAGGCACCGTTTGGTGCGCAGCTGTCGTGGGAGCGTTACTTCCCGGTCACGCTGGCGATTGCGGGTGACGTGGTGGTGTTCTCGCCCGATGCGCGCCTCGTCGACGATGCGCTGGCCGTGCTTGCCAAGCGCTTCCCGGCGGTGGCTGACAGCCTGCCGAAGGACAAGACCGAGCGCATCGTGCTGACGATGACGCCCGCATCGCTTGCGCCGCTCGTCCGCCGCGAAGCCGGTGCCGCGCTGCCCGCCGACCAGGAAGCCGTGTTCCTGAACGCCGCGCAGACGCACCTATTCCCGAAACTCAAGGCGCTGTCGCGCTATGCGCCGGTGTCGCTGGCGCTCGATGGCGGCGTGCCGTCGTCGCGTGGCTGGGTGCCGGTGACGTGGCTGTCGAGCGGGCGCGGTTTGCCCGCCGGTGGCGACGGGTCGCCTGCGCCGGCCGATACGGCTGAGGCGCCTGCCGCGCCCGCTGCATCCGCCGCGCCTGCCGAGGCGCCGGCTACCGAGGCAGCCGCTCCCGTTCCCGCTGACAACACCAGCACGCAATGACACCGCGCGCTTCGGCCGCCGTGCTGAGCCGCCGCCGCTGGCTGGCGGTGGCCGGCGGCTGCCTGCTCGCTCCGGCCGCGCATGCGCTGTCGGGCTGGGCAGATGCCGCACCGGCAGACCCCGACGCGCTCACGCCGGATCAATCCAGCGTGTTCCGCGCGTGGTTCGTGCGCATCATCAACGAGCAGCTCCGCCAGGGCCCGACGCCGCGCTGGACGCACCGCGACTGCGCCGGTCTCGTCCGCTTTGCCGCCGGTGAGGCGCTGCGCACGCACGATGCACGATGGCTGCGCGCCAACGGCATGCGCGACGCGGAATCCGCACGGCAACTGCCGCCCGAGCTGAACCTCACGCCCGTCCAGCGCACGCTTACGCAGCGGTGGGCACGCATTGACGGCAGCACCGGCGCGTATGTCTCTGCGCTCGGGCTGATCCAGCAGAACAGCCGCTTCATTGCCAAGGACGTGAATCAAGCGCTCCCCGGCGATCTGCTCTTCTTCGATCAAGGCGACGACCAGCATCTGATGATCTGGATGGATCGCTACATCGCTTACCACACCGGCACCGTCACCCGCACCGACAACGGCCTGCGCGCGGTCCCGGTCTCTGAATTGATGCAATGGAAAGACTCGCGCTGGCAGCCGCAGAGCGGCAACCCCAACTTCATCGGCGTGTTTCGTCTGGCCTTTTTGACACGGTAGAAAAATTCATGCGCAACCGCGGATGGTCATTCATGTCGTTCAATCTCGTTGCCGTCGTCTGCCTGACAGTGCTGGCCTTGGTCGGCCCTGCGCATGCGGCCGACGCGCCAGAAAAGCCGAACCCCACCTTCGCCGATGCGCCCCCCAGCGGCTACGAGCCGTTCAAGGGTCAGCCGTTCTTCCTGCTCTCGGACGCCAGCTACGGCACCGACCAGGAAGCGATGGTCCGCCTGGAAGCACCGGGGCGTGAGTACAAGGACGAACTCTCCCGCTACGGCGGCGCAGACATCCTCGTCTACCGCGTGCCGCAGCCGCTTGAATTTTTGAAGGCGCAGAAGAACCTGCACCGCATTGACGTCAAGGCCAACTACACGGGCGAAGGCCTGGCCAACACGCTGGCGTATCTGTGGGATAACTGGACGCGCCAGGCCCGCCGTGCCTGGCAGCGCGTGCTGTCGTTCGCCACGCGCAGCAAGGCCGTGGAGACCGCGCCGCAGTTCAGCATGGGCGACCAGATGATCGCGCCCACACGCTTCTCGAACAACCCGCAGTACGCGCCGCTCAAGGGCTATGAACTGCTCGGCCGCTTCCGCTACCCGATCTGGGATGCCAAGCCGATCGCGCCGCCCAAGGACGTGAAGCTCGAAGGCAGCAGCAGCGAGTGGATGCCGCAGAACGCCGGCAACGTGATGATTCCGGTGGGCAAGTTGCCGGCGGGTTTGTACATTGTGGAAGCCGTGATTGGTGCGTACCGTGCGCACACGCTGCTGTTCGTCTCGGACACCGTGGCCGTCACCAAGGGCACCTCGCAAGGGATGATGGTGTGGACGGCCGAGCGCAAGAGCGGCAAGCCGGTGAGCGGATCGTCTGTGAGCTGGACCGACGGCGTCGGCGTGCTCGCTTCCGGCACCACCGATAGCGACGGCACGGCTGATTTGCGCCACGTCTCGCCGGAACGCAGCTACGTGATCGGCAACGACCGCGCGGGCGGCGTGTTCATCTCAGAGAATTTCTATTACGACAGCGAGATCTACAACACCAAGCTGTACGCCTTTACCGATCGCCCGCTGTATCGCCCGGGCGATGAAGTGCGCGTCAAGTTCATCGGCCGCAACTTCAAGAACGCCACCGAGTCGACCGTGCCCGCTGCGGGCGATATCAAGCTGCAGGTGCTCGACCCGAACGGCGCACCGGTGGCGACGTCCACCACGCGCCTGGCCGGCGAGACCGGTGCCGATGCGCGCTTCATGCTGCCGTCCAACGCCCCGGCCGGCGGCTACTCGCTGCGCTTCGACTACAACGGCGGCACCTACGGCGGCGCCTTCCGCGTGGCTGAATACATCAAGCCGCACTTTGACGTGAACCTGTCGCTGGACAAGGCCAGCTATGGTACGGGCGAAGCGGTCAAGGGCAAGATCAGCCTGCGCTATCCGGACGGCAAGCCGGTCAAGAACGGCAAGGTGTCGGTCAGCCTGCGCGCGCAGCAGGTGACGATGGTGGAGGGCGAGCTGCGTTACGCCGGCCTGTTCCCCGTCAAGCTGGAGCAGCAGGAGCTGACCACCGACGGCGATGGCAATGCCAAGCTGGAGTTGCCCGCTGCTAAGGAACCGAGCCGCTACGTGGTGACCGTGTTCGCCAACGATGGTGCGGCCTACCGTGTGAAGGTCACGCGCGAACTGCTGATCGCGCGTGGCGCCACGCCGTACAAGCTGTCGACCACGTCGAATTTCACGACACCGGGGCAGGACGTGTCGTTCAACCTGACGCCGATGCCAGTGGCGGGTGGTGCCAGTGGCGCCTCAGCGCCTCCCGCCAAGTGGGACCTCGTGCGCCTGGAAACGCGCGCCCGCACCGAAGGCACGGTGGCTCCGGATGCCAAGGGCAATGCCACCTTCCCGGTCAAGTTTGACCAGCCGGGTTCGTACACGCTGTCGGTGCGTGATGCGGCCGGCAACTTGCTCGCAGCCGCCAGCCACTGGGTGGCCGGTGACGGCGTGCAGACCGTACCGGGCAATATCGAGATGGTGTTCGACCGCGATCGTTACCAGATCGGTGATACGGCCGAGGCACTGATCACCTTCCCGCTGCCAGTGGATGACGCGCTGCTCACGCTGGAGCGCGACAAGGTCGAGCGCCACGGGCTGCTCTCCAGCCCAGGCGACTGGCTCAGCCTGAAGAAGGTCACGCCCACGCAGTACCGCGCGCGCATCAAGATCGGCCCCGACTTCGCGCCGAACATGACGTTCTCGGTGCTGTACGTGCGCGACGGCGACATGGTGTTCCAGAACGCCGGTATCGTCGTCACGCAGCCGACGCTGGACCTGACCGTGCGCGCCGACAAGGCCGTCTATGCGCCGGGCGAGACGGTCACGCTGGACCTGACCAGCGCGCTGGCGGGCAAGCCGGCGCAGGCCAACCTGACCGTGTCGGTGGTCGATGAGATGATCTACGTGCTGCAGCCGGAAGTGGCCCCCAGCATCGTCGACTTCTTCTACCACCCGCGCCGCAACAGCGTGCGTACCACGTCCAGTCAGAGCTTCATCAGCTACGACCTGGCGCTCGCCTCGCTGCCGGGCAAGCCGGGTGGCACCTACGGCCGCCATAACGAGCGCGGCGTGAAGGTGCTGGAGCGCCCGCGTCGCGACGAGCAGGACACCGCTGCGTGGGTTGCCAACCTGCAGACCGATGCGGATGGCCGCGCGCGTATGACCTTCAAGATGCCGGACTCGCTGGCACGCTGGCGCATCACGGTGCGCGCCGTGTCGACCACCGGCGCCTCGGACGGCATCGTCGGCCAGCGCACCGCGAGCATCCGCTCCGACAAGCCGCTGTATCTGAAGTGGACCGGCCCGCAGCGCTTCCGCGAGAGCGATCAGCCGCGCCTGGACATGGTCGCCTTCAACCAGACCGAGAAGGACATCACCGCCGACTGGATCGTCTCGGGCGCCGGCCTGAACATCAACCAGCGCGTGACGCTCAAGCGCGGCGCCAACTACCTGCGCGCGCCGGTGATGGCACTGCAGGCGGGCGTCATCAATGCCGAGCTCAAGCAGGGCGATGCCGTATCGGACCGCCTGCAGACCACGCTCAAGCTGGATGCCACCGGCTGGCTGGCGGACCGTGAAAACGTCGTCCCGCTCACGCAGCTGCAAGGCACGCGCCTGCCGTTGGGCCTGCCCGCCGATGCGCGCGACGTGCGTCTGCGCGTGGTCGGCAACACGGCCAGCCAGTTCGCCCGCGTGGCGGACGACCTGATCGAGTACCCGTACGGTTGCGCCGAGCAGACCGCCAGCCGCCTGATTCCGCTGGCCCTCGCGCAGCAGAGCCTGGCTGCCACCGGCACGCGTCTGGGCGATGGCGGTCCGGCCGGTACGCAGGGCGTCGACGCGTTGTTGCGCACGCAGCGTCAGCGTCTGGCATTGCTGGCAGGCACCAACGGTACGTTCGGCTGGTGGGGCGAACTGACCACCAGCAGCGCGCTGATCACGTCGTATGCGTACTACGCGGATTGGCTGGCCAGCCGCTCGGTCGGTATCAGCCTGCCGGCGGACAACTGGAAGCAGGTGCTCGAAGCCTACAAGCGCACCAGCCAGAACGAGCCGCTGCTGCACCGTGCGCTGGCGCTGTGGTTTGCCAACGAGATGGGGCTGCCGGTAGCAACGCCGCTGTCGGGCGTGGCCAACGAGCTTGCCCGCAACGCCAAGGCTCAGGCCGACGCCGAGCCCGCTGCGAGCGACAGCCTCATCTTCGTCGCGCCGGATTCCACGCGCGGCCGCCAGGTCGCAACGGTGCTGACCGCGCAGCTGATGCGTCAGGTCGGTCAACCGGTGCCGGAAGCGCTGGTCTCCGCAGACATCGCGGCGCGCAGTGCGCTGGCGGCAGATACCTCGCCGCTGGTGCAAAGCCTGCTGCTGATGGGTGGTGGCCGATCGGCTGCCGACCCGGCACCGCTGCTGGCCCGCGCCAGTGCCGCCATGCCGACGATGGACCGCGCCATCGCGCTGGTCTGGCTGCAGAAGGGGCTGGGCGGTCTACAAGGCGCGAGCGTTGCTGCCATCCAGCCGGCAGTGTCGGCCGGTGGCTGGCAGGCGACGCGCTCGCCGGTGGGCGTACCGACGTGGCGCTGGACGGGGGCCCAGGTGCCCGCCGCGCTGGACCTGACGACCGCACCGTCTGACGTGACCACGCAATCGGCCATCGTGTCGTACCGCAGCCGCGCGCCGGAAGCGTCGAAGCTGCCGATCACCGTGGAGCGCAAGCTGTACCGCCTGGAGCCGATCGACTCCACGCCGGCCAAGGCCGACCCGAAGGCGCCCAAGCAGCCGGCGGCGGACGCCAACAGCAACGGTATCGCCTTCACGGCCAAGCCGGTCAAGCCGGGCGACACGCTTGACAGCAACGCGCTCTACGTCGACGAGATCGTGCTAACGCCGCGCCAGGGTATGTACCGCTACGGCCTGGTCGAAGTGCCGCTGCCGCCGGGCGCCGAGGTGGAAGCCACCACCTGGGGCATCCAGATCGACGGCCTGAAGGGCGAGCCGAACGAAGGCAACGGCCCGCAGGCGTTCGAGCGCAAGGCGGCCTACGAGATGGGGCAGCTCTCGTACAACCAGCCGGTGCCCGCGCTGGAGCGTCCTACTGTGCTGCGCCAACTCGTGCGCTTCTCGCTGCCGGGTCGCTTTGCGCTGCCGCCGGTGCGTTACTTCCGCATGTACCAGCCGGAAGCCAAGGCGTTGCAGGGTGACGGCAACACGGCCAGCTATCCGTACAAGGTGGAGTGAGGCGGCCATGCGCTCTGGCCTGCTTGCGCGCAGTGTGCTGACCGGCCTGATCTGGGCTGGCGGCGCACTCGCGCCTGTCGGGCACGCGGTTGCCGTACCTGCCGCTGCGCCGTTGCCGCAGTTACGATTTGCAGTCTTGCAAGGCGATGAAGCCAAGCTCTGGCAATTCAGCGCCGATCCGTCTACCGGCATGCCGCCGGCCACCGCGTTGCCGCGCGACACTGAAACGCCGCTCGGCAGTGTCTGGAAGCTCTTCGTTTACAGCTACCTCGTCTCGCGTCGCATCAACACGCCCGACTACACGTGCCACGGCAACGATGCTGAAGAGGTCTACTGCTGCACGGCCGGCCAGAGCATCGACCGCGAGCGCGCGCTCATTCAATCCTGCGGCCGCTATTTCGAGCCGGCGCGACTGGGCCTCGATAGCGCCGACTGGCGTCGGTTCTGGCAGCAAGCTAACGCCCCAGCGTGGCTGCGCGACCTGCGTGCCATGCAGCCAGCGCGTCGCGTGCCTGTCTCCGATCTACTGACTGCATTGCACAGTGTTCCCGCCGATGGGCGAGAGACGGCTGCGCAAACGCTCGTTTCCGTGCTGACCGTGGGGCGAGGTGAGGGCACCGTGTCGTACTTCGGCGGCTTGCTGCGCGCTAAGACATGGACGATGCCTGACCCGCAGCGCTCCGGGGCGTCGATCGGCGGCGCGGCCGGCTGGCTGGCCGACGGAACACCCGTGTGGTTGGGTGGCGCGGGCTCCAGCAATCAGGTGCTGGCTGCCGCCGCACCGCGCCTCACACCGCTGATCGAGCAGACGCCCGTGCCCGATGACGATGCCTGCGTGGCGGTTGATTTCTTCACACGCTATCCCCTGCGAGAGGTGCGCGATGCTGACGGAAAGCCTGTCGGCCCCGGCCGTCTGGAAGGCCGCTACATCGTGCGCTTCGTCAACGGCAACACGCTGCCGATCGAGAGTCGCGGCGAGCTGACGCTCGCGCGCGAGAACAACGCGCCCGTCATCACCGGCCGGCTCGGCATGAACGACTACGTGGCGCGCGTCGTGGAGCGCGAAGGCACACTGGCCGAGCCGCAGGCCGCTCGCGCCCTGGCGGTGGCCGCACGCAGCTACCTCGTGCAGCACGCCTCGCGCGACAAGGGCTGCTACCGCATCGCCGACAGCTCGCGCACGCAGCGCGTGCTGCCGCGCCCGCCGGCGGCTGCCGCCCGCAACGCGGCGGAATTTACCGATGCGCTGGTGCTGGTCGGCCAGTCCGTGCAATACCACGGCACGATCAGCGCGCGCGGCCAGATGAGCTGGACCGCCGCGCGCGCTGCCGCCCAGCGTGGCCAGGGGTTTGACGGCATCCTCGCGCAGTGGTGGCCGCGGGCAACGCTCACGTCGTTCCAGAGTCCGGTGGCGGGCGATTGCTCGCCGGTGGCGGGTGCGCAGCAGTGGCTGCAGGCGCAGACGCCGCGCTGGTCCGCCCGCCTGGGCGCTGAACCCGGCTACGAGACGCCACCGTTGCCCGCCGTGTGCGTGGTGCACGAAGGCCGCCCGTACGCTGATGCGCGCCGCAACCGGCTCTACATCCATCGGCTCGCCAGCGAGGAGGACCGTATCGCGCTGGCGCACGAATATCTGCACCTGGCCTTTGCGCACCATCCGCTCGGACAGGACGAACAGTTTGTTGAGGCGACGGCGCGCCGCCTGATCCGAGGGGAGGGTTTGCTGTGAAGAGTGGGATGACGCGCTTGGGGCTGGGGGCCGCTGCGTTGCTGCTGGCGGCTTCGGCACTGGCAGAGCCGGTGGCCGATCTGGAAGGCCCGATCGGCGGCTGGCGCAACAGCAAGCTGACCAACGAGCTGGAGCAGTACACCGCCGCATACCCGAAACCGCCGGTCGATCGCGGTGCTCAGAAATACCGCACGCTTATCGCCGGACGCATTCGTGCCGCGGGCAAGCAACGCCGCCCGCCAGTGCTGATCGTCAACGGCAACGCCATGCCGCTCTATGGCGATAGCGAAGGCCGCTTCGCGCGCCCCTGGGCGTTTGGCCCGGGCTCGAACAGCGTGGAGATCGTCAGCCCCGACGGCCAGTCGCGCCAGCGCCTGCAGTTCTACGAGGCCGATACCACCAAGACGTCGGCCAAGCTGCGCGCCATCCTCACCTGGGACGACCCGCGCGCCGAGGTCGACATGCACGTCATCTCGCCGATTGGCGATCACGCGTTCTGGGCGCAGCCGCTGCTGTCCGATGGCGGCGGGCTCGACGTGGACAGCGTTGACGGCGCCGGCCCCGAGATCTTTTCCACCGCCGCGCCACGCCCTGGCGTCTGGCTGTTCTACGTGAACTACTGGGGCAACTTCAACGCCGGTGGCTACAACTTTGATGAAAAGGCGCACGACCGCGATCTCATCACCGCGCAACTGACGCTGATCTATAACGAGAACACGCCCAACGAGCGGCGCGAGTTCGTCACCGTGCCGCTGCGCAAGATCGGCGAGCTGGCGTTGATGAAATCGATCCGCTTCTGATGCTCATGATGCCTTCCACATTCCGCCTCGCATTCGCCGTCGTACTCGCCACGCTCGGGGGCTCGGGTGCTGCATTTGCGCAAACCGATACCGGCAATATCGAGATCACCGCGCCGCAGGGCGGCTGGCGCAACTCGGCCGGCGACGATTCGCGCTACACGCAGGACGTGCACTACCCAGCCGTGTCGGTCTCGACGCCGCAAGGGCAGGGCACCGCCTCGATGATTGCCGGGCGCATCCGCAACCAGCCCAAGGCCGCGGCACCCACGGACGAGAACAAGCCGCGCCGCCGTCGCGGGGCAGACGGCTCGTCGGTCGGTACGCTGATCGTCAACGGCGTGGCGATGCCGCAGCGTATCGAGGCGGACGGCACGTTCTCGCGCCCGTACGCATTCGGCGCCGGCAGCAACAGCGTCGAAGTGCGCAGCGCGCGCGGCGATGCCAAGCGCGTGCAGTTCTATGACAGCTACGCTGGCAAGCAGCGCCCGCGCCTGCGCGTGGTGCTGTCGTGGGACACCGACGGCACCGACCTCGACCTGCACGTCATCTCGCCCGACGGCCAGCACGCCTGGTATGGCAACCGCGTGGTCGAGAACGGCGGCGCACTCGACGTGGACGTCACCACCGGCTACGGCCCCGAGATCTATTCGAACCCGGCCCCCC
The DNA here is from genome assembly GCF_051783885.1 of Ralstonia sp. 24A2. NCBI lineage: Bacteria > Pseudomonadati > Pseudomonadota > Betaproteobacteria > Burkholderiales > Burkholderiaceae > Ralstonia > Ralstonia sp. 24A2. The sequence goes on along the minus strand of NZ_JBPVZD010000002.1, from coordinate 168,914 downwards.
CGCCCGGCACGTACCTCGTCTACGTGAACTACTACGGTAGCGGCAATGACCGCAGCGCCATCACCACCGCCACCGTCACCGTCATCACCGACGAGAACACGCCGTCCGAGCGCCAGCAGACCTTTGTCGTACCGATGCGCAAGGCCGGCGACCTGACGCTGTTACGTAGTTTCACGATGAAATAGGAACCGAGGCTCAGGAGCCCACCGCCATGGACACGCAGACCGTTGCCGCCTACGACACCCTTGCCGAGACCTTCGCGCAGGAGTGGCGCGAGCAGCCTGTGCCGGAAGACATGTACGCGTTGTTCCGGCGCGAGTTCAAGGCGGGAGGAGCCACGGCGGACATCGGTTGCGGCGCTGGGCGCGAGGTGGCCTGGCTCAACGCCAATGGCTATCCGGCTGTCGGTTACGACGCTTCGGCGGGGCTGCTGGAGGCGGCGCGTTCGCAGTATCCAGGGCTGTCGTTCCGGCGGGCGCCGTTGCCGGAACTGGTGGGCATTGCCGACGGCGCGTTCGATAACGTTGTCTGCGAGACCGTCATCATGCATCTGCCGCCCGAGCAGATCGGTGCAGCGGTGCGGCGGCTGGTGTCGCTGCTGCGCCCCGGCGGCACGTTGTACCTGAGCTGGCGCGTGACGCCCGACGCCGACCAGCGCGATGGTCGTGGCCGGCTGTTCACCGCCTTCGAGGCAGCACCCGTATACGAAGCACTGGCCGGCACCGACATGGTTTTCAACGAGGCGGCCGTCAGCCGGTCGTCGGGCCGGACGATTCACCGCATTGTCGCGCGCAAGGTCTGAAAGTCGGCTCTGACCACAATCCGATTCCCCTGATTGACCATCGACGGACGGGGTTTGTCACAATAGCGGTTTCGCCCAGCCCGCGCGCGTGACACCGCGCGCACCCGCCGTCCCGATGTACGACTCTCCCGCCATCAACCACGCGCTGCAGGCGCTGCCCGAAGACACCGCTGCCGCCACGCACGCCGTGCTGCACGATGTGTTCGGCTACAACGCCTTCCGCGGCCCGCAGGCGGAGATCGTCACCCACGTGGCCGATGGTGGCGATTGTCTGGTGCTGATGCCTACCGGCGGCGGCAAATCCCTGTGCTACCAGATCCCGGCACTTGTGCGGCACCGGCGCGGGCAGGGGGCGGGCATTGTCGTTTCGCCGCTGATTGCTTTGATGCAGGACCAGGTTGCGGCGCTGGAAGAAGCCGGCGTGCGTGCCGCCTACCTAAACTCCGCGCTGACGGGCGCCGAGGCCGCACAGGTCGAGCGCGATTTGGCGGCGGGGCGTCTGGACCTTGTCTACGTGGCGCCCGAGCGGCTGATGACGCCGCGCTTTCTCGACTTGCTGGAGCGCTCGCGCATCGGCCTGTTCGCCATCGACGAGGCGCATTGCGTGTCGCAATGGGGGCACGACTTCCGGCCGGAGTACATCCAGCTCTCCGTGCTGCACGAGCGCTTCCCGCACGTGCCGCGCATCGCACTCACGGCCACGGCCGATGCGGTCACGCGTGATGAGATCGTCGAACGGCTCGCGCTGACGGGTTCACGCGTCTTCCTCTCCAGCTTCGACCGCCCGAACATCCGCTACACCATCGTCGAGAAGGACAGCGCGCGCCAGCAACTGCTGCGCTTCATTCGCGCCGAGCACATGGATGGCGAGTCGTGCGACGCCGGCATCGTCTACTGCCTGTCGCGCAAGAAGGTGGAAGAGACGGCGCAGTGGCTGGCCGAACAGGGCATCCGCGCGCTGCCGTATCACGCGGGGATGGATTCGGAGATCCGTGCCCGCCATCAGGCCATCTTCCGCAAGGAGGAGGGCGTGGTGATGGTGGCGACCATCGCCTTCGGCATGGGCATCGACAAGCCGGACGTGCGCTTCGTCGCGCATTTGGATTTGCCCAAGAGCTTGGAGGGCTACTACCAGGAGACCGGCCGCGCCGGCCGCGACGGCATGCCCGCCAACGCGTGGATGGCCTACGGCCTGGCCGACGTGGTGCAGCAGCGCCGCATGATCGATGAGTCCGAGGCGGACGACGTGCACAAGCGTGTGTCGACTGCCAAGCTCGATGCACTGCTGGGCCTGTGCGAAGCCGCGAGCTGCCGGCGTGTGGCGTTGCTTGCTTACTTTGGCGAGAGCAGCCAGCCGTGCGGCAACTGCGATACCTGCCTGACACCGCCGCAAACCTGGGATGCCACGCGCGAAGCGCAGATGGCGCTGTCCTGCGCCTACCGCGTGCAGCAGGCCAGCCGCGTGAGCTTTGGTGCCGGGCAGCTCATCGACATCCTGCGCGGCAACGCCACCGAGCGCATCAAGCAGTGGCATCACGAGACGCTCTCCACCTTCGGCATCGGTGCAGAACTGTCCGAAGTGGCGTGGCGTAGCGTGTTCCGCCAATTGGTCGCGCAGGGTTTGTTCGCCGTCGACCACGGTGGCCATGGCGCGCTGATCCTGACCGACGCCGCACGCCCCGTACTCAAGGGCGCGCAGTCGGTGATCCTGCGTCGTCAGGCCGAGAAGGTTCGCGGTGCGTCGTCATCGTCGGCCAAGAAGGAGCGCCGCGCCGATCCGGCCGCCGACCTCTCCGACGAGGCGCAGGCGCGCTGGCAGGCGTTGCGTGTCTGGCGTGCTCAGACGGCGCGCGAACACAGCGTGCCGGCCTATGTGATCTTCCACGACAGCACGCTCGCCCGCATTGCCGAGACCGATCCCGACTCGCGCGACGCACTGGGCGAGCTGCCGGGCATCGGCATGGCCAAGCTCGACCGCTACGGCCAGGCGCTGCTCGACGTGCTGGAGAAGTGCCGCGAGCAAGCCTAAGCCGCCGCAGCGGGCAGCGGCCCCATGACACCGGTGCGTGTCAGGTGGTCGCCCAGGAAATCAACAAACGCGCGCACCTTCGGCAACAAGTGCACACGCTGCGTGAATACGGCGTGCAGCGGCACCTCACGTGCGGTGTAGTCCGTCAGCACCACCTGCAGCCGGCCAGCGGCGACGTCTTCGCGCACCAGATACGCTGGCCCCAGCGACACCCCCAACCCTGAGCGCGCCGCCTCGCGTAGCACGAGGCTGTTGTTGGCCAGCATGGAGCCGTTCACATGCGCGACATGGCGTTGGCCGGCTAGGTCGGTCAACACCCAGTCGTACGGTCCGTCGTAGTTGGCATAGACGAGACAGTTGTGGTCGCGCAAATCATCCGGTGACCGCGGAATGCCGCGCTCGCGGAAATACGACGGTGCGCCGTAGATGACGTGCGCGCAATTCGCCAGCCGCCGCGCTACCAGCGATGAATCCTCCAGCAGGCCGATGCGGATGGCGACGTCGATGCGGCCCGCCACCAGATCGGCGTAGCGGTCGTTCATGTCCAGGTCGATCTGCACAGCGGGGTAGCGCGCCTGGAACACACCCAGCAGCGGCGCCAGCAACGTCACCGCAAACGACGCCGGCGCCGACACCCGCAGCGTGCCGCGCGCCTCGTCGCGCAGGGCGGTCACGGCTTGCTCGGCGGCGTCCATGAGTGCGAGGCCCTCGCGGCTTTTCTCGAAGAAGGCGGCGCCCGCCTCGGTGAGTGACAAGCGTCGCGTCGTGCGTTGCAGCAGGCGTGTGTCCAGCCGTACCTCCAACCGCGCCAGCGCCTTGCTGATGACCCCGCGCGACACGCCCATTGCATCGGACGCTGCGGACAGGCTGCCGCACTCCACCACCCGCACAAAGATCACCACGTCGGAGAGCCGATTCATATTTGCGCGTTTCTGGAAACAATATGACGCCAGAGGCTACCTTAATCTGCGCGAATAGGCTGGCTACGATGGGGCATCTCGATCTTTCTCCTCGCCATCATGACGACTGAAGCCCCCAACGTTGCCGTGTCTCATCCCCCTGCTGATCGCTTGCCGCGCGGCGCGACGCCATTGTTCGCTGCTGCGGTTGGGCTCATCGTCGTCAACCTGTTCGGCATCCAGCCGCTCGTCGCCGAGATCGCCGCCACCATCGGTTGGACCACGGCGGCGACGGGGCTGCTGGTGACCGCGACGCTCATCGGCTACGGCATCGGCCTGTTGCTGCTGATGCCGCTGACCGACCTGCAGGACAACCGGGCGCTCGCTTCGCGCACGCTGTGGGGTGCGGTGGCGTCGCTGGCGCTGACTACCGTGGCGCACAGCGGGCAGGTGTTGATGCTGGCTGCCTTCGCCATCGGCCTGACGTCGACTGTCATCCAGATGCTGATCGCGCTGGCTGGGCGCCTGGCCGCCGACCGTCGGCGCGGGCGTGTGCTCGGCGACATCATGATCGGCCTGAACCTGGGCATCCTGCTCTCACGCCCGGTCGCCAGCCTGATTGCGGCGCAGTGGGGTTGGCGCGCGTTCTATGGCGCGTCGGCGGTGGCGATCGCTGTGTTGGCGATTGTTCTGCCGCGCGTGATGCCGACCTTCGTGCCGCCGCGTACGCAGTCGTACGGTGCGCTGTTGGGCTCGTACGGCCGCTTGCTGCGCGATGAGCCGTTGCTGCGCCGGCGCGCCGCCACCCAGGCCTTGCTGATGGCCGCTTTTACGTTGTTCTGGACAGCCGTGGCACTACGGCTGGCAGCGGCGCCGTTCCAGTTGTCGCAAAACGGCATCGGCATCTTTGCGCTGTGTGGGGCGGCTGGTGTCGTGGCGGCACCCGTTGCGGGGCGACTGGCCGATCGCGGTTTGGTACGCCTGGGTACGCTGCTCGCACACGGCAGTGCGGCGACCGGGCTGCTGCTGGCGCTGGCTTCGGCACTGGTGCCGGGGTTGAGCGTTCCCGTCATGCTGGCCATGCTGGTGGTCGCTGCGTTGCTGTTGGATTTTGGCGCCATCGGGGACCAGGCGCTTGGTCGCTATATGGTCAACACGCTGTCGCCGGAGATCCGCGGGCGTGTGAATGGTTTATATACCGGCGCATTCTTCTTTGGCGCGGCGGCGGGTGGTGGCTTGGCAGGAGTGGCCTGGGCGCATGCCGGCTGGATTGGTGTCTCGGTGCTCGCGCTGGCGTTTGTGTCGGCTGGCGCACTCGTCTTTCTCTGGCCCAGCGCGGCCCCGCGTGCCATTGGCGCCACACCGCGCCGCTGCTGATCTGTAACGCGCGTCGCCAGACAGGCGGCGCGCTTGACGCTTGCAAAACAGCCCGCTATAGTGCCAGATTCGAGTTTTTGGCTTCTGGTTTCGCACGTCCATGTCCGGCAACGCGCCGTGCAAGGCATCTGAACCAGACGGGCTCGCGCTCTTTGGTCTCGATCTGTTCCCGCAGGTCCTCTCTCTAGAGCGTTCTGCTCGCCACTTCCAAAACCCGATTGCGCCGATTGCCTCACATGTGAGGCTGCCACGTCACGTGGTCCGGCGATTTTTCAAAAACCAAGCTGGATTGAACAATGCCAACTATCAATCAATTGGTTCGCAAGCCCCGCGTCTCTGAAAAGCTGAAGAGCAAGAGCCCGGCGCTTGAGAACTGCCCGCAGCGCCGCGGCGTGTGCACCCGCGTGTACACCACGACGCCGAAGAAGCCGAACTCGGCACTGCGTAAGGTCGCCAAGGTGCGCCTGACCAACGGTTTCGAAGTCATTTCGTACATCGGCGGTGAAGGCCACAACCTGCAAGAACACAGCGTCGTGCTGATCCGCGGCGGCCGTGTGAAGGATTTGCCGGGTGTGCGTTACCACATCGTGCGCGGCTCCCTTGACCTGCAAGGCGTCAAGGACCGTAAGCAAGCGCGTTCGAAGTACGGCGCGAAGCGCCCGAAGAAGGCCTAAGTTGTCAGTGAGATCGACCCGCGCGTGTTGTGCGAATGCGGGGACACGGTCTTGTCATGAGCAGGCGGTACAACAGTGCGTTTTTTGATCGCACTGGCACCGTCGAGTAAGTGGTCACCCGGCTCAGATTGTTGGAAGACAAGCTAGTTGGTGGCCAGAGAACCGAAGCGGTTCTCAACTGAACAGAGAAGGAAAGAAGATGCCACGTCGTCGTGAAGTCCCCAAGCGGGAAATTCTGCCGGACCCGAAGTTCGGCAATGTGGAAGTCGCCAAGTTCATGAACGTCCTGATGCTGGACGGCAAGAAGTCGGTGGCTGAGCGTATCGTCTACGGTGCGTTCGACCAGATCGAGAAGAAAGCAGGCAAGGCGCCTATCGAGGTGTTCACGCTGGCAATCGGCAACATCAAGCCGGTGGTCGAAGTGAAGAGCCGCCGTGTTGGTGGCGCCAACTATCAGGTGCCGGTCGAAGTCCGGCCGTCGCGTCGTCTGGCATTGGCGATGCGTTGGCTGCGGGAAGCTGCGAAGAAGCGCAGCGAGAAGTCGATGGCCCTGCGTCTGGCTGGTGAACTGCTCGAGGCCTCGGAAGGCCGCGGCGGCGCCATGAAGAAGCGCGACGAAGTGCACCGTATGGCGGAAGCCAACAAGGCGTTCTCGCACTTCCGCTTCTAAGCGACTCACGCACGTTGTTGGTTGCTGGGCGGGCTGTGTGCGCACATCTCGCCCATTTGTATTAGGGGCGCTTGCTATCCAGCAGCGCCCCGTTGACGAATCAGAGCAAAGGATTAACCGTGGCTCGTAAGACCCCCATTGAGCGCTACCGTAACATCGGTATTTCCGCTCACATCGACGCCGGCAAGACCACCACGACCGAGCGGATCCTGTTCTACACCGGTGTGAACCACAAGATCGGTGAAGTGCATGATGGCGCTGCCACCATGGACTGGATGGAGCAGGAACAAGAGCGCGGCATCACCATCACGTCGGCTGCTACCACTGCCTTCTGGAAGGGCATGGGCGGCAACTACCCCGAGCACCGCTTCAACATCATCGACACCCCGGGCCACGTGGACTTCACCATCGAGGTGGAGCGTTCCATGCGTGTGCTGGACGGCGCGTGCATGGTGTACTGCGCAGTGGGTGGCGTGCAGCCGCAGTCGGAAACCGTCTGGCGCCAGGCCAACAAGTACAAGGTGCCGCGTCTGGCGTTCGTCAACAAGATGGACCGTACCGGCGCGAACTTCTTCAAGGTCTACGACCAGCTGAAGACCCGCCTGAAGGCCAACCCGGTGCCCGTGGTGGTGCCGATTGGTGCAGAAGAAGGCTTCCAAGGCGTCGTCGATCTGCTGGAAATGAAGGCGATCATTTGGGACGAAGCCAGCCAAGGCGTGAAGTTCGAATACACCGACATCCCGGCCGAACTCGTTGACACCTGCAACGAGTGGCGCGAGAAGATGGTCGAGTCGGCTGCTGAAGCCAGCGAAGCGCTGATGGAAAAGTACCTGGGCGGCGAAGAGCTGACCCGTGCTGAGATCGTCAAGGCGCTGCGCGACCGTACCATCGCCTGCGAAATCCAGCCGATGCTGTGCGGCACCGCGTTCAAGAACAAGGGCGTGCAGCGCATGCTCGACGCCGTGATCGACTTCCTGCCGTCGCCGGTCGACATTCCGCCGGTGCAAGGCATCGACGAAACCGACGAAACGAAGAAGCTCGAGCGCAAGGCTGACGACAGCGAAAAGTTCTCGGCACTGGCGTTCAAGATCATGACTGACCCGTTCGTCGGTCAGCTGATCTTCTTCCGCGTCTACTCGGGCAAGATCAACTCGGGCGACACCGTGTACAACCCGGTGAAGCAGAAGAAGGAGCGTCTGGGCCGTATTCTGCAGATGCATGCCAACCAGCGCGAAGAAATCAAGGAAGTGCTGGCCGGTGACATCGCCGCTGCGGTGGGCCTGAAGGATGCGACCACGGGTGATACGCTGTGCGACCCGGCTGCTCCGATCATTCTCGAGCGCATGGTGTTCCCGGAGCCGGTGATCTCGCAGGCTGTCGAGCCGAAGACCAAGGCTGACCAGGAAAAGATGGGCATCGCCCTGAACCGCCTGGCCGCTGAAGATCCGTCGTTCCGCGTGCGTACCGATGAAGAATCGGGCCAGACCATCATTTCGGGCATGGGCGAGCTCCACCTCGAAATTCTGGTCGACCGCATGAAGCGCGAATTCGGCGTGGAAGCCAACATCGGCGCGCCGCAGGTTGCCTACCGCGAAACCATCCGCAAGAAGGTTGAGGACGTCGAAGGCAAGTTCGTCAAGCAATCGGGCGGCCGCGGTCAGTATGGTCACGCTGTGATCACGCTGGAACCGCTGGACGAAGAAGGCAAGGCGGCAGCGAAGGCTGCGGCGACCACGTCGGCAGCAGCTGCTGCTGCGGCCAATGGTTTCGTCTTCATCGACGCCATCAAGGGCGGTGTGATTCCTCGCGAATACATCCCGGCGGTCGAAAAGGGTATCGTCGACACGCTGCCGGCCGGTATTCTGGCTGGCTTCCCGGTGGTGGACGTGAAGGTCACGCTGACGTTTGGTTCGTACCACGATGTGGACTCGAACGAAAACGCATTCCGTATGGCCGGCTCGATGGCCTTCAAGGAAGCGATGCGCAAGGCCACTCCGGTTCTGCTCGAGCCGATGATGGCTGTGGAAGTGGAAACGCCGGAAGACTACACGGGCACCGTGATGGGCGACTTGTCGTCCCGCCGCGGCATCGTGCAGGGCATGGACGACATGGTGGGCGGCGGCAAGGTCATCAAGGCCGAAGTCCCGCTGTCGGAAATGTTCGGTTATTCGACGTCGCTACGCTCGGCCACGCAAGGCCGCGCCACGTACACCATGGAATTCAAGCAATACGCTGAGGCGCCGAAGAACATCGCCGAAGCTGTGATGGCCGCCAAGGGTACGAAGTAATCAACGTGTTTGGGCGATCGCATGAGCGATCGCCCGCATCCAAATCTAGTAATTAGCCGATTCCGAATTGAGGAGCTGACATGGCAAAGGAAAAGTTCGAGCGGACCAAGCCGCACGTGAACGTTGGGACGATTGGTCACGTTGACCACGGCAAGACGACGCTGACCGCAGCGATCGCAACCGTGCTGTCGAGCAAGTTCGGTGGTACCGCCAAGAAGTACGACGAAATCGACGCAGCGCCGGAAGAAAAGGCACGCGGCATCACGATCAACACCGCGCACATCGAGTACGAGACGGCTAACCGTCACTACGCGCACGTTGACTGCCCGGGCCACGCCGACTACGTCAAGAACATGATCACCGGTGCCGCCCAGATGGACGGCGCCATCCTGGTGTGCTCGGCCGCTGACGGCCCGATGCCGCAAACGCGTGAGCACATCCTGCTGGCCCGCCAAGTGGGCGTGCCGTACATCATCGTCTTCCTGAACAAGTGCGACATGGTGGACGACGCTGAGCTGCTGGAACTGGTCGAGATGGAAGTGCGCGAACTTCTGTCGAAGTACGAGTTCCCGGGCGACGACACCCCGATCATCAAGGGTTCGGCCAAGCTGGCGCTGGAAGGCGACAAGGGCGAGCTGGGCGAAGTGGCCATCATGAACCTGGCCGACGCACTGGATACCTACATCCCGACGCCGGAGCGCGCTGTTGACGGTACGTTCCTGATGCCGGTGGAAGACGTGTTCTCGATCTCGGGTCGCGGCACCGTGGTGACCGGCCGTATCGAGCGCGGCATCATCAAGGTCGGCGAAGAAATCGAAATCGTCGGTATCGCGATGGACGGCGACAAGCCGAAGATCGACAAGACGACCTGCACGGGCGTGGAAATGTTCCGCAAGCTGCTCGACCAAGGTCAGGCAGGCGACAACGTCGGTATTCTGCTGCGCGGCACGAAGCGTGAAGACGTTCAGCGTGGTCAAGTGCTGGCCAAGCCGGGTTCGATCAAGCCGCACACGGAATTCACGGGCGAGGTCTACATCTTGTCGAAGGACGAAGGTGGTCGTCACACCCCGTTCTTCAACAACTACCGCCCGCAGTTCTACTTCCGTACGACGGACGTGACTGGCTCGATCGCTCTGCCGGAAGGCAAGGAAATGGTCATGCCGGGTGACAACGTGTCGATCACCGTCAAGCTGATCGCCCCGATCGCCATGGAAGAAGGCCTGCGCTTCGCTATCCGCGAAGGTGGCCGTACCGTGGGTGCTGGCGTCGTCGCCAAGATCATCAAGTAAAAGGCGGACCGATGCGCTGCTCCTCGTAAGAGGTGTGGCGCATCGCCTGTTGCATCGCTCTTTCAATCTACCGGCGGCCCAGCCGTCATGCTCTTTAAGGAAACATCATGCAGAACCAGAAGATCCGTATCCGCCTGAAGGCTTTCGACTACCGCCTGATCGACCAGTCGGCTGCTGAGATCGTTGAAACTGCCAAGCGCACTGGCGCGATCGTCAAGGGCCCGGTGCCCCTGCCGACCCGCATCCAACGTTTCGACGTTCTGCGTTCGCCGCACGTCAACAAGACCAGCCGCGACCAGTTCGAAATCCGCACGCACCAGCGCCTGATGGACATCGTCGATCCGACGGACAAGACCGTCGACGCGCTGATGAAGCTGGACCTGCCGGCTGGCGTGGACGTCGAGATCAAGCTGCAGTAAGCAAGACAACGCTGCCGGATCACTCCGGTAACGGGCAAACGGCGAGCCAAGTGCTCGCCGTTTTGCTTTTTGGGTGCCGGCTGTTGCAATGCACATGACGCCCGCGCGCCCATCTGGCAATCGCACTTGCATATTGTTGGTAACCGGGATATATTGTAGGGCTACCCCTTTAGTCAGGGGAGTGGGCTGGCCATTTGGCCTCGCGCTATCTCTTTAGGCGCAGTCCAGTTCAAGATTCGTAGTATCAATCAGCCCCGGCCAATCGCAGCTGGGAATGGAGCAAACCATGAGCCTTGGCCTTGTAGGTCGCAAGGTTGGCATGACCCGTATTTTCACGGACGACGGCGATTCGATTCCCGTTACCGTGCTCGAGGTCGGCGACAACCGCGTGACGCAAATCAAGACGGACGAGACCGACGGTTATACCGCGGTTCAAGTCACCTTCGGCACCCGACGCGCCAGCCGCGTCACCAAGCCGCTGGCGGGTCATCTCGCCAAAGCCGGCGTGGAAGCGGGCGAAGTCATCAAAGAATTCCGAGTGGATGCCGCTCGTGCCGCTGAATTCCAGCCTGGCGCGAACATCAGCGTCGACCTGTTCGAAGTCGGTCAAAAGATCGACGTCCAGGGTGTGACGATTGGTAAGGGCTACGCCGGTACCATCAAGCGTTACAACTTCTCGTCGGGCCGCGCCACGCACGGTAACTCGCGTTCGCACAACGTGCCGGGCTCGATCGGTATGGCGCAGGATCCGGGCCGCGTGTTCCCGGGTAAGCGCATGACCGGTCACATGGGTGACGTCACCCGTACCGTCCAGAATCTGGAAATCGCCAAGATCGACGCAGAGCGCAAGCTGCTGCTGGTCAAGGGTGCGATCCCGGGCGCCAAGGGCGGTCAAGTCATCGTCACGCCGGCTGTGAAGGCCCGCGTCAAGAAGGCATAAGGAGCAAACGCATGGAACTGAAGCTGCTCCAGGACAACGGTCAACTCGGCGCTGGCGTTGCTGCCTCGCCGGAAGTGTTCGGCCGTGACTACAACGAAGCCCTCGTTCACCAGATCGTCGTCGCTTATCAGGCCAACGCTCGCAGCGGTAACCGTAAGCAGAAGGATCGTGAAGAGGTCAAGCACACGACCAAGAAGCCGTGGCGCCAAAAGGGTACGGGCCGCGCCCGTGCAGGTATGAGCTCCTCCCCGCTGTGGCGCGGGGGTGGTCGTATCTTCCCGAACAGCCCGGAAGAAAACTTCTCGCAGAAGGTCAACAAGAAGATGTACCGCGCCGGCATGCGCTCGATTTATTCGCAGCTTGCCCGTGAAGGTCGCATCAACGTCGTTGACAGCCTGTCCGTCGAAGCCCCGAAGACCAAGCTGCTGGCCGACAAGCTCGGCGCCATGGGCCTGGACTCGGTGCTCGTGATTACCGATAACCTGGACGAAAACCTCTTCCTGGCATCGCGCAACCTGGCGCACGTGCTCGTGGTTGAGCCGCGTCACGCTGACCCCCTGTCGCTCGTGCACTACAAGAAGGTGCTCGTGACGAAGGGTGCCGTCGCGCAGATCGAGGAGTTGCTGAAATGACGCAAGTTGCCAAGAACGACCATCGCCTGATGCAGGTGCTGCTGGCGCCCGTGGTGTCTGAAAAGGCAACGCTGGTGGCCGAGAAGAACGAACAGGTCGTGTTCGAAGTGGCTCCCGACGCCAACAAGATCGAAGTGAAGGCTGCCGTTGAACTGCTGTTCAAGGTGGAAGTCGCTTCCGTCCAGATCCTGAACCGTAAGGGCAAGCAAAAGCGCTTCGGTCGCTTCATGGGGCGTCGTAACCACGTGAAGATGGCCTATGTTTCGCTGAAGCCGGGTCAGGAAATCAATTTTGAAGCGGAGGCCAAGTAATCATGGCACTCGTCAAGACCAAGCCGACATCGCCGGGCCGCCGCTCGATGGTGAAGGTCGTTAATCCCGACCTTCACAAGGGTGCGCCGCACGCTCCGCTGCTGGAAAAGCAATTCCAGAAGTCGGGTCGTAACAACAACGGCCATATCACCACCCGTCATAAGGGCGGTGGTCACAAGCATCACTATCGCATCGTCGACTTCAAGCGCAACGATAAGGACGGTATCCCGGCCAAGATCGAACGCCTGGAATACGACCCGAACCGTAGCGCCAACATCGCGCTCGTGCTGTTCGCTGACGGCGAGCGCCGCTACATCATCGCCCCGAAGGGCGCTGTGGTTGGCCAAGCCATCACCAACGGCTCGGAAGCGCCGATCAAGGCCGGTAACAACCTGCCGATCCGCAACATTCCGGTCGGTACGACGATCCACTGTGTGGAAATCCTGCCGGGCAAGGGCGCTCAGGTTGCCCGTTCGGCTGGTACGTCCGCCGTGCTGCTGGCTCGCGAAGGCATCTACGCTCAAGTGCGTCTGCGCTCGGGTGAAGTGCGCCGCGTGCACATCGAGTGCCGCGCGACCATCGGTGAAGTCGGCAACGAAGAGCACAGCCTGCGCCAGATCGGCAAGGCCGGTGCAACCCGTTGGCGCGGTATTCGCCCGACCGTTCGCGGTGTGGTGATGAACCCGGTTGATCACCCGCACGGTGGTGGTGAAGGTAAGACTGCTGCTGGCCGTGATCCGGTGTCCCCGTGGGGTACGCCGACCAAGGGCTACCGCACCCGTCGTAACAAGCGCACGGACAGCATGATCGTTCAGCGCCGTCACAAGCGTTAATCGGTAGGTAGGAGCTAAGAAATGACTCGTTCCGTAAAGAAAGGTCCGTTCATCGACGCCCACCTGCTGAAGAAGGTGGAAGCGGCGGTGAGCAACAAGGACAAGAAGCCCATCAAGACGTGGTCGCGTCGTTCGACCATTCTGCCGGACTTCATCGGTCTGACGATCGCCGTTCACAACGGCCGTCAGCACGTGCCCGTGTATGTCACGGAAAACATGGTTGGCCACAAGCTCGGCGAATTTGCGCTTACGCGTACGTTCAAGGGCCACGCTGCCGACAAGAAAGCGAAGCGATAAGGGGCAATCATGGAAGTTAAAGCGATTCATCGCGGCGCCCGTATCTCCGCACAGAAGACGCGCCTGGTTGCTGACCAGATCCGCGGCCTGTCGATCGAGCGTGCGCTCAACGTGCTGACGTTCAGCCCGAAGAAGGCGGCTGGCATCGTGAAGAAGGTGGTTGAGTCCGCCATCGCGAACGCCGAGCACAACGAAGGCGCCGACATCGATGAGCTGAAGGTCAAGTCGATCTACATCGACAAGGCAACCTCGCTCAAGCGCTTCACCGCGCGTGCGAAGGGCCGTGGCAACCGCATCGAGAAACAAACCTGTCACATCACTGTGACGCTGGGCAACTAAGGGGTCACGATGGGACAGAAGATTCATCCGACTGGCTTCCGTCTGGCTGTCAGCCGTAACTGGGCTTCGCGTTGGTACGCGAACAACACCCAGTTTGCGGGCATGCTCAAGGAAGACATCGAAGTTCGCGAGTTTCTGAAGAAGAAGCTGAAGAACGCTTCGGTGGGCCGCGTGGTCATCGAGCGTCCGGCCAAGAATGCACGTATCACCATTTACAGCTCGCGTCCGGGCGTGGTGATCGGCAAGAAGGGCGAGGACATCGAACTGCTGAAGGCAGAACTGCAACGTCGCATGGGCGTGCCCGTGCACGTGAACATCGAAGAAATCCGCAAGCCGGAAGTCGATGCGCAGCTGATCGCCGATTCGATCACGCAGCAGCTCGAGCGCCGCATCATGTTCCGCCGCGCCATGAAGCGCGCGATGCAGAACGCAATGCGTCTGGGTGCTCAGGGCATCAAGATCATGAGCTCGGGCCGTCTGAACGGCATCGAAATCGCCCGTACCGAGTGGTACCGCGAAGGCCGTGTGCCCCTGCACACGCTGCGCGCTGATATCGACTACGGCTTCTCCGAAGCGGAAACCACCTACGGCATCATCGGTGTCAAGGTGTGGGTGTACAAGGGCGACCACCTGGGTCGCAACGATGCACCCGTGGTGGAAGAGCCGAAGGAAGATGAGCGCCGCCGCCGTCCGGGTCGCCCGGAAGGCCGTCGCCGTGAAGGCGATCGCCCGGCCGGTCAGCGCCGCGGTGCTGGTGCAGGTGCTCCCCGCCGTAGCGGTGGCGCCGACGCCAAGACTGGAGAATAAAGATGCTGCAACCTAAGCGCAGGAAGTACCGCAAGGAGCAGAAGGGCCGCAACACCGGTATCGCCACGCGCGGTAACGCCGTGTCGTTCGGCGAATTCGGCCTGAAGGCGATGGGCCGTGGCCGTCTGACCGCACGTCAGATCGAGTCGGCCCGTCGTGCGATGACCCGTCACATCAAGCGTGGCGGCCGCATTTGGATCCGGATTTTCCCGGACAAGCCGATCTCGAAGAAGCCTGCCGAAGTCCGTATGGGTAACGGTAAGGGCAACCCGGAATACTACGTGGCTGAAATTCAGCCGGGCAAGATGCTGTACGAGATGGACGGCGTTGGCGAAGAGCTGGCACGCGAGGCATTCCGCCTGGCCGCTGCCAAGCTGCCGATCGCGACCAGCTTCGTGGTGCGTCAGGTCGGAACGTAAGGAGCACACACCATGAAAGCAACCGAACTGCGCGGCAAAGATGCCGCCGGCCTGAACCAGGAGCTCTCCGAGCTGCTGAAGGCCCAATTTGGCCTGCGCATGCAAAAGGCGACGCAACAGCTGCAGAACACCAGCCAGCTGAAGAAGGTGCGTCGTGACATCGCGCGTGTTCGCACCGTGATGGGCGAGAAAGGGAGCCAGAAATGACTGAAGCAGCAACGTCCCTGAAACGCACGCTCGTCGGTCGCGTTGTCAGCGACAAGATGGACAAGACCGTGACGGTCCTGATCGAAAACCGCGTCAAGCATCCGCTGTACGGCAAGTACGTTGTGCGCTCGAAGAAGTACCACGCGCATGACGAAGCCAACCAGTACAAGGAAGGCGACAAGGTTGAAATCACGGAATCGCGTCCGATCTCCCGCACCAAGTCGTGGGTGGTCTCGCGCCTGCTGGAAGCAGCACGCGTGATCTAAAACAACAGCTTGCAGTTTGCTGTTGCAAGACCGAGATTATGTGTTATAGTCTCGGTCTTTCCCTTTGTGAGGGTGGCTGATCGATTGGCGGCTCGAGCAAGGAGAAAACGAATGGGTCTGGTGGCACTCGCTGCCAGGCAGCTACCGACTTCAAGTTGATCAACCCAATCGCGGTTGGCGCAATGCCAGCGGCCGGCGGGACCAAGACTGATCGCCTCTGTGCATTGTGCGTAAAGGCGAATTAAGTTGGGACGAGAACACCATGATTCAGACAGAAAGCCGGCTCGAAGTGGCCGATAACACGGGTGCACGTGAAGTCATGTGCATCAAGGTGCTGGGTGGTTCGAAGCGCCGCTACGCCAGCGTCGGCGACATTATCAAGGTCAGCGTCAAGGATGCTGCCCCGCGTGGTCGCGTCAAGAAGGGCGATATCTACAACGCCGTGGTGGTGCGTACCGCCAAGGGCGTGCGCCGTCCTGACGGCTCGCTCATCAAGTTCGACGGCAATGCCGCCGTGCTGCTGAACACCAAGCTTGAGCCGATCGGCACCCGTATCTTCGGGCCGGTCACTCGCGAACTCCGTACCGAGCGCTTCATGAAGATCGTGTCGCTCGCGCCGGAAGTGCTGTAATCGGAGGCCGCATGAACAAGATTCGCAAGGGCGATCGCGTCATCGTCCGCACCGGTAAAGACAAGGGTAAGCAAGGTACCGTGCTGTCCGTGCTCGCTGAGCACGTGACGGTGGAAGGCGTGAACGTTGCCAAGAAGCACGTGCGCCCGAACCCGATGCTGGGTACCACGGGTGGTGTGGTCGACAAGGTCATGCCCATCCATATTTCGAACGTTGCGCTCGTGGATGCCAATGGCAAGCCGTCGCGCGTCGGCATCAAGGTTGAAGGCGGCGTGAAGACGCGCGTGCTGAAGACCACCGGTGCTGCCGTCGGCGCTTGATTCTGGGCGATAGAGAGGAGTTGAGCATGACTGCACGTCTGCAAGAGTTTTACAAAGAGAAGGTTGTGCCGGAACTGATCAAGCAGTTCGGTTACAAGTCCGTGATGGAAGTGCCGCGCATCACCAAGATCACCCTGAACATGGGCCTTGGCGAAGCGATCAATGACAAGAAGGTCATTGAGCACGCCACCGGCGACCTGATCAAGATCGCTGGCCAGAAGCCCATCGTGACGAAGGCCCGCAAGGCTATCGCCGGCTTCAAGATTCGCCAGGGTTACCCGATCGGCACGATGGTCACGCTGCGTGGCCAACGCATGTACGAATTCCTGGACCGCTTCATCACCGTGTCGCTGCCGCGTGTGCGCGACTTCCGCGGTGTGTCGGGTAAGGCGTTCGACGGTCGTGGCAACTACAACATCGGTGTGAAAGAGCAGATCATTTTCCCCGAAATCGAGTACGACAAGATCGACGCACTCCGTGGTCTGAACATCAGCATCACGACGACTGCGAAGAACGACGAGGAAGCGAAGGCGCTCCTCAATGCGTTCAAGTTCCCGTTCCGTAATTAAGGGGTTACCGTGGCTAAATTGTCTCTGATCGAACGCGAGAAGAAGCGTGCCAAGCTCGTGGCCAAGTACGCTGAGAAGCGCGCCGCTCTCGAAGCCATCGTGGCAGACCAAAGCAAGTCGGAAGAAGAGCGTTACGAAGCGCGCCTGAAGCTGCAAGCTCTGCCGCGCAACGCGAACCCGACTCGTCAGCGCAACCGCTGCTCGATCACCGGTCGTCCCCGCGGTACGTTCCGCAAGTTTGGCCTGGCGCGTAACAAGCTCCGTGAAATCGCCTTCAAGGGCGAAATCCCGGGTCTGACGAAAGCCAGCTGGTAATCACGCACAGGCTACAGGAGAAACACTATGAGCATGAGCGATCCGATCGCCGATATGCTGACGCGTATCCGCAACGCGCAAGCGGTGGAAAAAGCGTCGGTGGTCATGCCGTCGTCGAAGCTGAAGGTGGCAATCGCCAAAGTCCTGAAGGACGAAGGCTACATCGACGAATTCGCCGTGACCGAGCAGGGTGGCAAGTCCACGCTGACGATTGGTCTGAAGTACTACGCTGGCCGTCCGGTCATCGAGCGCCTGGAGCGCGTCTCGAAGCCTGGTCTGCGTGTGTACAAGGGCCGTAACGAAATCCCGCAAGTGATGAACGGCCTGGGCGTTGCCATCATCTCGACCCCGCAGGGTCTGATGACGGACCGCCGTGCGCGCGCAACCGGTGTCGGTGGCGAAGTCATTTGCTACGTCGCCTAAGGGAGGGGAACCATGTCTCGCGTAGGTAAGGCTCCCATCGCGCTGCCCAAGGGCGCCGAAGTCAATTTCGCTGGTGGTCTGCTGACCGTCAAGGGCCCGCTGGGCACGCTGACGCAGCCGATTCACTCGCTGGTTAAGGTCAACACCGACAACGGCACGATCACGTTCGCGCCGGCAGATGAGTCGCGTGAAGCCAATGCGTTGCAAGGCACGATGCGCGCCCTGACGGCCAACATGGTCAAGGGCGTGACGACGGGCTTCGAGCGCAAGCTGAACCTGGTCGGCGTGGGTTACCGTGCTTCGCTTCAGGGTACGGCCTTGAAGCTGCAACTCGGTTTCTCGCACGACGTGATCCATGAGATGCCGGAAGGCGTGAAGGCGGAAACGCCGACGCAGACCGAAATCATCATCAAGGGTTCGGACAAGCAGAAAGTTGGTCAGGTCGCCGCTGAAGTGCGTGGCTATCGTCCGCCTGAGCCCTACAAGGGCAAGGGTGTGCGTTACGCCGACGAGCGCGTGATCCTGAAGGAAACCAAGAAGAAGTAAGGGTGCACATCATGAACAAAAATGACTCGCGTTTGCGCCGTGCACGTCAGACCCGCCTGAAGATTGCGGAGCTGAACGTCGCTCGCCTGGCTGTGCACCGTACTAACCTGCACATCTACGCGCAGGTCTTCTCGGAAGACGGCACGAAGGTTCTGGCTGCGGCCTCGACGGCGGAAGCCGAAGTCCGCAAGGAACTGAACGGCAACGGTGGCAACACCGCGGCTGCCACCCTGGTGGGTAAGCGTATTGCTGAGAAGGCGAAGGCTGCCGGCATCGAAGCCGTGGCGTTCGATCGCTCGGGTTTCCGTTATCACGGTCGCGTGAAGGCACTGGCTGACGCGGCACGCGAAGCTGGCCTGAAGTTCTAAGCCGGCATAGAGGATATCGTCATGGCAAAAATTCAACCTAAGGTCCAAGGGGACGAACGCGACGACGGTCTTCGCGAGAAGATGATCGCGGTCAACCGCGTGACCAAGGTGGTCAAGGGCGGCCGGATTCTCGGTTTCGCTGCTCTGACCGTGGTCGGCGACGGCGACGGCCGTATCGGCATGGGCAAGGGTAAGGCGAAGGAAGTGCCCGTGGCCGTGCAGAAGGCAATGGACGAAGCCCGTCGCAAGATGGTCAAGGTCCCGCTGAAGAACGGTACGCTGCAGCACGAAGTGGTTGGCAAGCATGGCGCCGCTAAGGTGCAAATGATGCCCGCGAAGGACGGTACTGGCGTGATCGCCGGCGGCCCGATGCGCGCCATCTTCGAAGTGATGGGCGTGACGAACATCGTGACCAAGTCGCACGGTTCGACCAATCCTTACAACATGGTGCGCGCAACGCTGGACGGCCTGCGCAAGATGAGCACCCCGGCTGAAATTGCTGCCAAGCGTGGCAAGTCGGTCGAAGAGATCCTCGGCTAAGCCGAAGGGATAGGTGAACGATATGTCGCAGAAAACCGTGAAAGTCCAACTCGTGCGTAGCCTGATCGGTACGCGCGAAGACCACCGCGCCACGGTGCGTGGTCTGGGCCTGCGCCGCATGAACTCGGTGTCCGAATTGCAGGACACGCCGGCAGTGCGCGGCATGATCAACAAGGTGTCCTACCTGGTCAAGGTCATCGGCTAAGGCAAGACGGAGAAGAACATGCAACTGAATAACCTGAAGCCGGCAGCCGGCTCCAAGCACGCCAAGCGCCGTGTCGGTCGCGGTATTGGCTCGGGCCTGGGTAAGACGGCTGGTCGTGGTCACAAAGGTCAGAAGTCGCGTTCGGGTGGTTTCCACAAGGTCGGCTTCGAAGGCGGCCAGATGCCCCTGTATCGACGTCTGCCCAAGCGTGGTTTCACCTCGCTGACCAAGGAATTCACCGCTGAAGTGCGTCTGGGCGACCTGGCGGGCCTGCCGATCGAAGAAATCGATCTGCTGTCCCTCAAGCAAGCCGGCCTCGTTGGCGAGATGGTCAAGAGCGCCAAGGTGATCCTGTCGGGCGAGATCGACAAGAAGGTGGTTCTGAAGGGCCTGGGCGCAACGGCTGGGGCGAAGGCCGCAATCGAAGCGGCTGGTGGCTCGCTGGCCTGATAGCCTGCTGTTTCACACTGACGGAGCATCCGTTTGGCCACGGCGAAACCTAATGTGATGGCCCAGGCCAAGAACACGGCCAAGTACGGCGATCTTCGCCGTCGGCTGGTGTTCCTGGTCCTGGCACTGCTGGTGTACCGGATCGGCGCGCACATCCCTGTGCCTGGCATCGATCCGGATCAACTGGCGCAGCTTTTCCAACGGCAGTCGGGCGGCATCCTCGGGATGTTCAACCTGTTCTCCGGTGGCGCGCTGTCGCGGTTCACGGTGTTTGCGCTGGGGATCATGCCGTACATCTCGGCGTCGATCATCATGCAACTGCTGACGATCGTGCTGCCGCAGCTGGAATCGCTCAAGAAGGAAGGCCAAGCCGGCCAGCGCAAGATTACGCAGTACACGCGCTACGGTACGGTCCTCTTGGCGACGTTCCAGGCGCTTGGGATTGCAGTGGCACTCGAAGCACAGCCGGGTCTGGTGTTGGATCCGGGTCTGATGTTCCGAGCGACCGCAGTGATCACGCTGGTGACGGGCACGATGTTCCTGATGTGGCTGGGTGAGCAGATTACCGAGCGCGGTCTGGGCAACGGGATCTCGATCATCATCTTTGGCGGGATTGCAGCGGGTCTGCCCAATGCCATCGGCGGGCTGTTTGAGCTGGTGCGCACGGGTTCGATGGGGATTTTCTCCGCGATCCTGGTGGTGGCGATCATTGGCGCGGTGACTTTCGTGGTGGTGTTCATTGAACGCGGCCAGCGCAAGATCCTCGTCAACTACGCCAAGCGGCAGGTTGGTAACAAGATTTATGGCGGTCAGTCGTCGCATTTGCCGCTGAAGTTGAATATGGCTGGGGTGATTCCGCCGATCTTTGCATCGTCGATCATTCTGTTCCCGGCCACGATCGCGGGCTGGTTTACGGCCGGCAACTCGACGAATCCGGTTACCCGGTTCGTCAAGGACCTGGCAGCAACGCTGTCGCCAGGTCAGCCGGTGTACATCCTGCTGTATGCGGCGGCGATCATCTTCTTCTGTTTCTTCTATACCGCGCTGGTCTATAACAGCCGCGAAGTGGCAGATAACCTGAAGAAGAGTGGGGCGTTCATTCCGGGCATCCGTCCGGGCGAGCAAACCACGCGGTATATCGACAAGATTCTGGTGCGTCTGACCTTGGCGGGTGCGATCTACATCACGCTGGTGTGTCTGTTGCCGGAGTTCTTGGTGCTGCGCTGGAATGTGCCGTTCTACTTTGGTGGGACGTCGCTGTTGATCATCGTGGTTGTCACGATGGACTTCATGGCGCAAGTGCAGTCCTACGTGATGTCTCAGCAGTACGAGTCTTTGATGAAGAAGGCGAATTTCAAGGGCAACCTGACGCTCCGGTAGAAAAGAGCGGTCGCACGAAGCTAAAAAGACATGGCTAAAGACGACGTGATTCAGATGCAGGGTGAGGTGCTGGAAAACCTTCCCAACGCAACGTTTCGCGTCAAGCTAGAGAACGGCCACGTAGTGTTAGGCCATATTTCCGGCAGGATGCGGATGCATTACATCCGCATCCTGCCCGGGGACAAGGTGACGGTCGAATTGACCCCGTATGATCTGTCCCGCGCGCGCATCGTATTCCGGGCGAAGTGAGCGGACTGGAATTGAAGGAAGAGGAAAATCATGAAAGTGCTGGCTTCTGTTAAGCGCATTTGCCGCAACTGCAAAATCATCAAGCGCAAGGGCGTGGTGCGTGTGATCTGCTCGTCGGACCCGCGTCATAAGCAGCGCCAAGGCTAATTTCGCAAAGAGGATTGACGAATGGCACGTATCGCAGGGGTCAACATCCCCAACCACAAACATACCGTGATTGGCCTGACGGCGATCTACGGTATCGGCCGCTCGCGCGCTCAGAACATTTGCGAGGCTACTGGCATCCCGACCGACAAGAAGGTCAAGGACCTGACGGATTCGGACCAGGAAGCGCTGCGTAAGGAAATCGAGAAGTTCCTCGTCGAAGGCGATCTGCGCCGTGAAACGACGATGAACATCAAGCGCCTGATGGATCTGGGCTGCTACCGTGGCGTGCGTCATCGCAAGGGCCTGCCGATGCGCGGTCAGCGCACCCGCACCAATGCCCGCACCCGTAAGGGTCCGCGCAAGGCCGGCGTCGCGCTCAAGAAGTAATCCGTCGGGTAAAGGATAGGAACTATGGCAAAAGCAGCGAATACCGCCGCCCAGCGCGCGCGTAAGAAGGTTCGCAAGAACGTCGCCGACGGCATCGCGCACGTTCACGCGTCGTTCAACAACACGATCATCACGATCACCGACCGTCAGGGCAACGCCCTGTCGTGGGCGACGTCGGGCGGCCAAGGCTTCAAGGGCTCGCGTAAATCGACGCCGTTCGCGGCTCAGGTCGCTGCTGAAAGTGCTGGCCGCGTGGCGCAGGACCAAGGCATCAAGAACCTGGAAGTGCGCATCAAGGGCCCGGGCCCGGGTCGTGAGTCGGCCGTGCGTGCTCTGAACAACCTGGGTATCAAGATCGCCGTGATCGAAGACGTGACGCCGGTGCCGCACAACGGCTGCCGTCCGCCGAAGCGTCGTCGCATCTAAGTGACTCGACCGGCCGCGCCAGTTGCTGGCGAGGGCGGTCTGCGGGTGCTACACTTGCCCGCTTGCCTGTCTTCCGGGTTTCCCGGAAGGCGGGTTTCGTCTTTTCATAAGCCCACTGTTCGTCACGGTTCCATTGGGAGCCTGGTGATGGACCATCCGCGGAGTTTGTGCTGCGGATGACTGACAACAAAGGAACGCAACGTGGCACGCTATACCGGCCCCAAGGCGAAACTGTCTCGCCGCGAAGGTACTGACCTTTTTCTGAAGAGCGCACGTCGCTCGCTCGCCGACAAGTGCAAGCTGGACAGCAAGCCTGGCCAGCACGGTCGCACGTCCGGCGCCCGCACCTCCGACTACGGCAACCAACTGCGCGAAAAGCAGAAGGTCAAGCGCATCTACGGTGTGCTGGAGCGTCAATTCCGCCGCTACTTCGCTGAAGCTGATCGCCGCAAGGGCAACACGGGTGAGACCCTGCTGCAACTGCTGGAATCGCGCCTGGACAACGTCGTCTACCGCATGGGCTTCGGCTCGACCCGCGCTGAAGCGCGTCAGCTGGTGTCGCACAAGGCGATCCTGGTGAACGGTCAAGCTCTGAACGTGCCGTCGGCCCAGATCAAGTCGGGCGATGTGATTGCCATCCGCGAAAAGTCGAAGAAGCAAGTGCGTATCGCTGAATCGCTGACGCTGGCAGAGCAAAGCGGCTTCCCGATGTGGGTGACCGTGGACGCCAAGAAGATGGAAGGCACCTTCAAGCAAGCCCCGGATCGCGCAGATATCGCTGGCGATATCAACGAAAGCCTGATCGTCGAATTGTATTCGCGTTGATGACGACGCCCGTGCCGGAAGGTGCGGGCTTCTTGCGCTTTTTGGGGACGCTCATCGTCAACAAAATTGTGTTCGTGCGCCCGCCGTATCTTGGCGCCGACCCAATCTGGTTCGTTACGTGCCGCAACGCGATTGCGGCACGCGCGTCTTCCGTCGCGGTGGACGCGACGGAATCTTTCCAGTCCAATCCGTCAGCCTTATCGGTGTAACGAGCCGAGGGTATTGAAACAGGACAACCTACATGCAAACAGCACTCCTGAAGCCGAAAATTATTGCGGTTGAGCCGCTTGGCGATCATCACGCGAAGGTCGTCATGGAACCGTTCGAGCGTGGCTACGGCCACACGCTCGGTAACGCGCTGCGCCGCGTGCTGCTGTCGTCGATGGTCGGCTATGCCCCGACCGAGGTTACGATCGCTGGGGTCGTCCACGAATATTCCACCATCGATGGCGTGCAGGAAGACGTCGTCAACCTGCTGCTGAACCTGAAGGGCGTGGTGTTCAAGCTGCATAACCGTGATGAAGTCACGGTGTCGCTGCGCAAGGAAGGCGAAGGTGTGGTGACCGCTGCCGATATCGAGCTGCCGCACGATGTCGAGATCATCAACCCGGGTCATGTCATCGCCAACCTGTCGGCTGGCGGCAAGCTGGATCTGCAACTGAAGGTCGAGCAAGGCCGCGGCTATGTGCCGGGTAACGTGCGCAAGTTCGGCGACGAGTCGAGCAAAGTCATTGGCCGCATCGTGCTGGACGCTTCGTTCGCACCGGTGCGCCGCGTGTCGTACGCCGTTGAGTCCGCTCGTGTGGAACAGCGTACCGACCTCGACAAGCTGGTGATGAACATCGAAACCAATGGCGTGATCTCGCCGGAGGAAGCGATTCGCCAGTCGGCTCGTATCCTGGTTGACCAACTGTCGGTATTCGCTGCTCTGGAAGGTACCGAGAGCGCCGCTGAGGCCGCCGCCGCCCGCGCACCGCAGATCGATCCGATCCTGCTGCGCCCGGTCGACGATCTGGAGCTGACGGTGCGTTCGGCCAACTGCCTGAAGGCCGAGAACATCTACTACATCGGCGACCTGATCCAGCGTACCGAGAACGAGCTGCTGAAGACCCCGAACCTGGGTCGCAAGTCGCTCAACGAGATCAAGGAAGTCCTCGCTTCGCGTGGCCTGACGCTCGGCATGAAGCTCGAGAACTGGCCGCCTGCAGGTCTCGAGAAGTAAGTTGCAGTTGTCGGCCGGTGCGTGTGCATCGGCCGGTTTTCCCGCCGTTGCTGTGTGAGCGGCCTATTGTTAAAGCTACCGGCCCGCGCCTCGCAAGGGGTGATAGAAGAGCTGGTCAAACACTCTTAAGAAGGAATCATCATGCGTCACCGTCATGGTTTGCGGAAACTGAACCGCACCTCGTCGCACCGTCTCGCGATGCTGCGCAACATGTCCAACTCGCTGCTGCAGCACGAGCTGATCAAGACCACTCTGCCGAAGGCCAAGGAGCTGCGCAAGGTTGTTGAGCCGTTGATCACGCTGGCCAAGAAGGACACCGTTGCCAACCGCCGTCTGGCATTCGCCCGCCTGCGCGATCGCGACATGGTCACCAAGCTGTTCACCGAACTGGGCCCGCGTTTCGCGACCCGTCCGGGCGGCTACACCCGTATCCTGAAGTTCGGCTTCCGCCAAGGCGACAATGCACCGATGGCACTGGTCGAACTGCTGGACCGTCCGGAAGTTGCCGAGGCTGTGGACGCCGAAGCCGCTGAGTAAAGTCAGCCGAGGTTTGCCGGTGCGACACGTCGTCGCGCCGGATGAACCGAAAGTGCGCGTTTCAACGCGCATTACAATGAAGCCAGGATTCGCATCCTGGCTTTTTTGTTGTCTGCGCTGGGCTAGTTGGCCATTGGAGCGCATCTGTGGAGTTTCCATGTCTGTCGGAACCGATGTGCTGCTGGTGCTGACCAATCTGCCGGATGCCGACAGTGCCGACCGTGTGACCAAAGTCGTGCTCGAATCTCGGTTGGCAGCGTGCGTCAATCGCTTGCCTGCCTGCGCGTCGACATACTGGTGGAATGGTGCTATCGAACAGGCGACCGAGATTCCTCTGTTGATCAAGACCACGCGCGCGGCGTATCCCGCACTCGAGGCGGCGTTGCGCAAGGCGCATCCATACGAGGTGCCTGAAATCATCGCTGTGCCGGTGACGGCGGGCTTGCCGGCGTATCTTGCATGGGTGACCGACGAGACGCGCCCGTCTTCTGTTTGAAGTTTGATTGCCGTTGATATGACCTTGTCTTCGTTCCTGCCCATGCGGCGCGTATTGCAGCTGTTGATGTTGCTGATCGCCGTGACGATGCTGCGCGTACCGGCGCATGCCGCGGACGATTTCTTGCCGCCCGAGAAGGCATTCCGTTTCTCTGCCACGCAGGTCGATGGGCAGACTGTCGAGGTCAAGTTCGACATTGCCGACGGTTACTACATGTACCGCGAGCGTTTGGCTGTGGCAGCGGATCCGGCAACGGTCACATTCGCGCCGCTTGAGCTGCCGGCCGGCAAAGTGAAGTTTGACGAGAACTTCAACAAGGACGTCGAAACCTATCGTCACACGCTCGTCTTTCATGTGAAGGCGCAGAACGCGTCGACGCCGTTTACGCTGGTCGTCACCTCGCAAGGCTGCGCCGACCAGGGCCTGTGCTATCCGCCGATGAAGAGCCGCTTCCAGGTGGAGCCGGCTTCAGCGTCAAGTGCACCGACCACACCGGGTACCGTAGCAGTGAATGGCGCGGAATCGTCCTCGGGGGATGCGCTGGGCCGCATCGCCAGCACGCTGGGCAGCGGCAACCTCGGGGCGATTGCCTTGCTGTTCTTCGGTTTTGGTTTGCTGCTGACATTCACACCGTGCGTGCTGCCCATGTTGCCGATCGTCTCGGCCATTGTGGTGGGCGAGCATGCCACGCGCATGCGTGCGGCGTTGGTGTCAGTGGCATATGTGTTGGGGATGGCGACGGTCTATACGGCGCTTGGCGTGGCGGCGGGCTTGGCGGGGCAGGGTCTTCAGGCCGCCTTGCAGAACCCTTGGGTATTGGGCGCGTTTGCGTTGCTGATCGCGCTGTTGTCTTTGTCGATGTTCGGCCTGTACGAACTGCAACTGCCAGCGGCGTGGCATCACCGCTTGACGCAGGCGTCCAACAAACTGAGCGGTGGTCAGATTGTTGGGGCTGCGGTCATGGGCGCGCTGTCCGCGCTGATCGTTTCGCCGTGCGTGACTGCACCGTTGGCGGGCGCACTGGCCTACATCGCGCAGACCGGCAATGCGGCAACAGGTGGAACAGCGCTGTTTGCCCTGTCCATGGGGATGGGGGTGCCGCTGATTCTGGTGGGCATGGGCGCCGGCAATCTGCTGCCGCGTTCAGGGCATTGGTTGACCGTCACCAAGGCGGTTTTCGGATTCATTCTGCTGGCCGTCGCTCTGTACATCGTGCAGCCGGTGCTGCCCGCGTGGGCCGCAATGGTGGCGTGGGGTGCGCTGCTGATCGGTGCGGCTGTGTTTCTGCGGACATTCGATTCGCTGCCGGACGGTGCGGGCAACGTGCAGCGTCTGGGCAAGGTGGTGGGCGTGGTACTGGCACTGGCTGGTACGGCCCAACTGGTGGGGGTGGCAGCCGGTGGGCGCGACCCGCTGCAGCCGTTGGCCGGTGTGCTGCGTGCGTCGACGGGCGCATCCGCGCAAGCCGAAGCCCAAGGTGTGACGTTCAAGCGCGTGAAGAGCATTGCCGAACT
Source organism: Ralstonia sp. 24A2 (assembly GCF_051783885.1). Taxonomy (NCBI): domain Bacteria; kingdom Pseudomonadati; phylum Pseudomonadota; class Betaproteobacteria; order Burkholderiales; family Burkholderiaceae; genus Ralstonia; species Ralstonia sp. 24A2. Next base: position 141,866 of record NZ_JBPVZD010000002.1, on the reverse strand, counting down.
CGACGCCGAAGTGCGTAGCGCCAGTGCGTCGGGTCGTGCAGTGATGCTCGACTTCTATGCCGACTGGTGCGTGAGCTGCAAGGAAATGGAGCGCCTGACCTTCACCGATGCGCGGGTACGCGCGGCGCTCGCTGAGGTGGTGCTGTTGCAGGCGGATGTGACGGCCAACAACGCCGATGACCAGGCGCTGCTCAAGCGCTTCGGCTTGTTTGGTCCGCCGGGCACGATCTTCTTTGATACGCAGGGCCGCGAGGTTCAGGCCCGAGTGGTCGGCTTCGAGCGCGCCGACATCTTCCTCGCCAGCCTGCGCCGCGCGCTTGGCGCAGCACAGACGGCGAAAACCTCGACCTGATCAACCGCGCAGCAAGCGGGCGGCGTCCAGCGCGAAGTACGTCAGGATGCCGTTCGCGCCGGCACGCTTGAACGCCAGCAGCGACTCCAGCACAACCTTGTCGTGATCCAGCCAGCCGTTCTGCGCGGCGGCCTTGAGCATCGCGTATTCGCCGCTGACCTGGTAGACGTAGGTCGGGAAGCGGAACTCGTCCTTCACGCGGCGCACGATGTCGAGGTACGGCATGCCTGGCTTGACCATCACCATGTCGGCGCCCTCGGCGATGTCGAGCGCAACTTCGCGCAGCGCCTCGTCCGAGTTGGCCGGGTCCATCTGGTAGGTCATCTTGTTGCTCTTGCCCAGGTTGGCCGCCGAGCCCACGGCATCACGGAACGGGCCGTAGAACGCCGACGCGTACTTGGCCGCGTAAGCCATGATGCGCGTGTAGATGTGGTCATCATTTTCCAGTGCCATGCGGATCGCGCCGATACGGCCGTCCATCATGTCTGACGGTGCGACGATGTCTACGCCAGCCGCTGCCTGCACCAGTGCTTGGGCGGTCAGGATCTCGACCGTCTCTTCATTCAGGACGTAACCGTTGGCATCGAGCACGCCGTCCTGGCCATGGCTCGTGTACGGGTCGAGCGCCACGTCGGTCAGGATGCCCAGCTCGGGGAAGCGCGCCTTGAGCGCCTTCACTGCACGCGGGATGAGACCCTCGGGGTTGGTCGCCTCAATGCCGTCCGGCGTCTTGATCGACGGCTCGATGACGGGGAACAGCGCCAGTACCGGAATGCCCAGCTGCACGCACTGCTCGGCCACGCCCAGCAGCACGTCGACCGAGACGCGCTCGATGCCAGGCATCGACGGCACGGCCTGGCGCACGTTGGTGCCTTCCAGAATGAAAACGGGGTAGATCAGGTCATCGGCCGTCAGGCGCGACTCGCGCATCATGCGGCGGGAGAAATCGTCGCGGCGCATGCGGCGCGGGCGATGGTCGGGGAAGCTTGCGATCATGTCAGCGGACTCTAAGAACACACTGTGAAGTTTGAAAACTTTCGTGGCGATTATCCATCCTATGCACGGACAATGCGCCCGCGACGCTGGTGCAGCGTCCCCCGCGGCTCCTCCCTGACGCGGGTTCCCATCGATGGCTCGATGGGGTCGTTACCCCCGTTGCGCGTTTGGCGACGGGGTTTTTTTTGCCTGCTCGGCTTGCGGTGCCGGCGCGGAAGCCTCTGGCAGGCACAGCCAGCCTGCGACAATTCGCTGCGCCTCTTCGATGCCGCGACGCTTCAGGCTGGAGAACAACTGCACCGTGAGTGACACGTCACCTTCGATCTGCGCACGGTAGTCGGCGAGCACCTTGCGTGCGGCCATCAGTGAGCGCGAGGCGTCGTTGTTGGTCAGCTTGTCTGCCTTGGTGAGCAGCACGTGGATCGGCTTACCCGTCGGCAGGAACCACTCGACCATCTGGCAATCGAGGTCGGTGAAGGGGCGACGCGCATCCATCATGATGACCAGGCCGGCCAACTGCTGGCGTGCCTGGACGTAGTCACCCAGCAGGTGGACCCAGTGCGATTTGGTCTCGCCGGGCGCTTCGGCATAGCCGTAGCCGGGCAAGTCGACCAGAAAGCCGAGCGGATCCTCCGCCTTGGCCGGCATCACCGAGAAGTAATTGATGTGCTGCGTGCGGCCGGGCGTCTTACTGGAGAACGCCAGCCGCTTCTGATTGCACAGAATATTGATCGCGGTGGACTTGCCTGCGTTGGAGCGGCCCGCAAACGCGACTTCCGGCACGGCGGTCGCCGGTAAATCACGCAAATGATTGACGGTGATGAAGAAACGGGCTTGATGCAGGAGCGACATGCGCGGCAGTACCTGTAGACTGCAGTTCAGAACTGCGTGGTTGCTGCGCCGCGAGGTCGCATTGCAGAGGTGTTATTGTACAATACGCCGGTTTACGGACGTCCCCACCAGATCCGTCGCAGGACCGCCCCGAGGCCCGGGCCGGTCCGTTTTCATGCACGGATTCGGTACGAGGAGAAGGGGATGCCCGGCGCCGCAGGGTCCGGCATTGGGCGGCGCACGCAGCATTCGAAAACAATCTAAACAAGGTGTGCGAATGAACCGCATCGCGAACGTTTTTGCTGTCGCAGCGCTGTCCCTGGCATCGGCCCTTTCCGTGGCCCACGCTGAAGAACAAAAGGTTGCCAAAGCCGATGCTGCGCGCGGCGAAACGCTCTTCAACGCCGGTGTTCCCGCCAATGGCGTGCCGGCCTGCACGAGCTGCCACGGTGCGGGCGGCAACAGCGCAATGAACGTCAACCCGAAGCTGGCGGGTCAGCACGCTGAATACGTCGAGAAGCAACTCAAGGATTTCAAGGCCAAGACCGATCGTAACCATGCGGTCATGTCGCTGTACGCGGGCGCGCTGTCCGATCAGGACATGAAGGACATTGGCGCGTACCTGGGCAAGCAGGCGGCCTGGAAGCCGGGTTCGGCCAAGAGCAAGGACACCATCGAGCTGGGCCAGAAGCTGTATCGCGGCGGTGACGCCAAGCGCGGCATCGCGGCATGCGCAGGCTGCCACGGCCCGACCGGTGCCGGCATCCCGGCGCAGTATCCGCGTATTGCAGGCCAGTTCTCTGAGTACACCGAGGCGCAGCTGGTGGCGTTCCAGAACGGCACGCGCAAGAACAGCGTGCAGATGCATGACTTGGCCAACCGTATGACGACCGAGCAGATCAAGGCTGTGGCCGATTACGTCGCCGGCCTGCGTTAATCTGCCGCACCCGACCGTCTGGCAGGCGGTCGCACAATCAACAAGAAGAACAGGGTGGCAATGCGCCTGGCATCGCCGCCCTGTTTTCGTTTCTGAACAGGTTTTCTTCGCATGCCTTCGGTCTCCACTTCCGGCGTCCAGATCCGCTCCCGCCGTCGCGCACTGCGCGAGACGGTCGAGCTGCTGTCGTCGATGCGCTTTGCGATCAGTCTGCTGACGGTCATCGCCATCGCCAGCGTGATCGGCACGGTGCTCAAGCAGAACGAGCCGTACCCGAACTATGTCAACCAGTTCGGGCCGTTCTGGGCGGAGGTGTTTCGCTCGCTGACGCTGCCCACGGTGTATAGCGCGTGGTGGTTCCTGCTGATCCTGGCGTTTCTGGTGGTGTCGACCTCGTTGTGTATCGTGCGCAATGCGCCCAAGATGCTGGCCGACATGCGTGCCTGGCGCGAGAACGTGCGCGAGGGCAGCCTGCGCGCGTTCCATCATAAAGACGAATTCGACACGCCGGCCGATACGGCTACCGTCACGGCACGCCTGGCCGCGCTGGCGCAGAATCGCGGCTTTCGCATCAAGGCTTTCTCGCGCGACGGCGGTGCCACGCTCATCACGGCCAAGGCCGGTGCGGGCAACAGGATCGGTTACATCCTGGCGCACGCGGCGATCGTCGTCATCTGCATTGGCGGGTTGCTCGATGGCGACATGATGATCCGCGCGCAGATGTGGTTTGGCGGCAAGTCGCCCATCAAGGGCAATGCGGTCATCAGCGAGATTGGGCCGGAGCATCGGCTGACCACCGCCAACCCGGGTTTCCGCGGCAACGCGTTTGTGCCGGAGGGCTCGACCGTCAGCACGGCCATCCTGAACATTGCTGACGGCGCGTTGATCCAGGACCTGCCGTTCATGATCACGCTCAAGAAGTTCACCGTTGAGCATTACTCGACCGGCATGCCCAAGCTGTTCGCCAGCGACATCGTCGTGACCGACCGCCGCACCGGCAAGCAGGTCGATGCGCGTGTCGAGGTGAACAAGCCGTTCGTGTATGACGGCGTGGCGATCTACCAATCGAGCTTTGAAGACGGCGGTTCCAAGCTCAAGCTGACCGGCTTTCCCATGCTGGGGGGCGACGCCAAGACGTTCACGCTGTCCGGCGTTGTTGGCCAGGACACCAAGCTGACTGGTCACGGCGCGGACTACATGGTCGAGTTCACCGACTTCCGCCTGATGAACATCGAGACGGTGACGGACGCCTCCGGCAAGCCCGACGCACGCGGTGTCGGCAAGAAGGGCGGCAATGCGAGCGGTCTGCGCGCAGAACTGGGCAACGTCACCAAGATGACCCGCGACCGCGACCTGCGCAATGTCGGCCCGTCGGTGCAGTACAAGCTGCGCGACGCGAACGGCCAGGCGCGCGAGTTCAGCAACTACATGCTGCCGGTCACGCTCGACGGGCAGTCGGTGTTCCTGGCGGGCATGCGCACGCAGCCGGACGAGCCGTTCCGTTATCTGCGTATCCCGGCGGATGCGCAAGGCACGGTGAACGATTGGATGCGCCTGCGCGCCGCGCTGCAAAACCCGACGATGCGTGCAGAGGCGGCGCGCCGCTTTGCGCTGCTCTCCATGCCCGGCGCTGATCGTGCGGCACTGCGCAGCCAGTTGACTGACAGCGCACGCCGTGCGCTCGACCTGTTTGCTGGTGCGGCCGCTGATCTGAAAGACGCCCCCGCTGAGGCGCAAGGTGGTTTTTCGGCCATCGCTACGTTCTTGCAGAAATCGGTGCCCGAAGGCGAGCGCGAGAAGGCGGCCGACGTGCTGATGAAGATCATCAACAGCGCGATGTGGGAACTGTGGCAACTGGCCCGCGCGCAGGATGGCCTGCCCGCGCCCACCGTTGATGCGGCAAGCAGCCAGTGGCTGCAGACCGCGATCAATTCGCTGTCGGACAATGCCTTCTACGGCGCCCCTGTGTATCTGCAGCTGGCTGACTTCCAGCAGGTGCAGGCCAGCGTGTTCCAGCTCACGCGTGCGCCGGGCAAGAACATCGTGTATCTTGGGTCGTTGCTGCTGGTGCTGGGCGTGTTCTCGATGTTCTACGTACGGGAGCGCCGCTGGTGGCTGTGGATCAAACCGCAATCCGGTGATTCCACCTCCGGCGCACATGTGCTGACCGCCATGTCGACCATGCGCCGCACGCTCGACTTCGACCGCGAGTTCGAGCGCCTCAAGCACGATATCCGCGCCGTGACGGGCGCCCCAGGTGCCGCCAGTGCAGCGGACGCCGACCCCAAACCAATGAAGTGAGCAGGTGATGGAAGCGACCAATCCTCCCCAAACGTCTGTGGCGAGCGCTGATCTGGGTGCACTAGAACGCCCGTCGTATTTCCGCCGGCTGGGCTGGTTTGACTGGCTGTTTGCCGCGTTGCTGGCTGCCGGCGCCGGTTTCGCCTTCTCGCGCTACGGTGCCTACATGGATGGCTACGAGCGCGGCATTCTCGTCGCGGCTGTCCCCGCCTTCGCATGGCTGGGCTGGACATGGAAGCCGGTGCGGGTGCTGATGATCGGCATTGCCGTGCTGTCGCTGTTCGGCATCTCGCAATACAGTGGTGCGAACGGCCCTGAACTCGCCCGCGCTGAGCACGCCTTCTTCCTCAAATACTTCCTTGCCAGTCAGTCGGCCATCCTGTGGATGAGCGCGCTGATCTTCCTGTCCACGCTGTTCTTCTGGACGGGCTTGGCGCTGCGCTGGGAAGCGGGCGGCTCGATCGGCAGCAAGCTGTGCTGGGCCGCTGTGGTGCTGGGTCTGACCGGCATGCTGGTGCGCTGGTACGAGTCCTATCTGGTGGGGGCGGATATCGGCCACATCCCCATCTCGAACCTCTACGAAGTCTTCATCCTCTTCACACTGATCACGTCGCTGTTCTACCTGTACTACGAGCAGCGCTACAAGACGCGCGCTCTGGGTCCGTTCGTGATGCTGGTGGTGTCGGCGGCGGTGGGCTTCCTGCTGTGGTACACGGTGTCGCGCGGCGCGCAGGAGATCCAGCCGCTGGTGCCGGCGCTGCAAAGCTGGTGGATGAAGATTCACGTGCCGGCCAACTTCATTGGCTACGGCACGTTTGCGCTGGCTGCCATGGTGGGCGCGGCCTACCTGCTCAAGGAGCACGGCGTTCTGGCTGACCGTCTGCCGTCGCTCGAAGTGCTGGATGACGTGATGTACAAGGCCATCACCGTTGGCTTTGCATTCTTCACCATCGCTACGATCCTGGGTGCGCTGTGGGCAGCGGATGCCTGGGGCGGCTACTGGAGCTGGGACCCGAAGGAAACCTGGGCGCTGATCGTCTGGCTGAACTATGCCGCTTGGCTGCACATGCGCCTCATGAAGGGCCTGCGTGGGCGTATGGCGGCGTGGTGGGCGCTGATCGGCCTGCTGGTGACGACCTTTGCCTTCCTGGGCGTGAACATGTTCCTGTCGGGCCTGCACAGCTACGGCGAACTCTAAGTCACAAAAAATCCTCAGCGGACTGGAATAAAGACGCGCCCCGCGTGTTTACTGCTCTGTGAGGGCGCGACTTCCGCGCCCCTCCATCCAAGGAGAACAAGATGAGCCAGTCCGCAGCTTTCCCCCTGTTGTCCAATGTACGCCTAGCGCTTGGCGGGGCTGTAGCACTTGCCGCCCTGGGGCTGGCCGGTTGCAGCAGCATGGGCATGGGGATGTCGTCTACGCCGTCGGCCGTCAAGGTGGCGAATGGTGCGCTCACCGATCAGCACGGCATGTCGCTGTACACGTTCGACCGTGACACCACCGCCGGCAAGAGCGCCTGCAACGGCAACTGCCCGAACGTCTGGCCGCCGCTGGCAGCCAATGACGCTGACAAGGCTTCCGGCGACTACGCCATCATCATGCGCGACGACGGCAAGAAACAGTGGGCCTATCGCGGCAAGCCGCTCTACCTGTTCAGCAAGGACAAGATGCCCGGCGACCAGACCGGCGATGGTTTCCTGAACATGTGGCACGTCGCCAAGCCGTAAGCGTACGACCTGTCATCCTCGCGCACCCATGACCGACCTCGCCGGCCGCCTGATCGCGCTGACACCGCGTCTGCGCCGTCATGCCCGCGGCCTGGTGGGGGACGCCACCCGTGCCGATGATCTCGTGCAGGACACCCTGGAACGCGCTTGGCGCTACCGCTGGCGGTTCCAGTTGCGCCCGAGGTTGGGTGCAGGGTTCAGCGGAGGTGGCGGCGAGAGCGACGGGCTGTTCGCGTGGCTGCTGACCATCATGCATCGTCTGCACCTGAACGCCGTGCGCCGGCCGGATCGGATCGAACTGACCGACACCCCGCCTGACATCCCCGTCAATGAAGACCCCGGCCAGCGCCGCGATCTGCTGCGCGCGCTGGCTGCGCTGCCGGAGGATCAACGCGCCGTGTTGCTGCTCGTCGGGCTGGAGCAGCTCGCCTACAAGGAAGCTGCTGACGTGCTGGGCGTGCCGCTGGGCACGGTGATGTCGCGCCTGTCGCGAGCGCGCGAGCGGATGCGTGTGGCGCTGGAGGGGACGTCCAACGCGCCGGGGTCTTCCGGTGATGGCAGCACCGCGCTGCACCGAGTGAAGTGAGGCCGACCATGTCTGCCGATTCGATCCATATCGACGAACTCCATGCCTACGCCGACGGTCGGCTGGCCGCCGCGCGCCGTGCCGCCGTGGAGGCGTACCTTGCCGCGCACCCCGGCGCCGCTGCCGAGGTGGCCGGCTGGCGCACGACCGATGCGCAGCTCCATCGCGAGCTCGATCCGCTGCTCAACGAGCCGGTGCCGCCGCGACGCATTCCGGCGGCCATCCTGGCAGCGGCACAGCAACCGCAAGCTGCGCGCGGCTTCGGCGCAATGCGAGGCTGGAGCATGTTGGCGCTGGGTGTGGCGTGCTTGGCGATCGGTACCGGCGTGGGCTGGCTCGGCCGGGGTGCGGTGGAGGGCACCGTGCCGATGCAACGTTTTGCCAACGACGCACTTGTGTCGCACGTCGTCTTCTCGCCCGAGTCCAAGCATATGGTGGAGGTGCCGGCCAACGAAGAGGCGCATCTCGTCACATGGCTGTCGCGGCGGCTGGATGCGCAACTGCACGTTCCCGACCTGACGCCGCTTGGCTACCGCCTCATTGGTGGGCGTCAGACTGTGGTGGCCGATGCGCCCACGGCCATGCTGATGTACGAGGGGCCGGACGGCACGCGCATTTCCGTGCAGTTGCGGCGCATGCCGAACAACCGCGACACCGGTTTCCGCCTGGAAACACTGACGCCGGACAACCGTGTGCTGCAGGCGGTCCACCCGGCGGTCGATCACCCGCAGCCCATGGCGTTCTACTGGGCGGATCACGGGCTTGGGTTTGCCGTCTCGGGGCCGTTGGCACGGACGCAGCTGCTGGAAGTGGCGCAGACTGTGTTCCGGCAGTACAGCGAATTCACTGGGCCCGTGTCCGAAGCAGCGCAGAAAAAGGAATAGCGCTGCAGAAATTTTTTCGCCGCGCGCTGTCAGGTCGGCGGCGCCGGTGCGACCAAGACACATGGGAGCGAGACTCCCGCACAACGAGGACCACCGATCATGCTGATCAAGACCGACTGCTGGCTGCGCGGCGAAGACATCCCCGCTGGTGAGATCACCCCGCAGCACATCTTCGAGCAGCGCCGCCGCTTCATGATGGCCGCCGCCATGGGCGCGGCCGGTGCGACGCTGGCACCTTGGGCATCGCGCGAGGCATTCGCCGCCAACGCACCGCTGGCCAAGCTGGCCGCCAAGCCCAACCCGGCTTACACGATCGTCGAGAAAGCCACACCGTACGACCAGGTCACCACGTACAACAACTTCTACGAGTTCGGCACCGACAAGTCCGACCCCGCACGCTACGCTGGCACGCTGCGCCCGCACCCCTGGCAGGTCAGCGTGGAAGGGCTGGTAAAGACGCCCAAGACCTACGATTTGGATGACCTGATCAAGCTCGCGCCGATGGAGGAGCGCGTCTACCGCCTGCGCTGCGTCGAGGGCTGGTCGATGGTGATTCCGTGGGTGGGCTTTCCGCTGGCCGAGCTGATCAAGCGCGTGGAGCCGCTGGGTAGCGCCAAGTACATCCAGTTCATCTCGCTGGCTGACAAGCGGCAGATGCCCGGCGTCAGCAGCCCCGTGCTGGAGTGGCCGTACAGCGAAGGTCTGCGCTTGGACGAAGCGATGCACCCGCTCGCGCTGCTGACGTTTGGCCTCTACGGCCAGGTGCTGCCGAACCAGAACGGCGCGCCGGTGCGCGTGATCGTGCCGTGGAAGTACGGCTTCAAGAGCGCCAAGTCCATCGTCAAGATTCGCTTTGTCGACAAGCAGCCGCCCACCAGTTGGAACATTGCCGCGTCCAACGAATACGGCTTCTACTCCAACGTGAACCCGACCGTGGATCACCCGCGTTGGAGCCAGGCCACCGAGCGCCGCATCGGCGAGGACAAGGGCGGCTTTGGCGGCCTGTTCGCACCCAAGCGCAAGACGCTGATGTTCAACGGCTACGACCAGGTCGCCCCGCTGTACGCGGGCATGGATCTGCGCAAGAACTTCTGAGGACGTGACGACATGAAACTGCTGCCGCCCATGCTGTCGCCCAGGCAACTGCGCGTGCTGAAGATCGCCGTATGGCTGGTGGCGCTCGTGCCGTTCCTGCGCATCGTCTTTCTGGGGGCGACCGACCAGTTCGGGCCGAATCCGCTGGAGTTCGTCACGCGCTCGACCGGCACGTGGACGCTGGTGCTGCTGTGCTGCACGCTGGCCGTCACGCCACTGCGCCGGCTCACGGGCATGAATTGGCTGATCCGCATCCGTCGCATGCTGGGGCTGTACACGTTCTTCTACGGCACGATCCACTTCCTGATCTGGCTGCTGGTCGATCGCGGGCTGGATCCGGCGTCGATGTTGAAGGACATCATCAAGCGTCCGTTCATCACGGTGGGTTTTGCAGCCTTCGTGTTGATGATTCCGCTGGCGGCGACGTCCACCAACGCGATGGTCAAGCGCCTGGGTGGCAAGCGCTGGCAGTGGCTGCACCGTCTCGTGTATGTGACTGGCGTGCTCGGCATCCTGCATTACTGGTGGCACAAGGCCGGCAAGCATGACTTTGCTGAAGTGTCGATCTACGCTGCGGTGATGGCGGTGTTGCTGGGGTTGCGCGTTTGGTGGGCATGGCGTGGTGCGCGGCAAAGCGCCATGGTCGCCGGTGCAATGCCGGCGCGTGATTGACTGGCGCGGATCGCCAAAGAAAAAGCCTCGCAGTTGCGAGGCTTTTTCTTTGCAGTGATGCTGCCCTATGCCGGGAACAGATGCTCGCCGCGGATCTGGTCTTCAAAGCGCTCGCGTTCGCGCGCCAGGTGCACCTTGTCGCCATCAACGATGACTTCCGCCGCACGGTTGCGCGTGTTGTAGTTCGAGCTCATCGTGAAGCCGTACGCACCGGCCGACAGGATCGCCAGCAGGTCACCAGCTTGCACGGCCAGCGAACGATCACGGCCGAGCCAGTCGCCCGACTCGCACACCGGGCCGACCACGTCGTAGACGACTGGCGCGCTTTCACCTTCGCGCACGGCAACGATGTGGTGATACGCCTCGTACATCGCCGGACGCGCCAGATCGTTCATCGCCGCATCAACGATGCAGAAGTTCTTGCTGGCACCCGGCTTGAGGTACTCGACGCGCGTGAGCAGCAGGCCAGCGTTGCCGACCAGCGAGCGGCCCGGCTCGAACAGCACGGTGCGATCGCTAAAGCCGCGCTGCTCGACGCGGTCCAGCAGTGTGCGCGCGAAGGCGGTGATGTCCGGCGGGGTCTCGTCGGTGTAGGTGATGCCCAGACCGCCGCCCACATCGATGTGCGACAGGCGGATGCCCTCGGCGTCCAGCTTGGCGACCACGTCGAGTACCTTGTCCAGCGCATCCAGGTACGGCGACACCTCGGTGATCTGCGAGCCGATATGGCAATCGATGCCGACCACGCGCAAGTTGGGCATGGCCGCGGCGGCGCGATAGGTCGGCAGCACCTCGTCGAAGGCCACGCCGAATTTGTTGCCCTTCAGGCCCGTCGAGATGTACGGGTGTGTCTTGGCGTCCACGTCCGGGTTGACACGCAGCGACACGGGGGCGGTTTTGCCCATCGATGCGGCCACATCGTTCAGACGGTGCAGCTCGGGGATCGATTCCACGTTGAAGCACGCCACGCCGACTTCCAGCGCGAAGCGCATTTCATCCGCGCTCTTGCCCACGCCTGAGAACACCACTTTCGACGCCGGTGCACCGGCGGCCAGCACGCGCTTGAGTTCACCGGCCGAGACGATGTCGAAGCCTGCCCCCAACTGCGCAAACACTTGCAGGACAGCGATGTTCGAGTTGGCTTTCACGGCGTACTGCACATGCGCGTTGCGGCTCTCGCACGCAGCAGCGTAGGCACGATAGTTGGATGTGAGCGCAGCGCGCGAATACACGTAGGTGGGCGTGCCGAACTGCGCGGCAATCGCGTCGAGCGCGACGCCTTCGATCATCAGGGTGCCGTCCTGGCGGATCAGGGACTCGGACATGAGTGGAGAGCAATCAAGGCGCTGCCGTGCATGAGGTGGGCGGCGCCGGTTGAAGAGAGAAGCGGATCAGCGGTTGGCTGGCACCGCGCTGGCAGGATTCGCCGCGGGTTTGGCACCCGGCACCGGCGGCTGCGGCACGGCGTTCGGGCCGGCAATGCCAGGGTCGGTGGTTTCAGGCGCGGTGGGTGCCGGCGGCACCTTCGGCATATAAAGCGGCCCGCGAATCCCGCAGCCGGATAGACCTGCGGCCGTCAGGGTCAGACCGACAGTGGCTACAATGGCTGCGATTCGTGTCATCGGATGGTGGTGCGGAAAAGAGCCCCAAGGGTGCAACCTTGCGGCAATCAGAGTCACATGGGGCGAGGCGCCAAACGGTCGAAAAAGGCCGGTATGCCGCGCCCGCGCAAGATTTTGGAGTGTAGCATGCCCCCCCTGACCGAATCGGAGTTCCTGGCCCTGGCCGACGCTGAGCTCAGCCGCATCGAAAGCATCGTCGAGATCGCCGCCAATGATGCGGACGCCGACATCGAAGTCAGCCGCGTCGGCAACGTGCTGACGCTCGAATTCGACGATGGCTCCAAGATCATCATCAACAGCCAGGCGCCGATGCAGGAACTGTGGGTGGCGGCACGCGCCGGCGGTTTCCACTTCCGCCACAGCGACGGCCGCTGGACCGACACGCGTAGCAGCGAAGAGCTGTACGTTGCCCTGTCGCGCTATGTCAGCCAGCAGTGCGAAGTGGATGTGACGCTGGCCGCCAACTAAGCGCTACGCGCATCCGCCGCACCAAACAAAAGCCGCCCCGAAGGGCGGCTTTTTCGTTGGCGACGGCGCTTAGTTGCCGCGGAACATGTCGAGAATCTTCTGCTTCTCCTGTTCCGGTGTCGGCGCCAAATTGATGCCGGGCTGCGGTTGGTCGCCGCCGGGTGCAGAGGCAGGTCCCGACGCGCCGGGCATTGCATCGCCCAGGCCCACCGAGGCGATACCCTGGCCGTTGGCGTATTCCTCGTAGGCCCAGTCGCCGGCCATCTGCACCACGCCTTCGGGCGGCTGACGCTCCGTTTGCGGTTCGCCCTTGAGGGCGTAGCTCATATAGTTGATCCAGATCGGCAGGGCCAGGCCACCACCGGTTTCGCGGTCACCCAGGCTGCGCGGGTTGTCGTAGCCCATCCAGGCCACGCCGACCAGCTTGGGCGTATAGCCGCAGAACCACGCGTCGAACGAGTCGTTGGTCGTGCCCGTCTTGCCGGCCATGTCGTTGCGGCCAAGCTTGACCTTGGCCTGGTAGCCCGTGCCGTTCGCCACCACGCTGCGCAGCAGCGAGTCCATGATGAAGTCGTTGCGCGGATCGATCACGCGGACGGCGTCCTTGGAGGCCGTCATCGGGTGCGTCTGCTGGATGACCGTGCCGCGCGCATCGACCACGCGATCGATGATGTACGGATTCACGCGGTAGCCGCCGTTGGCGAACACCGAATACGCACCGGCCATCTGCAGGATCGTCACCGAGCCTGCGCCCAGCGCCATCGGTAGATAGGCCGGGTGCTTGTCCGCCTCGAAGCCGAAGCGCGTGATGTACTGCTGCGCGTACTGCGTACCGATGGTGCGCAGGATACGCACAGACACGAGGTTCTTCGACTTCTGCAGCGCGCGGCGCATCGTCATCGGGCCGTCGTAGCCGCCGCCGTAGTTCTTGGGTTCCCACACCTGGCCGCCGGTGTCGCCGGTCGGGATCGACAGCGGCGCATCGTTGATCACCGTCGACGGCGAGAAGCCCTTGTCCACCGCTGCCGAATAGATGAATGGCTTGAAGCTCGAACCCGGCTGGCGCCAGGCCTGCGTAACGTGGTTGAACTTGCTGCGGTTGAAGTCGAAGCCGCCGACCATCGAGTAGATCGCGCCCGTCTGCGGGTCCAGCGAGACAAAGCCCGAGGCCACTTCCGGCAACTGCGTGATCGACCATTTCTGCGTCTTGGTGTCCTGGGTCACACGGATGACCGCGCCCGGACGCAGCTTGATCTTCGGTTGTGCATTGGCCGACAGTGCGGCCTGTGCAAACCGCAGACCATCGCCCGCCAAGTCGATCGTCTCACCCGACAGCATCGTCGCGCGCACCAGCTTGGGTGCCACGCTCACCACCACCGCCGATTGCAGATCGTCGCTGCTCGGGTGTTCCAGCAGGGCGTCGTCGATGGCCTGTTCGCGGTCGTCCGCGTCGGCCGGCAGATCGATGAAGGCTTCGGGGCCGCGGTAACCGTGACGGCGCTCGTAGTCGAGAATGCCGCGGCGCACCGATTGATACGCGACGTCCTGGTCGCCCTTGCGCAGCGTCGTGTAGACGTTCAGGCCGCGTGTGTAGGTTTCTTCGCGGTATTGCGCGTACATGAGCTGACGTACCATTTCCGCCACGTACTCAGCGTGCACGTCGAATTCATGGCCCTCGCTGCGCACCGGCAGTTGCTCGTTGATGGCCTGTGTGTACTGCTCCGGCGTGATGTAGTGCAGGTCGCGCATGCGCTGCAGGATGTACTCCTGGCGCACCTTGGCGCGCTTGGGGTTCACCACCGGGTTGTACGCCGACGGCGCCTTCGGCAGACCGGCCAGCATGGCGGCCTCGGCCAGGGTGATGTCCTTGATGTTCTTGCCGAAGTAGATCTGCTCAGCGCTGGCAAAGCCGTACGCGCGCTGGCCCAGGTAGATCTGGTTCATGTACAGCTCGAGGATCTGGTCCTTGCTCAGGCTGGCCTCGATCTTGTACGAGAGCAGCATCTCGTAGATCTTGCGCGTGAACGTCTTCTCGCTCGAGAGGAAGAAGTTGCGCGCCACCTGCATGGTGATGGTCGACGCGCCTTGCGACAGGCCGCCGTGCAGATTGGCCAGGCCCGCGCGCAGCACGCCAACGAAGTCCACGCCGCCGTGCTCATAGAAGCGATCGTCCTCGATGGCGAGCACCGCGCGCTTCATTACGTCGGGTATCTGCGCGATCGGCACGAAGCTGCGGCGTTCCTCGCCGAACTCGCCGATCAGGACGTTATCGGCGGTGTACACGCGCAGCGGAATCTTCGGACGGTAATCGGTAATGACGTCGAGCGACGGCAGGTTGGGCGCGGCCACCAGCAGGGCATAGCCCACCAGCAGCGCCCCGACGACCCCCATGGCAACGAACAGGCCGAGCATCCAGAGAAGCAGGCGCGCCCACAGCGGGCGGCGGGCTTTGGGCGGCTTGGGCGAAGCTGGGGTGGTTTGGGCAGTAGCCATTACAAAGGGTGTCTGTCAGCGTGGCGGCGATTATATCTTCGGGACTGATGGGGTCCGGCTGGAGAGGGCGTAACAGCGCGTAACGACTGTCACGCCGGCGGTGCGCGCTGCACTTGTGCGGCGTACCCAGCACTGCTTGCGCGCGAATTGTGCGCTTGCACTAGCCTGATTCAAGGCCGTGAAGAATCCGCCGTTAGAAGTAGACGAAGCGGAAAGCAAGTCAGACGAAAGGGGTATCCCCCGACCGTGGGGTTTTGACAACGCTTTGCGAATCGGCGCCTGCGAAATGCGTCGCGGTCTGTCGGAGCGTTTGCCTGTTCTAAAGGATTTTGTGAGAATCCAGCAGCAAATCCATGCAGGCTATGGCGCACGTTGGACGGGTAACGGGCGCCACGGTTCAAAAATATATAAACGGTGGGGTGTCTCTGTGCGACGGGGTTTGTTGTCCGGCCTGCTGCGCCGCAATATCGTCGGGATTGATATCGGGTCTTCCAGCGTCAAAGTGGTGGAGCTATCCGCCAATGGCAAGCAGGGGGATTTCCGTCTCGAGAAATGCGCCAGCGAGCTGATTGAACGCAGTGCCGTAGCTGACGGCAATCTGGTCAATATCGATGCGGTGGGCAGCGCGCTCAAGCGCGCCATCGCCAAGGCAGGCATCCGCAGCAAGGATGCCGTACTGGCCATTCCTTCCAGCCTGACGGAATCGCAAACCGTCAGCCTGCCTGACAACCTGAGCGAAGACGAGCTCTTCGTACAGGTCGAGAGCGAAGCCAACCGGCTGTTTCCGCCCTCGCAGAACGTCAATTTCGACTATGTGGTGATCGGTCCGTCCGAAACCGAGGGCGGGATCGGCGTGCGCGTGACGGCGACTGTTTCCGAGCGTGTGACCGAGCGCGTGACCGCTGCCGAGATGGCCGGACTGAAGCCGATCGTCATGGACGTGGAGGAAAACGCCATCCAGCGCGCCATGACGCACATGCTGGCGGTCAAGTCGGATGCCTCCGAAACCGAGATGCGTGACATGCCCGTGGTGGCGATGTTCCATCTGGGCGGCGCCCGCTCGCACGCCCTGTTCTACCAAGGCTGGAAAGAGCTGTACGAGCAGCCGCTCTCGGGCTCGGGCGACCAGCTTACGCAGAGCATCTCGCGCCTGTTCTCGCTCGACTTGCTCAAGGCCGAGGTGAAGAAGCGCAAGAACACGCTGCCCGACGAATATCGCAGCCAACTGCTTAAACCGTCGCTGGAAACGCTGGCAATGGAAATCAGCCAAGCCATCCAGAACTTCATGTCGACCTCGAGCGTCGGCCGGGTCGACGAGATTGTGCTCTCGGGCGGCCACGCATCGCTGCTGGGTGTGCAGACCGCCATTCAGCAGCAGACGCAGATCAACACGACGCTGGCCAACCCGTTTGCCAATATGGGCGCGGCCAAGAACGTCAACGCGCGCTATCTGCAACGCGATCTGCCGGCGTACATCGTCAGCGCGGGCCTGGCCCTGCGCGGGCTGCAATAAGGAGGGGCGATGGCCAACGAAACCGTCAACGCGCTCCCGAGCGTCAACCTGCTGCCGTACCACGCCGAGCGGCGTGCGGACAAGCGCAAGAAGGTCTTCATGAGCCTGGGCGGCGCGGCCGTCGCGGGCGCCCTGGTGGTGTTCCTGGGCGGCATGGTGATCGATCACCAGACCGAAGAGGCGCAGCGCATCAACGACATCCTCACGCAGAAGAACGCGGAGATGGACAAGCAGATCGTTGAAGTGAACACGCTCAAGAAAGACATCGAAGACCTGCTGCAGCGTCAACAGGCTGTCGAAAGCCTGCAGAACGAGCGCAATCGTCCTGTGCAGTTGCTGGAAGAGCTGGTGCGCCAAGTGCCTGAGGGTGTCTATCTGACCTCGCTCAAGCAGGATGGTGACAAGTTCACGATTTCCGGCGTAGCGCAGTCGAATGAGCGCGTGTCGGACCTGCTGCGCAACCTGGGCGCGGTGTCCTGGCTGGACCGTGCCGAGTTGGGTGAATCCGTCGCCACCACGATGACGAACAACCTGAAGGAGCAGCGTCGTCTGTTCAATTTCACCGTCCGCTTCCAGTGGAAGGCTGAGGCGGCAACGCCCGCCAAGCCAGGTGCGGCCGGCGCAGGGGCAGGGAAATAATCATGGCGCTCTCGACCGAAATTTCGCTGGAAGACCTGGTCAGCCAGTTCCGTGGGCTGAACCTGAACGAGCCGGAAACGTGGCCGATCGGCCCGCGCATCCTGTTCATGATTCTCGCCGCCGTGCTCGTGATGGTGCTGGGCTGGCAGTTTTACTGGAGCGGCAAGTTCGACGAGCGCGATGCCAAGCGCACCGAGCAAGAGCAGTTGAAGTCCGCTTATCAGAGCAAGCTCGCACAGGTGGTGAACCTCGAGGCGCTGCGTAAGCAGAAGGCTGAGGTGGAGCAGCGCGTCGCCAAGCTAGAACTGCAACTGCCCAACAAGACCGAGATGGACGCGCTGCTGGCCGACGTCAACCACGCCGGTATCGCGCGTGGGCTGACCTTCGATCTGTTCCGTCCGTCGGCGGCCGTGGTCAAGCCGTACTACGCCGAGATTCCCGTCGCTGTAAAGGTGAACGGTCGCTACCACGACATGGCACTGTTCGCTGCGGACGTGGCGGCGCTGTCACGGATCGTCACGCTGCAGAACGTCGCACTGACCGGTACCAAGGACGGTGGCATGGTGATGGATGCGCGTGCGGAAGCGTATCGCGCGCTTGACCCGGATGAGCAGATCGCCCAGCGCAAGGCCAATGCTGCTGCCAAGGGGGGCGCCAAATGATGGGCCAGACCATGAGCCGCCGCCGGATGCCGCATCTTGTGCGTATTGTGCCGCTGTGCCTAGTTGTCGTACTGGGCGCTTGCGGGGCAAATGCGGATGACGAATTGCAGCAATGGATGCAGCAAGCACGCCAGAACGTGAGCACGACTGTGCCGCCGCTGCCGCAACCCAAACCTTACGCGCCGCGTGAATACACGACCACCAAGCAGACGGATCCGTTTAGTGTGCAGAAGGTGGCGGAGCTTTCGCGCGCGCAGAACGAATCGCCAGAACCGAATCGCCGTCGCGAACCGCTGGAAGACTATCCGCTGGAAGCCTTCCAATTGGTCGGGACGATGAAGCGCAACGGCGAGACGGAAGGCGTCCTGTCTGTCGGGGGCAAGACGCAGCACGTGCATGTGGGGCAGTACATCGGACAAAACTATGGTCGTATCGTCCGCATCGGCGATCAGGAACTCACCCTGCGTGAGCTGGTGCGCGAAGGCTCGACCGAATGGAAAGAAAAAATGACTACCCTGAAAGTTCAGGAGGGCGCGCAATGACGATGCGTCTCGTGAAGGGCGGCCTGGCGCAGGCAGCCCGAGTGGCCCGGGGGGGCGCAGCCGCATGGCTTTCGCTGTGCATGTTCATGGTGGCGGGGCAAGCGCTTGCGCAGCAGGCCGCCGCGTCCGGCAATGCCATCGAGAAGGTGGAGCAGGCTACGGCCGGTGAGTCCACTGTCGTGACCGTCACCTTGAAGGATGCACCTGCACAGAAGCCAGTGGAGTTCAGCACGCAGCAGCCAGCGCGCATCGCCATTGATTTCTTTGGTGCAGGCTTCGCCCAAGGGCGCGCCAACTATCAATATGGCGGCAAGTTGCTGCGCTCGGCCAACGTCGTGCAGATCGGCGACCGTACGCGTGTCGTGCTCGATCTGGCACGTCAGACGCAATACAAGTCAGAGGTTCGCGGCAACCAGTATGTGCTGACGCTGGAAGCAGCGCCGGTTGCAGCTGCCGTAGCTGCACCGACCTTCTCCGCGCCGGCACCCGTTGCTGGCGCCCAGCGCCCGGCGGTGCGCAATGTCGATTTCCGCCGGGGTGAAGATCTCGCCGGCCGCGTGGTGGTGGACCTGTCGACCGCGAACTCCGCGATCAACATTGCCCAGCAAGGCCAAAACCTAGTGGTCGACTTTGTTGGTGCGACGCTGCCGCAATCGCTGCGTCGTCGCTATGACGTGAGCGACTTCGGTACGCCCGTCCAAGCCATGCGCGCCACCGACAACGGCACCGGCGCACGCTTGATCATCGAGCCGCGCGGCAACTGGCAGTACAGCTCGTATCAGACCGACACGCAGTTTGTGGTGGAAGTGCGCCCGACCAAGGAGGATCCGAACAAGCTGATCTCCGGCCCCGGCTACCGCGGTGAGCGCTTGTCGCTGAACTTCCAGAACATCGACGTGCGTTCCCTGCTTCAGGTCTTTGCTGACTTCACCAACCTGAACATCGTCACTAGCGACAGCGTGACGGGCACTCTGTCGCTGCGTCTCAAGGACGTGCCTTGGGACCAGGCACTGCAGATCGTGCTGGATTCCAAGGGCCTGGCCTCTCGCCGCAACGGCAACGTGCTGTGGGTCGCGCCGCGCGGGGAACTGGCAACGAAAGAGAAGGCGGAACTGGAATCGCAGCAGCAAGTGAATGAGCTGGAGCCACTGCGCAGCCAGGTGTTCCGTCTGAACTATCAGCGTGCGGATGACGTGCGCAACATGCTGTTGGGTGGGGGGGCGGCGGCCGCCGCCGGTGGAGCGGCGGGCGGTACGGTATCTCGGATTCTCTCCAAGCGCGGCTCGCTGACTTCGGATGCGCGTACCAATCAGCTGTTTGTGTCGGACATCCCGAGCAAGCTGGAAGAGGTCCAGGCATTCCTGCAGAAGATCGACGTCCCGGTTCGTCAAGTGGTGATCGAGGCGCGCATTGTCGAGGCGACCGACTCGTTTAGCCGCAACCTGGGTGCCAAGCTAGGCTTTACCGCTAAGAACAACGGGGCTTCCGTCAGCAACACCTATGGCAACGTAACGGCGCCGCTCACGGGCGGCGCGGCCGACAACACCCCGGCGATCAGCTTCCCTGCCGCTCCTATCAACGGCGCGAACGCTGCAAGCTTGGCTGTCAGCCTGTTTAACGCGGGTGCTGGCCGTTTCCTGGCGCTGGAACTCTCGGCGCTGGAGGCAGATGGCCAAGGCAAGATCATCTCCAGCCCGCGCATTGTGACCGCCGACAACATCAAGGCGTTGATCGAGCAGGGTACTGAGATCCCGTATCAGCAGGCGACGTCTTCCGGGGCGACTGCGGTGCAGTTCAAGAAGGCCAACCTGAAGCTGGAGGTCACGCCGAAGATCACGCCGGACGGCAACATCTTCATGGATGTTGATGTCACCAAGGACAGCCCGAACACTAGCCTCGCGATTCCCGGCGGGATTGCTATCGACACCAAACATGTGCAGACACAAGTGCTGATCGAGAACGGCGGCACCGTGGTGATTGGTGGTATCTATACGCAGAATGAGTCCAACGGCGTGAGCAAAGTACCGCTGCTGGGCGACATTCCGGTGGTGGGCAACCTATTCAAGACCACAAGCAAGACCAACAACCGCACCGAGCTGCTGGTGTTCCTGACGCCGCGCGTGGTCTCCGACCAACTGTCGCTGAAGTAATCGGCAGCCCGGCGTTGTTATCCGCCAAGCCCGGCCTCCTCACGGAGCGCCGGGCTTTTTTGTGTTCTGCAACTGGGTTTGCGCTGGATGGTGGGGAAATGCCACTACAATCAGGCTCAAACTCCTGATTCCACGCGATTTTGTCTGTTTCCAACGTTTTTTTCGTCGGCCTGATGGGCGCGGGCAAGACCACGGTCGGCCGGGCGGTGGCGCGTCGGCTTGATCTGCCGTTTTTCGATTCCGATCACGAGATCGAAGCGCGTTGTGGCGTACGCGTTCCCATCATCTTCGAGCATGAAGGCGAGGTGGGCTTTCGCGATCGCGAAACCCACATGATCGACGAATTGACCGCACGCAGCGGTGTGGTCGTCGCGACGGGCGGGGGTGCCGTGCTGCGGCCGGAGAATCGCGCCTTCCTGCGCGAGCGCGGCACCGTCATCTACCTGCGAGCCAATCCGCACGACCTATATCTGCGCACGCGGCACGACAAGAACCGGCCGCTGCTGCAAACTGAAAACCCGCGCGCCCGGCTCGAAGAGCTGCATGCGATCCGCGATCCGCTGTACCGCGAGGTGGCACACTTTGTCATCGAGACCGGCAAGCCCACTGTCGCCCAGCTTGTTAATATGGTGCTGATGCAACTTGAGGTGGCTGGCATCGTGGTACCGCCCGCGGATTCTCCCACCTCCTCGCAAGTCTCCCCTCAGTCATGATTACCGTCGATGTCGACCTCGGTGAGCGCACCTATCCGATTCATATCGGGTCGGGGCTGATCTCCCAGGCAGCACTGTTTGCTCCTCACATTCGCGGCGCGCGTGCCGTGATCGTCACCAACGAGACCGTTGCGCCGCTGTATGCCGCCCAGGTTGAAGCGGCCGTCCGCTCGCTCGGCAAGGCCGTCGACACGGTTGTGTTGCCCGATGGCGAGTCGTTCAAGAAGTGGGAAACGCTTAACCGCATTTTTGATGCGCTGCTGACGGCGGGTGCAGACCGCAAGACCACGCTCATCGCCCTGGGGGGCGGCGTGATCGGTGACATGACCGGCTTTGCCGCTGCCTGCTATATGCGCGGCGTGCCGTTCATCCAGGTGCCGACGACGCTGCTTTCGCAGGTAGATTCCTCGGTGGGTGGCAAGACGGGGATCAATCACCCGCTGGGCAAGAACATGATCGGCGCATTCCATCAGCCGCAGGCGGTGCTGGCCGACATCGACACGCTGCGCACACTGCCTGCACGCGAGCTGGCTGCTGGCATGGCCGAGGTCATCAAGCACGGCGCCATTGCCGATGCCGATTACTTCGCCTGGATTGAGCGGAACATTGCGGGCCTCAACAGCTGCGATAC
Organism: Ralstonia sp. 24A2; assembly: GCF_051783885.1. NCBI lineage: Bacteria > Pseudomonadati > Pseudomonadota > Betaproteobacteria > Burkholderiales > Burkholderiaceae > Ralstonia > Ralstonia sp. 24A2. The sequence continues at coordinate 120,051 of NZ_JBPVZD010000002.1, read as the reverse complement.
TGACCTGATGGCCGAAGCCGTGCGCGGCTCGGTGCGCATCAAGGCATCCGTGGTGGCGCAGGATGAGCGCGAAACCGGCCTGCGTGCCACGCTCAACTTCGGCCACACCTTCGGGCACGCCATCGAGGCCGGCCTGGGCTACGGTGAATGGCTGCACGGTGAGGCCGTCGGCTGCGGCATGGTGATGGCGGCCGACCTGTCGCATCGCCTGGGCTTCATCGATATCGACACGCGCAACCGCATCACTGCGCTCACGCGGGCGGCCAACCTGCCGACCGTGGCGCCGGACCTGGGCATCGAGCGTTTCATCGAGCTGATGCGCGTCGACAAGAAAGCCGAAGCCGGCGAGATCAAGTTCGTGCTGCTGCGCAAGCTGGGCCAAGCCTTCGTGACCACTGTGCCTGACACCGACTTGCGCGCCACCCTGCAGCATGCCGTGCTGCGCCCACCCACCGAGGCGCCCGTCGCCTGATGCCAGAAGAGATGGCCCCGATGAACGATCGACTCGATTTGCCGCCTGCGCCGTTCGATCTCGAGGGCCATCTCGCTCCCTACGCCGCGCACGCTGCGCAGACGCGCGGCCGCGTGCATGCCGAGCCGCCATCCACCTCGCGCACCGAGTTCCAGCGCGATCGGGACCGCATCATCCACAGCACCGCCTTTCGCAGGCTCGAATACAAGACGCAGGTTTTCGTGAACCACGAGGGCGACCTGTTTCGCACGCGTCTGACGCACAGCCTGGAAGTTGCGCAGATCGCCCGCTCGATCGCACGCAGCCTGCGGTTGAATGAAGACCTTGTCGAGGCGATTTCTCTGGCGCACGACCTGGGTCACACGCCGTTCGGGCACGCTGGACAAGATGCGCTCAACGATTGCATGAAGCCGCACGGCGGCTTCGAGCACAATCTGCAGAGCCTGCTGGTGGTTGATCGATTGGAAGAGCGCTACGGCGGCTTTGACGGCTTGAACCTGACGTTCGAGACGCGCGAGGGCATCCTCAAGCATTGCTCACGCAACAACGCCGCCACGCTGGGTGACCTGGGGCGGCGTTTTCTCGAAGGGCAGCAGCCCTCGCTGGAGGCGCAGCTCGCCAACCTGGCCGATGAGGTCGCGTACAACAACCACGACATCGATGATGGCTTGCGCTCCGGCTTGATCACGCTGGAGCAACTGGAAGGCGTGCCGCTGTGGGCGATCCACCGCCGCGAGGCGGAGGCTGCGTTTCCGAATGCGGGTGGCCGGCGCCTCATCAACGAGACGATCCGCCGGATCATCAATGCCTTGATCGTCGATCTGATTGCCACCACACGTGCCGGTATCGCCGAGGTTGCGCCGCGGAGCGTCGACGACGTGCGCGCAGCGCCTGCGCTGGTGGCGTTCTCCGAGCCGATGCGTGAAGAGGCGCGCGTGCTCAAGCGCTTCCTGTTCGATAACCTCTATCGGCACTACCTCGTGATGCGCATGGCCGCCAAGGCGCGCCGCATTATCGATGACCTGTTTGGCGCATTCCTCGACGATCCGCGTCTGCTGCCGCCGCAGTACCAGGCCAAAGCGAATCCCGAGGAACAGCCGCGCTGGATCGCGCATTACATCGCCGGCATGACGGATCGGTATGCCATCAAGGAGCATCGGCGCATCTTTGCAGTCGATGCGGTCTGAGCTGGATATCGGACAATTCTGAATGACGGGGCTTTAGGCGCTGCCTAGGATGACAGGCACTTTGTCATCCAAGTCCATCTCATGCGCCGTCTTCTCTTGCCGTTGTTGATCGCCTCGGCGTTCAACGCTCATGCCGCCAGCCCGGCGGATCATTTCGATTACCAGCACCAGGCCGAATGGCACGCGGTGCATGATGCATTTCAGTCGCCCATCGACATCCATACCGTTGATGCAGTTGCTGTGGATGAAGATGAGCCCGATGCCGTTCAGCCGCACTACGGTACGCTTGCCGGCATGGTCGTCGATACGGGCCACGCCCTGCAGGTGAACGTGCCCGGCGGTGACGCGAAGATCCGCGGCCGTCGCTTCATGCTGCGCCAGTTCCACTTCCACGCACACAGCGAGCACACCATCGACGGCAAGTCGTTTCCGGCCGAGGTACATCTCGTGCATGTGGCCAAGGATGGCCGCATGGCGGTGATCGGTGTGATGCTGGAAGAGGGTGCTGCCAACCCCGCGCTCGACGCCGTTCTCAAGGCTGCGCGCAAGGGCGAAGCGCACGAAGTGCCTGCCGTCGCCCCGGCCGATCTGCTGCCCAAGAGAGATGCGTACTATCATTACCTCGGTTCACTGACTACGCCGCCGCTGACCGAGAACGTCGAGTGGTATGTGCTGAAGCAACCGATCACGGCATCGCGTGCACAGCTTGACGCGCTACGCGGCTTCTACGCAGATAACTTCCGCGCGCCTCAGCCGCTCGAAGGCCGCGTCGTGACGCAGTTCGATCCGGCACCGCTCAAAAAGTAAGCGCCCAAAAAAAATGCCCGGCCGCCCCAACGCATGCCGGGCCGAACGTGCCAACTACCGTCGACGAGCGCCCCCGCCGTCGACGACCCCTGCGGCACGTCGGAAAAGTCGATCAGAAGAAGGTCTGTTCGCTGATCGTCTCCCTAAAAGTTAAAAGCGATAGCCCAAGCCGATACCCAACAGCCACGGGTCGACCTTGACCTTGCTGATGGTTTGGCCGGCCATCTTCACGTCGGCGCTGATCCAGGTCTTCTTCAGGTCCATGTTGAAGTAGACGCGATCAGTCAGGCGGTAGTCGAAACCGACCTGCAGCGCGGGGCCGAAGCTGTTCTTGCTCAGGTCCAGCTGGCCGACGCCCGGCACCTGCAGGTTCACGTTCGAGATGCGCGTGTAGTTGATGCCGGCGCCCACGTACGGCTTGAAGCGCGATTCCGGTGTGAAGTGGTATTGCAGCGTCAGGATCGGCGGCAGATGGCGGAAGTCGCCGATCTTGGTCGGGCCGCCCAGCGCGCTCTTCATGACCGTCACGTCCTGTTGTTGCGGATAGGTCAGGATCAGCTCGGCCGCGATGTTCGGCGTGAAGAAGTACGAAACGTCCAGCTCAGGGAACGCCTTGTTGTTGATCTGGATGGCGTCGGCCGGAATGGCCAGCGCGTTCACCGGGTCGGATTTATTGGCGGCCGTCAGGTTGACGGCGCGCAGGCGCACCATCCAGTTGCCGGTGGCCGGCGGCAGATCGGTGCTCTGCGCAAACGCGGTCGGACTGAAGATGCCAGCAAGGGCACCGGTGATTGCCGCAGCAGTGGCGAGGCGTGCAAAAGCCATGAAACGCTCCCTCTCGATATCGTCTTGTGAATGTGACGGGAGCCAGTCTCGCGGCAATGCGCGCCAGTTGATTTGCGCGGGATCAATTTGCCGGTCGTGCCGGAGCGCCATGCACCTCTCGGTTTGACATCGGGCAAATCCGACCGCGAATGGGGGCGATTCTCGTTGCGCTCGGGCGACAGCCGAAACGCAACCGTTTGCCATACGAAAAATTGGGGACAGAGTAATTGCCGCCGCGCTACGATGTGCGCTTTCTCCGCCGACTTTTCGCCATGGCACGCCTGCCTCGCCTCAGCCCCGTTGATGTTCCGGTACACGTGTTGCAGCGCGGCAACAATCGCCAGGCCGTCTTCCGCACGGGTGACGACTACGCCTTCTACCTCGACACGCTGCGCATGGCTGCCCGCGAGCACGATTTCGCCATCCATGCCTTCTCGCTGATGCCGAATCACGTGCACCTGGTCGGCACGCCCAAGGTGGCGGACAGCTTGTCGCGCACGCTGCAGGCGGTGGGGCGGCGCTATACGCGGTATTTCAACGCGGCAGCGGACCGCAGCGGCACGCTGTGGGAAGGGCGCTTTCGCTCGACCGTGCTCGATCCGGCCGACTGGGTGCTGCCGATGCTGCTGTATGTGGAATCCAACGCCGCACGCGGGGGGCTGGTCAGTGCGCCAGAGGACGATCGATGGAGTACCTACCGCCACCACGTCGGCATCCAGTCGATTCCGTGGGTGAGCGATCACTACTGCTACTGGCGGCTTGGCAATACGCCTTTCGAGCGTCAATCGCGCTATCGGACGCTCTGGCACGAGGGGCTCGGCTCGGATCAACTCGAGAAGATCCGGCAGCATGTGCACAGTGGTTGGCCGCTCGGCAACGAGGCCTTCTTAGCGACGCTTGCGCGTTCGGGTGGCCGCCGCGTCGCGCCGCTGCCCAAGGGCCGACCACCACGCAAAAACGCAGAAGTGGGGACGGAGGACGCCGCGTCCGTGGAGTAACCGGACAGGGACGTTGCTGTCGCGAGGCGTCGCAATCCGCACCAAATTAATCTGTCCCCATTTATAAGCCAGCACTAGGAACGTGCATTTCTAAATTTACTCCGACCCCATTTAAAAACTTTTGCCTGTTACGAATCGCTCTTTTATATTCGTTCCACCCGCATTCATGGTGCGGCGCGTCATTGCTTGTTTGCCCATCGCCTGCACCCACCGCGAGGGCCTTCTACGGCGCGCAGCACCCACAACAACGGAAGATCGCCGTGGAACAACATTCCTTCCCCATCACGCCGTCGGCGCCGTCGGCCCAGGGTCTGTACGACCCGACCAATGAACACGACGCTTGCGGCGTCGGCTTCGTCGCTCACATCAAGGGCAAGAAGAGCCACGAGATCGTCCAGCAGGGCCTGCGCATCCTGCACAACCTCGACCACCGGGGCGCGGTTGGTGCCGACCCGCTGATGGGCGATGGCGCGGGCATCCTGCTGCAGATTCCCGATCAGTTCTTCCGTGAAGAGATGGCCAAGCAGGGCATCAACCTGCCGCCGGCCGGCGAATACGGCGTCGGCATGATCTTCCTGCCGAAGGAACACGCTTCGCGTCTGGCCTGCGAACAGGAACTGGAACGCACCGTGCGCCTGGAAGGCCAGGTCGTGCTGGGCTGGCGTGACGTGCCGGTCGACAAGACCATGCCGATGTCGCCCACGGTGCAGAAGACCGAGCCGGTGATCCGCCAGATCTTCATCGGGCGCGGCCGCGACATCATGACCACCGACGCGCTGGAGCGGAAGCTGTACGTGATCCGCAAGACCGCCAGCCACGCCATCCAGGCGCTCAAGCTCAAGCACGGCAAGGAATACTTCGTGCCGTCGATGTCGGCGCGCACGATCGTCTACAAGGGCCTGCTGCTGTGCGAACAAGTCGGCCGCTACTACCAGGACTTGGCTGATCCGCGCACGGTGTCGGCGCTGGCGCTGGTGCACCAGCGGTTCTCGACCAACACGTTCCCAGCCTGGGAACTGGCGCACCCGTATCGCATGGTTGCGCACAACGGCGAAATCAACACCGTCAAGGGCAACGTCAACTGGATCAACGCACGTACGGGCGGCATCTCGTCGCCGGTGCTGGGCGATGACCTGCCCAAGCTGTGGCCGCTGATCTATCCGGGCCAATCGGATACGGCATCGTTCGACAACTGCCTCGAGCTGCTGACGATGGCCGGCTACCCGCTGGCCCAGGCGATGATGATGATGATTCCGGAAGCGTGGGAACAGCACACGCTGATGGACGACAACCGTCGCGCCTTCTACGAATACCACGCCGCGATGATGGAGCCGTGGGACGGCCCCGCCGCCATCTGCTTCACCGACGGCCGCCAGATCGGCGCGACGCTCGACCGTAACGGCCTGCGCCCCGCACGCTATTACGTGACCGACGACGACATGGTCGTGATGGCCTCGGAAGCCGGCGTGCTGCCGATCCCCGAGTCGCGCATCGTCAAGAAGTGGCGCCTGCAGCCGGGCAAGATGTTCCTGATCGACATGGAACAGGGCCGCATCATCGACGACAAGGAGCTCAAGGACAACCTGGCCAACGCCAAGCCGTACAAGAGCTGGATCGACGCCGTGCGCATCAAGCTCGACGAGCTGGAAGCCAAGCCGGAAGACGTGGCTGCGGAAACCAAGCCGGCCGCCAAGCTGCTCGATCGCCAGCAGTCGTTCGGCTACACGCAGGAAGACGTCAAGTTCCTGATGGCACCGATGGCCGCCAACGGTGAAGAAGCCGCCGGCTCGATGGGCAACGACAGCCCGCTGGCTGTGCTGTCGAGCAAGAACAAGACGCTCTACAGCTACTTCAAGCAGCTGTTCGCGCAGGTCACGAACCCACCGATCGACCCGATCCGCGAAAACGTGGTGATGTCGCTCGTCTCGTTCATCGGGCCGAAGCCGAACCTGCTCGAACTGAACAACATCAACCCGCCGATGCGTCTTGAAGTGAGCCAGCCCGTGCTGGACTTCAAGGACATGGCGAAGATCCGCAACATCGAGCACTACACCGGCGGCAAGTTCATGGCTTACGAGCTGAACATCTGCTACCCGGTGGCCTGGGGCAAGGAGGGCATCGAAGCACGCTTGGCCTCGCTGTGCGCTGAGGCGGTGGATGCCGTCAAGTCGGGCTACAACATCCTGATCGTATCGGACCGCGCGGTCGACGAGAAGCAGGCTGCCATTCCGGCGCTGCTGGCGACGTCCGCCATCCACCATCACCTAGTGGAGAAGGGGCTGCGTACGAGCACGGGTCTGGTCGTCGAAACGGGTTCGGCCCGCGAAGTGCACCACTTCGCGCTGCTGGCCGGCTACGGCGCAGAAGCCGTGCATCCGTACCTCGCCATGGAAACGCTGGCCGAACTGGCCCCGGGCCTGGGCGTGACGCCTGAGAAGGCTGTTTACAACTTCACCAAGGCGATCGGCAAGGGCTTGCACAAGGTGATGTCGAAGATGGGCATCTCGACGTACATGTCGTACACCGGTGCGCAGATCTTCGAAGCGATCGGCCTGTCGCGCGAGCTGGTGGACAAGTACTTCCACGGCACCGCGTCGAACGTGGGTGGCATCGGCATCTTCGAGGTGGCTGAGGAAGCCCTGCGCCTGCACCGCGACGCCTTTGGCGATGCGCCGGTGCTGGCCAACATGCTGGATGCCGGCGGCGAATACGCCTACCGCGTCCGCGGCGAAGAACACATGTGGACCCCGGATTCGATCGCCAAGCTGCAGCACGCCACGCGCGCGAATTCGTACCAGACGTACAAGGAATACGCCAACCTGATCAACGACCAGAGCAAGCGCCACATGACGCTGCGCGGCCTGTTCGAGTTCAAGGTGGACCCGGTGCGCGCGATTCCGCTGGAAGAAGTGGAGTCGGCCAAGGAGATCGTCAAGCGCTTCGCTACCGGCGCCATGTCGCTGGGCTCGATTTCGACCGAAGCGCATACCACGCTGGCCGTGGCGATGAACCGCATCGGCGGTAAGTCGAACACGGGCGAGGGTGGTGAAGACGAGCGCCGTTATCGCAACGAACTGCGCGGCATTCCCATCAAGCAGGGCACCAAGCTGTCGGACGTGATCGGCCGCGAAGTGGTCGAGCGCGATCTGGAGCTGCAAGAGGGTGATTCGCTGCGCTCGAAGATCAAGCAGGTGGCATCGGGCCGCTTCGGCGTGACGGCCGAGTACCTGGCGTCGGCTGATCAGATCCAGATCAAGATGGCCCAGGGCGCCAAGCCTGGTGAAGGCGGTCAACTGCCCGGCCACAAGGTCACGGACTACATCGGCAAGCTGCGTTACGCAGTGCCGGGCGTGGGCCTGATCTCGCCGCCGCCGCACCACGACATCTACTCGATTGAAGATCTGGCGCAGCTGATCCACGACCTGAAGAACGTGAACCCGCGTTCGGACGTGTCGGTCAAGCTGGTGTCGGAAGTGGGCGTGGGCACGGTGGCCGCCGGTGTCGCCAAGGCCAAGGCCGATCACGTGGTGATCGCCGGCCATGACGGTGGCACCGGCGCTTCGCCGTGGTCGTCGATCAAGCACGCTGGCACGCCGTGGGAACTGGGCCTGGCCGAGACGCAGCAGACGCTGATGCTCAACGGCCTGCGCAACCGCATCCGCGTGCAGGCTGACGGCCAGATGAAGACCGGCCGCGACGTTGTGATCGGCGCACTGCTGGGCGCAGACGAGTTCGGCTTCGCCACCGCACCGCTGGTGGTCGAGGGCTGCATCATGATGCGCAAGTGCCACCTGAACACCTGCCCGGTGGGCGTGGCGACGCAGGATCCGGTGCTGCGCAAGAAGTTCTCGGGCAAGCCCGAGCACGTGGTGAACTACTTCTTCTTCGTGGCTGAGGAAGTGCGCGAAATCATGGCGCAACTGGGCATCCGCTCGTTCAACGAGCTGATCGGCCGCGCAGACCTGCTCGACACCAAGGCCGGCATCGAACACTGGAAGGCACGCGGTCTGGACTTCGCGCGCATCTTCTACCAGCCGGCCAAGAAGGACGGCGAGCCGTGCTACCAGGTCGACGTGCAAGACCACGGTCTGGACCGCGCGCTGGATCACCAGCTCATCGAGAAGGCCAAGGCTGCACTGGAGAAGGGCGAGCGCGTGTCGTTCATCCAGCCGGTGCGCAACGTCAACCGCACCGTGGGCGCGATGCTCTCGGGCGAGGTGGCCAAGCGCTACGGCCACGAAGGTCTGCCCGATGATTCGATCCACGTGCAGATGCAGGGCACGGCGGGTCAGTCGTTCGCCGCGTTCCTGGCGCATGGCGTGACGCTGGACCTGGTGGGCGATGGCAACGACTACGTGGGCAAGGGCCTGTCGGGCGGCCGCGTGATCGTGCGTCCGCCGCATGAGTTCCGCGGTGAGCCGACCAACAACATCATCGTCGGCAACACCGTGCTGTACGGTGCGCTGGCCGGTGAGGCGTTCTTCAACGGCGTGGCGGGCGAGCGCTTTGCGGTGCGTAACTCCGGCGCCACCACCGTGGTGGAAGGCACCGGCGACCACGGCTGCGAGTACATGACCGGCGGCACCGTCGTCGTGCTGGGCGCCACCGGCCGCAACTTCGCGGCGGGCATGTCGGGCGGCGTGGCCTACGTCTATGACGAAGACGGCCTGTTCGACAAGCGCTGCAACACCGCGCAGGTCGCACTGGAATCCGTGCTGTCGGCGGCTGACCAGGAGAAGGCGCACACGCAGGCGACTTGGCACAAGGTCGATGGCGAGCGCGTGCTCGACGAGCAACTGCTCAAGGCGCTGGTGGAAAAGCACTTCCGCTACACCGGCTCCGAGCGCGCCAAGGAACTGCTGGCCGACTGGAGCAACGCACGCCGCCGCTTCGTCAAGGTCTTCCCGACCGAGTACAAGCGCGCGCTGACCGAAATGTACGAGCGCGAACAGGAAGCCGGCCGCGAGCAGATCGCCGCCTGAACCTGATTCAAAGCGACTAGGCGGGCGATTGATCCCACAAGACCAATCACCCGCCAACTACTGAATAAACGCAACCTCACAAGACAGGCCCGAGCGCCCGGCAAGCGATGCTGTGCCGGAAGGAATCGGGTCAGGAAGGACACCATGGGCAAGGCGACCGGTTTTCTCGAATTTCCCCGCCAGAACGAGGGATACGAAGCGCCCGAAGCGCGCGTGAAGCACTACAAGGAGTTCGTGTTCGCACTGGCGGACAACGAAGCCAAGATTCAAGGCGCACGCTGCATGGACTGCGGCATTCCGTTCTGCAACAACGGCTGCCCGGTCAACAACATCATCCCGGACTTTAATGACCTGGTGTATCGCCAGGACTGGAAGACCGCGATCGAGGTGCTGCACTCGACCAACAACTTCCCCGAGTTCACGGGCCGCATCTGCCCGGCACCGTGCGAAGCGGCTTGCACGCTGGGCATCAATGAGCTGCCGGTCGGTATCAAGTCGATCGAGCACGCCATCATCGACAAGGCCTGGGAAGAAGGCTGGGTCGCACCGCAAGTGCCGAAGCACAAGACCGGCAAGACCGTGGCCGTGGTTGGCTCGGGCCCCGCTGGTATGGCTGCTGCGCAGCAACTGGCACGTGCCGGCCATGACGTGACGTTGTTCGAGAAGAACGACCGCATCGGCGGCCTGCTGCGTTACGGCATCCCCGACTTCAAGCTGGAGAAGGCGCAGATCGACCGCCGCATGCAGCAGATGGAAGCCGAAGGCGTGACGTTCCGCACCGGCGTGATGGTCGGCGACAAGACCGTGCCGGCCGGCATCGTCAATGACGCACGCGAAACCATTTCCGCTGACGACATCCTCAAGCAATTCGACGCCGTGGTGCTGACGGGCGGTTCGGAAGTGCCGCGCGATCTGCCGGTGCCGGGCCGCGATCTGGATGGCGTGCACTACGCGCTCGAATTCCTGATCCCGCAGAACAAGGAAGTGGCCGGCGACGCGCCGAACCCGATCCGCGCGGACGGCAAGCACGTCATCGTGATCGGCGGCGGCGACACGGGCTCGGACTGCGTGGGCACGTCCAACCGCCATGGCGCGGAATCGGTCACGCAGTTCGAACTGCTGCCGCGTCCGCCCGAAGAAGAGAACAAGCCGCTGGTGTGGCCGTACTGGCCGATCAAGATGCGCACGTCGTCGTCGCACGACGAGGGCTGCGAGCGCGACTGGTCGGTCGCCACCAAGGAACTGATCGGCGAGAACGGCCGCGTGACGGGCCTGAAGGCCGTCCGCCTGGAATGGAAGGACGGCAAGATGGCTGAGGTTGCAGGCAGCGAGTTCACGCTCAAGGCCGACCTCGTGTTGCTGGCGATGGGCTTTACCAACCCGGTCGGCGGCGTGCTGGATGCCTTCGGCGTGACCAAGGATGCGCGCAACAACGCGCGTGCCTCCACCGAAGGCGACAACGCCTACGCCACCAACGTGCCGAAGGTGTTCGCCGCCGGTGACGTGCGCCGTGGCCAGTCGCTGGTCGTCTGGGCCATCCGCGAAGGCCGTCAGGCTGCCCGCTCGGTGGACGCGTTCCTCATGGGCCATACGGAACTGCCGCGCTGACCACGCGACTGACCGTTTGACCCAGGCCCGCCAAGGTTCGCCTTGGCGGGCTTTTTCTTTTGGTGCGGCGCCCACTGTGACGATGGCGCTATGTCTCATGGTTTACATCGACATGGTTTACCGGGGTTCAGCGCGGCAGGGCGGATTTCTAGAATGAAATGCCCCTCCAACCTCCAAGCCACGATGCGAGCCCGTGCCCGCAACCTGCCCGCCGATGTGCCCGACGCCCCCGACTTGCGGCGACGCCGGGCTATTGCCTGGCTGGGGACGCTGCCGGCTGCATTGGTGCTGCCGGCGCGTGCGGAACTGCTCGGCTACCCTTCGCATCCGCTGCGCCTGGTCGTGCCGGCTGCCGAGGGCAGCGTGTTCGATGCCGTGGCCCGGGCGCTGGCAGTGCAACTACAGCAGCAAATCGGTCGCTTGGCCGACGTTGACGATCGCCCAGCCGCCAACGGCATGGCCGCCGGTGATCTGGTCGCGCGTGCGCCGTCCGACGGCCATACGCTGTTGCTCCAGCAAACCACCTTTGTTGTTCAGCCGGCGCTGGAGCCCGCGCCCTATGATCCGCTGCGCGATTTCCAGCCGGTGGCCATGGTGGCCACGCTGCCGCTGTTCCTGGCGATCGATGCGCGGTTGCCCATCACCTCGGTGAGTGAGCTGATTGCCCAGGCGCGCGGGGAATCCGTTTCCGTCAATTGCGGTTCGGACATCATCGGCACTTGGGCTCATTTGGTCGCCGAGCGGTTTGTGCGCGACTACGCTTTTCACGCGCCGCACGTGGCCGTCCGGGGTGAGGCGGGGCTCGTGCAGCAGGTGCTGGCAGGGCGCATGGCGGCGTGCTTCGCCTGCTATCCGAGTCTGTCGACGGGGGTGTCCAGCGGCCAACTGCGGCTGCTGGGCGTGACGGGATCGGCGCGTTCATCGTTCGCGCCCACCACGCCGACCTTGCGCGAGGCGGGGCTCGCCGGGTTTGACTACAGCGCATGGGTTGGGGCATTCATGCCGGCGCGTACGCCCAAGCCGCTGTCGATGCGCGCCGCAGCTGAATTCCGCCGCGCGCTGACCTCAAGCGATGTTCTCGCCACATTGCGCGCTGGGGGCTTCGAGCCAGAGTGGAATGCTTCCGACGCCCTCGCCCAAGCTGCGCGGCGCGACGCCAGCCACTGGCAGTCGCTGATCCGTCAGGTGGATCTGCGTGTCGATACCGGCGAGTGATGGATGGGGCGCCACGCCTTGTACACCACTTTCAGCGGCCCGCAAGGCCACGCGCCAGCAGCGCAGCGCTCAAGCCACACAAACTGTAGGTAAGCATGGAGTGACTGACGGGCTGCACGGGTTTCCACCTATAATGGCGGGCCGTATCGAGCCGGTACGGCTAGCGAACATAACAAGATGCGGCCCGCCTCAAGCGTCACCTAGGGCCGCCAACCTGCCGAGCCCTCAGCACCGAACTCCACCGTGTCCACCCAGCCTACCAACGCCGTCGTCGAGCTTGATCAGGTCGATTTCGCCTACCAGCCAGGCGCGCGGAGCATCTTGTCCGGCCTCTGCATGCGTGTGCCCAAGGGTCGCGTGGTGGCCGTCATGGGCGGCTCGGGCTGCGGCAAGACGACGATCCTGCGCCTGATCGGCGGGCAGGTTGGTGCGGCTGCCGGCACCGTGCGCGTGCACGGCCAGGACGTCGGCGCCATGGATAAGCCTGCGCTGTACGCTGCTCGCCGCCAGATGGGCATGCTGTTCCAGTTTGGCGCGCTGTTTACGGATATGTCGGTGTTCGACAATGTGGCATTTCCGCTGCGTGAGCACACCGAACTGCCCGAGTTGCTGATCCGCGATCTCGTGCTGATGAAGCTCAATGCCGTCGGCCTGCGCGGCGCGCGCGACCTGATGCCCTCGCAGATTTCCGGCGGCATGGCGCGGCGCGTGGCGCTCGCCCGCGCGATTGCGCTGGACCCATCGCTCATCCTCTACGACGAGCCGTTCGCCGGGCTAGACCCGATCTCGCTGGGCCTCACCGCCTCGCTCATCCGCAAGCTGAACGACGCGCTGGGCGCGACCAGCATCATCGTCTCGCACGATGTGCAGGAGACGTTCCACATCGCCGACTACGTCTATTTCATCGCCAACGGTGGTATTGCCGCCGAGGGCACACCGGCCGAGTTGACCGCCTCGACGGATCCGTTCGTGCGCCAGTTCGTGCACGGCGAGGCGGACGGCCCCGTGCCGTTCCACTATCCGGGCGTGCCGCTGGCCGAGGACTTCGGCCTGGGCAAGAACGGAGGTGGGCGATGATTTCCTCCATCGGCTTCCTCGTCCGCGGGCTGATCAGCCGTCTCGGCTACGCGACCCGTACGCTGTTCGCGCTGTTCGCCGCCTCAGGCGACGTGCTGCGCCGCCCGCGCCTGGTGATCGAGCAACTGCGCTTCATTGGCAACGATTCGTTCATCATCATCGCCGTGTCGGGACTGTTTGTCGGCTTCGTGCTGGGGCTGCAGGGTTACTACACGCTCAATCGCTATGGTTCCGAGCAGGCGCTGGGCCTGCTGGTGGCGCTGTCGCTGGTGCGTGAGCTGGGCCCGGTGGTGACGGCGCTACTGTTTGCCGGCCGCGCTGGCACGTCGCTCACCGCTGAAATCGGCCTGATGAAGGCCGGCGAGCAGCTGATCGCCATGGAAATGATGGCCGTCGACCCGCTGGCCCGCGTGCTGGCGCCGCGCTTCTGGGCGGGCTTCATTGCCATGCCGCTGCTGGCCGCGATCTTCAGCGCGGTCGGTATTCTGGGCGGATACTTTGTCGGCGTGGGCCTGATCGGCGTGGACCCTGGTGCGTTCTGGTCGCAGATGCAGGCCGGTGTGGATGTGATGGACGACGTCGTCAACGGCGTCATCAAGAGTGTGGTGTTCGGCGTGGCCGTGACCTTCATCGCGCTCTATCAGGGCTACGAGGCTAAGGCGACGCCCGAAGGCGTGTCGCGTGCAACGACCCGTACCGTGGTGATCGCGTCGCTGGCTGTGCTGGCGCTGGACTTTGTGCTGACGGCGCTGATGTTCAGCTGACACGTCGGACATTCAACGAGAAAGAATCATGCGTAAGAGCCTCCTCGATTTCTGGGTCGGATTGTTCGTGCTGGTGGGCATCGTGGCGCTGCTGTTCCTGGCGCTCAAGGCCGGCAACATGAGCGCGTTCTCCTTTTCCAAGACCTACCAGGTGAAGGCCGCCTTCGACAACATCGGTGGCTTGAAGGTGCGCGCGCCGGTCAAGAGCGCGGGCGTGGTGGTTGGCCGCGTGTCGCAGATCCTGTTTGACGACAAGACCTACCAGGCCAGCGTCGTGCTCGACATGGACCAGCGTTACCAGTTTCCGAAGGACAGCTCGGCCAAGATCCTGACTTCGGGCCTGCTGGGCGAGCAGTACATCGGCATTGAGCCGGGCGGTGACTCGGCTATGCTGGCCAGCGGCAGCAAGATCACGATGACGCAGTCGGCGGTTGTGCTGGAGAACCTGATCAGTCAGTTCCTCTACAGCAAGGCTGCGGATGCCGGTGCTGGTAGCAGCGGCAGCAACGCCGGCGGAGCCAAGCCGGCTGAGGGCAGTGGGAGCAAATAAACGATGAAAACAACAACGTCCATCCACACATTGCGCAGTTTGGCGCTGGCCCTGGTGGCAGGTGTCTCGCTGCTGGCAGGCTGCGCCACGGGCCCGAACGCCAATCCGGCCGACCCGATCGAGCCGTTTAACCGCGAAGTCTTCCGTATCAACGAAGACCTCGACAAGGGTGTGCTCAAGCCGGTTGCCCAAACGTATGTCGACGTGGTGCCGTCGCCGGCGCGTACGGCCGTCTCGAACTTCTTCTCCAACGCGGGTGACGTCTATTCGGCCGTCAACAACCTGCTGCAGCTCAAAGGTACCGCTGCGCTGGAAGACACGATGCGCGTAGCGATCAACACCGTGCTTGGTCTGGGCGGCCTGATCGACATTGCGTCGGATGCCGGCCTGCCCAAGCACAAGGAAGACTTCGGCCAGACGCTCGGTGTGTGGGGCGTGCCGGCAGGTCCGTACGTCGTGTGGCCCCTGCTTGGCCCGAGCACCGTGCGTGACACGGCAGGCTTCTTGGTTGACTGGCAACTGGATCCGTTGACGTACTGGCACAACAGCACCATCACGTATTCGCTGGCTGCGCTGCGCGTGGTGGATGTGCGTGCCAGCTTGCTCGGCGTGAGCAACGTGCTGGAAGAGGGCGCCGTCGATAAGTACACCTTCATGCGTGACGCTTATCTCCAGCGCCGTCGCTACCTGATTTACGACGGCAACCTGCCCGAAGACCAAGACAACAAGAAATCGTCCGATACGGGGGATGCAACCGTGTCGCCGTATCAGCGCTTTACGCCTAACTGGCCGGTGTTCCGCCGCTGATTCGCCACACGTAACAGCGTCGCCTCAAAGGTGACAAGGCGTAAAACTGACCGGCCCGGGCGAACTCGCTTGTGGTCTGTCTGTTCTAACTGCCAATGAGATTGCGGCTTGCGTGCCGCAAGCGACCTAGAAATCACACTAGAAGGACGCGCTATGCTGAAGAAACTCCTCCGCTCCCTGTTCACTGGCCTGGCGCTGACGGCTGCCGTGGCAGTTGCTCCTGTCTACGCTCAGGAATCCGACGCACAAACCACCGTCAAGACCGCTGTGGACGATGTGCTGTCCACCATCAAGGGTGACCCGGATCTGCGTGGCGGCAACATGCAGAAGGTCTTCCAACTGGTCGACCAGAAGATCGTGCCGCGCGCCGACTTCCATCGCACCACGCAGATCGCCATGGGCCGCTTCTGGAACCAGGCATCGCCCGAGCAGCAGCAACAGATTCAGGACGGCTTCAAGACGCTGCTGATCCGCACCTACGCTGGCGCGCTGTCCAACGTGAAGAATCAGACCGTCACGTACAAGCCGTTCCGCGCTGACCCGGCCGACACCGACGTGGTGGTGCGCTCGACCGTCAACAACAACGGCGAGCCGGTGGCCCTGGACTACCGCATGGAAAAGACGGCCAACGGCTGGAAGGTCTACGACATCAACATCAGCGGCCTGTGGCTGTCGGAAACGTACAAGAATCAGTTTGCCGATGTCATCAGCAAGAAGGGCGGCGTGGCCGGCCTGGTGTCGTTCCTGGACGAGCGCAACGCACAGCTCGCCAAGGGCCCGGCAAAGTAAGCTGGACTCCGGTAGAATCCACACAGCGGTCGCTCTCGACCGCTGTTTCTTTTTCTGACTCGACCATGTTGACCTTGTCCGGCCCGCTGACTCACCGTGAAGCGCCGCGCGTTCTGCGCGAGGGCGAGGTGCAGCTCGATCAAGCGCGCGGGGCCGGCACTACCGCGCTGCGCGTCGATTGTGCTGGGCTGTCGAAGGTCGATTCTTCCGCGCTGGCGGTGCTGCTGTCGTGGCAGCGCACGGCGCAGTCCGCCGGTATCGCACTCGATATCGCAGGCGCCCCGGAGGCGCTGTCCAATCTCGCCACGCTTTACGGCGTCGAATCTCTGCTGGCCGTTGCGCCGGCGTCTGCTGAACACCACCACGCGCGACATTGAGGCGGCGTCCGGTGCGGGGCAGTGTCTTCCCCAACATCGCGATGCCGCGCCCCGGCCAGGGCGCTGCGCGCGCTTCTGGCAGCTCCGGTGCCGTGCTGTAAGCCGCGCCGCCGTGAGTTGGTGCAGTTCCCCTATAATTCTGGGTTTGTCGCTCTGCCGCCGCCATGCGCGGCGTCCGGGGTCGCGATGATCATGTGGATCAGCGGTCACGAGATGCGCAGGGTAGTTCACTTTGTCGGCCATGAAAGCCATCGAAATTGCTGACGTCCGCAAGCGCTACAAGTCGTTGCAAGCGCTCAAGGGCGTGAGCCTGTCTGTCGAGCAGGGCGAGTTTTTTGGCCTGCTGGGCCCCAACGGCGCGGGCAAGACCACGCTGATCTCCATCCTCGCGGGCCTGAATCGTGCCGATTCCGGCAGCGTGCGCGTGCTCGGCCACGACGTCGTCTCCGATTACCGCACGGCGCGCCGCAAGCTCGGCGTGGTGCCGCAGGAACTGGTGTTCGATCCGTTCTTCACGGTGCGTGAAACGTTGCGCCTGCAGTCGGGCTATTTCGGCCTGACCAAGAACGACGACTGGATCGACGAGGTCATGGCCAACCTGGATCTGACCAGCAAAGCGGACGCCAACATGCGCGCGCTGTCCGGCGGCATGAAGCGCCGTGTGCTGGTGGCGCAGGCGCTGGTCCACCGCCCGCCGGTGATCGTGCTGGATGAGCCGACCGCCGGTGTGGACGTCGAACTGCGCCAGACGCTGTGGAAGTTCATCTCGCGCCTGAATCGCGAAGGCCACACCGTCGTGCTGACCACGCACTACCTGGAGGAAGCCGAATCTCTGTGTGACCGCATCGCCATGCTCAAGTTTGGCGAGGTGGTGGCGCTCGATCGCACGGCCAATCTGCTGTCGCAATTCGCCGGGCTGCAACTGGTACTGAGCTTCGCGAACGGCGCACTGCCGGCATCGCTTGAAGGGCTGCGTCTGCCGCCGGGCAACCACGGCGAGCGCGGTGTGCGCTTGCGCCTGTCGGGCTACGGTGAGGTCGAGCAGATTCTCTCCACCTGTCGCCAGGCCGGCTGCGAGATCGACGACATGGAAATCGCCAAGGCTGATCTGGAAGACGTGTTCGTGCAGATCATGCGCCGCGAAGGCGGCATCCCCGTTGTGCCGCAAACACCCGAGACCGCACTGGAGCCTGCAGCATGAGCGCCATTCCCGAGAGCCTGCCGGGCCGCTGGGTCGGTTTCCGTACGCTGCTGTACAAGGAAGTGCTGCGCTTCTGGAAGGTGAGCTTCCAGACCGTGGCTGCGCCGGTGCTGACGGCGCTGCTGTACCTGCTGATCTTCGGCCACGTGCTGGAAGACCGTGTGAAGGTGTTCGACCAACTGAGCTACACCGCCTTCCTGGTGCCCGGCCTGGTGATGATGAGCGTGTTGCAGAACGCGTTTGCGAACAGCTCGTCGTCGCTCATCCAGTCGAAGATCACCGGCAACCTGGTGTTCATCATGCTGCCGCCGCTGTCGCACTGGGAGATGTTTGGCGCGTATGTGTGTGCGTCCGTCATTCGCGGCCTGGCCGTGGGCACGGGCGTGCTGATCGTGACGACGCTGTTTGCGCATCTGCATTTTGCGCAGCCGCTGTGGATCATCGTCTTTGCCGTGCTGGGCGCTGCGGTGCTTGGCACGCTGGGGCTGATCGCCGGCATCTGGGCCGAGAAGTTCGACCAGCTCGCGGCGTTCCAGAATTTCTTGATCGTGCCGGCCACCTTCCTGGCGGGCGTGTTCTATTCGATTCATTCACTGCCGCCGTTCTGGCAGGCGGTGTCCCACGCCAACCCGTTCTTCTACATGATCGACGGCTTCCGCTACGGCTTCTTCGGCGTGTCCGATGTGCCGGTGGCGACGAGTCTCGGCGTGATGCTGATCGCGTTGGTCGTGGTGGGGGGGATTGCCCTGCAGATGCTGCGCACGGGCTACAAGCTGCGCCATTGATGCGTCAATAAAACCAACACGACGCACTACCCTAACGTTTTTGGAGAAGGGACGGCCATGTTGCCCACACCCGAACAAGTCAAGCAGTACATCGAAACCGGCCTGCCGTGCGAGCACCTCGAAGTCGAGGGCGACGGCCAGCATTTCTTCGCCACCATCGTCAGCGCGCAGTTTGAAGGCAAGCGGTTGATCCAGCGTCACCAGCTCGTGTATGCGGCGCTGGGTGACCGGATGCGTGCGGAGATCCATGCGCTGTCCATGAAGACGCTCACCCCGGCGGAGTGGCAGTCCTGATGGCCGAGCTTGATCCCACTGTTGTTACCGCTGACACCGATTCCGACCTCGCGCTCGCCGAGCGCCCCTCCCAAAGTGATCGACGAGACGTCTCGCTCATGGACAAACTGCTGATCGAAGGCAATGGCCCGCTGTCGGGCGAAATCCGCGTGTCTGGCGCCAAGAACGCCGCGCTGCCCATTCTGTGCGCCGCGCTGCTGACGCCTGAGCCGCTGGTGCTGCACAACGTGCCCAATCTGCAGGACGTGCGCACGATGCTCAAGCTGCTGCGGCAGATGGGCGTGGAGGGCACGCTGGACGGCCACGAGGTCACGCTCAACGCTGCCGTCATCCACTCGCCGGAAGCGTCGTACGACCTGGTGAAGACCATGCGTGCGTCGATCCTGGTGCTGGGCCCGCTGCTGGCGCGCTTCGGCCACGCACGCGTGTCGCTGCCGGGTGGCTGTGGCATCGGCGCGCGTCCGGTCGATCAGCACATCAAGGGCCTGCAGCTGATGGGCGCCGAGATCGTCATCGAGCACGGCTACATCGAAGCCAAGCTGCCTGAAGGCGCCAAGCGCCTGCGTGGCGCACGCATCGTCACCGACATGGTGACGGTGACCGGCACCGAAAACCTGCTGATGGCCGCCGCGCTGGCCGACGGCGAAACCGTGCTGGAAAACGCAGCCCGCGAGCCGGAAGTGACCGACCTCGCCAACCTGCTCGTGAAGATGGGCGCGCGCATCGAAGGCATCGGTACGGACCGCCTGGTGATCCAGGGTGTAGAAGCGTTGCACGGCGCCGAGCACACGGTGATTGCCGACCGCATCGAAGCCGGCACCTTCCTGTGCGCCGTGGCGGCGGCCGGCGGCGACGTGACGCTGCGCGGCGTGCCGCCGGGCATCCTCGATGCCGTGCTCGACAAGCTGCGCGAAGCCGGCGTGACGCTCACCACGGGCGACGACTGGATCCGCGTGCAGATGACCGGCCGCCCGAAGGCCGTGAGCTTCCGCACCTCGGAATACCCGGCGTTCCCGACCGACATGCAGGCGCAGTTCATGATGCTCAACGCCATCGCCGAAGGTTCTGCCACGGTGACGGAGACGATCTTTGAAAACCGCTTCATGCACGTGCAGGAACTGAACCGCCTGGGCGCCAACATCGTCATCGATGGCAAGACGGCCGTGGTAACGGGCGTCGAGCATCTGTCGGGCGCAACCGTCATGGCGACCGATCTGCGTGCCTCCGCCAGCCTCGTCATTGCCGGCCTGATCGCGCAGGGCGAGACGCTGGTCGACCGCATCTATCACCTCGACCGCGGCTACGACCGCATCGAGGACAAGCTCTCCGCCGTCGGCGCGAAGATTCGCCGCATCCAGGCGTAAGGTAAGGAACAAGCAGGCCATGAACGCACTCCAGTCCGCTCCCGATCAGCTCACGCTGGCGCTCTCCAAGGGCCGCATCTTTGAAGAGACGCTGCCGCTCCTGAAGGCCGCCGGCATCGAGGTGACCGAAGATCCGGAAACCTCGCGCAAGCTGATCCTGCCGACGTCAGACCCGGCGCTGCGCGTGATCATCGTGCGTGCCTCCGACGTGCCGACCTACGTGCAGTACGGCGCGGCGGACTTCGGCGTGGCCGGCCGTGACGTGCTGATGGAGCACGGCATGGCGGGCCTGTATGCGCCCATCGACCTGAACATCGCACGCTGCCGCATGTCGGTGGCGGTGCCCAAGGGCTTCGATTACGCCAACGCGGTGCGCCAGGGCGCGCGCCTGTCGGTGGCGACGAAGTATCTGAATACCGCGCGCGAGCACTTCGCCAAGAAGGGCGTGCACGTCGACCTGATCAAGCTGTACGGCTCGATGGAGCTGGGCCCGCTGGTGGGCCTGGCCGATGCCATCGTCGACTTGGTCAGCACCGGCGGCACGCTGCGCGCGAACAACCTCGTCGAGGTGGAAGAGATCGTGCAGATCTCGTCCCGACTGGTCGTCAACCAGGCTGCGCTGAAGTTGAAGCGCGAGCGGCTGGCACCGATCCTCGACGCTTTCGAGCGCGCTTCCGCCAAGGACGCGCTTGTTGGGGAACCCGCATGAGCCTGAGTATCCGTAAGCTGGATTCGGCCGAAGCCGGATTCGCGGCGCAACTGCGCCAGGTGCTCGCTTTCGAGGCGAGCGAAGACGAAGCCATCGACCGCGCTGCCGCGCAGATCCTGGCCGACGTGAAAGCCCGCGGCGATGCCGCCGTGCTGGAAGCCACGCAACGCTTTGACCGCATCGAAGCCGATAGCGTGGCCGCGCTGGAACTGTCGCCCACCGTGCTGCAAACCGCGCTGGACGGCCTGGAGCCCAAGCGCCGCGCGGCACTGGAAGCGGCCGCCGCCCGCGTGCGTGCGTACCACGAGAAGCAGAAGCTCGAGTGCGGCACGCACAGCTGGGAATACGCAGAAGCTGACGGCACCGTCCTCGGCCAGAAGGTCACGCCGCTCGATCGCGTGGGCATCTACGTGCCGGGCGGCAAGGCGGCGTATCCGTCGTCGGTGCTGATGAACGCGATTCCGGCACGCGTGGCCGGCGTCAAAGAAATCATCATGGTGGTGCCCACGCCGGGTGGCGTCCGCAACGAGCTGGTGCTGGCTGCCGCCTGCATCGCCGGGGTGGACCGCGTGTTCACGATCGGCGGCGCGCAGGCTGTGGGTGCGCTGGCCTATGGCACGGACACCGTCCCTGCGGTCGACAAGATCGTCGGCCCGGGCAACGCGTATGTGGCGGCCGCCAAGCGCCGCGTGTTCGGCACGGTCGGCATCGACATGATTGCCGGTCCCTCGGAAATCCTCGTCATCTGCGACGGCACGACCGACCCGGACTGGGTGGCGATGGACCTGTTCTCGCAAGCCGAGCACGACGAACTCGCGCAGTCGATCCTGCTGTGCCCGAACGCCGAGTTCATCGCGCAGGTGGAAGCCAGCATCAACCGCCAGCTTGAAGACATGCCCCGCCGCAACGTGATCGCCGAATCGCTGTCGGGCCGTGGCGCACTGGTCAAGGTGCGTGACATGGAAGAGGCCTGCGAGATCGCCAACGACATCGCGCCGGAGCATCTGGAAATCTCCGCCGAGAACCCGCGCCAATGGGCCGAGCGCATCCGCCACGCGGGCGCGATCTTCCTTGGCAAGTACACCAGCGAATCGCTGGGCGATTACTGCGCGGGCCCGAACCACGTGTTGCCGACTTCGCGCACGGCGCGTTTCTCGTCGCCGCTGGGCGTGTACGACTTCATCAAGCGTTCGAGCCTGATCGAGGTGAGCGAAGCCGGCGCGCAGATGCTGGGCGAGATCGCCGCCGAGTTGGCCTACGGCGAAGGCTTGCAAGCCCACGCACGCAGCGCCGAATACCGCCTGACCCCGAAATCCGAATAACGCCAACCGCCTCACAATGACCGCCGCTCCAGACCAGCCTTCGCTTGACGAGCTGCTCGCCCGTATCGTGCGCGACGACGTGCGCGCGATGGGCGCGTATCACGTGCCCGACGCCACCGGCATGGTCAAGCTGGACGCGATGGAGAACCCGTACCCGCTGCCGGCGATGCTGCGCGATGCGCTGGGCAAGCGCCTGGCTGATGTCGCACTCAACCGTTACCCGGTGCCGACCGCCGACGCGCTCAAGGCGCAGCTCAAGCGCGTGATGCACGTGCCGGTCGGCTCTGAAGTGCTGCTGGGCAACGGTTCGGACGAGATCATCAGCCTCATCGCCATCGCCGCAGCCAAGCCGGGCGCGACCGTGCTGGCCCCGCTGCCGGGCTTCGTGATGTACGCGATGTCGGCGCAGTTGCTGGGGCTGAACTTTGTCGGCGTGCCGCTCAAGGTCGACCTGACGCTCGACCGCGAAGCGATGCTGGCCGCCATGGCTGAGCACCAGCCCGCCGTCATCTATCTGGCGTATCCGAACAACCCGACCGGCAACCTGTTCGACGCCGCCGACATGGATGCCATCATCCGCGCTGCACGCGGGCCGGTCTGCCAGAGCCTGGTGGTGGTCGACGAGGCCTACCAGCCATTTGCGCAGCACAGCTGGATGCCGCGCCTGCCGGACTTCGACCACCTGCTGGTGATGCGCACCGTCTCCAAGCTGGGCCTGGCCGGCATCCGCCTGGGCTACGTGGCCGGCCATCCGAAGTGGATTGCTGAGCTGGACAAGGTGCGTCCGCCGTACAACATCAACGTGCTGACCGAGGCGACCGCCCAGTTCGTGCTCGAACACGTGGATGTGCTCGATGCCCAGGCAGCGACCCTGCGCGCCGAGCGGACCAAGCTGATCGACGCGCTGGCTGCGCTGCCGGGTGTTGAAGTCTTCCCGAGCGCCGCCAACTTCATCCTAGTGCGCGTACCCGATGCAGCGGAAATGTTCGATCGCCTGCTAAAACGGCGGGTTCTCATCAAAAACGTCAGTAAAATGCACCCGTTGCTGGCCAACTGTCTGCGCGTGACGGTCAGCAATCCCGAAGAAAACGCGCAATTTCTCGATGCCTTCGCCGCATCGCTGCAGGAAGCCCCATGAGCCGCCGTGCCGAGGTCACTCGCAACACCTCTGAAACGCAGATCCGCGTCGCCCTTGATTTGGACGGCACGGGCAAGCAGACGCTGAACACCGGCGTCCCCTTCCTCGACCACATGCTCGATCAGATCGCCCGTCACGGCATGGTCGACCTGGACGTTTCGGCCACTGGCGACACCCATATCGACGATCACCACACCGTGGAAGACGTCGGCATCACGCTTGGCCAGGCGGTTGCCAAGGCCATCGGCGACAAGAAGGGCATCGTGCGCTACGGCCACAGCTACGTGCCGCTGGACGAAGCCCTGTCGCGCGTGGTGATCGACTTCTCCGGCCGTCCGGGCCTGGAGTTCCACGTGCCGTTCACGCGTGCGCGCGTCGGCAACTTTGACGTGGACCTGTCCATCGAATTCTTCCGCGGGTTCGTCAACCATGCCGGCGTGACGCTGCATATCGACAACCTGCGCGGCATCAACGCGCATCACCAGATCGAAACCGTGTTCAAGGCCTTTGGCCGCGCGCTGCGCATGGCGGTCGAGATCGATCCGCGTGCTGCTGGCACCATTCCGTCGACCAAGGGCGCACTCTGATCCACCGCGTCGGCCTGGCCGCGCCTACCCGACTCCAAAAACGGCCACCGATCCGATGGATCTGACCAAGAGCTTTTTCTCGCTGCTCGCGCTGATCAACCCGATCGGCGCGATCCCGTTCTTCATCAGCCTGACCGAAAGCCAGACGGATGAGGAAAAGCGCCGCACCATCAAGGTTGCCGCGATTTCGGTGGCGATCGTGATTGGCCTGTCGGCGTTGCTGGGCGAGCAGATCATCGGCTTTTTCGGGTTTTCGGTCGGTTCGTTGCAGGTGGGTGGCGGGATCATCATGATCATGATCGCGCTGAACATGCTGAACGCGCAGACCAGCCGCACCAAGGCCACGCCCGAAGAAGAGGACGAGGCCGGCGCCAAGGCGAGCATTGCCGTCGTGCCGCTGGCGATTCCGCTGCTCACGGGCCCTGGCTCGATCAGCACGGTGATCGTCTATGCGGGCAAGACCAAACACTGGTGGGAGCTGTTTCTGCTGGCCGGCGTGGGCGTGGGAATCGCGCTGGTGGTCTGGATTGTGCTGCGCGCCGCCGAGCCGATCGCCCGCGTGATTGGTCGCACCGGCATCAACGTTGGCACGCGGTTGATGGGTTTGATCTTGGCGGCGCTGGCCGTGGAATTCATCGTAGACGGGTTGAAAACCCTGTTGCCCGTACTTAAGTCCTAAGTGAAGTCATGACTAAGATCGCAATCGTCGATTACGGCATGGGTAATCTGCGCTCGGTGGCGCAGGCCCTGATGGCCGTTGCTCCGGAGGCCGATGTGCGCATCAGTGCGCAAGCCGACGAAATTCGCGCCGCCGACCGCGTGGTGCTGCCGGGGCAGGGTGCCATGCCCGACTGCATGGCGGCCTTCGACCAATCCGGTCTGCGCGATGCTGTGCTGGAAGCGTCTCGCACCAAACCGATGCTCGGCGTGTGCGTGGGCGAACAAATGCTGCTCGAGCGCAGTACCGAAGCGCGCGCCGGCCAGGAATACACGCCGGGCCTCGGCCTGATCAAGGGCGAAGTGGTCCGCTTTGAACTGGACGGCCAGTTGCAGCCGGACGGTTCGCGGTACAAAGTGCCTCAGATGGGGTGGAACCGCGTGCATCAGACCCGCGCCCATGCTCTCTGGGAAGGTGTGCCCGATCAGAGTTACTTCTATTTCGTGCACAGCTACTATGCACGGCCCGCCAACGCCGCAGAATCGGTCGGAGAGACCGAATACGGCGTGCGGTTTACCTGTGCCATCGCCCGGGATAATATTTTTGCAACACAGTTTCACCCGGAAAAAAGTGCGCAAGCCGGCCTGCAGATCTACCGGAATTTCGTGCACTGGAATCCGTGAGCTCGGCGTCGCCGTCGCAGACCTTGCTGCTGAATCCCGTTTAACCCCACCCCCTCAACTTTGTCGTTACGACTATGCTGCTCATCCCCGCCATCGACCTGAAGGACGGTCAGTGTGTGCGCCTCAAGCAAGGCGATATGGATCAAGCCACCGTGTTCTCGGAAGACCCCGCTGCCATGGCGCGGCATTGGGTCGAACAGGGCGCGCGCCGCTTGCATCTTGTCGATCTGAACGGCGCTTTCGTGGGCAAGCCGCGCAACGAGGCCGCCATCAAGGCCATCATCGCCGAAGTGGGCGATGAGATTCCGGTGCAGCTCGGCGGCGGCATCCGCGATCTGAACACCATCGAGCGCTGGCTGGACGACGGTCTGTCGTACGTGATCATCGGCACGGCGGCGGTGAAGAATCCGGGCTTCCTGCAGGACGCGTGCACTGCGTTTGGCGGCCACATCATCGTCGGGCTCGACGCCAAGGACGGCAAGGTCGCCACCGACGGCTGGAGCAAGCTCACCGGCCATGAAGTGGTGGATCTGGCCAAGAAGTACGAGGACTACGGCGTCGAAGGCATCATTTACACCGACATCGGCCGCGACGGCATGCTGCAGGGCATCAACATCGAGGCCACGCTCAAGCTCGCGCAGTCGGTGCAGATTCCAGTGATCGCCAGCGGCGGCTTGTCCAACCTGAAGGATATCGACCACCTGTGTGCGGTCGAAGAATATGGCGTGGAAGGCGTGATCTGTGGTCGCGCTATCTACTCCGGCGATCTGAACTTCAAGGAAGCGCAAGCTCTCGCGGACAAACTCGGCGCCGCTTAATTCGTACTCAATAAGCGGCGCTCAACGGGTGCTCCGGCGCCCGACTCATCATGCTAGCCAAACGAATCATCCCCTGCCTGGACGTGACCAACGGCCGGGTGGTCAAGGGCGTCAACTTCGTCGAATTGCGCGACGCGGGCGACCCCGTTGAAATCGCGCGCCGCTACGACGAGCAGGGCGCCGACGAAATCACGTTCCTCGACATCACGGCCACGTCTGACGGGCGCGACCTGATGCTGAACATCATCGAGGCGGTGGCATCGCAGGTTTTCATTCCGCTCACGGTCGGTGGCGGCGTCCGCGCGCTGGAAGATGTGCGTCGACTGCTCAACGCGGGTGCGGACAAGATCAGCATGAACTCGTCGGCGGTGTCGAATCCGCAGCTCGTGTCGGACGCCAGCGCCCGCCATGGCGCGCAGTGCATCGTCGTGGCGATCGACGCCAAGAAGGTGTCGGCCGAAGGCGAAGCGCCGCGCTGGGAAGTGTTCACGCATGGCGGACGCAAGGGCACGGGCTTGGACGCCGTGGCCTGGGCACGCGAAATGGCGCAACGCGGCGCCGGCGAGATTCTGCTCACCAGCATGGATCGCGACGGCACCAAGGCTGGTTTCGACCTCGACCTCACGCGTGCTGTATCGGACGCCGTGCCGGTGCCGGTCATCGCCTCTGGCGGCGTCGGCAACCTGCAGCATCTGGCTGACGGTATCCAGCAAGGCCACGCCGATGCGGTGCTGGCCGCCAGCATCTTCCACTACGGTGAATACACCGTCGGCCAGGCCAAGCAATTCATGGCTGAGAAAGGCATTCCAGTACGGATCGGATCATGAGCAAGAAGTGGCTGAACAAGGTCCACTGGGACGACAACGGCCTCGTGCCGGTGATCGTGCAGGAGCAGGGCAGCAACGATGTGCTGATGTTCGCCTTCATGAACCGTGAGGCGCTTCAGAAGACCGTGGAAACCGGCGAAGCCGTGTTCTGGTCGCGTTCGCGCAAGCGTCTGTGGCACAAGGGCGAGGAATCCGGGCACATCCAGCAGGTGCACGAAATCCGCCTGGACTGCGACGAAGACGTGGTTTTGCTTCGTGTCACACAAGTCGGCGGGATCGCCTGCCATACTGGCCGCCACGCGTGCTTCTTCCAGAAGTTCGAGGGCAACGCAGAAGACGGCGATTGGCACACCGTTGAGCCCGTGCTCAAGAATCCTGACGACATCTACGCCGGCAAGCCTGGCCACAACCATGAGTGACACCCTGCGCCGCCTAGGCGAGGTGCTCGAATCCCGCAAGCTCGCCAACGGCGGCGACCCGGACAAGAGCTACATCGCCCGCCTGTTCAACAAGGGCGACGACGCCATCCTCAAAAAGATCGGCGAAGAGGCCACCGAGACGGTCATGGCCGCCAAGGATGCCCGCGCTGCCGGCATGACCGACGAGGCACGCAGCAAGGTTGTCTACGAAGTGGCGGACCTGTGGTTCCACACCATGGTGCTGCTGTCGCACTTTGATCTCACGCCGGATGACGTGGTCAACGAACTGGCGCGCCGCGAAGGACTCTCAGGATTGGAAGAGAAGGCGTTGCGCAAGTCGCAAGCTCGCGACGCCGCAGGTGACTGATCGGTGACGAATCGTCGCAGGGAGGCAGCGTGGACAACTACGGATCGGCAGTGACAGTGACGACAGACGAAGAACGTCTGGCCGGGCTGCGACGGCTGACGCATATCCTGTATGCGCTCTACGCCATTTTTTGGTTGACCGGCGGCATCACTGCATTGATTGCCATCATCGTCGGGTATGTTAAGCGCGACGATGTGCGCGGCACGCTGTACGAGTCGCACTTTCGTTGGCAGATCCGTTCGTTCTGGTGGTGCGTACTATGGGGTGTGATCGGAGTGATGCTCATTCCGCTGGCCTTTATCGGCTTTGCGGTGCTTTGGGTTCTGGGTATCTGGATGCTGTATCGTATTGTGAAGGGCTGGCTGTACCTGAACGACAGCAAGCCGATGTACGCCAATCAGTAATCAACCAATGGCGCCGCCATCGCTGCGGCGTCACCAGTCGTATTTACGTGGGAGTAGGACATGGGTTCCTTTAGCATTTGGCACTGGCTGATCGTGCTGGTGATCATCATGATGGTGTTCGGCACGAAGAAGCTGCGCAACATCGGTTCGGACCTGGGCAGCGCCGTGAAGGGCTTCAAGGACGGCATGCGCGAAGGCCAGGAAGACAAGCCGGCAGGTTCGCAACAACCGCAACAGACCGCCGGCCAGCCGCCGCGCGAGCTGCACGACGCGACGACGATCGACGTCGAAGCGCGCGACAAGTCCAAGCAAGGCTGAGCACCATCGCACGCTGACCGATGATCGATCTCGGTATTTCCAAGCTGGCGTTGATTGGCATGGTGGCGCTCGTCGTCATCGGGCCGGAGCGCTTGCCCAAGGTGGCGCGCACCGCTGGCGCCTTGCTCGGCCGCGCGCAGCGTTACATCGCCGATGTGAAGGCCGAGGTGAGCCGCGAGATCGAACTCGAAGAGCTGCGCAAGATGCGCACCGACTTTGAGCAGGCCGCGCGCAATGTCGAGCAGACCATCCACCAGGAAGTCAGCAAGCACACGTCGGAAATCAACGAACGCCTGAACGAGGCGCTCGGCGATCCGGCGCTGCGCGAGACTGCCACTTCCGCCCCCGACTGGCGCCCGGCACCGGGCAAGTCACGCAACGGCCGCAACAGCTGGCGCAACAAGCAGCTCTCGATGCCCAAGTGGTATCGCCAGAAGCAGGGCGTGCGCATGTGGGCGCAATCGGGCGCGGCACGCGTCAAGCGTCACCGTCCGCCCATCGTTGCCGCGCAATCGCGTGGGCGTTCCTTCTTCGAATGATTCTCCGAGCGCCCACCGCCGGGTGCTCTGACCGCATCCCCATCCAGCCGACATGAGTGCCGCTCCGCTCGATCCGCAATCGCCCGAGGACGGCGCGCAGGAAACCTTCATCTCGCACCTGGTCGAGCTGCGCGAGCGCATCGTCAAGGCCGGTGCGGGCGTGCTGCTGATCTTTCTGGGCCTAGTCTACTGGGCGCCGGACATTTTCAACCTGTTCTCGAGGCCGTTGATTCAGGCGCTGCCCAAGAACGGCCACATGATCGTGACGGACGTCACCGGCTCGTTCTTCGTGCCGATGAAGGTGACGCTCCTGGCGGCCTTTCTGATCGCGTTGCCGTGGGTGCTGTATCAGATCTGGCGCTTCGTGGCGCCGGGCCTGTACTCGCACGAGAAGCGCATGATCATGCCGCTGGTGGTCAGCACCTACATCCTGTTCCTGTGCGGCGTCGCGTTTGCGTACTTCCTCGTCTTCCCGACCGTGTTCAAGGTGATGGCGCACTACAACGCGCCGCTGGGCGCGGAGATGTCGACCGACATCGACAAGTACCTCAGCTTTGCGATGACCACGTTCCTGGCGTTCGGCATCACTTTTGAGGTGCCCGTGGTGGTGATGGTGCTGGTGCGCTTTGGCATCGTCAGCCTGGAAAAGCTGCGCCAGGCAAGGCCGTATGTGGTGGTGGGCGCATTTGTGATTGCAGCGGTCGTCACGCCGCCCGATGTGATGTCGCAACTGCTGCTGGCCGTGCCGCTGTGGCTGCTGTATGAGCTGGGACTGATCCTGGCGGCCATCTTCCTGCGCAAGACCGTGGCACCTGCGGCTGACCCCGAACATCTTCCGGTGGTGAAGGACTGATCCACCGATCATCGAAAGGTCCAAAGAAAAAGGCAGCCGAAGCTGCCTTTTTTGTTGCCGTTGAAACCGCTTATGCGGCGTACAACCAGAACTGCTCGCGCGGGAAGGTCAGCGCGTACTGGCCATCGCTCGGAGCGCTACTGGCGTAGGCACGCAGGCCCGTGCCCGCCGCACCGCTGGCGCGGAACAGGCATTCCCAGCGGTCACCCAGATACATGCGCGTCGCCAAGGGTAGGTGGATCGTGTTGTCTGCGTTGTCCACACCCACGCGCACCTGCTCCAGACGAATCACGCCATGAGCCGACGCGCCCGGCTTCAGATCGCCGCGCGCCACACCCCACAGCGACCAACCACCTGCCTCGTCCACCAGACGGGCCATGCCGTCGCGCACTTCAGCGATCTTGCCGTTGACGCGGTTGTTGCTGCCCATGAACTCGGCGGTGAAGAGCGTCTCAGGCGCGCCGTACATCTGCTCGGGCGTGCCTTGCTGTTCAATCACGCCGTTGTTCAGTAGCAGGATGCGGTCGGACATGGCCATCGCTTCGCTTTGGTCGTGTGTGACCATCAACGCGGAGAGCCCCAGGCGCACGATCAGCTCGCGCAGGAAGGCACGGGCTTCTTCGCGCAGCTTGGCGTCGAGGTTGGAGAGCGGCTCATCGAGCAGGATCACGGGCGGGTTGTAGACCAGCGCACGGGCAATCGCCACGCGCTGCTGCTGGCCGCCGGAGAGCTGGCTCGGGAAGCGCTCGCCCAGATGGCCGAGGCCCAGTTGCTGCAGCACGGCCTGCACGCGTTCCTTGATCTGCGCGGACGGTGTCTTGCGCAGCTTGAGCGGGTACGCAACGTTCTCGGCCACGGTCTTGTGCGGCCACAGCGCGTAGGACTGGAACACCAGGCCCAGGTTGCGCCCTTCGGCCGGCACGTCGAGCTTCTTGGCGCCGTCGAACATGACGCGATCGCCAATCTGGACGGTGCCCTGGCTGGCCTGTTCCAGGCCGGCGACGGCACGCAACAGCGTGGTCTTGCCCGAACCGGACGGGCCCAGCAGCGAGACGACCTCGCCCTTCTGCAGCTGCATCGAGACACCCTTGAGGACCGGGTTGTTGCCGTATTGCAGGTGCAGGTCGTTGACAGTGAGTTCAATCATGGAGCTTTACCCCGAAACGCAGTGCGATGCCGAGGCCGACGGCCACTAGCACGATATTGACGAAGGACAGCGCGGCGACGATATCGATGGCGCCGCCCGCCCACAGGGAAACCAGCATCGAGCCGATCGTCTCGGTGCCCGGCGAGAGCAGGTACACACCGGTCGAGTACTCGCGCTCGAAAATCAGGAAGATCAGCAGCCAGGCGCCGAGCAGGCCGTAGCGCGTGAGCGGCACGGTCACGTCGCGCGTGGTGCGGGCGCGGCTGGCACCCACCGAGCGCGCAGCTTCTTCCAGCTCTGGGCCGACTTGCAGCAGCGCGGCCGAGATCAGCCGCAGGCCGTAAGCCATCCACACCACCGTGTAGGCAATCCACACGCTGAAGATCGTGCTGCGTAGATCGCGCAGGCTCGGCACGACGTGCTCGATGATCCAGTTGGCGAAGGGCACGCTGCTGTCGGTCAGCAAGGTCTCGATCCAGTTCGGTACGAACAGGAACACCCACAGGAAGGCCAGACCGGCCAGCAGGCCCGGAATCGCGCGGGGCACCAGCACGCTGTAATCGAGGAAGCGCGTCCAGCCGTCCGGCTTGCGGTGCATGGCCAGGCCGATGCACGTGTAGCAAGCCACGGCGATGGCACCGCCGATCACGCCGATCAGCACCGTGTTGATCATCGCGCGCAGGAACTGGGGCTGCTCGAAGATTTGATGGAAGGCCGTCAGCGACACAGCATCCGTGAGCGACACGCCTTCACCCCAGTTCGACACGAAGGCGCGCAGCGCAATGCCCGACAGCGGCACGACCACCGAGATGAAGAACCACAGCACCACCACCGCCCACGCCGGCCAGCGCCACGAGCCCAGAGGCAGCGGACGGCTGCGCGTGACCTTGCCCTTGACCGTGACGAAGCGGTTGGCCGACTTCAGCATGTAGCGCTGCAGCAGTACCAGCGGGAACGTCACCATCACCAAGCACACCGCCACGGCCGCCATCAGGTGATAGGCCGGCGTGCCGAGCTTGTTGGTCAGCTTGTACAGGTACGTGGCCAGCACGAGGTGGCCTTCCGGATCGCCCAGCACCAGCACCAGGCCGAACACCTCGAAGCCGAGGAAGACCACCAGCACGGCTGCATACAGCAGGGCGGGGCGCACCATCGGCAGGCTCACGTTAAGCATCACTGACAGTGGCGAGGCCCCCGCGATACGCGCCGCCTCTTCCACGTCCGAGCCCAGGCTGCGCAGTGCAGACGACACATACAGATACACGTGCGGCACGTGCGTCAGGCCCGCGATGATGATGATGCTGGTGAACGAATACACGTTCCAGGGCACGCCACCGAAGATGTGCTTGAACCAGATCGTGTAGAAGCCGACCGGGCCGGCCGACACCACGTAGCCGAAGGCCAGCACCATCGGCGAAACGAACACCGGGATCATCAGCATCGGCTCGATGATGCGGCGGCCGGGTAGGTCTGAGCGCACCATCAGGAAGGCCAGCATGCCGCCCAGCGGCACCGAGATCACCGCCAGGCCGAGGGCCAGCGCGGCGGACTTTTCGAATGCGTGCCAGAAATCCGGATCATCGAAGATGAATCGATACGCATCGAGCCCCGCCAGCGCGTCGGGCATGAAGAACGGCGCGGACAGAAAGCTCTGGTAGAAGATCAGCGCCAGCGGCGTGAAAATCGCCAGCGCGGTAAGCAGGATGACCACGCCGCGCGGCAAAGCCTGTCCCACACGCGTCCAGGGCGAGCGCTTGAGGGAGACTTGCGAAGCGGCGGCACGGTCTTGCGCTAGAGAACGCATGGTGCCTCCAAGAGGAGCCGGCGCCAGGTACGGATGGCGCCGGCAGGTCGGTCAGATGAGAGGAGTCGTGATCAGCAAGTCAGCAGATCAACGGCCGGCGGCGGTGCGCCATTGCTTGATGAAGTCCAGGCGCTTCTTCGGTTCCAGGAACGTCAGGATCGACTCGTCCACCGGAATCGGCTTGATGGAGTTGCCGAGGATCTTCTTCAGGCCGGCGGCGGTCGCTTCGCCCGTCACGTCGTCACGCAGCGAGTGCAGGTCCGACTTGTTGGCGAGGATGTCCTGGCCGCGCTTGGACAGGATGTAGTCCAGCCACAGCTTGGCCGCGTTCGGGTTCTTCGCCTTCTTGGCGATCATCGCCACGCGCGAGACCACCAGCGTGTAGTCCTTCGGATAGACGATGCCGATCGACGGATCCTTCTTGGCGCGCGCAATCGCGTACGAGCCGAGGATGTTATAGGCCACCAGGTTCTCGCCCGAGGCCACGCGCTCCATCATCGTGCCGGTGGACGACTGCAGCACCAGGTTCGGGCCAACGGCCTTGATGAAGTCGAAGTACTGCGGCGAATCCTGGTTGTCCTGCGCGGCCATCATGAAGCCCACGGCGGACTTCTCGATGTCGTACGTCGTGACCTTGTTCTTGAAGCGCTCGGGCTGGCTGCTGACCAGCTTGGCGAAATCGGCGTGCGTTTGCGGCACTTCCGAATCCTTGATGAGGCGCTTGTTGTACAGGAACACGGCCGGCTCATACGTCGTGCCGTAGGCGATGCCCTTGTGGACGGCCCAGGTCGGCAGGTTCGGCACTTCCGGCGAGTCGTACTTCATCGCGTAGGTCTGCGCGAGCTTGAGCTGCGAGTCCATCGACGAGTTCCACATCATGTCAGCCGAGGCGCCGCCGGCGGCCTGCTCGCTGATGAAGCGGTTGTACAGCTCGCTGCTGTTCATGTCGTTGTACTCGACCTTCACGCCGGGGTAGAGCGACTCGAAGTCCTTGATCAGCGGATCTGCGGCCTTGGTGTCAGTCGTTGCGTAGACCACGACCTTGCCTTCTTTCTTGGCGGCGGCGATGGTGTCGGCGTAGCTGGCGGGATAGCCAGCCGGGACTTGTGCGAGTGCAGCGGTGCTGAGGGTCAGAGCGGCAGCAGCAATCGAAACGAGAGCGGCGTGCGCGGGCACAAGACGGGGCAAAATGCGGCCACGAAGCATGGGTTTGTCTCCTGTTTGCTTGTGATGGTGTGGGGCCGGCTACTTATGGCTTGTTGCGTGTAGCTCGGACGGATGGCCCCAGGTGCGGCGGATTATAGAAATCGCGCGCTTTCGCCACGCTTTCATTGCGGCTGCTGCGTTGCAGCATGCTCAGGAGACGTTGCCGATGGTGTAAGCGGCACGCGAATCCGCGCCGACAATCCCACGCCGCCATGCCCGTTCGGCTCGCCATCGGCCAGTTCGATCTGCCCGCCGCTGCGGGCCGCATAGGCCCGTGCAATGGCCAGTCCCAGGCCAGAGCCCTCGGCTGCATAGCGCGCATCTTTCGGCGCGCTCCTGGGTTTACCCGCACGACCACCGCCCTCATGCGCACGGCGGAAGCGCTGGAATGCGTGCGCGCGTTCGTCGGCGCTCATGCCGGGGCCGGTGTCGTCCACGCAGACGAGCGCGGTGTCGCCATCAGCAATCGCCCGCACGGTGATGCGCCCGCCCGCCGGCGTGTAGCGGATCGCGTTGTGCACAAGGTTGGAGAGGGCCTCGCGCAGAAACGCCGGATAGCCTGTGACGGACAGCGGCGTGGTGAGCCCCGCATCGTCCCATCCCAGGTCTTGTTGCTTCTCGCGTGCCAGCGGCAATGCGTCGACCACTACGTCGCGCGCCAGCTCGCCCAGGTCGAAGGTCTCGGCCGGTGCATCCTGCCCCGCATGGCGCGCGCGGGCGAGCGCGAGCAACTGCGAGGTCAGCCGGTTGGTCGACTGCAACCGCGCGATGATGGCCGTGAGGCTTTCACGCACACGCACCGGATCGGTCTCGCGCAGCGCGTACTCGGCTTGCGTGAGCAGCACTGCCAGCGGCGTGCGCATCTGATGCGATGCGTCGGCGAGGAACTGGCTTTGCGCTTCCGCCAGTTCTGCGTAGCGATGGATGTGGTGGTTGATCGCTTCCACCAGCGGACGCACCTCGGCGGGCACATCGGTCGCGTCGAGCGGCCGCAAGTCGTCGGAGGCGCGGACGGCGATGCTGCGCGCAAGGCGGTTTAGCGGCCGCAACGCCACGGTCACGCCCAGCCACAGCAGCGCCGCGCTCACCACTACCAGTGCCGCATCGCGCAGCAGCGTGCCTCGCCAGACGGCTTGCTGCAGCGCGCGCCGCGTCTCGATGGTCTCGGCCACCTGAATCACGATGCGCGCTGGCAGCCCCGGCTGATACAGCGGCTTAGCGACGGCAGCTACGCGCACCGGCTCACCGTGATACAGCGCGTCGTAGAAAAACTCGGTGTCGTTTTCCAGGCGCGTGGTGGGCAGTGGCAAGTCGTCATACCCGGTGAGCGCGGCCTCGGGGGCTTTGCCCGGTGCGGGTTCGAAGGCGACGCGATAGTAGACGCTGCTCTGCGCGGTCGACTCGAACATCGACAGCGCCACATACGGTACGTTGACTTGCACCTGCCCCCGCTCGATCGTCACGCCGTTCTCGATGGCGCGCACCGAGCCGAGCAGGGCACGGTCGTACGCGCGGTCAGTCGCGCTGCGCAGCGCCTGGTACGCCGTCACGATGTCGATCGCCAGCACGCCGATCAACCCGGGTAGCAGCAGCCACAGCAGCGTGAGCTTCAGGCTGCGCGGCAGCAGGGCAAGGCGTTGCTTCATGAGGTGGTGCTGTCGCCGGCGGTGTCGGTGTCGCTGGTACCGGCTTCGAGCATGTAGCCGAGGCCGCGCACGGTGACGATCTGCACGCCCGTGCCCGCCAGCTTCTTGCGCAGGCGGTGCACGACCACCTCCACTGCATCGGGGCTTGAATCACTGTCGAGGTTGAACACCTTGTCGAACAGATGCACCTTGGCGATCGGCTGGCCGGTCT
Source organism: Ralstonia sp. 24A2 (assembly GCF_051783885.1). Classification (NCBI taxonomy): domain Bacteria; kingdom Pseudomonadati; phylum Pseudomonadota; class Betaproteobacteria; order Burkholderiales; family Burkholderiaceae; genus Ralstonia; species Ralstonia sp. 24A2. The sequence goes on along the minus strand of NZ_JBPVZD010000002.1, from coordinate 84,293 downwards.
TATGCAGCAGCGCCGACAGCGCAGCGTGCTCGCGCGGCGTGAGCGATAGCGGTTCGCCCGATAGCAGGAACGCCTTGCGCCCGGTGTCGAACTCCAGTGGCCCGCAGCGCAGGCGCGGGAACGCCCGGCCGCGGCTGCGGCGGATCAGCGCCATCAGTCGCGCTTCCAGCTCGGACAGCGCGAACGGTTTGGTGAGGAAATCATCCGCGCCCGCGTTCAAGCCGCGCACGCGCTCATCCAGCGCGCCCTGCGCCGTGAGGATCAGCACCGGCGTGCGGTCGTCGCGCGCGCGCATGTCGGCCAGCACCGCAAAACCGTCCTTGCGTGGCAGGCGCAGGTCCAGTACCACCGCGTCAAACTCTCCGGAGCCGAGGAACGCTTCCGCGATCACGCCATCAGCCGCGCGCTCGATCACGAAGCCGCTTTGTGCCAGCGCACGCGCCAGCCACGCCGCCAATTCGTCCTCATCCTCCACCAGCAAGATCCGCATCGGGTGTCTCTCAATATCGTTCTGTGTGCTTTTTCATGATAATGCGTGGCGCCCTGATCCCGGCCACATCGCCGATCACACCATCCAACCGATGCGGCCTGACTTGCATGTCGTCCATCCCAAATTCCCGTCGCCGCTGGCTGTGCCAGACCGCCGCGTTGTTGGCAGCGGGAGGTGCTGTTTCACTTGAAAGCCGCGCGCAATGGCTGGCCACGCCCGCGCCCGAGCTGCCGTCGTACTACCCACGCGACTACGGCGCGATGATCGACGCTGCCCGTCGCGAAGGCCGCGTCACGGTCTACTCGACAACGGACTTTGCCGCCGCGCATCCGCTCATCCGCGCATTCGAGGCGCGTTACCCCGGCATCACCGTCGACTACCGCGAGCAGAACAGCGACGACATCTATCGACGCTTCCTCGCTGAACTGGCCGCCAAGTCACCCGGCGCCGACGTCGTGTGGAGCTCGGCGATGCCCGAGCAGTTCAAGCTCGTCAACGATGGCCACGCACTGTCGTATGCGTCACCCGAACGGCCGTACCTGCCGTCCTGGGCGATCTGGAAGAACGAAGCCTACGGCACGAGCTACGAGCCGGTCGTCTTCGTCTACAACGCACGCCAGTTGCCCGCCGATCTGGTGCCGTCCACGCACGCCGATTTCGCCCGCATTCTCAACAGCCATCGCGACTTGCTGCGTGGCCGCGTCGCCGCGTACGACATCGAGCACTCGGGCTCCGCCTTCCTGTTTGCTGCGGAAGATGCGCGTACATCGCCCGTGTTCTGGGATGTTGCCAAGGCATTGGGTGGCGTCAACGTCAACTTGTACATCACGACGGCCGCCATGCTGGAGCGCGTGGCTTCTGGTGAAAGCCTGCTCGCTTACGACGTGATCGGCTCGTACGCCGCGCGCTACGCCGATCGCAATCCCGCGCTCGCCATCAAGATGCCGACTGACTACACGTTGGTCGCCACGCGCGTCGCCTTCATTGCCCGCCGCGCCGCCCGGCCGAACGCCGCGCGGCTGTGGCTCGACTTCATGCTCTCGCGTGATGGCCAGAGCGTCATGGCTGACCGCGCGTTCCTCTTCTCGCTGCGTCAGGACGTCGAGACCGGGCTGACCGCCAAGCGCCTGCTCGCCGAACTAGGCAATACGCACAGGCCCATTCCAGTCGGCCCGGGTTTACTCGCCCATCAAGATCAGCTTCGCCGTGCCGATTTCCTGAAGCGATGGCGTGCCGCGCTCGGCCGCTAATGGAAAAGAGATTCACTGATCTCTTTTGAGGGTGGCGTGGCGAGAAGGCGACAATTTCTGTCGACACCCGGGTGACAAAAATGGCGCTTCGCCTGCCCCTGACAATCGCCCGCCAACCCCCGCGCCATCGCGCCAAAAGCCGGTTCTGACCCCCGTCCGAGGGGGGCTCCTGCGTGTTGCCCATGAGCAACAACTTGGCCGCAAATCGTGCTCCAGAGCCAGAAAGGGTTTCCGGAATCTGTCAACGCTGGCCCATAATGCGGTCAGACGTGAGGTATCTGCGTCGTCCATAAGGACAGTCAAGATTTCCCAATCAGTTGACAAGGAAAGTGTCGATATGAAGATGAAACTGTTTGCAGCTGCTGTTGCAGCTCTGGCCGCCGGTGGCGCCTATGCACAATCCTCCGTGACCCTGTACGGCGTGGTCGACGCTGGTCTGACCTACGCAAACAAGGTGCCGGGCGCAACCGCTGGTTCCAGCGGCTCGCGTATTGGCCTGGATTCGGGCGGCCTGTCGGGCTCGCGTTGGGGCCTGCGTGGCGTTGAAGACCTGGGCGGTGGCCTGAAGGGTATCTTCAACCTGGAAAGCGGCTTCAACATTGACACCGGCACGTCGGCTCAAGGTGGCCGCCTGTTCGGTCGTAACGCTTACGTCGGTCTGCAAGGCCAGTGGGGTCAGCTGACCCTGGGTCGCCAGCAAAACCTGCTGTATGACTTCTCGCTGATCTATGACCCGATGGCAATCGCCACGCGTTACTCGCTGGCTTCGCAAGACGCCTTCTTCTCGGGTCGTGCTGACAACGCCGTTAAGTACATCGGCACGTTCGGTGGCCTGAACGTCTCGGCTCTGTACTCGTTCAACAACAACGGCAACGAAGTTGCTGGCAGCAGCAAGACCGGCCGTGAGTGGAGCCTGGGTGCTAACTACGCTGGCGGCCCGCTGGGCATCGGCGCAGTGTATGACTCGACCAACTCGACGGTTGTTGGCAGCGACAACAAGGAACAACGCGCCACGATCGCTGGCACGTACGCCTTCGGCCCGGCCAAGCTGTACGCTGGCTACCGTTGGTACAAGGCTAACTACGCAACCGTTGCTGGCAATGGCAACCTGCGTTCGAACCTGTACTGGGCAGGCCTGGGCTACCAAGCTACGCCGGCTCTGACGCTGACGGGTACGGCTTACTACCAACAGTTCAAGAACAGCGGTACGGGCAACCCGTGGCTGTTCGTGGTCGGCACCGACTACGCTCTGTCGAAGCGCACCGACGCTTACTTCAACCTGGCCTATGCTAAGAACAGCGGCGGTTCGGGTCTGGGCGTGATGGGCCTGAACGACGCTAGCTACGCTGGCACGACGCTGACGAGCGGCAGCCAAGTGTTCTCGGGTCCGAACAACAGCAACAACCAGTTCGGCGCTACCGTCGGCCTGCGTCACAAGTTCTAATTTGACGCGCTCGTAAGGGCACATCGAATTAAACGGTTAAACGCCGATCCCGAAAGGGGTCGGCGTTTTTCTTTGTGCGCACGATTTGCGTGTGGCAAGTGATCGGGTTGAGAAAGTGGTGGGGTTGTGGGTGATTTTCGCTGCCTATAGAGAAGGCTTCCGCATCCCCCCTTATGGGTTGGGGCGTGTATCAAGGCGTCGCTCGGCCAGCATGGGCTTGAGTTGATCGCCCTCGTTAGCTTGCAACACCAGCCTTCAAGGAGCGATGTTGCACGCGTCATTGCCGACGCTTGGGCGAGGGCTGCACCGTCAGCGCTCTGAGCAGGTTGGACTTTCTGAGATACGGTGACGGTTGGCTGGTGTGGGTGGAGGGGACCTTTCGCCTTCCTGGCCACGCGGTATCCCCATATGTCGGCGTCAACGAAAAACGGCGGCACATCGGCCGCCGTTTGCATGCTTGGTTGTGCTCCCGCTTACGGCTCTTCCTCGTCCTGAGAGGGCATCGGCACGTTGCGTCGTGTCGGTGCCGGGCGTTTGCCAACCATGATTGTCAGTTCTACGGCCTTACCTTTGCGTGACACTGCCACTTTGGCTTCCGCACCAGGTTTGAGCTGAGCGATGCTGTTGAGTAGCGCGGTCGTGTCGGGAATCGGTTCGCTGTTCACGCTGGTGAGAATGTCTCCAGGACGTAGACCTGCCCGATCAGCGGGCCCACCCTGGACCACCGCCGCAATCAGTGCGCCATCCTTGCGCGACAGACCGAACGACTCGGCAATTTCCGGTGTCACGTCCTGCGGCTCAACGCCGATCCAGCCGCGCACCACGCCGCCGGTCGAGATGATCGACTCCATCACCTGCTTGGCTAGCGATACCGGAATCGCAAAGCCAATCCCTAGCGAACCGCCCGATCGCGAGTAGATCGCCGTATTGATACCCAGCAGGTTGCCGTCCGCATCCACCAGCGCGCCGCCCGAGTTGCCTGGGTTGATGGCCGCATCGGTCTGAATGAAGTTTTCGAACGTGTTGATGCCCAGATGGCTGCGGCCGAGCGCTGAGACAATGCCCATCGTCACAGTTTGACCTACGCCGAATGGGTTGCCGATAGCAAGCACCACATCGCCGACGCGCACGTTCTCCAGGCGGCCGAGCGTGATGGCCGGGAGATTGGGCAGGTTGATCTTGAGGACCGCTAGGTCCGTTTCCGGGTCGGAGCCGACCACCTTGGCATTGGCTTTGCGGCCGTCGGTCAGGGCGACTTCGATCTCGTCAGCGCCTTCCACCACATGGTGGTTCGTTAGAATGTAGCCTTCCGAGCTGACAATCACGCCCGAGCCCAAGCTGGCCGTCGGCTCTTGGCGCTGTTCAGGGGCGCGGTCGCCGAAGAAGAAGCGGAACCACGGGTCTGAACTGGCCTGCGGGTTGTTGTTGCGCTTGGGGGCGTTCTTGCTGCTGAAGATGTTGACCACCGCCGGCATGGCCACTTTGGCGGCTTCAGCGTAGGAGTTGCTGGAGGTGCCGCCGTGGCCGATCGGCGCGACTTCCTTGAGCGCGACGATGGGCGAGCCTGACTGCACCGCGATCTTGCCGCGCTGCAGCCACTCAGGTTTGAGGGTGGCGATCACGAACCACACGGCCAGCACGACTGTGACGGCCTGCGCAAAAAACAGCCAAAAGCGGCGCAACATAGGGCGAAATTGAGTCGAAATGGATCGAAAACAACTTGAATTGTACTTGAACGACCTATTGCAGGCGGCCCGTTTTCGGGACTATTGCCCTAACGGTCTGCAAGTGCAAGGTCGTGAAGACGTCACTCACATTGTGACGGGTGTCACCGCCAGTTTGGCGTTGATTGAGGCCGCTATGGATGCGCGTGCTGACGCCATCCTTGTGCATCACGGGTATTTCTGGAAAGGTGAGGACGCCCGCATCGTTGGTCAGAAGCACGCACGCCTGAAGCTGCTTCTGGCAAACGATCTGAATCTCTTTGCGTATCACCTGCCGCTGGATGCGCACCCCGAGTTCGGCAACAACGCGCAATTGGGCGCGTTGCTTGGCATCGAGCCCAAGGGCCGCTTTGGTGATGATGAACTCGGTTGGGTTGGTACGCTGCCCCAGGCGATCACGCTGGGCGCGTTTGCCGAGGCGGTCCGGGCTCGATTAAATCGGGTGCCGCTGGTGCTTGGTGAAACCAGCTGGCCGGTGCGTACGGTCGGCTGGTGCACGGGTGGTGCGCAGGGTTGGTTCGAGGCAGCTGTCGCGGCCGGTGTGGACGTCTACCTGAGTGGCGAGGCGTCGGAGCAGACCACGCACCTGGCGCGCGAATCTGGCGTGGCCTACATCGGGGCGGGCCACCATGCCACCGAACGCGGTGGCGTGCAGGCGCTCGGCAACCACCTCGCCGAGCGCTTTGGCGTGCGTCACACCTTCATCGATATTCCGAATCCGGTGTGATGCGGTGAGTGCTGATTAACCTTTGGTCTTCAGGCTGTCGCGGATCTCGCGCAGCAGCACAATGTCTTCCGGCGTTGCTGGGGCGGCTTCGGGTGCCTTGTTGGCCTCGGTCACGCGCGTGATGGCACGCACCATCAGAAACACGATAAACGCCAGGATCACGAAATTGACCGCCACGGTAATGAAGTTGCCGTAAGCGAAGACCGGCACGCCCGCCTTCTTCAGATCTGCCAGGGTCAGCGGCACGCCGGCGGGCGCGTCAGCAAGCTGAACGTACAGATTCGAGAAATCGAGCTTGCCGATGATGCGGCCAATCAGCGGCATGATCAGGTCATTGACCAGCGAGTCGACGATTTTGCCAAACGCCGCGCCGATGATCACACCGACCGCCAAGTCGATCACGTTGCCGCGCATCGCGAATTTTTTGAAATCTTGCATCAGTGCCATCGGTTTTCTCCGGATTGTTTGATTCGACACAAACGGTCAAGCTGCTGATCGGTTGACCTGAATTGTTGAAAGCGAGTTTATAGGAGACACTCCGGAGCCGCGCCAGTATTGGGCTGGCGGGCAATCGGTGCGTCAACTATATCCGCAAGCAGCGTGCTCCGCGACAGCTATCGTCGGCTTGGTACGCTCGGGTATAATTTTTGGTTGACGCGAACCGATCTTGATTTCTCACCCTGGGGTCTTGAATGAGTGACCAGCAAAACGTGGACAAGGGTCGCCGCAATCTGTTGATTGCGACGTCCGTCGCTGGTGGTGTGGGAGGGGTTGCTGTCGCAGCCCCTTTCGTTTGCACATTCGCACCATCTGAAAAAGCCCGTGCAGCGGGCGCGCCCGTAGAGGCAGACGTAAGCGACCTGGCCCCTGGCCAGATGAAGGTGGTGGAATGGCGCGGCAAGCCGGTCTGGCTGCTCAAGCGCACGCCCGAGATGCTGGAATCGCTCAAGAAGACCGACTCCGAAGTCGCTGACCCGAAGTCCGACGTGCCCTTCACCATGAAGACGCCGGACTACTGCAAGAACGAAACGCGCTCTCGTGCCGAACACAAGGACCTGCTGGTCGTGGTCGGCATCTGTTCCCACCTGGGTTGCTCCCCGTCTGGCCCGTTCCCAGCAGGCGCCAACGTACAGCTTGCTGGCGACCCCGGCTTTGTCTGCCCGTGCCACGGCTCCACGTTTGACCTGGCTGGCCGCGTGTTCAAGAACAAGCCCGCACCGCAGAACCTGGACGTTCCGCCGTACATGTTCCTGTCGGATACGAAGCTGGTGATCGGTAAAGACGAGAAAGGAGAGGCTTGATCATGGCCGAGAAGAAGGTGGAGACAACCGGGCTGCTGGGCTGGATCGACGCACGCTTCCCGGCATCCGAGCTGTGGAAGGCGCATCTGTCGGAGTACTACGCGCCCAAGAATTTCAACTTCTGGTATTTCTTTGGCTCACTGGCGCTGCTGGTGCTGGTGATCCAGATCCTCACCGGTATCTTCCTGGTGATGAACTACAAGCCGGACGGCACGCTCAACGCCGCCGGCATCCCCGTCGCCTATGCGAGCGTGGAGTTCATCATGCGCGAGGTGCCGTGGGGCTGGCTGGTGCGCTACATGCACTCGACCGGCGCGTCGGCGTTCTTCGTCGTGGTCTACATGCACATGTTCCGCGGCATGCTGTACGGCTCGTACCGCAAGCCGCGCGAGCTGGTATGGATCTTCGGCTGCCTGATCTTCCTGTGCCTGATGGCCGAAGCCTTCATGGGCTATCTGCTGCCGTGGGGCCAGATGTCGTACTGGGGCGCACAGGTGATCGTGAACCTGTTCTCCGCCATTCCGCTGATCGGCCCGGACCTGTCGCTGTGGATTCGCGGTGACTACGTGGTGTCGGACGCGACGCTGAACCGCTTCTTCTCGTTCCACGTGATTGCGGTGCCGCTGGTGCTGCTGGGCTTGGTGGTGGCGCACATCATCGCGCTGCACGAAGTGGGTTCGAACAACCCGGACGGCGTTGAGATCAAGGCCAAGAAGGACGAGCGCGGCATCCCGCTCGACGGCATTCCGTTCCACCCGTACTACTCGGTGCACGACATTGTGGGCGTGGCGGTGTTCCTGTTCATCTTCAGCGCGATCGTATTCTTCGCGCCGGAAATGGGCGGCTACTTCCTGGAAGCCAACAACTTCATCCCGGCAGACTCGCTGAAGACGCCGCCGCACATCGCGCCGGTGTGGTACTTCACGCCGTTCTACTCGATGCTGCGCGCGACCACGTCGGACTTCCTGCCGATCCTGTGGGGCTTCCTGGCCATCATGCTGGGCCTGCTGTTCGTGCGTTCGAAGAGCATGAAGGTCAAGGGCGTGGCGGTGGGTGTGGCCGTGATCCTGGCGCTGGGCTTTGCCTTCATCGACGCCAAGTTCTGGGGCGTGGTGGTGATGGGCGGTTCGGTGGTGATCTTCTTCTTCCTGCCGTGGCTGGACCACTCGCCGGTCAAGTCGATCCGCTATCGCCCGAGCTTCCACAAGACGCTGCTGATCCTCTTTGTGATCGCCTTCGCGGTGCTGGGCTACCTGGGTATCCAGCCGCCGAGCCCGATCGGTTCGATCATTTCGCAGATCGGCACCATTCTGTACTTCGCGTTCTTCCTCGCGATGCCGATCTGGAGCCGGATCGGGACGTTCAAGCCAGTGCCTGAACGCGTCACGTTCAAGCCGCACTGATTCGAGCCGAGCACAAGGACCCATGAAGGACACAAGAATGAAAAAGCTGCTTGCGATTTTCGCCTTGGCCGGTCTCGTGTTTGCCGCGCCCGTGATGGCCAATGAGGGCGGCGCGCCGCTCGATCCGGCCCCCAATCAATCCAGCGACACGTCCGCGCTGCAGCGCGGCGCCAAGCTGTTCGTCAACTACTGCCTGAACTGCCACGGCGCGAGCGCCATGCGGTACAACCGCCTGCGCGACATCGGCCTCTCCGAAGAGCAGATCCAAAAGAACCTGCTGTTCACGTCGGACAAGGTCGGTGACTTGATGCACATCGCCATGTCGCGCGACGACGCCAAGAAGTGGTTTGGCGCCGTGCCGCCGGACCTTTCGGTGATCGCGCGTGCGCGCGGCAGCGATTGGCTCTACACCTACCTGCGCACGTTCTACCGCGACGACACGCGTCCGACCGGCTGGAACAACCTGGTGTTCGACAAGGTCGGCATGCCACACGTGCTGTGGGAATTGCAGGGCCAGCAAGTACCGAAGTACGCCGAGGTGAAGTCTGAGCACGGCGAGGCCGAGAAGAAGCTTGTCGGCTTTGAGGTGGCGGTTCCTGGCAAGATGAACAAGGTCGAATACGATCAGGCTGTAGCGGATCTCGTCACGTATCTGGACTGGATGGCCGAGCCCGCCGGTAACCTGCGCAAGCGCCTTGGCGTGTGGGTACTGTTGTTCATTGGCGTGTTCTTTGTGCTCGCCTGGCGCCTGAATGCGGCCTATTGGAAGGACATCAAGTAAAATCCGTGTTTTCCGGGCAAGGGCTAGGCCGGTGGAGAACTGGTCCTAGCCCTTTGCCTTTTGGCTTTTTGTGCCGCGGCGGTAGGGTTTGCTGCCGCGGTTGTACCGTCATCGGGCCGCCCCCGGCCCATGCGTCAAGGAACTACAACCATGATGGTCTTGTACTCGGGCACCACTTGCCCGTTCTCGCAGCGTTGCCGCCTCGTCCTGTTCGAAAAGGGCATGGATTTCGAGATTCGCGACGTCGATCTCTTCAACAAGCCGGAAGACATCGCGGTGATGAACCCGTACGGCCAGGTACCTATCCTGGTCGAGCGTGACCTCATCCTGTACGAGTCGAACATCATCAACGAGTACATCGACGAGCGCTTCCCGCACCCGCAGCTGATGCCGGCCGACCCGGTGCAGCGCGCGCGTGCTCGCCTGTTCCTGTTCAACTTCGAAAAGGAACTCTTCACGCACGTGTCCGTGCTGGAGAACGAAAAGGGCAAGGCTGCCGAGAAGAATCACGAGAAAGCACGTGCTGCCATCCGCGATCGCCTCACGCAACTCGCCCCGATCTTCCTGAAGAACAAGTACATGCTGGGTGAAGAGTTCTCGATGCTCGATGTGGCGATTGCGCCGCTGCTGTGGCGCCTGGACCACTACGGCATTGAAGTCTCGAAGAACGCTGCTCCGTTGATGAAATACGCTGAGCGTATCTTCAGCCGTCCGGCGTATATTGAGGCGCTGACCCCGTCGGAAAAGGTGATGCGTCGCTGATCGCCGCCGGGTTGCCGGTCACGCGCTGGGTTGAGCCCGCGCGCGGCCGCGCCCCACGGTTACGAATTTCATCATGCCGGAAACTTCGACCAAGCCCTATCTGATCCGGGCCATTTACGAATGGTGCACGGACAACGGCTTCACGCCGTACATCGCTGTCTTCGTCGACAACAGCACCAACGTGCCGCGCGAATTCGTCAAGAATGATGAGATCGTGCTGAACGTGAGCTTTGACGCGACCAGTCAGCTCGACATGGGCAACGAGTGGATTACGTTCAGCGCGCGCTTCTCGGGCGTGTCACGCAAGATCGAAGTGCCGGTCGAGAACGTGCTCGCAGTGTATGCGCGCGAGAACGGGCAGGGCATGGCCTTCCCGGTTGAGCGCAGCGTGCCGACCACGCAAGCCGCCACCGAGCGCGAGAACAACCCGCCGCCCAAACTGGCTGCGGTGGATTCGGAATCGGTGCCCACGCCTGTTGCTGCCGAGGCCGATGCTGGCCCCGACGACGAACCGACACCGCCGAATGTGCCAAGAATTGGTGGCAAGCCTGCACTGAAGGTCGTCAAGTAACGCGTGTTAGGTTAGAATCGCGTTTCTTTGCCGGCTTAGCTCATCTGGTAGAGCAGTTGATTTGTAATCATCAGGTGGCGGGTTCGAGTCCTGCAGCCGGCACCAATAAAATCAAGGGGTTACGTGAATTTCACGTGACCCCTTGTGCTTTCTGGGTGTTGAAAAGTACATTTTCGGTACAGTCAGCTCTCAGAACAGGTACATGGCGACCATCGTCAAGACGCCTTCCGGCACGTGGAAGGCAGTCATTCGCAAGCTCGGCTGGCCGACCACGGCCAAGACCTTCCGCACCAAACGCGATGCCGAAGATTGGGCTCGAAGCACCGAGGACGAGATGGTTCGGGGCGTGTATCTGTCTCGCGCACCGTCAGAGAAGCTGACCGTCGCCGGCGCGTTGAAGCGCTACATGGACGAGGTCTCTGTCACAAAGAAGCCAACGACCCAGCGCAGTGAGCGTTTCACGGCCCAGCACTTGGAAGCGTTTTTCGGTAAGTACTCGATGGCGGCCGTCAGCGCCGACCTGGTCGCCAAATATCGCGACGAACGACTAGCGGCGGGAAAGTCGAACAACACGGTGCGCATCGAGCTCGCCATGCTCGGCCACCTGTTCCGAACGGCCATTCAGGAGTGGGGCATCGGTCTGACCTTTAATCCTGTCGCCAACATTCGCAAGCCCAGCCCAGGCCCAGGTCGCAACCGGCGGCTCAACCTTGACGAGCAGCAACGGCTATTTGCTGCGGCCGATGGCCACAGCAATCCAATGCTTGGCTGGATCGTTCGGTTAGCGGTCGAGACTGGCATGCGATCGTCAGAAATCACCGGACTGCGTCGCTCTCAGATTGACCTGCAACGGCGCCTCGTCAGCCTCACCGATACAAAGAATGGTTCGGCACGGCTAGTACCGCTCACGCGAGTGGCTGTAGAGATTCTGCAGCTCGCGATCGACAATCCAGTGCGCCCTCTCGATACCGATCTCGTTTTTTTTGGTGAGCCAGGCAGGAGCAGTCATCGAAAGCCCTACGTTTTTCAGAAGCTGTGGACTCGAATCACGAGCGACGTGGGACTGTCGGACTTGCACTTTCATGACCTTCGCCACGAGGCCGTCAGCCGGTTAGTAGAGGCAGGGCTGAGCGACCAAGAGGTTGCTGCGATCAGTGGTCACAAATCGATGCAGATGCTGAAGCGCTATACCCATCTTCGGGCCGAGGATCTCGTATCGAAGCTGGATCGCGCGTTGGTTGCAGAGTGATTCGGCTGAGGTATGGCGCGCTGCAAACCTACCAATCAAGGTCAAACCGGTAAGCGGCGGGAACAGCTCTGATATCGCGCCAGACAGCCTGCCGGTCCAGGCCGGCTTGACGAGCGATTTCGGCTTGGGGCAGGCCTTGCGCAAGCTGAACCACAAACTTCTTCTTCCGGTCCGTCATTCCCGCGTCTACAAGCGCTCTCGCCTCATTGCGAATCGCGGATTCCTCATCCCCGTAGAAGCAGCACTTGCGCGCGAGCTTTAAGTAAAACAGATCAACGGTTGCGTCCCCGCTCTGGGCCCTTGGACTTGCGAGTGCGGCGCTTTGTCGAGTTAGGCGCAGAGTCTCTTCGTTAAATTGCTGGCGACTCAGGGCGGCTCGGCGATATGCGGGGTTCCATGAATCATCCAGGAACCGGGGGCGATGATCAGAGCAGTAGCGAGAACTGAGACGGAGAGACTCTTCCCCGTCCTGAGGCCATGGCTCTCCATCTCGGTATGTCTGCAGCTCGGTCCGGTTTCCGCACAGTTCGCATAGCTCGCGGCTCCGGCGCATGCCGTTCAGCGGCCCTAAGGCCTGGCGCTTCGGCCGTTTTGCTGCGCACGCTTTGGAGAACTCGCGCATGGTCTCCAGAGTGTCGCGAAAGGAGTTCAGTGACTCGCCGACGCTCCCCTCCGCTGAGGGCTGAGGGGATACAAGCAATGAGCTCCAGTTGAAGAGCTTAGCAAGCAGCTCGTCCACGCCCTTGAAGCCCTTGGCGCGGGCTATCTTGCTGATCGGCTGATCACCCCACAACTCACTGAAAAGCGTGCCTTGCGGCAAGGCGTGGACGTAGTTGAACCACGCCTCGTCAATATGGCGCTCTACGAGGCGGTAGATGGAAAACCGCTTCGATGCCGCCGAATACGGCCCCCATTCGGCCTCGAACGCTGAGATCGCGCTAACAAGCCCGGGAGCGCAGTCGCGAACGACGTGAATTTTTCGCACAGGATGTCAACAAATATCGCCAATCATAAGAATGAAGTGTGCCGTAATGCACCTTAAGGTTCAACCCATGTTCCGAAACTTACGGGTGAACTACGTATGACTATGGAAGAGACGCTCACGGCCACCTACGGTCCTCTGCTTTCTGTCGCTGCGCTTGCCAAGATCCTCGATCGCTCCCCCGAGGGCCTTCGTATTACGCTGCGTACGTCCAGCGATTGGACGAACAAAATGAATGGAGCCAAGCTCCGACTGGGCCGGCGCGTCTATTTCCGTACGTCCGAGGTGGCTCGAGTCCTTTCTGGCGCATGACCACGGCTGTTGAGCTGTGGCCGGAGGCGTCTCCAGCGTCTTCCGAGATCAAGATTCCCGACCGCGTGCAGCAGCTCTCGGCGAAGTTCGTCGATACATCAGCACAAGAGCCGCGACAACTCTTCCTGCCCGGCATGGCCGAGCTCATGCGAGCCATGCCAAACCACATTGCTCGCTCAAGTCTGTTCGCACCCGTGGCACGCGGACGCAAGCTGATTCACAAAGACGCTGTTCTGGTCAGCCGTGCGGATGCAGTCATCAAGTTCTGGGGTGAGCAACTGGATGAGGCTCAAGCGGATGTTTGGATGCAAGCAATGCACGAAGCGAGTTGTCGGCCCCTGGGCGAGCCGATCGTCATCAAGCGAGCCGAATTCCTCCGGGCCATTGGACGGCACACCGGAAACTACGAGTACAAGTGGCTGAACCGAACTATGCAGGCGCTGACTTTTGCGATGCTAGTTATCGAGGTTCGCACAAAAGCGGGAGATCCGAAGCTCTCGGTCGGCAGGAATGGTGCGCTCCATATGATTGATGGCTTTGACTTCGACATCGAAGCCGAGGCCTACACATTGCGCATTGATCCTCGCTGGGAGGTCGTGTTCGGCAATCGCGAGTTCGCGCTGATTGACTGGGGGAAGCGTCTGCGTTTTGGTACGCGCCACGATATGGCCAAGGCATTGCAACGGCTCGTGGCCACCTCCGACGAATGTGTTCAACGGCATCGACTCGACTGGCTCAAGGCAAAACTCGCGTACACGGGCCGCATGCGCGACTTTGTAGACGCTTTGGCGCGCGCGATGCGCGAACTCGAACGGCTGGAAATCATCGCCGGCAGTCGCATAGAAGCCAGTACCAAGGGCCTAGCTCAAGCTGTGTGGACAAGACTGTAAAAGCGTCGGGGTTACGTCGCGCCCTCTTCGGGGTTGCGTCGCGCTTCGTCGGGGTTACGTCGCTATTTTTCGGGGTTACGTCGCAAGCCGTACGGGTAACCTTTTGTTTTGATTGAGATTTTCAGTCGGATTTCGCTCTCTACCTTATTTCTACCTTCTTTCTACCGGGTAGACCTTGTGGACAAGAGAGGATGCTGGGAGCAAGCCGGTCTTGCCTGCTCTTGGGCTCGTGCGCTTGACTAGAGGGGCGGAGGGAACGACTGGGCTGCAGGCTACCCCCGCCGCGACGATTCTGGATGCACTTCAGATCGTGCGCTGTGACGTACGCGGATGCTGAGCCGATGAGGCCTGCAGATTCCTCAAGGAACAGAAACAGGCGGCCCTTCGATCATGTCTTGCCCAAGATAACGCAATGAGGCCTACCTTCAACTACCTCTTTGAGGTTGACGCCACGTGTGAGGCGGGTTCGGCGTACGTTTACGTTCTGACCGATGACGATGGCGCCAACATCTTCTATGTCGGCGTGACTCGCCAACCAGAGGTCCGCCGCAGCCTGCATCGATCAAGAAATGTGCGAGTACATCGGTGTGAGAACATTCGGATGTTCGTCATTGCTATTGTTCCTCACGATCAGGCAAGAGCTGCGGAGAACTTTTTCATCGGCTATTTTCGAGGTCTTTCACATCCCATCATAAATAGAAACAAATCCATATTCGAGATGCGCGCAATCGCGAAGCTATATGGTGGGGAGTGCCTTTCTGATAGTTATGAGTATGCAGGAACGCGATTGACCTGGGCTTGTGAAAAATCTCACGAATTTGAGCTAAGTGCGAGGGAAGTTATGATGGGGGCATGGTGCCCGATTTGTTCGCTGGAAATGAGTAGTCGGAGTCGGCTTGGGATAATGGTGATAAGGGCTAGAAATAAAATGCGCTTGCGCAGAAATTTTCCCGCTCTGTTCGATCTGCTATAAGTAGAAAAAGGGAGTGGTGAGTTGCAATATCCAAAATCGGAGTGGAGCGTTCCCCTTGAATTCGTCACGGGCACTGCCGACGAAGCCGGGCGTCTACTATCCTTCTTTCTCTGGGAGTCCCCCAGCTCGATGATTCCGCCACATTACGTAGTGGCTGAATGGGCAAATGTGCTTGCGCGAAGGGGGGCGGAGTTTGCCGATCTAGTGGCCATGTGTCAGGAGTGCATTGGCCCCACGAATGCACGATTGCTATTCAAGGATCCGCAGCAACGTCTCTAATCAGCTGGCGGATAGGCGTCGCTGCTTGCCCTTCCCGCTTGATCGCATCGCGCTTTCTCTGTGCCCAGTGCGAGTTCCGTGTGTCTATGTTCAAGCCCCGACCACGGCGCTGGATCGGCTGTGTTTTCCTCGCTTCACCCTCATATCAATCGGCACGCGCGCACGCATAGTTTTTCACAATTGGCACGGTTCAAGTGTCCCCATCGCAAATCGCAAGGGTTCTCGGTAGACTGAGCTCCCATGTCA
Organism: Ralstonia sp. 24A2; assembly: GCF_051783885.1. NCBI lineage: Bacteria > Pseudomonadati > Pseudomonadota > Betaproteobacteria > Burkholderiales > Burkholderiaceae > Ralstonia > Ralstonia sp. 24A2. The sequence continues at coordinate 68,909 of NZ_JBPVZD010000002.1, read as the reverse complement.
TTCGGCATGGGCAATCCAGTGAAAAGGAGAGCCCAAACATGGACTCATGGTGTTCGAAATTCACGATGCCCGACGGCACCGTGATCTCAGGAGGCGCGGCCCGAGAAGCCCGTCTCAAAGCGGCTGGCGGTGTTCAGCGGCTGTTGAAGAAGGTGGCGAATGAAGCCGTGGCGAACGCGGTGAACAACGCCTTCATGCTGGGCATGCGCGCTGCCAGCGCAGCCCCAGCAAATGACAACGTGGTGCCAATGCGCAGAGCGCGGGGAGGTCGCCGCGCCCAGTGACCGACAAGAACTCCACCCGCGCCGATCAACGGCGCGGCCGGCTGCCCGCATGGGTCGCATGCTCGACCTGGCTGGTTACCTTCCCACCTCGCGCCAGTACCTCGAACAGTGTGCCAGCTTCGATGGACGTGCCGACCTCCAGATCCTCCCTTCCAGGTGCAAGCACTGCTCTGATGCCTGTCTGTTGCCAAGCTGCTGAGAGGGGCAAGGGCCGAGTGACTACAAGCAGACTACAGAGCCACCACAGCTTGACTACAGTTTGACCCCACGCTGACTACAGGTTGACTACGCTGCGCGCGGATCTCGGTCCACCGGCCGCAAACAATGTGGGAGGGGAACATAAAGGGCGTGCTACATGACTCGGCAGGAGTTCGCTGGGAGCCATATCCGGTGCGGCGGCGCCTGCACTACATGCATCCGGCTGTGCGCAAGAACGTAGTCCCCCGTCGCTACCATCCAGCTATCGCCGGTTGGACTAACGAAAAACTAACGGTTGACTAACAAAAACATAACAAAAACCTAACAAAGGCAAGGCGAGCTAACGAAAATCAAACACGAAACTAACAAAAACCTAACAATTGCATAACAGTCACATAACAAATACGTAACAAGCCTACGTGCGGTGCGCCTGCGTGAACGCACGGATGTGTGCTTTAGTAGGTGGGGCGCTTCCCTTTGTGCTCCTCGGGAATGGAACATAAAGGGTGTGGCACCGATCTGATTGGATGCTGCCTAACTTATTGATCAGTAAGGCTTATTCTTGTGCCACACCCGACGCAAGAAATCAAAAATTGTGCTCGGAACCGAACACACTGGCGCAGCCTGAGAATCTCTCGGGTGTGCTCTTATTTATGCAAGGTGCATAAGCCCACGGAGTGCGCTGCGGCTGCTCGCGCACCCGCCGAGCCCGCCGACGTGTTCATCCTGACGCACCTGCGCTTTCATGAAATGTCGCCCAATATCGTGGGATTCGCTCAGAGTCCCCAAGACGCGCAGGAGCATCGCAGACTTTCGTCTACGGCTGTGGCCACGCATGGGGCATGGGGCGGACCTGGGGCTGGGGTGGGATAGGCGTTCTGCTACAGGCGGGCCACGACGCCGCAATGGCACTGCTTTGTGCGCTGAGTGCCACATCGAACATTTGCTGCGGCTTTGGCACGCAAAGGTCGACAAGCCATCCTTCAGTGGCCTTTGCCCCAGGTTAACACTCGTCCATAATGGCGCGTCTTGGACGAATTCTGTGAGGCCGTCTCTGCTCGCCTCGATCGTGCTGCTCGCCACGTCCGTCATGCTAACGAGAGGGCATGCGTTGGGGCGAGTCAGCGCCGGCTAGAGTAGGCCGCGTAAATTTGTGGCAAAAAAGGCGAATTCCAAAATAACTAAAACGGTGAAGTATGCATATAGATCGTGCGCTCCAAATTGAGGTCGCGCCGTTTTTGAAATGGGCGGGAGGGAAGCGATGGCTCGCAAGCCGTATCGAGGATTATTTCGTCGGAAATTACAATACGTATTTGGAGCCATTTCTCGGGAGTGGCGCCATTTTCTTTAAGCTGCGCCCAAATCGTGCGATTCTCTCTGATGTTAATTTCAAGCTCATCGAGACATATGAGGCGATAAAGGGCGATTATGCGAAAGTGGCGGCTTTGTTAAGAGATTATCACGTCGCTCATAGTGAAGATGTTTATTACCGTGAGAGACAGCGAAAGAGGAAATCAATTCCGGCCAAAGCCGCCCAATTTATCTATTTAAATCGGACGTGCTGGAATGGGCTGTATCGCGTGAATATGAAGGGCGAATTTAATGTCCCTATTGGAACCAAGACTAATGTGGTTTTGGATACGGATGATTGGAGCGCCGCAGCCGAGGCACTTCGTCACGCCCAATTGATTCACTGTGATTTTGAAGAAACCATTGATCGAGCAACCAGGGGGGATTTGCTTTTCGTTGACCCACCTTACACCGTAAAGCACAATAATAATGGTTTTGTAAAATACAACGAAAATATATTCGCTTGGGCCGATCAGGTGAGACTTCGGGACGCTGTGTTGCGTGCAAAGCGGAGAGGGGCACAGGTAATATGCACGAATGCTGACCATCCATCAATTTGGGAGCTGTACGGCTCTGATTTTGATGTGCAGCGCGTTTCTCGTGCGAGTGTCATAGCTGGAGCGGCGCAATTCCGTGGTAAGACAACAGAGCTGGTCATTCGGTAATGTTCGCTAGAATGCGCTGTCATCGGTTGATCGCAGCGTGCAGAAAACTACAGAAATCGGTCGCTAAAATGAATATTTTGGAGAGATTGAAAAATTCTTTGGGAACGGCGAAGAATTTGATTGCCAAAATTCCAGTATTTGGTCATCTTTTTCTATGCACGCGAAGGCAATACTGGGAAACCTTGGTTGAATATTCGAATGCATTGATCTGGTCCACTATGCCTTTCTGGCTTGGGGCGGGAATTCTGCTTGTCATTTTGAATAATGGGCAACCCTCTTTGAGATTGGCGTTTACTAGTACCATTCAAAACGGTGAATTGTTGGTCTATACAATTTCGACGCTAACGCCTATTACCTATTTGACGCTTTTTGAGGATCCCAAGGGTCGTTTTCCTCATAGGCTTGGTATGGGTACAATTGCGATTATTGTAATCATCATTTGTGCTTGTCTGTTTTCGTTGCAAAAAGGGACGGTGCTGACGAAACCAGATTATCTATTTTACGCGTCCGTAATTTTCGCTCCTTTCGCTGTTTGTCTTAGGTTTGTTGCGATTCTCTACAGCAAAACAAAACTTCCCGTTCCGACTGAGAATGATTTCATCAAGGACAAGAATGACTTCTTCGCGGAATTTGAGCAGGCGACGGCAGATCGTTGATCTATTGGCTATCAGTTGGTAGTGCTCAGCTAGGAAAATAAAATGACAGAGGCACCGATTAGCCTGGAGCTTTCTTGCCTGAAATTAAAGCAACCATTGGGCGAGTTCTTTATTTGTAAAATCTCAGCCAAGGATCTGTGTGAAATCACCTATTTTGATATTCGCGAGATGCTTAAGGAGCGTGAGATAGATGAATATATTGGAATACAGAGAAAGGTCGATAAAAACCGCGTTAAAGAGTTGCGACAATATGTGAACTCGATTGATGCATGTTTTCCGACATCTATTGTGCTCGCGATTGATGATGGACTGGCTGTGTACGATGAGGAGCGAGGGAAGCTTACGCTCTCCAATCGCCCAAATCCCGATGAGGGTGAGGAGGCCGTATTTTACCGAGGTATCGCCAAGGTTATCGATGGTCAGCACCGAATTGAGGGGTTGCGCGGACTGGAGAGCGGCGATTTCGAATTGACGCTGAGTATCTTTGTTGGCCTCGATGTGGAGGATCAAGCGTACATATTCTCAACCGTGAACTTGGCGCAAACAAAGGTTAATAAAAGCCTTGTTTACGATTTGTTTGATTTTGCCAAATCGAGAAGCCCGCAAAGAACTTGTCACAATATTGCTACTGCCCTCGATCGGAGGGATCATAGTCCGTTTGAGAAAAAAATTAAAAGGTTGGGAAGTGCTACAGAAGGCCGTGTCGGTGAAACGCTAACGCAAGCGACCTTTGTCGAAGCATTGTTGCCTTACATTTCCGCTGAGCCGAGCGTTGATCGCGACAATATCAAGAGAAAGATACCGCTGAAGAAAGCGGATGCGGAATCTTCGCGGAAATTGATATTTCGAAACTTGTTTGTTGAAGAGCGGGATCTAGATATAGCGCTGATTTTATTCAATTATTTCTGCGCAGTAAGAAACAAATGGCCGCAGTCATGGGAAAGTTTGGGGAAGGGGAATATTTTAAATAAAACCAATGGCTTCCGTGCGTTGATGCGATTCATGCGGGTAGCATATCTAAGCTTTAATCAACGTGGAGTTGTTCCAACGGTGGAAATGTTCGATCGCATATTTGCACGGATAGATCTGGCGGACGGTTCTTTCACTGTTGAGGAGTACAAGCCAGGAACGAGTGGGGAATCGGAACTCTACAAGGCGCTAATTAGCGCTTCTAACTTGTAAGTAAACGATGGTCGACCTGAATGGGTTGGTCCTGAAGGAATTTGCGTGGATTTTCGCCTTGTTGACTCCGGTTGGGATCTTGAAATCGAAAGCGCACTTCGCGCAGAGTCGTCAACTATCCGAATCGTATGTCCGTTCATAAAACTCAAGGCGGTTGCGCGTATTGTTGGAGGTGGAGGGTGCCGCAAATTTCAGGTAATAACGCGATTCAATCTGCTTGATTTTGCCGCCGGAGTAAGTGACTTTGGTGCTCTGCGTCTGCTATTGAAACATGGCGCAGAGATCCGGGGTCTTCGCAATCTGCACGCGAAGCTATATATATTCGGCTCTAAACGTGCGATTTCTACATCTGCGAATCTCACGGAGGCTGCTTTGTTACGAAATCATGAATATGGATTCGTTGCCAATGATGCGGCGATAATTTCGCGATGTAACGAATATTTTGAGGAACTATGGGGGCGTTCGGGCGGGAACTTAACATCGGCACAGTTGGATACCTGGGAGAGCATGGTCGAACAACGCCTTGTAAAAGGCGGTCATGCTGGCAGTCGGCTCGCGCTGCCCGACTTTGGAGCGGATGGGAAGGTTGAGCCAGAGCTGACTGTGCATTCTCCCTGGGCGCAGGAGGCTACGCAGGGCTTCGTCAAGTTCTTCGGCGAAAGCAGCAATCGTGCTCTGCTATCGCTAGCAATTCGGGATGAAGTTCGGCGATCAGGTTGCCACTGGGCCTGCACTTACCCAAGGAACAGACGGCCAAGGCAAGTAGACGATGGGGCTCTAATGTTCATGGGGCGCCTTACAAAGGAACCCAACGACATCGTTATATATGGTCGTGCAATAGGCCTACGCCACAAGCCAGGCCGCGACGACGCGAGCGATTCAGAGATGGAGCGGCGGCCTTGGAAAAGAGCGTGGCCTCACTATGTTCGAGTCCACCACGCCGAATTTCTTGCTGGCGACCTTGCTAATGCCATTTCGTTGGGCACCTTGATGAGTGAATTGGGTGCCAACGCGTTTGCATCCACACAAAGGAACGCAAGGACAGGTAGTGGTAACGTAGACCCACGTCGGGCCTATAGCCAGCAAGCGGCAGTGGAGTTAACCTCGACTGCTATTGAATGGCTCAATGAGAGGTTGGAATGCGCCTTTCGGGATCACGGCAGGCTTTTGCCGACGGACATGGATGCCCTTGATTGGCCTGAACACTGACATCAATGTCGGGACTCGATGATGGCCCTGGAGGGCCCACGTGTCTGCGGGAACGGTACGCAGACAGTACATCCCTCAGTTCACCGGGTGTCCGCTTACTTGCGCTAACTTACTGAATTTAAAGTACTTTGGGTTGTTGCCACTTACGGCCGCTTACGCTTAAGAATCAATAACTTATTGATTCAATTGAAAATTTGTAATCATCAGGTGGCGGGTTCGAGTCCTGCAGCCGGCACCAAATGCAAAAGCGGCTTCCGAAAGGAAGCCGCTTTTTCTTTGTCCGTCCGCAATGCGTTGCGGACGGAGGAAACCTCAACCCCGCCGCACCCAAATCACCTTGCCGTTCTGGATGCCCAGATTACGGCGTTCTTCCCGATAGTCCATGGTGCCCGGCAACGCCTTGCCGTCCCGCTCACTGACGCGCCACAGGCAGCCGTTCAGCAGCGTCGTCGCATCCTGCTCGGATTTGCCGATCAGCGTGTCGTCGGGAACAGAGGCGGCTTGGCATGTGCTTGCCGGTTGCGTGCGTTCGGTCATGGGCGTCTCGCCTCCGTTCTTGGGTTGTCCTGTGCCGGCCGTCGAGCATCCGGCCATGCCTGCAATGGTGGCAATCGCCGTGAGCATCGTTGCTAAGCGCGTCATGCAACCTCCTGTTTGATGTTGGGTGTGGTGTGCGATCGAGCACCGCACTGTGCGCTCGGGTTCGTGGCGGTAGTGTATCCACCCGGCCAGTTAAGCAGGCGCAGCAGCGGGATGCGAATGCCCGCAACACGTGGTCTGCTCATCATGAGTAGGCGCGTGCTGCATGTGGTTTTTCGTGTACTAGGGGGCAGTATTTTCCGACGTGACCCTAATGCCCACAAATGGCGCCGGCAAGCCAATTCCGCGCCAGCCTTGGGTTTGCGGGGCATGCCTATGTTGCCGGCGCGCAAAGTGCCTTCCACCCCCTCCAAAAAACGCTTGCTGACTCCAAGAACACTTTGTTACTCTGCGCCCCGTCATCACTACGGAGATGTTCTCCATGGACAGTTGTTCTAGTCGATCTTCGATCGCACTCTGAACGGCTAGACAGTCTCGGCGCATCGCTTTCGCTTTGCGCCCTTCCACTGCCTAGCCGTATGCACGGCGGGTAGTGGCACTTGTGCGGGTTCTCCGTACAAGCCCATTCCCACAATTCGATTGTTTTACCGACACGGCCATGTGGCTGCGTGCGCGCTCGCGTGCGTGGTTTCCTGGGAGGACCGTGGTCGGCTCATGCCTACGTTCGTCATAGAAACGAACGGGGGAGGTCTCATGCTGTTTCTCTCGATGCTGCAATACGTTTGGGTAGCGGTGCGTCCGCTTGTTCTGGTGCGCGCTGCCGCAGTGCGTCGTCCGGCTTTTCTGGCCGTGATGGCGCTGTTGTCTGTGTCTACCCAGGCTGCCCGTGCAGAGGACGCGCCCGCTTCTGCTCCGGCCGCCGATGCGCTGCCGATCGCCGGCGGTGAGCTGGATGACCGCTTCGGTTTCCACGGTCAGTCGACCTGGGTTTGGCAAGCCAAGCCCGCCTTCAAGTCGCCGTACAGCGGCGACAACAGCCTGACCGGCGACCGCGCGATCAGCTACTCGTTCAGCACCACGCTCGATCTGGGTATGCGGTTGTGGAAGGGCGCGGAGTTCCACTTCAACCCGGAAGTCATCATGGGCAAGGCGTTCTCGGATCTGCATGGTCTGGGTGGCCCGACCAACGGGGAACTGGCGAAGGTCACTGGCACTGACCCGACGCTGTATCGCGCCCGTGCTTTCCTGCGCCAGACCTGGGGCCTGGGCGGCGATACCGAAAAAATCGACGCCGATTTCAACCAGTTTGCAGACGTGGTCGACAAGCGCCGCGTGGTGCTGACGGTGGGCAACATGCCGGTGCTGGATGTGTTTGACGGTGTGGAGTACTCGCACGATCCGCGCACGCAGTTCCTGAACTGGTCGTTCATGGCGAGCCCGTCGTTTGACTACCCCGCCGATGCGCGTGGCTACAACTGGGGCATCGCGCTGGAATACATCGACAGCGAGCTCGGCTGGGCTGCGCGCGCGGGCCGCTTCCTGCAGCCGATCGAGTCGAATGGCTTGGCACTGGATTCCGCCTTCATGAAGCACTACGGTGACATGGTGGAACTGGAGAAGAGCTACACGCTGTTCGGCCAGGACGGCAAGGTGCGGTTGATGGGCTGGCGAAACAAGACGCGCATGGGCCGCTTTGATGACGCCATCGCGCTCGGTCAAGCCACGGGCAGCGCGCCGGACCTGAGCCAGGTGCGTAAGGAGCACGCCAAGGTGGGCGTGGGCTTGTCGTTCGAGCAGAAGGCTGGCGAGAACCTGGGTCTGTTTGCGCGGGTGAACTGGTCGGATGACAAGACCGAGACGTACGCCTTTACTGAAGTGGGTCGCAACGTGTCGTTTGGCGGTCTGCTGAAGGGCACGTCGTGGGGTCGCCCCAACGATGTGGTGGGTGCGGCATTTTCGCTGAACATGTTGGGCCCGGATCACCGTGCATACCTGGCGGCGGGCGGCAGTGGTGCGTTCCTGGGGGATGGCGCGTTGAACTATGGCCACGAGCGCGTACTCGAATTGTTTTACAGCTTTCAACCGGTCAAGGGCATCATGCTCAGCCCCGATTTTCAATTGATCCAGAACCCTGGCTACAACCGGGACCGCGGCCCTGCCAAGTTTTACGGCATGCGCGTCCACGCCGAGTTCTAAGACCTACGGAGGACCCATATGGACAGTCCGAGTCGACCTTACCCGACATTTCTTTCCTACTAGGCGAGTCCGCCGCACGGTTGTTCCCTGCTGCTGACTTGCCGCCCCGGCAAGGCAGCGGTGTCTGCATCGCTCCTTGATTGTTTGAATCTGCCGCCTTGGGTACGACAACCCGTGCGCGGCGATTGCCGCATGCCGTGCACGCGTCGTGCCCATGCGGCCAGGAGTTGCTATGCGCAAATTCAACATTCCCGCCCGTCGTTTCTCGGCCATTGCTCTGCCGTTCAGCTCGCCGTTCGTGCAGGCCCGTGCTGGTGCGCCGGAGCGTGCCAACGCTGTACCGGCCACGTCCAACCGCCGCGCTGACGACGGTGGCCAATCGCTCTCCAACCACGGCTACGCCGCCGCCGCCATCCGGCTGTCGCGCACCTATTGGTAATCCAACGGCGGGTAACCCAACCACCCAATAACAAATCGGAGGTCGCTATGACCCAAATCGCTTCGGGCATCGATGCACCACCACGTCATGCCGCTCTTGATGACGCCCACGTGGGCGACATTCGTGGCGCGCTCGGCACCATTGCGCACCACGACACCGGTGCACGCGACAGCTGGCGCGCGCGCTTGCGCACGCTGCTGGCCATTCTCGGGCCCGGCCTGATCGTGATGGTGGGCGACAACGATGCCGGTGCCTTCGGCACGTATACGCAGGCTGGGCAGAACTACGGCACCACGCTGCTGTGGACGTTGCTGCTACTCATTCCTGTGCTGTACGTGAACCAGGAGATGGTGCTGCGCCTGGGCGCCGTCACGCGCGTCGGCCATGCGCGGCTGATCTTTGCGCGCTTTGGCAAGTTCTGGGGCAGCTTCTCTGTCATCGATCTGTTTCTCGTCAATGCGTTGACGTTGGTGACGGAGTTCATCGGGATCAGTTTGGCGTTGGAGTATCTCGGCCTCCCGCGGCATTGGGGGGTATGCGCGTCGGCCGCGCTGGTGATGCTGGCCGCGTCGACGGGTGATTTCCGCCGCTTCGAGCGCTTCGCGCTGGCACTGGTGGCGGGCAGCCTCACGCTCATCCCCATCTTCCTGATAGTGCATCCGCCGATGGGGCAGGTGGCACGCGACTTCTTCGTGCCTGCTCTACCGGCCGGTGCACCGCTGGCGGAAGTGATGCTGCTGATCATTGCCATTGTCGGGACGACCGTGGCGCCGTGGCAGTTGTTCTTCCAGCAAAGCTACGTGATCGACAAGCGCATCACCGCGCGCTTCATCCGCTATGAGCGTGCAGACCTGTGGCTGGGCATCGTGCTCGTGATTGCCGGTGCGGTGGCGATGATTGCCTTCAGTGCGCAGGCCTTCCACGGCACGCCTGAGTTCGGCAACTACACCGATGCACTGGGCACGGCGAAGGGGCTGGAAGCCTATTCGGGCCGCTGGGCCGGCATTCTGTTTGCCATTGCACTGCTGGACGCCAGCATCATCGGTGCGTGTGCGGTGTCGTTGTCGACGGCCTACGCGATTGGCGATGTGTTTGCTGTGCGCCATTCGCTGCATCGCAAGCCGACCGAGGCCAAGGGCTTCTATGCCGTGTACTTCGGCTTGACGCTGTTGGCCGCTGGTCTCGTGCTGACGCCGGGTGTGCCGCTGGGCCTGTTGACCAATGCGGTGCAATCGCTGGCAGGCGTGCTGCTGCCGAGCGCCACGGTGTTCCTGCTGCTGTTGTGCAACGACAAGGCTGTGCTGGGCCCGTGGACGAACGGCCGCGCGATGAACATCTTCACCGGTGGTGTGGTGGCGGTGCTGGTCATGCTGTCGGTCATCCTGACGGCGGCGGTGCTGTTCCCGGGCATCGGCGAGTTCGAGATCGGCGCGATCCTGATCGGCGGGTCGGTCATCGCCGTGGTGATGTCGCTGGTGCTATGGCGCATCGAGCAGCGCAATCATCGGCCGCATCATCCGCAACGTGTGAGCGTGCTGGACCGCAACCACTGGACCATGCCGCCGCTGGAGCAACTCACGCCGGCGCGCTGGACGCCGCTCAAGCGGACGTGGATGTTCGTGCTGCGCGGCTATCTGGTGGTGGCCGCAGGGCTGGTGCTGGTGCGCATTGCCGGATTGGTGGTGCAGTAAAGAGAGCGGGCCACCGATGTGGCCCGTTTTTCTTTGGCGATGGCGATGCGTGTTACCAGGCGTACTTGGCTGTTGCCAGCACCGTGCGCCCGTTGTTGTAGATGCAGCGCGTGGCGTCGTAGCAGCCAGAGATGACCTCGCGGTTGCCGAGGTTCGTGCCGTTGAGCGCAAAGCGCCAGTGCCCGACGTTGTAGAAGACGGACGCATCAAACAGCGTGTAGCCCGGCACCTTGAGCGAGTTGTCCGGCGCGCCGGCCGTCGGGCTGATGTAGCGCACGCCCGCACCAATGCCTACGCCTTGCAGCACACCCGAGCGGATGCGGTAGTCCGTCCACAGCGATGCCATCTGACGCGGAATCGGAATCGCGATCGGCCACTTGTTGAGCGTGACGTCGTTAGCCTTCGTGTTGCGCACGTCCTGATACGTGTAGCTGGCGATCACGTTCCAGCCCGGCAGCAGTTGCGTCGTGCCTTCCAGCTCGACGCCTTGCGAGCGGATCTCGCCCGACTGCGCGTTGTGCATGCCGGTCGGGTCGTTCAGGTCCGGCGTCAGCACGTTGCTCTGGTGGATCTGGAACACCGCCGCCGTGATCGACGTCTTGCTGGTCGGCGCGAATTTGATGCCGGCCTCGATCTGTTTGCCCTTGGTCGGCTTGAACGGCTGGTTGTTGCGGTCGGTGCCGATGGTCGGGTTGAACGACGTTGAATAGCTCATATACGGCGACAACCCGTACGGCCCGAGGTACACCACACCCACACGGCCGGTGAAGGCCGAATCGCGCTGGCTGGTGTTGGTGCCGGCGAGCAGGTCGTCAGTGCGCAGGTCGCTCCAGTCGTGGCGGCCGCCCAGCGTGAAGACCCAGCGCTCGCCCAGCTTGATCTGATCCTGCAGGTACACGCCCAGCTGCGTCTGCTTCTGGTGGATGTCCTGCGGCGATGCGCCTGAGCCATTGAAGATCGACCAGTCGAACGGCGCGTACACCGGGTTGTACAAGTCCAGCGACGAGGTGAGAGCGTAGTTCTCGGGGTCCTTGGTGGTCTGGCGTTGATAGTCCACGCCGGCCAGGAAGGTGTGCTGCGCGATGCCGGTGGCGAACTTCGCCTGTACCTGCGTATCGACGTCGAATCGCCCGTAGCTCGGCTGGGCGATGCCGGCGTAGCGCCACATCATGCGCTGCGTCGGGTCGCTCGGGTCCAGGCCCACACCGTAGGTCATGCGGTCGTCCAGCTTCAGGTGCATGTAGCGCGTGTTCTGGCGCACCGTCCACGTGTCGTTGAGCTTGTGCTCGAACTGATAGCCCAGCGAGTACTGCGTTTTTTCGTATGCATCAAAGTCCGGCGAGCCTGTGAACAGCGTGGCCGGAATCTTGCCGTTCGGGTTCGGCAGGACGGTGCCGCTGGCGGGGAGGAAGTTATCGGACGAGTTGGTCTTGTCGCGCAGGTAAGTTGCCAGCAGCGTGAGCGTGGTGTCCGCCGACGGCTTCCACGTGAGCGAGGGCGCCACCATCAGGCGTTGGTCCTTGAACGGGCCGAAGGGCAGGTTGCCGTCGCGCGTAACGGCCGTCAGGCGATACGACAGCTTGCCGTCGGCATCGAGCGCGCCGGCAAAGTCGCCGGCCACCTGCTTGCGCGCGTGGCTACCGTATTGCACTTCAATCTCGCGGATCGGCTCGGTGGTCGGTTGTTTGGTGACGATGTTGACGGTGCCGCCCGGGTCGCCCTGGCCATACAGCACAGACGACGGCCCGCGCAGCAATTCAACGCGCTCGATCTGCCATGGGTCCACGCGCCAGCTCGCCAGGTTGATGGTGTTGGGCAACTGCAGCCCGTCCAGGTAGGTGGCCGGCACGAAGCCGCGCACGGCGGTGTACCAGTCCGAGCGCGTGCCCGCACCGTACGACGACACGGATGCCGAATAACGCAGCGCCTCGTTCACGCTCTGCGCACCCTGCGCCTCGAAGCGGTCACGCGAGACCACGCTGATCGATTGCGGAATCTCCGAGAGCGGCACATCGGTCTTGGTGCCCGTGGCGCTGCGCTGGGCGATGTAGCCATGCACCGGGCCCGTGGCCGATTCCTGTTGCGCACTGGCAGTCGCCACCGTGGCCGGCAGCGTGACTTGCGCGCTACCGCCACTCGGTTCGATGGTGAACGTGTTGCCGCCTTGCTTGCGTGCCACCAGCCCGGATTGCGCGAGCAGTCGGTCGAGTGCATCTTCCACACTCATCTGGCCCTGCACGCGCGGCGCCGTCTTGCCCGCCGTCAGCGAACTGGCGAAGACGAGCTGCGCGCCCGCCTGCCGCGCCAGCGCATTGAGCGCAGCGTCGAGCGGCTCGGCGGGAATGTCGATGGCCAGGCGGGTTTGTGCGAAGGCGGTGCTGGCCAGCAGCGCGGCCGCGGCCAGTGCGATCAGGCGCGGCACGCGTCGTTGTGTGCGAATCACTGTGAAGCTCCCCGTGTTGAATCTGTTGATCTGTTGGTTTAGGTCACAGGGGAGTAGACGAACTGCATGCCGGGCATCCCTACCTCGGCGTGCAGATTTTTTTCAGTGGACGACGCTGCGAGTGAGGATGCGCACGGTGTCGTTGGCCTCGCGCCTGACAGCAACCGGCAGGATGGACGGCAGCAGATCCAGCAGTGCATCGGTGCGCGCGCTGTCGAACACGCCGGAGATCTGCAGGCGGCCCAGTGCCGGATCGGTCAGCACAGCGGGCGTTGCGCGATAGCGGTTGATGCCGGCCACGGCCTGGGCCAGCGGCGTGCGGTCGAACATCAGCTTGCCGTCTTTCCAGGCGATGGCGGCACCAGGGTCGGGCGCGGCGCGCGCGGTGAGCGTGCCGTTGAACGACTCGGCTGCCTGCCGGGCCGTCAGCAGCACGGCATCGCCCGAGGTGTCTTCTACGTGCACGCGGCCGCGCAGCACCGTCACCGTGACATGCGGATCGGCGCGTCGCACGTTGAAGGCGGTGCCGACTACGCGCACGGTGGTTTCGCCCGCGCGCACCACGAAGGGCTGCCATGCCGAGTGCGCGACGTCGAAGAGCGCTTCGCCATCGACGAGATGCACCTGCCGCGACCGCAGGTGCCATTCCACCTCAGCAGTGGTGCGCGTGTTGAGTGTGAGGTCGCTGCCGTCGGGCAGGGTGAGGTGCTGGCGTTCGCCTGCGGCCGTGGCATAGCGCTGCGTATGCCAGGCTGGATCTGCCCACAGCACCGCACCGAGCAGTGCGACGATACCGGCCGCCACCATCGGTGCCCGCCGACGCGGCGCCCGCGCCGGCAATTCCGGCATGGCAAAGCGCGCCCGCAGCGTGCTGCGATGGCGCGCCAGGCTGTCGTCCTCGCGGGAGAAGTCGTCGGGTGGGTGGGGCATCAAGAGCGTGTGCGTGTTCAGCGCGGCGGTGCTGCGGCCGGGTGGTCCAGCGCCGCGCGGCAGGCCATCATGCCCAGCCGGATGTGCTTTTCGACCGCCTTGCGCGAAATTCCCAATCTTATCGCCACCTCGGCCTGCGGCATCTCGTGGATCTTATGCAGCACAAACACCTGCTGGCAGCGCGGCGGCAACAGAGCGATGGCTTCCGACAGGCGATCCAGCTCACGGCCGGCATCGACGTGGCGGTCGTGGCCGGGGGCTTCGTCGGCGGGTTCGGGCAGTTCGTCAGCGGACTCGACCCACGCGCCGCGGGCGGTCTCTACACGGTGCCTGTCGATCGCCAGGTTGACTGTCGCGCGCCGCAGATAAGCCACGGGTGCCGCGACCGGCTGGCGCGGCGGCTCCGCGAGCAGGCTCACGCACACGTCATGGACGACATCTCGCGCAAAGCCCCGGTCCGCGCCAAAGCGCCGGCGCAGCAGATCGACCAGCTCGTCGTAGTGACGGACCAGTGCGGCAAGCAAGGGCGGGACGGAGGAGTCGCAGGACACCGGGTGGTGATGCGGAGCAGGAAAGTGCTGAATTGTAAATGAGAAGTATTCTTATTATCAATTCAACATTTGGGCGCACATTTGGGGGCTGCGTCGGGTGCGCACCACTGTGGCTGATTGTCGCAGTGCAACAACAGGCACTTTCGATTTGCTTACCCGCAAAACCGCGTAAACCCTAGCCGCGCAACGCTGACGGCACTTGTCAATCGGCCCCGATTTCTATTTGCCTGAGCATCTATCGCAATCCGAAGCGCTGTCTGGCGGTAAGATCGCGCCCGCATTCCACTCCAAACCGCGCTCCCCAATGAGCGCTTGACGTAGTGCCTGCATCGAATCCTGCCGCCCCCGATCTGTCGTCCGCTGCCTTGTGCAGTGCGGCGGCGCTCAGCCTCGCCCATGCCAGTCATGGCCGAAGTCCGCCTCTGTGGCGGGGTGCGCTGGGTTCAGCTTTTCCCTGACCGGCGCCTGATGTGATTGAAGATCCGCTTTCGCACCCGGGCGATCCCGAGGTGCCGGTAGCACGGTCTTTTCTCATTTCCCGCGTTTTTCTGCCTGTGGCCGCTGTCTGGGCTGCTTGGCTCCCGTGATGTTGGTAAGCATTGCCGGCGCAACTGTGCAAGACATGAAGAACACACTCGTTCCACAACTGAAGCGGCTTCTGGCCGCAAGCCTCCCGCTCCTGCTGGCGGGCTGCAACCTGACGGTCCTGGACCCGAAGGGGATGATTGCGGCGGAAGAAAAGACGCTGATCCTGGTGGCGACCGGCCTGATGTTGCTGGTGGTCATTCCCGTGATCGTGATGACGCTGGTGTTTGCGTGGAAGTACCGCTCCACGAACACCAAGGCCCGCTACGAGCCGGACTGGTCGCACTCCAACGCCATTGAGGCGGTGGTGTGGCTGATCCCGTGCCTGATCATCGTCGTGCTGGGCTGGATCACCTACAAGTCCACGCACGCGCTCGATCCGTACAAGCCCATCGAATCGGATGTGAAGCCGATCACCGTCGAGGCCATCTCGCTCGACTGGAAGTGGCTGTTCATCTATCCGGAACTGAAGATTGCGACGGTCAACCAGCTCGCGATCCCGGCCAACACCCCGATCAACTTCAAGATCACGTCCGACACGGTGATGAACGCGTTCTTCATCCCGCAGCTCGGCAGCCAGGTGTACGCCATGGCGGGCATGCAGACCAAGCTGCACCTGATCGCCAACGAGACCGGCGTGTTTGACGGCATGTCGTCGAACTACAGCGGTCAGGGCTTCACGGGCATGAAGTTCAAGGCCACGGCCATGACGAGCGAAGAGTTCGACGCGTGGGTGAAGCAAGTCCGCAGCGCTCCGCAGGTCCTGACCAAGGAAGGTTACGCAGAGCTGGCCAAGCCGAGCGAGAAGGTGCCGCCGGCGGTGTACGCCTCGGTGGACCCGGCGCTGTATCACAGCATCCTGCACAAATACATGGGTGATTCGGACAAGGTTCTGACGCTCGACGAGGCGCTCCAAGGCGCCAACTGCACCGTGGAAACGGCTGACGCGGCAACGCGCCCGCTGCCGGTGCAGTCCGCCCTGCCGGCGCCTAAGAACGCGGCCAAGAATTCCTAGGAGTTGACGATGTTTGGCAAGTTGAGTCTGGAGGCCATTCCGCTGCACGAGCCCATCGTGGTCGTGACGGTCTCGGCCATTCTGCTGGGTGGTGCAGGCGTGTTCGGCCTGATCACCTATCTGAAGAAGTGGTCGTACCTGTGGAATGAGTGGATCACCTCGGTCGATCACAAGAAGATCGGCGTGATGTACTGCATTCTGGCCATCGTGATGCTGCTGCGCGGCTTTGCCGACGCCATCATGATGCGCTCGCAACTGGCGGTCGCCTCGGGCGGCGGTGCCGGCTATCTGCCGCCTGAGCACTACGACCAGATCTTCACCGCGCACGGCGTGATCATGATCTTCTTCATGGCCATGCCGCTGATGACGGGCCTGATCAACCTGATCGTGCCGCTGCAGATTGGCGCGCGCGACGTGGCGTTCCCGTTCCTGAACACGCTGTCGTTCTGGCTGGCAGCTGCCGGTGTGGTGCTGATCAACGTGTCGCTGGGCGTGGGTGAATTCGCAAAAACGGGTTGGCTGGCGTACCCGCCGCTGTCGGAGCTGGCGTACAGCCCGGGCGTGGGGGTTGACTACTACATCTGGGCCTTGCAGATCTCCGGGTTGGGCACGTTGCTGACCGGGGTGAACTTCGTCGCGACCATCTTCAAGATGCGCGCGCCGGGCATGACCCTGATGCGCATGCCGATCTTCACATGGACGTCGCTGTGCTCGATGATCCTGGTTGTCGCTGCCTTCCCGGTGCTGACCGTGGCGCTGGCGCTGCTGGGTGCTGACCGTTACCTGGACATGCACTTCTTCACGAACGAGCTGGGCGGTAACGCCATGCTGTACGTGAACCTGATCTGGATCTGGGGCCACCCCGAGGTGTACATCCTGATCCTGCCGGCGTTCGGCATGTTCTCGGAAATCGTCGCTACGTTCTCGCGCAAGAAGCTGTTCGGCTACACGTCGATGGTGTACGCAACGGCCGGTATCACCGTGCTGTCGTTCCTGGTGTGGCTGCACCACTTCTTCACCATGGGCTCGGGTGCGAACGTCAACGCGTTCTTCGGCATCGCCACGATGATCATCTCGATCCCGACGGGCGTGAAGATCTTCAACTGGCTGTTCACGATGTACCGCGGCCGCGTTGAGATCAACTCGATGATGCTGTGGACGATCGGCTTCATGATCACCTTCACCATCGGCGGCATGACCGGCGTGCTGCTGGCTGTGCCGGGCGCTGACTTCCTGCTGCACAACAGCCTGTTCCTGATCGCTCACTTCCATAACACCATCATCGGTGGCGTGGTGTTCGGTTACCTGGCCGGTATCACGTACTGGTTCCCGAAGGCCTTCGGCTTCAAGCTGGACGAGAAGTGGGGCAAGCGCGCCTTCTGGTGCTGGTTCGTGGGTTTCTATACCGCCTTCATGCCGCTGTACGTGCTGGGCTTCATGGGCATGACGCGTCGTCTGAACCATACCGACAATCCGGCATGGCAGCCGTGGCTGTACGTTGCCGTGGTTGGCGCTGCGATCATCGCCTGCGGTATTGCTTCGCAGCTGATCCAGATCTTCGTGAGCATCCGCAACCGTCATGCGCTGGCTGACCTGACGGGCGATCCGTGGGGCGGCCGTACGCTGGAGTGGGCGACCTCGTCGCCGCCGGCGCACTACAACTTCCCGGTCCTGCCGGTGGTGCGCGACATCGACGCCTTTGCCGACATGAAGGCGCGCGGTGAAGTGTCGACGCAAGTGGCGGCCAGCTACGAGAAGATCCACATGCCGAAGAACACCGGCGCCGGCTTCTTCATCGGCATGTTCTCGATCGTGATGGGCTTCGCGCTGATCTGGCACATCTGGTGGATGGCCGTGCTGGGTCTGGTCGGCATGATCGGCAGCTTCATCCTCCGCAGCAACGACGACGACGTCGATTACTACGTGCCCGCTCACGAGGTTCACGAGACCGAGTCGGCCTACTTCCAACGTATCGGTTCGCAGGCTTAAACCATGGCTTCCAATGTTCTAGACGGTCACGCCGCGCAGGGTCACGCGCACGGCCACGACCACGCGCATGACCATGCGCACCACCACGACGTCGCAGACACCAAGGTCTTCGGCTTCTGGGTGTACCTGATGAGCGACTTGATCATCTTCGCGTCGCTGTTCGCTACGTTCTGCGTGCTGCGCGGTGCGACGGCGGGCGGCCCGACGGGCAAGGAGCTCTTTGATCTGTCGTACGTGGCGATCGAAACCGGCATCCTGCTGGTGTCGTCCATCACGTACGGCATGGTGATGATCAGCGTGCAGAACGGCCGCAAGGATCACGTGATGCTGTGGCTGGGCATCACCTTGCTGCTCGGTGCCGCGTTCGTCGGGATGGAAATCAACGAATTCCATCACCTGATTGCTGAAGGTGCCGGCCCGAACCGCAGCGCGTTCCTGTCGTCGTTCTTCCTGCTGGTCGGCACGCACGGCCTGCACGTGGCCAGCGGCATGCTGTGGATCATCGTCATGATGTGGCAGATCGGTGCCAAGGGCCTGACCCCGACCCAAACGACCCGCCTGTCGTGCCTGAGCCTGTTCTGGCACTTCTTGGACGTGGTGTGGATCGGCGTGTTTACCGTCGTGTATCTGCTGGGAGCGATGTAAATGGAACAGACCAACGTTTCGACGGGTATCGCCCACGGCGACGCCCACGGTCATGCAGCCGGCGGCGCCGGTCATGCCACCATCAAGGGTTACCTGATCGGCTTCGTGCTGGCGGTGATCCTGACGGCCATCCCGTTCAAGATGGTGATGGACGGCGGCTACTCGCACGGCACCGTGCTGGTGACGGTGATGGCGCTGGCCGTCGTGCAGATCGTCGTGCACCTGATCTATTTCCTGCACCTGGACGGCTCGTCCGCTCAGCGCTGGAACGTGATGGCCTTCCTGTTCACGCTGTTGATCCTGGCGATCGTGGTTGTCGGCTCGCTGTGGGTCATGCACAACATGAACGCCAACATGATGACGATGTAACGAGAGCTGCCTCTTGCTGCATCGGAAGGGCGCCCCTGGTGGGCGCCTTTTTTATTGTGCGAAGCGGAGGGTGCGCGCAGCGCAATCGGCGGCAGCAAAGGCCAGCAGCTGCGCGCCTTCCTCCTCCAATGCCCGCGTGTCCGGTTTGTTCAGCTTCGCAAACGGTGACAGCGTGAGCGTGGCTTGCTCGCGCACCACCTCCAGCTTCCAGGTGCCGGCGACAAAGCCGTCGATCAGCAGCGTCGGCGGCAGGATGCCGTTCTTCGTGTAGATCGCCTTGCGATGCCCGTCGTCGAGAATGCGTGCACGGTCCGCATGTGCCAGCAACGCGCAGTCCAGCTCGGGAAGAAAGCGCACAGGCGCCGGCGTGTCGCCATCGGGTCGGGGGGCGCGCGGCAGGTCAAACAGCTCGACACCGTGCTCGTCGACGAAGGTCTTCAGTCGAGGGCGCAGCGCCTCGAACGCCGCCGACAATCGCGTGAGCCCTGACCACGCCTGCGCGTCAGCCACCGAGGCGGGGCCGTAGCCGGCGAGGTAGCGCAGCACCAAGGCCTCGGCCGTGGCGGCCGGTTCGACGGCCTCGCCCAGCCAATCGGCCGCGGTGGCCAGCGTGGCTTGCCCGGCGCCGCGCCACAGACCGCGCGGCGGCACCTGCACGAGCGGTTCCAGGAACGGAATTGCGCGTGCGAGTGCAGTTGCATCATGCTTTGGCCATCGCGGTTGCAGGTGCTCGCCAAGCTGGACGGCGGTGAGCGGACCACCGGCCAACGCCGCTCGGGCCGCCGCGCGCAAGGCTGCCGGATCGATATCGGCGACGCTTTTACCGCCGTTGCTGAAGGCCTGGCGCAGCATCTGCGCATCCAGCAGCGGGCGTAGCGCCAGGTAGTCGCGTGCGCTCGCGAGGTGCAACGTGCAGCGCATCATCGCGCCGCGCACGGCACGGCGCGTGGTCAACAGCGTGTCGAGCGTCTCGGTGCGAAACCCTTCCAGCCGCGACCACAGCCCGTAGTGCGGCGCCTGCGGAATCTGCGATTGCATGGCCACCAGCCGCTCGATCGCCGCCAGCGGCGCCATGCGACTGCGACGCAGCAGCAACTGGCGCTCGAGCAGCGCACGGTTGAGTGCGCGGCGGGTCAACCGCGGGGCGGAGGGCGATGAGCGGGGCATGCCGTTGTCCTGAGCCGGAGTGCGCCGATTGTGCCGCAAACGCCGCGCGTTCGCGCCCGCTGCGGGTCGTGCCTTTGCTACACTCCGCGGGTTCCCAATTTCACGCGCTTTCCCCCGCTTTTACGCCATGTCACAGTACGTTTTCACCATGAACCGCGTGGGCAAGATCGTTCCGCCCAAGCGCCAGATCCTCAAGGACATCTCGCTGTCGTTCTTCCCCGGCGCCAAGATCGGCGTGCTGGGCCTGAACGGCTCGGGCAAGTCGACCGTGCTCAAGATCATGGCCGGCCTCGACAAGGACATCGAAGGCGAAGCCACGCCGATGCCCAACCTGAACATCGGCTACCTGCCGCAGGAACCGCAGCTCGATCCCGCCAAGACCGTGCGCGAGGAAGTCGAGAGCGGCCTGGGTGAGGTGGTGGACGCACAGAAGCAGCTCGAAGCCGTCTATGTGGCCTACGCCGAGGAAGGTGCCGACTTCGACAAGCTGGCGGAAGAACAGGCGCGTCTGGAAGCCATCATCGCGGCTGGCGCTGGTGACAACGTTGAGCTGCAGCTGGAAATCGCCGCCGACGCGCTGCGCCTGCCGCCGTGGGACGCCAAGATCGAACACCTCTCGGGCGGTGAAAAGCGTCGTGTGGCGCTGTGCAAGCTGCTGCTCTCGCGCCCCGACATGCTGCTGCTCGACGAGCCGACCAACCACTTGGATGCGGAATCGGTGGACTGGCTCGAACAGTTCCTCACGCGCTTCCCGGGCACCGTGGTGGCCGTCACCCACGATCGCTACTTCCTCGACAACGCCGCCGAGTGGATTCTCGAGCTGGACCGTGGCCACGGCATTCCCTGGAAGGGCAACTACAGCTCGTGGCTAGATCAGAAAGAGACGCGCCTGAAGCAGGAAGAGTCGAGCGAATCGGCGCGCCAGAAGGCGCTGAAGAAGGAACTGGAGTGGGTGCGCCAGAACCCGAAGGGCCGTCAGGCCAAGTCGAAGGCGCGTCTGGCCCGCTTTGACGAGCTGAACAGCCAAGAATACCAAAAGCGCAACGAAACGCAGGAAATCTTCATCCCGGCCGGCGAACGCCTGGGCAATGAAGTCATCGAGTTCACCAACGTCAGCAAGTCGTACGGTGACCGTCTGCTGATCGACAATCTCAGCTTCACGATTCCGCCGGGCGCCATCGTCGGCATCATCGGCCCGAACGGCGCGGGTAAGTCGACGCTGTTCCGCATGCTCACGGGCAAGGAGCAGCCGGACTCGGGCACCATCAAGATCGGCCCGACGGTCAAGCTGGCCTATGTGGACCAGAGCCGCGATGCGCTGTCCGCCGACAAGACCGTGTTCGAAGAAATCTCGAACGGCTCCGACATCCTGACGGTGGGCCGTTATGAGACGCCGTCGCGCGCCTACATCGGCCGCTTCAACTTCAAGGGCGGCGATCAGCAGAAGCATGTCGGCACGCTCTCCGGTGGTGAGCGCGGCCGTCTGCACTTGGCCAAGACGCTCATCTCGGGCGGCAACGTGCTGCTGCTGGATGAACCGTCAAACGACCTCGACGTGGAAACGCTGCGTGCGCTGGAAGACGCGCTGCTGGAGTTTGCCGGCAGCGTGATGGTGATCTCGCACGATCGCTGGTTCCTCGACCGGATCGCCACGCACATCATCGCCTTCGAAGGCGACTCGCACGTCGAATTCTTCCCGGGCAACTACCAGGAATATGAAGCCGACAAGAAGAAGCGTCTGGGCGAAGAGGGCGCCAAGCCCAAGCGCATCCGCTACAAGCCGGTCGTGCGTTAAGCGGGAGGCGGGCGGCTTTGTTGCCCGCATACCCGCATCTCAGCCTACGGCGAGCGATCTGCCTCGACCGTGGGCGGCGCGTCGAGATCGCTATCGAACTCGGCGCGCTTGTGCGAGCCGTCGCAGAACGGCTTGTTCAAAGAGTGCCCACAGCGGCACAGCCATACCTGATCGCCCTCGATCGCCAACTCGCGCCCACCCTGGGTGACGATGCGAAAGCTTCCCTTGATGTGATACGGCCCGTTGTTTCGGGCCGTGACGATGACCTTATCGACCTCAGCGGCCATGATGGCCTCCCGTCAGAACGCCGTACGCAGGCTCAGAACAGGATGCCCTGCATCCGATAGGCGAAGTGCGCGGTCTTCGCGTCGCGCATCAGCGCCATGAACTGATCCATGTCCATGTGCACGACGTTCTCGTGGTCGCCGGCTTCAAAGTAGACATCGCGATGGGTCATCAGGCTGCTGTCGAGATAGGTCGGCATGCCGTAGGCCATGCCCACTGGCGGTACGGCACCAGCATCGCAGTCCTTGAAGACTTCGCGCAGCTCGGACTCATCGGCCAGCGTCAGGTCATCGCGGCCCGATGCTTTTTGCAGTTCTGACAGATGCAGGTGATACGTCGACGGCAGCACCGCCGCCACGTAGCCGAGCTTGTCCTCAAGCAGCAGCGTCTTGGCTAGACGGTCCCCCGGGACATGCGCGGATTGCGCGGTTTCGGTGCTGGTGTGGGTATGCGGATGGCGAATCACCTCGTACAGGCAGCCCTTGCTGCGCAGGCAGCCGTCGAGGGTACTGGAGATCGACATGGCGTCCTCCCGTGTGCTGTGCGGCCGGCGGCGGGATTGCGGTGGCCGCTACGTCAGCATAGGTCGGTTTGCGATCCATGCAGGGCATCGCGTACAAAAGCAACGGGCCGCTCGTGTGAGCGGCCCGGTTGCCAGTGTCAGTTGATGATCAGCGGGTCTTAGCGATCCCAGCCGCGGTGCCAGCCGTGGTCGTGGCGCCATTCACGTTCGCGCCACTCGTGGCGGCGCCATTCGCGCTCACGCCAGTCGTCGCGGTCACGCCAGTAGCCGCCGTAGACCACGGGTGCCGGTGCGTACACCGGTGCCGGACGATAGACCACCGGGGGCGGTGCATAGACCGGCGCCGGGGCCACATACACCGGTGCAGGTACGCCGATCGCCACGCCGACATCCACATGCGCCAGCGCCGCCGTCGAGGCGCACAGCGCGGCGCCACCCAGAACGAATGCGAGCAGTGTGCGTTTCATGATGCTTCTCCTTCGGTTGCGAGGCCGGGGCAGGATTGCCGGCGACTTCGTGTATCAGGTTCGTGAAGCCATTCTATGAACCGCAAGCCCGATCAGGTGATACGCAAATCCTACGGATGTAACGGAAAGTAAAACGCCCCACCGGCAAGACGCGGGTGGGGCGCGGTATTTCACGGCTTGCGGGTTGCTCAGCCTTGCGTAGGCTCCCCCGGTCCCCATGCGGCACGCTGTTCAGGTGATGACCACACCGCTAGGTGCAGTGCCGACAGCGAGAACGGATCCGACAGCAGCACCAGCTTCTGCTTGCCCGTGAGCTTGTCGGGGCCGACCTCCAGCGCGTGGCGCACGTGCGCTTCACGCACCGCCATCAGACGCTTGTCTTGCGGGAAGCGCGTCGTAGCAACTGCGCACATCAGCGCGTTGGTCACGGGGTCGACCACGGCCTGGCGGAAGTCCGGCGTTGGCGGCGCATTGCGCAGATGCTTGCGCGTGGCGCGTAGCTCGCGCGGCGGGCGCACTTCCTCGGGGATCATGAACAGGTGCAGGCGGCGCATGCGCCGGCCCAGGCTCACGCGGCTCGAGAACACCGATAGCGGAATCGACACGATCAGCGCGCCCACCACCGGCGAGAGCCACCACAGGAAGCTCGGATTCAGCCAATACACGATCGCAGCCCAGACGAGGCCGATCACGGTGTGCAGGCCATGGCGGCGCACGGCGTCGCCCCAGTGCGTCTGCGCGTCTTCACGCGGTGGGGATTTCCAGTGCACCTTCCAGCCGAGGAACGCGGCGGTCACGAAGCGCGTGTGAAACAGCATGCGCACCGGCGCCGCGAGCACCGAGAACGCCGCCTCGATCGCCATCGACAGTGCCAGGTGGATGGCGCCACCAAAGCGCTTCGGCCCCTGTGCCCACAGCACGAGCACGCTCAGGATCTTCGGCAGGAACAACACGGTGGCGGTGGCCGAGAACAGCGCGGCGGCCTTCTCCGGGTGCCACTCCGGCCAGATCGGGAAGAGCTGGCGCGGCTGCGTGAAGTATTCCGGCGCGATCAGCGTGTGCTTGGCCAGCAGCGCGGTCGACAGGATCAGGAACAGGAACCACAGCGGTGCCGACAGATATGCCATCACACCTGTGATGAACACCGCGCGGTGCACGCGGTGGAAGCCCGGCGCACCGAACAGGCGGAAGTTCATCAGGTTGCCGTGGCACCAGCGGCGGTCGCGGCCCAGCTCGTCGAGCAGGTTGGGCGGCATCTCTTCGTAGCTGCCGTCCAGGTCGTAGGCGATCCACACGGCCCAGCCGGCGCGGCGCATGAGCGCGGCTTCGACAAAGTCGTGCGACATGATCTCGCCCGAGAGCGAGCCCTTGCCCGGAATCGGCGCGAGTGCGCAGTGCTTGATGAACGGGTCCAGCCGGATGATGGCGTTGTGGCCCCAGTAGTGCGACTCACCAAGCTGCCAGTAGTGCAGGCCGGCAGTGAACAGCGGCCCGTACACGCGCGTGGCGAACTGCTGGATACGTGCGTACAGCGTGTCGCGGCCAGCTGCACGTGGTGCGGTCTGGATGATGCCGGCGGAAGGTGCACCTTCCATCAGCTGCACCAGACGCGTCAGGCAATCGCCGCTCATCACGCTGTCGGCGTCGAGCACGATCATGTAGCGGTACTTGCCGCCCCAGCGCCGGCAGAAATCGTCGATGTTGCCGCTCTTGCGCTTCACGCGGTGACGGCGCCAGCGGTAGAAGATGCGGCCGAAGCCATCGAGCGCGCGGCATAGGTGGAGCCACGCATCGGCTTCTGCGGTGCGCAGGTCCGGATCGCCGGAGTCGGACAGCACGAAGAAGTCGAAGTGCTCCAGATGCCCGGTGCGCTCCAGCGATTCATACGTGGCGCGCAGGCCCGCGAACACGCGCTGCACATCCTCATTGCAGATCGGCATGACGATGGCGGTGCGCGCATCGTCCGGGATCACAGCATCCGGCGAGGCGCGGCGCGAGATGACGAAGCGGTCCCCATGGAAGGCCAGCAGCAGGAAGCCGGTGATGGCCGTCCAGAAGCCTGCCGACACCCAGCAGAACAGCACCGCAAACAGCACGATGATGATGGCTTCGAGCCAGTCGGCACCGTGGTACGGCAGCACCGTGCTCATCGCCCAGGTGGCGGCGACGGTCTGCGCGATCATCAGCGTGAGCAGCGTCAGGCGGCGGCGTGCGCCGACAAAGCGCCAGATGCCTTTGGGGTCGGGCGAGTCGGGCTTTTCGTAGGGTACGGGCGCCTTGCCGCCGTGTTGCCAGCGGTGGATGGCGTTGCGCATGCGCCAGATCGGCCCGAGCACCCACGGCCACGGCACCATCGAGCGACGGGCGGGCGTGGGGCCGGTGTCCAGGTGGATGCGGCCTTCGCTGTCGTGTTCGAGCGGCGGCGCAGGCTCGGCAGCCGGCTCCGTCGATGCCGCATCGGCGCGTGTGGCGCCATAGGCGGCGTCCAAGCGCGTACCCACGGATGCGTAAGCCGGCGCTTTG
Organism: Ralstonia sp. 24A2; assembly: GCF_051783885.1. Classification (NCBI taxonomy): domain Bacteria; kingdom Pseudomonadati; phylum Pseudomonadota; class Betaproteobacteria; order Burkholderiales; family Burkholderiaceae; genus Ralstonia; species Ralstonia sp. 24A2. The sequence continues at coordinate 43,212 of NZ_JBPVZD010000002.1, read as the reverse complement.
GCTTCGAGCGATGTCGTCTGTGCCGGGTCGAGCTTGGCTAGCGCGCGATGCAGCTTGGCAAGTGCCGCCGCATCGTCGTCACCCGCCGCAATGCCCGCATCGCGCACGAGTGCGGCGCGTGCGTCGGCCGCCAGCGGAAGCGCCTCAAGATAGCGCTCGGCCACGGACTCGAGAGAGGGCATCGTCGCCAGGCTGGTGGAGGCGGCCGCGCCCGCAGCGCCGGTCGCCTCGTCTTGCCGGGCGTTTAGCCCGGAGGTAGCAGGTAGCTCCACGTCTCAGAAATTCCGGTACCGCCGCTGCGCAGGTAACCGCGCAGCTCGATGGGTTTGTCGTCGTCGACCCGCTTGAGGCGCACAGTCACGCGCCAGCCGCCGGTCGCGGTGTTGGGTTGGCCGAAGATCGATTCGATCTTGCCGTTGGCATCCGCCGAGAACACCGGTTCAACGGGTGCATTCGGTGGCAGCTTGGCCAGCGCCGGGCCTTCAAAGTCAACCACGAAGGCGATCGTGTCGTCGGGCTTGCGCTCATCCGGGCGCTTGGTCGTCCAGCCGTGCGAGCGGCGCGTCTGCGTGACCCACGACAGGGCCGGCTTCTTGTCGCCATCCTTCTGCCACAGCATGCGGTACTCGAAGTTATACGGCTGTTGCGGCTTGGGCGGGGTCTCAGGCACCCAGTAGGCGACCACGTTGTCGTTGGTCTCGTCCGGCGTCGGAATCTGCACCAGCTCCACGCGGCCGGCGCCCCACTTGCCCACGGGCTCGATCCAGGTGCTCGGGCGCTGTTCGTAGCGATCGCCGATCTCTTCGTAGCTGGAGAATGCGCGGTCACGTTGCATCAGGCCGAAGCCGCCGGGGTTGGTGGTCGAGAACGAGCTGACCAGCAGGCGCTTCGGGTTGGTCAGCGGGCGCCAGATCCATTCACCGGTGCCGGAGAGCATCGACAGGCCGTCGGAGTCATGCACCTCGGGGCGGAAGTCCAGCGCGGGCGCCGGTTGGTTCTCGCCAAAGAAGAACATGCTGGTGAGCGGGGCGATGGCCAGCTTGCTGACGTTTTCGCGCATGTAGACCTGCGCCTTCACATCGACCACCGTGTCGGTGCCCGGTTTGATGACGAAGCGGTACGCACCCGTGGCGCGGCGCGAGTTCAGCAGTGCGTAGACCGTCAGCTCCTTGGCGTTGGCCGCCGGGCGCTCGATCCAGAAATCGGTGAAGCGGGGGAATTCCTCGCCCGAGTTGAGCGCGGTGTCGATGGCCAGGCCGCGTGCGGAGAGTCCATAGACCTGGCCCTTGCCGATCGCGCGGAAGTACGACGCGCCCAGGAAGACGATCACTTCGTCCTTGTACTTGGGCGTGTTCATCGCGTAATGCACGCGGAAGCCGGCAAAGCCCAGGTGCTGCATTTGCTTCGCGTCCAGCTTGACCGGGCCGTAGTCGAACAGGCGCGGGTCGAAGCGGATTTCGCGCACGCCGGCCGGCGAGACCTCGTTGATCTTCACCGGCTGGTCGTAATACGAGCCCTCATGGAAGAAGCCGAGTTCGAACGGCAGCTTGTCGCGGCGCCAATAGGCTTGGTCCGACTTGAAGCGGATTTCGCGGTACTGGTCGTAGCGGAGCTCGCGCAACTGGCGCGGCAGCGTTTCGGTCGGGGCTTGGTAGGGCTTGGTCGCCAGTTGCTTGGCGCGCACGGCCACGTCATTGAAGCCGAAGGCCAGTGCCGCATGTGCCGAAGCCAGTGCCAGCAGGCCCACGGCCAGCCGTGCATAGCCGGCAAGCGAGCGGGTCCGGCGGGACGGGCTGGAATGGAAGGGAACAGCGTCGGGAGTGTTCAAAATGAGATCGCGTACTGTGCGGCAGGTTTGGGGAAAGTGATGCTTGGGCCTGCCGATCATTCGTCTGTGCCCCCGGGATTTTACCCGCCGGACCTTTACGAGATCAAAACCGGCAACATTTTGATAACGTTTCCGCCGGCATCCGGCTGATAACCACGTCAAGTTGCGTGTAAACCTCGCCTTTTCGTTGGGCCAACCTTTCTGGCGAGGGAACGCGGCCCCACTCACCGGGTCAGAACCGCGTTCGCCGTCGCCCATCCTGTGTGCGTGGCACACTCTCGGCTCTTTCCTTCATGGAGTTCGCATGACTTGCTGGACGCGCGGCGCCGTAGCGCTCGTTTTTTCGACCTCGCTGCTAGCACCGGTGGCGTTTGCTGCACCTGCGGCCAAGGCGGCACCGAAGGCGGAGGCACCGGCCAAGGCTGTGCGCGACACGGGCGATGTGGCCGTGCTGCTCGATGCCTTCCCGCTCGGCAAGCCGCTGCGCAAGCTGCCCTCATGCGAAGACGTGCGTGCCGCGGGCGGCAAGGACGTCTCCGAATACTGTTCCGACACGCTGGAATCGCATGGCCGCACGCGCTCGCTGGGCGTGCCGTCTGGCAAGCGGCCCGAGCTGATGGACGGCCCGCAGGCGGTGCTGCTGATCGATCAGGATGGCAACATCGCCGGCATGTTCGTGCCCACGCGTGGCGTCGATACGGAGCAGCGCGTTTTCCAGGCGCTGTCGGATCGCTATGGCAAGCCCGCGCAGGAAGGCAAGGCGGCGCTCAAGCTGAAGTCGGGCAAGACAGTCGACTCGTTGCGTGCGCGCTGGGCCGGTCACCAGACCATCGTGACGATGTACGCGATTCCGGAGGAGCCGCAGAACGGTACGGTGGAATTCCTGTGGTCGCCGCGCGCGGGCGCGGTGATGGATCAGATGCGCGCGGAAGTGGACCCGGATGCGCCCAAGCCGGCTTCCGGCGTGGCGGCAGGTGCGGCTTCTGCGCCTGCGGCCACCAGCAAACCGGCAGCAGGGAAGCCTGCGTCACAGTAGTGAACTTACGGACACACGCTCGTAGTGTTCCGTTACAACCCTTACACCCGCATGACCCCGGCGTCGCGTGGCGGCGCTTATAACGTCTGCATGGCCTCATTGGAGGGGCCAAAGGACGCTAATCATGAAAATCGTGGCTTTGGCCTCGCTTCTTGCACTGTCGGCCGCGACGCTTGGGGGGTGTGCGGTGTATCCGGCACCGGTGGCGGTTGCGCCTGCACCGGTCTATGCGGCGCCGGCCTATCCGGCTTACTACGGCGGTTACGGCTATTGGGGACCGTCGGTGTACTTCAACTACCACGGCGGCCGCCGTTGATTCACGGTAAGCAGACGGGCTAGTCGGCCGAGCGCAGACCCGGCCAGCCCGGCGCCAGCGTCTGCGGCAGGCCCAGCAAATCGAGCACGCGCCCGACCGTGTGGTCGACCAGGTCGTCGATGGTCTTGGGGCGCTGGTAGAAGCCGGGCACGGGCGGGAAGATGATGCCGCCCATCTCGGTGACGGCCGTCATGTTGCGCAGGTGTGCCAGATTCAGCGGCGTTTCGCGCACCATGAGGATCAGGCGGCGGCGCTCCTTGAGCGTGACGTCGGCCGCGCGGGCGATGAGGTTGTCCGACAGGCCATGCGCGACGGCCGCCAGCGTCTTCATCGAACACGGTGCCACCACCATTGCCTCGGCAGAAAACGAACCGCTCGCGATCGTTGCGCCGATGTCGCGCACGTTATGCACCACGTGCGCGAGCGCTTCCACTTCCTCGCGCGTCATGTGCAGCTCGTGCTGCACGTTCATCAGCCCAGCCGGCGACATCAGCAGGTGCGACTCCACCCCCACCGATTCACGCAGCTCCTGCAGAACCTGCAGCAGCCGCACGCCGTAAATCGCCCCCGACGCCCCCGTGATCGCCACGATGATGCGGCGCATGCGCTGCGCGTCACCGGTGGCGGAGTGGACTGAGGTCAAGGGCGAGGTCACGCTGAAATGAGGACGTGTTGAGCGACCGGCAATCAGGCAGCCAGCAGCGGCTGCAGTTCGCCGCTCTGGTACATCTCCATCATGATGTCCGAGCCGCCGATGAATTCGCCCTTCACGTACAGCTGCGGAATGGTCGGCCAGTTGGCGTATTCCTTGATGCCCTGGCGGATTTCTTCATCTTCCAGCACGTTGACGGTATGCGGCTGGTCCACGCCGCAAGCCTTCAGGATCTGGATGGCTCGGCCCGAGAAGCCGCACATCGGAAATTGCGCCGTGCCCTTCATGAAGAGGACGACGGGGTGGCCTTTGACGATCTGGTCGATCTTTTCGTGCGTGGTGCTCATGGGGAGACTCGATTCGGTGAGGGAGCAGCAGGACGCTGCGTCCGCATTGGAAAACCCGTCTATTTTAGCGAGATTCGGACTGCACCGTTTCAGGCCTGACGCCGTCCACCGCTGCAGCGGTCGTGGCCTGCCAGATCCTGCGCGGTAAAGACATCGGCAAAGCCTGCCGCCGTCAGCAGCGCGCGCACGGCTTCGCCCTGGTCGTAGCCGTGTTCGAGCAGCAGCCAGCCGTCGGCGGCCAAGCGTGCCGGGGCGCCGTTGATGAGGGTGCGCAAATGCCGCAGGCCATCGTCGTGATCAGTGAGGGCGCCAGCGGGCTCGAAGCGCAGATCGCCCTGGCCGAGGTGTTCGTCGGTCGCGGCGATGTAGGGCGGGTTGCTGACGATCAGGTCGAACACGTGCGGGGCATCGGCCTCCGCTAGCGCGCCGTACCAGTCGCCCAGTGCGGCACGCAGATTCGTGGCACCGAGCGCCTGCGCGTTGCCCATCGCCACGGCCAGTGCATCTGCCGATGTGTCCGTTGCCCACGCGCGCGCATCATGCCGCGCCAGCGCAATGGTGATGGCGATGATGCCGCTGCCGGTGCCGAGGTCCAGCACATCGGGGGCGTCGCGGTCTTCGATGCGATCGAGCGCCTGCTCGACCAGCAGCTCCGTATCGGGGCGCGGGATCAGCACGGCCGGCGTCACACGGAACATCCGGCCGAAGAATTCACGCTCGCCCAGCAGATAGGCCATCGGCTCGCCTGCCAGGCGACGTGTGGCGAGTTCGCTGATCTGCCGGCGTACGGCTTCGTCGATGCCGTAGGTGTCCTGCGTGATGAGCTGCACACGCGACAGGCCGGTCGCGTGCGAGACCAGCATGCGTGCCTCCAGCGCGGGCAGGCCGGCGCGTGTGAGGGCGGCCAGTGCATCGGCCACGCGGGTCAGGGTTTCGGGCGGGATCACGGAAACAGGCGACACGATGAGAGGCTGCGGCAAAGATCGGGCGCACAAAATAACACGGGCCCGAGAATCCGGGCCCGTCAGGCAAGCACAACGAAGCGTGCGGCTTACTGCTTGGTGGCGTCCTTGACCTTGTCGGCGCCTTCCTTGGCAGCGTCGGCGGTCTTGTTGGCGACGTCCTTGGCTGCATCCTTGGCTTGGGCCATGGCGTCCTTGGCCTGCGTCATCGCACCCGACGCTGCGTCCTTGGCTTGTGCCATCGCGCCGGAGGCGGCGTCCATGCTGGCCTTGGCTGCGTCAGAGGCTTGACCGACAGCATTGCTGGCGCTGTCGACGGCGCTCTTGGCGGCATCGGCCGATTGCTGAATCGCATTCTTGGCAGCATCGACCGGGGCTTCGTCTTTCTTGCCGCAGGCGGCCAGGCCGAGGGCGAGGGTGGTGGCTACAGTGATGGCCAGCAGTTGGGTACGCATGGAGATTCTCCTAATCGTCGTGGTGGTTGCCGCGCCTGTCAGGGGAAGGTGGCCACCGGGTGCGACCGGCGGCGCACTCGGCGCGATCGAGGTCGATTATAGGAACGGGCAGTCGACATGCCACCGCGCAAAGCTGTATCAAACGCAAGCGGATGTTACGAGATGGCCGCTTTTTAACAATCGGGCGCGTTAGGTGTCCTCGCCCAGTGCGGCGAGCTGCTCGGCCTGGTGCTCGGCGGCCAGCGCGCCCACCAGTTCATCCAGATCGCCGTCCATGATCGCGTCGATCTTGTACAGCGTCAGGTTGATGCGGTGATCGGTCACGCGGCCCTGCGGGAAGTTGTACGTGCGGATGCGGTCGGATCGGTCGCCCGAGCCGATCAGGCTCTTGCGCGCGCTGGCTTCCTTGGCCTGGGCCTCGCGCTCCTGGCGATCCTTCAGGCGCGCGGCCAGGACCTGCATGGCGCGGTCCTTGTTGCGGTGCTGGCTGCGGTCGTCCTGGCACTCCACCACCAGGCCGGTCGGCAAGTGGGTGATGCGCACGGCGGAGTCCGTCTTGTTGATGTGCTGACCGCCCGCGCCGGATGCGCGGAACGTATCGATGCGCAGGTCCGCCGGGTTGATCTGGATGTCGGCCAGCGCATCGGCCTCGGGCATGATCGCCACGGTGCAGGCGGAGGTGTGGATGCGCCCCTGCGCCTCGGTGGCCGGCACGCGCTGCACGCGGTGGCCGCCCGATTCGAACTTCAGGCGCGAATACGCGCCTTCGCCGACCAGTCGCGCAATCACTTCCTTGTAGCCGCCCAGGTCCGACGGCGATTCGCTCACGATCTCGACCTGCCAGCGCTGGCGTTCGGCAAAGCGCGTGTACATACGCAGCAGATCGCCGGCGAAGAGGGCGGATTCATCGCCGCCCGTGCCGGCGCGGATTTCCACGAAGATGTTGCGGTGGTCGTTCGGGTCTTTCGGCAGCAGCAGGCGCTGCAGATCGCCTTCGAGCACTTCCATGCGCTCGCGCGCGGCGCGGAGCTCGTCTTCGGCAAACGCTTTCATGTCCGGATCGCCCAGCAGCTCCTGCGCGGTGGCGATGTCGTCTTCAGCCTGCTTCCACGCCGCGAACTGCGCGACCACAGGCTCCAGCTCGGCGTGCTCGCGTGTGAGCTTGCGGTATTGATCGAGGTTGGCGGTGGCGTCTTCGCGCGCGAGCAGCGCGTTGATTTCGACGGTGCGCTCGGCCAGTTGGTCGAGCTTGGACAGCATGCTGGGCTTCATTCGGGCAGTCGCTGGTGGAAACGCTAAGGCTAGGGCGGCGCAGGATGCCGCGCCGGAGCGTGCGCCACAGGTGGGCGCGTGCGGACGAGGCGCCGCTAGCGCTCGGAGTGGCTGGACTGGCGGAACAGTGCCGGCAGCAGATCGATGAGCTGCTCGCGGCCTTCTCCCTGCGCGTGGTTGAGCGCATGCGTCGGGCCGTGGAGGAATTTCTTGGTGAGCGCCTGCGACAGCGCTTCGAGCACCAGCGCCGGGTCATCACCGCGCGCGAGCATGCGCTGGGCGCGTTCCAACTCGCCCTGGCGCAGCGTCTCGGCTTGCGAGTGCAGGTCGCGGATGATGGGCACCACGCTGCGCGCGTCGATCCAGTGCATGAAGTTCTGCACGCGCGTCTCGATGATGGCCTCGGCTTGTGCCACCGCCGCCTGCCGTAGCGCGTTGCCCTCGCGCACGATGGCGCCGAGGTCGTCCACGGTATAGAGGAAGATGTCGGACAGGCGCGCGACTTCGGGTTCAATGTCGCGCGGCACGGCTAGGTCGACCATGAACATCGGCCGGTGGCGGCGCTGCTTGATGGCGCGTTCCACGGCACCCAGGCCGATGATGGGCAACGTGCTGGCGGTACAGGAGACGACGATGTCGAACTCGGCCAGCTTGGTCGGCAGTTCGGCCAGGCGCACGGCGCGGGCGTTCAGGCCCTGGTTCGACAGCGCTTCGGCCAGCTTTTCGCCGCGCTCAAGCGTGCGGTTGGCGATCACCACTTCGCGCGGCGTCTGCGCGGCGAAGTGGGTGGCGCACAGTTCGATCATCTCGCCGGCGCCGATGAACAGCACGCGCTGCTCGGCAATCGATTCAAAGATGCGCTGGGCCAGACGCACGGCGGCGGCGGCCATCGACACGGAATGCGCGCCGATCTCCGTTGTGCCGCGCACTTCCTTGGCGACCGCGAAGGTGCGCTGGAACAGCTGATTCAGGTACGTGCCCAGGGCGCCCGCCTCGGTGGCGGTGCGCACGGCGTCTTTCATCTGGCCGAGGATCTGCGTCTCACCCAGCACCATCGAATCGAGCCCGCTGGCCACGCGGAAGGCGTGGCGCACGGCCAATGACTGGCCCAGCGAATACACGTGGGGCGCAAGTTCGCCGGCGTCGATGTTGTGGTGCTGCGCCAGCCACCGAATGGCGTGCTCATGCGCGGTGTCTTCGGGCAGGTTGCCGTCGGTCGCGCAGTAGATCTCGGTGCGGTTGCAGGTGGAGAGAATGGCGGCTTCGGCCGTGCTCTTGAGGTGCGGTAGGTGCTGGCGCAGCGTGCCCAGCGCGGGCCCCACCTGTTCGAGCGGAAATGCCACCTTCTCGCGCAGGGAAAGCGGCGCAGTGTGGTGGTTGATTCCGAGCGTCAGCAACTGCATGTGGGGCGGCCGGTTAAGAATGAACGGCACGAATTTTGATCACTCGCAATTATAACGCCGGCCCCGACGCTCGACAGGGCACGGGGCAATCGGATGGTCGTTCGGCGTCAAAATGTTGGTTATGCATCACTTGATGGCAGGTGCGCTGCGGTTGCCTTCCGTGTGGTTTTCCGCCCGGCCTTGCGCTAAGGTACGCGTCCAATTGAATCGCGACGCATCGCGAAATCGCGCACGGCAACACGGAGAACAGGCAAATGGGGTGGATCGCGCCACTATGGATCGGGCTGGCAGTGGGCGCTGCGGCGCGTTGGCTGCATCCGAGTGGCAAGCGCCTCGGGTGGCTGGCCGCGCTGCTGGCTGGGGTGGTCGGTGCGTTGGTTGGCTACTACGGCGGCCAGTTTGTGCACCTGTATGCCGACGGACAGATCATGGCGTGGACGGCGGCGGTCATCGGCGCGATGGTGGTGCCGGCCGTGTGGGGTTTGCTGCGGGGCGGCCGCTGATGCGGTGTGCATGGCAAGCCGGCCTGCTCGCCATCGGCGCGATGTTGCTGGGGCTGCCGGTGGCCAGCCAAGCCTATACGGTGCGCAGCTGCACCGAGTATTGGTATCCGCCCGCCAAGCCCGGGCAATCCATCTCCGATCTGCGGCCAGAGCGCACCAACGCTTGCCGCAAGCATGCGATCGAGATGCGCAGCGACCGCTTTGGCGTGATCGACGGCCAGGGCTACTTCATCACCACCGATGTGAACACGTCGCGTGCGTGCGCCGGCGGCGGGCCGGCGTTCAACCCGTCATGCCTGATCCCCGGGCCGCTTCAGCGTAACGAGGTGTCCGAAGCTCGCAATTACTACCGGCTGACGTCGAACGGCGCGAGCCTGCGCCCGCTTGGCCAAGGCTATGCGACGGATGGCCGCACCGTGTTCTCGTACACCTCGCCGATTGCCGGTGCGGATGCCGCCAGCTTCCAGGTTTTCACGCCGCAGGGTGCTGCCACGGATGCCGCTTGGGCGCGTGACCGCACCCGCATCTACCACGACGAAACGCCTGTGTCGGGCATGGTGCCGGGGCCCGTGACGGTGTTTGACGGCACGTTCGCCGTCAACGGTGGCCGCGTGTATGAACTGGATGCGCTTGATGGCGTCAAGCCACGCCCCGAGGTGCGCCCAAGCCTGACGGTCCTGGCCTTCGCGCAGCCGCTGTACTCCAACGTGATCAGCGACGGCCAGCGCATCTACGTGAAAGGCCAGCCGTTGGATGGTGTGCGCGCCGCCTCGTTCCAGATGCTGCCGTCGACGTGCCCGGTGCCGGGGCTGCCCGAGCTGAAATGCCGGGCTGAACTCGTGCGCAACACCACGGCATCGAACTTCCGCATCGCGCGCAGCGGCAACGACATCGTGTATTTCGGCGAGATCTACAAGGTCATGCACATCCGCAATGCGCCGGATTTCGTCTACTTCCAGCTCGCCGACAGCGACGAACTGCTGGGCATCGGCGGCCATCGCGTGTTCCAGCTCGAGAAAATGGGTTCGGTCGTGGGCGATGCCGTGGTCGACCTCCGCTACGCGGGCCGCCTGAGCGGGCCGGTCGCCGGTTACCTTGTCGACGAGACCGGCTTTATCTCGCTGCATGATCTGGAGCGCGGCAGTGGTCCGCTGTGCGGTCAGGTGTCTGATCTCGCCACGCCCGAGCGCGATGGCGTGTCGCGCTTCGGCCCGATGAAACGCCTGCCCGAGGCCCAGGTGCCCGCCGGCTTCAAGATCGCGTTCGAGAACACGCGCTACCGCTACCTGTTTGCCAACCCGCAGCAGTCGACCGAGTTCGACACGGTGATCGACCTGCGTGACGGCCGCCATATGCGGGCCAACTGGTGCGGAGAGGGGATCCAGCCGCAGGTGATGCGACGTTAGAGCGCTGAGCGTGGTTAACCGCCGTTAACATGGCTTTGCTATCGTGGCGCGCTTTGCACAAGGCGCGCCAACCATGCTTCGCTCCCGTTTCTCCAACAAGACATTGCGCCGCGTCGGGCTGGTCATCCTGCTGGCCGCGCCGGTCTGGTACATGGGCAAGATCACCATGGCCAAGCTGGAGATCGGCGGCGCCAGCCCCAACCAGCGCACGCTGGGCAGTGTGGCCTTTGTCGAGCAGCGCGGCATGGAGCAGATGTGCACCGGCGTGACCGTCACGCCGCAGTCGACCTGGCTGATCGGCAGCTACGAGGGCTCGCGCGATGTGGTGCCCGGCGATACCCACCCCATCGACATCGATGCGCTGCTGCGCGACAAGGCCACGTCCGACGATGAGCACGCCGGACCACGCAGCATGCGCGAACGGACAACCGCCTATCTCTCGCGCCTGAATGCGCAGGGCCAGTTCGAGCTGGTGGCCACCGTCAGCGGCACCACCTGCCTGCAGGCCACTCCCGATGGGCGCACGCTCTATCTGCTCACGAGCCAGGACCGCCCGGCCTCTGCCGGCAGCGACGGCATCCAGCAGACCGCCGTGTTCCGCAGCGACGACCAGGGCAAGACCTGGACCTGGCAACGCGCGGGGTTCATGGACACCACCAATGTTTCTGCCTGGGCGCTCAAGCTGACCTGGTTTGGCGCGCAGGAGCTGTGGAGCGTGGGCTCGGGCGACGGCCTGGTCTTCGGCGCCGAGGCCGAGGCAGACAATGCCGCGCCGGAGGCGGGCCGTGCCGTGGCGCTGTTCTACTCCAACGATGGCGGCAAGACCGCGCAGCGCGTGCCGGTTCCTCAGTCGATGCTGGTCAATGTGGACCAAGTGCGCGGCAAGGCGCCACCGGGCGTGGAGTGGGGCTCCGGCGCCGAAGCCGTGGAGGGCGAGGTGCACGCGCAGGTCGTGCAGCTCGATGCCCAGCGTGCAGTGCTCTGGGTCTCGCAACGCTTCCGCTACAGCCGGCCCGACAGCGCCTACTACGCCGGCGCCATGCTGGTGACGAGCCGCGCAGAGCTGCGCCGTGTCAATGGGCACTGGCAACCGGGTGCCCCGCAACGTCTGGAAGACACCTGGGTCGACGAGGTCTACCGCAGCCCCGCGGGCCGCGTGATTGGCCTGATCGACCATACCGGCGACAAGCGCATGCAGGTGGCGCTGCTGGACTCCGCCACGCTGACCTGGAGCGAGCAGGGCAACTTGCCCACGTCGTTCGATCCGCTGTCAGCCAGTACCTACACGCGAGGCTTCTGGGCGGGGCAGGGGACGCTGGTGGCCAACGTGAGCGGCACCCACCATGTGCCGAAGTGGATCTACCCCTGGTCCGCAGACGGTGCCCAGATCTCGGGCGAGGCGGTGTTCTACTCGCGCGACTGGGGGCGCTCCTGGCATCGTCTGGCGATCCCGGGCTACCTGGGCGTGGCTGGCTTCGACGCCACGCGCGACGAGGTGTTCTGGTCCAAGGGCAACTGGTACGAGAGTTCGGACAGAAGCCTCTACGGCTACGGGCTGCGCTAGTCGCCGTCGCCATGATCACTGGACATGACAAAGCCCCGCATTGCGGGGCTTTTTCGTTGCGCCTGCCAGATCTAGCGTCAGACGTCGGACAGGAAATGCAGCACATCGCCGAAGCTGCCGGATCGGTCTGCATTGCCTGTAAAAAAGTGATGCTTAATTGCCTCAAAGTCGCCATGCCAGCTGGATGCCGCTTGACTTGCGCCAGCGCGCGGCGGTAACGCAGGCGCCGGCTCCCGCCCCATCTGCAGCACTTTCCCGGCGCGCCAACTGTGGCCGACCCGCATTTTTGTGTGGCAGACGGAGGAGTATCATCAGCGCCCTGTTCACCACACCCGCCGGGAAGATTCAACATGTTGATCAAGCGCTTCGTCATGGCCGCCGCTGTTCTGACCACCTTCGCCATGGCACCGCACGGCGCATCGGCGGAGCCCACGTACACCGTCGGCGCTGGCGGCACCTACCGCCCGTTCGAGTTTGAAACCCCGCAAAAGGAACTGACCGGCTTTGATATCGACCTCATCAAGGCCATCGGCAAGGCAGGCGGCTTCAACGTCAAGCTGATCAGCACGCCGTGGGAGGGCATCTTTGCCACGCTCAACCAGGGCGACCGCGACATCATCGTTTCCGGCATCACCATCACCGACCAGCGCAAGCAGATGGTCGATTTTTCGGCGCCGTACTTTCCGGCCGGCCAGGTGATCATCACTGCGCCGAACGCCAAGATCGCGGGCCTGGCTGACCTCAAGAAGCGCCAGGTTGGCGTGGTGGCGTCGAGTGCCGGTGACACCGCCGTCTCCGAAGAACTGGGCCGCACAAGCTCGGCCATCAAGCGCTTCGACAACACGCCGCTGATGCTCGAAGAGCTGTACCGCGGCGGCGTCGACGCGGCGGTGGGGGATGTGGGCGTGATCAAGTTCTACATCAAGAGCCACCCGGAAAAGCCCTTCAGCCTGGTTTCCGACGCGAAGTTCAAGCCGCAGTACTTCGGCATCGCGGTCAAGAAGGGCAACAAGGTGGTGCTGGACCAGATCAACACCGGCCTGAAGAAGGTTGTTGCCGACGGTACCTACGCCAAGATCTACAAGCACTGGTTTGACGACAACGTGCCGACGCTGCCTCAGCAGTAAGCGCGATTTCGCCACCAGGCGTTTTTCCCGGAGCCGGCACTGCCGGCTCGTTTCATTCTGTCGCGCTATAGCGCTTTGAGAAAAGGTGGTCCCCATGGGTGGGTTCCAGTGGAACATCATCGGCGAGTATCTGCCGCTGTTCGTCGAGGGCACGCTGATGACGCTCAAGTGCACGGTGATCTGCGTGATCGCCGGCACGTTGCTCGGGCTGGTGCTCGGCGTTGGCCGGCTGGCTGAGGCGCGTCATGGCTTCTACAAGTACTTTCTGCGCTATGCGGTGCAGTATCCGGTGCGCTTTTACGTCAGCTTCTTTCGCGGTACGCCACTGTTCGTGCAGATCCTGCTGATCCACTTTGCGCTGATGCCGCTGCTGATCAACCCCGCGGATGGCTGGCTCATCAGCGGTGATCTCGCGCGTGATGTGCGGCAGCAATACGGCGCGTTCACCTCGGCGGTGTTGGCCATCTCGCTCAACGCGGGCGCGTATGTGTCAGAAATTTTCCGCGCGGGCATCCAGTCGATCGATCGCGGCCAGGCCGAGGCGGCACGCTCGTTGGGCATGACCTACATGGAGACGCTGCGCCGCGTGGTGCTGCCGCAGGCGTTTCGCCGCATGCTGCCGCCGCTGGGCAACAACGCCATTGCCATCGTCAAGGATTCGTCGCTGGCCTCGGCCATCGGCCTGGCGGAACTGGCCTACGCCGCGCGCACCGTGTCGGGCGCGTATGCGCGCTACTGGGAGCCGTATCTGACGATCTCGCTCATCTACTGGGCAATCACGCTGGTCTTGTCGGCCGGGGTTCAACATCTGGAAGCGAGGTACGGCAAGAATGATCGTCGTTAACAACCTGCAGAAGCAGTACGGCAACGCGCACGTGCTGCGCGGCATCACCTGCCGCATCGAAGAGCGTGAAGTGGTGTGCGTGATCGGCCCGTCGGGCTCGGGCAAGAGTACGTTCCTGCGCTGCCTGAACGGGCTGGAAACGGTCTCGGGCGGCGAGGTGCTGGTCAACGGCTTCCACGTGGAAGACCCGAAGACCGACCTGAACAAGATGCGCGCCAGCGTGGGCATGGTGTTCCAGCGTTTCAACCTGTTTGCGCACATGTCGGTGCTCGACAACCTGGTGCTCGCGCCGATGCAGGTGCGCCGCATGAAGCGCGACGAAGCGGTGGTCGTGGCCGAGCAACTGCTGCGCAAGGTCGGCCTGCTCGACAAGATCGACGCGCACCCGAGCCAGCTATCGGGCGGCCAGCAGCAGCGCGTGGCCATCGCCCGTGCGCTGGCGATGTCACCGACGGTGATGCTCTTTGACGAACCCACCTCTGCGCTGGACCCGGAGCTCGTCGGCGAGGTGCTGGAGGTGATGAAGTCGCTGGCCGAGGAGGGCATGACGATGGTGGTCGTCACGCACGAAATGGCCTTCGCGCGGGAAGTGTCCGACCGCGTGTTCTTCATCGATCAGGGCGTGATCATGGAAGAGGGGCCGCCGGAGCAGATCTTCTCCGCGCCCAAGCACGAGCGCACGCGCGAATTCCTGCGCAAGGTGTTGTAGGAGCGACCTGATGGACGCGAACGCAAGCGCATCGCCTGTCGGCGCCGGCACTCCGGCGTCGCATCCCACGCAGACCTCGGCCTACGCCTGGAAAGCGTTGGCCGGCTCGACCATCGGTTATGCGATGGACGGCTTCGACCTGCTGATCCTGGGTTTCATGCTGCCCGCCATCAGCGCGGCACTGGCCCTGACGCCGAGCCAGTCCGGCGCCCTGGTGACGTGGACGCTGATTGGCGCGGTGGCCGGCGGCATCGTGTTCGGCGCGTTGAGCGACGTCTACGGCCGCGTGCGCGTGCTCACCTGGACCATCGTGCTGTTTGCCGTGTTCACGGGCCTGTGTGCCTTCGCCCAAGGCTTCAACGATTTGCTGGTCTATCGGACCATCGCCGGGATCGGCCTGGGTGGCGAATTCGGGATCGGCATGGCGCTGGCGGCCGAAGCGTGGCCCGCGCACAAGCGGGCGCGGGTGTCTTCGTATGTGGCGCTGGGGTGGCAGTCGGGCGTGCTGTTGGCAGCGTTGCTCACGCCGATGCTGCTGCCCGTCATCGGCTGGCGCGGCATGTTCGTGCTGGGAATGGCGCCTGCGCTGGTGGCCTGGCTGGTCCGCAAGACGCTGCATGAGCCGGACGTCTTCGTCCGCCACGTGGATGCCGCGCGCCCGAAGCCCAATGCCTTCCGGCTGCTGGTGGCCGATGCCCGTACTACGCGCACCAGCCTGGGCATCGTCATCCTCTGCGCCGTCCAAAACTTCGGTTACTACGGCATCATGATCTGGCTGCCGACCTACCTGGGCAAGACACTGGGCTTCTCGCTCACCAAGTCTGCGCTGTGGACCTCCGTCACGATTCTCGGAATGATGGCCGGCATCGTTGTGTTTGGCCATCTGGCCGACCGCATCGGGCGCAAACCGACGTTCCTGATTTTCCAGGCAGGTGCCGTGGCCATGGTGCTGACCTATGCGCAGCTGACCGATCCGGTGACGATGCTGTGGGCCGGTGCGGTGATGGGCATGTTCGTCAACGGCATGATCGGCGGATACGGTGCGCTCATCTCCGAGGCCTATCCGACGGCTGCCCGAGCCACTGCGCAGAACGTGCTATTCAACATCGGCCGTGCCATCGGCGGGTTTGGTCCGGTGGCGATCGGAAGCCTGGCGGCGGCGTATTCGTTTCAGGTGGCGATTGCCCTGCTGGCCAGCATCTATGTGCTGGATATGCTGGCGACGTGCTTCCTGATCCCCGAACTCAAGGGTGCGGAGTTGGGCTGACAGCAGACCATGGGTGCGTGCGTTGTCCATGAAAAAAGCCCCGCATTGCGGGGCTTTTTCGTTGCGCTTGCCTGATCAGACGTTGAACAAGAAGTGCAGCACATCGCCATCCTTGACGATGTATTCCTTGCCTTCGGCGCGCATCTTGCCGGCTTCCTTGGCGCCTTGTTCGCCCTTGAACTGGATGAAATCGTCGTAGGAAATCGTCTGGGCGCGGATGAAGCCGCGTTCAAAGTCGGTATGGATGGCGGCAGCGGCGCGCGGGGCCGTGTCGCCAATGTGGATCGTCCAGGCGCGCACTTCCTTCACGCCAGCCGTGAAGTACGTTTGCAGGCCCAGCAGCTTGAAGGCCGCGCGGATCACGCGGTTCAGGCCCGGCTCGTCCATGCCGATGTCGGCCAGGAATTCGATCTTGTCGGCGTCATCCAGGTCCGCAATTTCGGCTTCGATGGCGGCGCACACGGCCACCACCGGCGAATTCGTCTGCGCAGCGTAGGCGCGCACGGCGTCCAGATGCGGGTTGTTCTCGAAGCCGTCTTCGCGCACGTTGGCCACGTACATGGTCGGCTTGGCGGTGATCAGGCACAGCGGCTTGATCGTCGCCCATTCCTCGTCGGTCAGGTTCAGGCCACGCACCGGCTTGGCTTCGTCCAGCACTTTCTGGGCCTTTTCCAGCACGGCGACCAGCTTGGCGGCTTCCTTGTCGTTGCCCGACTTGGCGGCCTTGGTGTAGCGCTGCAGCGCCTTTTCGACCGTACCCAGGTCAGCGAGGGCCAGCTCGGTGTTGATGACTTCGATGTCGGCGATCGGGTCGACCTTGCCAGCCACGTGGATCACGTTGTCATCTTCGAAACAACGGACGACGTGGGTGATGGCGTCCGTTTCGCGGATGTTGGCCAGGAACTGGTTGCCCAGGCCTTCACCCTTGGACGCGCCCGCCACCAGGCCTGCAATGTCGACGAACTCGACCACCGCCGGCAGCACGCGCTCCGGCTTGACGATCTCGGACAGCGCGGCCAGACGCGCATCCGGCACTTCCACCACGCCCACGTTGGGCTCGATCGTGCAGAACGGGTAGTTCTCGGCAGCGATGCCGGCTTTGGTCAGGGCATTGAACAGGGTCGACTTGCCGACGTTCGGCAGACCGACGATGCCGCATTGGAGGCTCATGGTGAAAAAGGCTCTAAATCAAGGGGTTGCGTGACGCCGAGGGTGCCGAAGATAGCGGCGGCAGCACAGCAGAATCCGGGCTGTGTGCATCGTTCACGGAAAGGCGTGATTGTACCCGACGGGTACGTCCTAGCCTTGGGAGGCGGCCTCGGCGCGCTTGCGTTGCGTGCGGCTGGCCAGCACCAGGGCGATGCCGCCCAGGATGGCGGCGGAGGCCGTGACCAGGCGCGGCGTGAGCGGTTCGGCCAGGAACAGCACCGCACCGAACGCGGCGATGGGCGGCACTGACAGTTGCACGGCCGCCGCGCGGATCGCCGAGAGCCCCTTGAGGGCCGCATACCAGATCACATAGCCGATGCCCGACGTGATCGCGCCCGAAGTCAGTGCCAGCACGATCCCGCCGGGGCTGACATGTGCGCGGCTGGCCAGCATCGCACTCAAGGCCAGCGCCATGGGGGCCGCCCGCAGGAAGTTGCCGGCAGTGGCGCCCAGCGGATTGCCGAGCCCCCGCCCGCGCAGCGAATACACGCCCCAGGCCACGCCGGCCACGGTCATCAGTGCGGCGCCCAGCGGCGTCGGCGCCGTCACACCGGGGGAGACCAGGTAGACCAGCCCGCCCAGTGCCAGCGCAAAGCCCGCCCAGCCGAGTGGCTCGAACCGTTCACCCGCGCGCAGGCCCGCGCCCAGCATGGTGAGCTGCACCGCACCGAACAGGATCAGCGCACCCGTGCCCGCACTCAGGGTGAGATACGCAAACGAGAAGAACGCGACATAGGCGAAGAGCATGGCCGCCGCAGCCCAATCCACGCGCGCCGGCGGCGCCCGCCTGGCGCCGATGCGCACGAGGATGGCCAGCGTGATCGCGCCCGACACCAGCCGGATGCTGGAGAAGCTCGCCGCGTCGATGGCCGCGTGCTGCAACGCCAGCCGGCACAGCAGCGAGTTCGAGGCGAACGCCACCATGGTGACGCTGGTGAGCAGCACCGTACGCAGGGTGAGGCGGCTGTCGTTGGCTTGATCCATGGCGGCGCTATGCGAAGGGCAGGGCGCTCCAGACATGCGTGGCCGCCAGCACTGCCGCGCCTGCCAGCAGCGCCAGGCCCAGCGGCGCAGACAGCCGCCGTCCCCATGACACGTTCTTCTCGATGGCCATGGCGGCGGCCAGCACCAGCATCCAGCCGAGGCTGCCCGCGCCCACCACGAACATCAGCAGCATCAGCGCCCAGCAGCACCCCACGCAGAACAGCCCGTGGCGCAGGCCCAGCATGAACGCCTGCCGCTGCGGCGCGGGGCCGTGCCAGTGGCTGATGACGAAGCTCAACGGCGAGCGGCACTGGTCGAGGCACCGGTACTTCAGCGCGCTGAACTGGAAGGCGCCCGCACCCGCCAGCGTGGCCGCACCAATCAGCCAGCCATGCCAGCCCAGCGGCGGTACCCGCGCCACCCCGACGAGCAGCAGCGCATGCAACCCATGCGCCAGCAGGCCGAACGCGCTCCAGGCGGTCAGATAGCCGACGCCCAGCAGCGACAGCAAGCGCGGGCGATCCACCCGCCCAGCCACGACACGGTCAAAGGCCTGGAACAGCGGCAACGTGGTCGGCAGCATCATCGCCAGGATCATCAGCGTCCAGGCCAGCGCGGACAGCGTCGCCGGCACGACAATCGAACCGGCCGGCACCACCCGGCACAGCCACGCCGCCGGACCGGAGGCTGTCCAGTCCCCGTGGTCGAGATAGCGGCCATACGGGCTGCGCGCCCACAGCCACAGCGTGAGCCAGGCAAGCGTCACCAGGCCGGCGAGCACCGGCAGGAAGACGCGCTGATGGCGCGATGCGGCGACACGCATGGCCGCCGCCGCTCAGGCGTCGAACAAGAACGTGCTTTGCAGCGCGTTGTGGTTCTGGATGTCGACGTTGATACCGATGTCCGCGTTCTTCGAGCGGTAGACCGGCGCCTTGCCCACAAACACTGGCGCGCCGGGCACGGTCGAGAACACGGTGTCGGACAGCGTGGTCTGCTGGCCGGTCGGGCCGACGTAGGGTTCGAGCTCGGCGTAATAATCGGCGCCGATCTTGAGCGTGCCCTTGGCGCCGACGATGTCGAACGTGATTGGCGCGCGCTCGACCGAGACGACCTTGCCGATCAGCTTGGCGAGTTCAGCGATGGGTCCACCGGCCTGGCCGGTGTAGACCTTAAGCAGCGCCTTTTCCTGCGCGTCGGTCGCGCTGTCGTTGAGGAAGATCGCGGCGGTCCAGTTGCCTTCCAGGATGTTGCCCGGGACATGGGCGACGGCGGCGATGGTGCAGCCGGACACATCGACGCCCTCGATCGTGCCCTGGTCCATGTGCCACGCGACGATGGTGTCGCAGGTGCCGAAATCGGGGTCTTCGCCGATCCAGCACGGGCATAGGACGCGGCAATTGCAGACTTCGAGCAGCCTGCCTTCCAGGTGATAACTCATGCTTTCCTCCATCCGACGCGGTTGACGATTACGCGCCACGCGGGGCCATCGGCCAGGTTGGCAGAGGTCGGGGCTGGGCCCGGATGGAGGGTCGGAAACGCGCGGGCAGACGGCCGGCGGTATCGAAGACAAGCGGACTCAAGCGGCCCCGCAGCCCAACTGCGGCGCGCCATTCTCGAATTCTAGGAAGTCACATTGGGGACGCAAGGCGATTCCCGGCAGGCCGGCGAGGCCCACTGAAAACGCGTTACGGCGCCGTTACGCGTTACGTTCAAAAACGTAACAACTTCGCCAATTTCCCTGGTCCAGCCCGGTGCCGGCAATGGGGTGGGGAAGTCCCGATGAGGGCTGAAACTCCAAGCCGGACAAGGCTTTGCGTCGACCCGGCCGGCGTGCTTGGCAGGCAGCATCGAGGGCGGGCATACCTATTGCACTGTCTTGCTCCAAACAACAAATCTGCATGGGGAGCACAGCATGTCCTGGACCGCCGCCACCGCCGCCCGCCCGACCCACGTGGTTGCCAGCAACGATAGCCTGTTCGCTTGCTATGAAGCCATCGCCACCCTGTCCGCAGAGATGGTCGAAGCGGCTGAAATGGGGGATTGGGATGGCGTGAGCGCGCTGGAACGCGAATGCGCGGTCTACATGGAACGCCTGGGCCATGCCCAGCGCCCGGCCCTGTCGCGCGAAGAGCTGCAACGCAAGCGCGACCTGATGATGCGCATCCTGGCCAACGACGCCCGGGTGCGCGCACTGGTCTGCCCGCGCCAGGATGAACTGATGCGCCTGGTGAGCGGTGAACGCCGTTCCATCGGTGCCCGCCAGGCGTACGCCACCGTCTCGTACTACTGAGCAGACGGTCTGCGGCCCCGGGGTTCAGCGGGGCTGCAACTCCCCCCACGACACCAGCACGCGCTGGATGCTGCGCGCGTAGGAATCGCGCTGCGCAGGCGTTTCGGAGTGGTACGCCCCGATGGCGCGCCAGGTGTTTCCGTGACGAACCATCTTTTGCTTGAGCAGCCAGGCCGCCACGAACACGTTGACGCAGGCGTCTGTCAGCGCGCGGCGCGGCACCCCGTAGCGCGCCAGCGTACTGAAATGAATCGAATTGATCTGCGCCTGGCCGATGTCGACCGAGCCGTCGGCGTTGCGGTGCACGGCGTTCGGATCGCCCTTCGATTCAAACCACACGATGGCGCGCAGCACCGTCGGGTTGACGCCCTGGTAGGCGCCGGCCTGCTCGAAGCAATTGCCTGCCGCCTGGGTCGCGAAGCTGGCGGTGGCCAGCAGCAGCGCCGCGCCAAGTTGTCCACAGAGCAAGCGAAGGGTGGGAGTGGCGTGCATGGCGGGCTCCGGCTGGCGGTCGTTGGATGGTTACCTTTGCAAGGCGGCTTCAAGCTGACGCTCAACACCGACCAGATACGTATGCGACGCCTCCGATACCACCATGCGCGGCACCGGCTCGGCCGGCTTGCGCACCTGGACGAAGGTGGCCTTGCGCTTGCCGCCACGCGTGCGCGCAGCGGGCGCAGGCTCGATTTCGCTACCACCGCCGCCGGGCGGCAGCATCGCCAGCGAGGGCAGGGGCGGATAGACCTTGTCAGCCGCCGCGGCTGCCGCCGTTGCCGGCATCAGAGAATCGGGCGGCGCGGCGAATGCGGACGCGGGCACTGCCAGTAGGCCGACGGTGAGCGGGAAGAGTAGATGGGTCATACGCATGACATTCCTCTTAATCCTGCGTGCGGATCGTTACGCTGTAGGGCTGGCTCGCGTTGACGGTCAGGTTTTCCAGGTGGACGTAACCGGCACGCTGCGCAGGCACGCCGTTCCACAGCGCCTGGTTCAGGTAGCGGAAGTCCTGCGCCAGTGCGGCAACCTGGATCGTCGCCGGACGCTTTTGCGCGGCGGCCAGCGCACCGGCCTTGGTCAGCACAGCGGTCAGTTGCGGGTCATGCGCGCCCAGCGCATCGGGCGGGATGGTGAAGCTCATGACCTCACCTGCCGATGCGGTGCGGGCGTTGGGCGCGGCCGTCGTCTGCGTCTGCAGCTGTGCGCAGCCAACCAGCGCCAGCAATGCCGCGCCGGCAATCAGCCTGGGCAGCGGTGTCATATGGGAGAGAGTCCACATGGCGATCGGGAATCCATGGATCGGACCCGCACTCTATCGGCGGGTCGCGCACGTCAAAACGTCGAATTGCCCGGCTTTTATCGTCCATCCCAGGCGATGACTTGAGCGCTGTTTTTCAGGTGGGAATAGCATCACATTGCGGACTGACACGCATGCCAAGACGTGACCACTTTCGGGGTGAGGGGCGCACTTCAGGCGATCGGCAAATGCATCCCCCGTCGCAATCCTTGCAAGTGATTTAGGCGCACCTCAACGACTGCCTAGGCGTAAACACCGACCGGCCCCATTTCAGCGTTGGGTGCTTGCCGTGACACATTTGCGCGGCCGCAAAGTCGCGCCGGCCCTCGCCGCTATAATCGGCGCACCATGAATACACCCGCGTTTTCCTCTCCCAAGGCGGCTTCCAAGGAGGCACCGGCCTACCATCTGGCGGTGGTTGGCGGCGGTATCGTCGGGCGCGCGTGCGCGCTGCGGCTTGCGCAGATCGGCCTGCGTGTGGCGCTCGTTGCGCCGCCCGCGCCGTCGCCCGCGCCCACCGGGCCCGATGCCTGGGACGCACGCGTCTACGCGTTCTCGTCCAGTTCGCAAGCGTTGCTGGAACAGTTGCGCATCTGGCCCGCGCTCGACATGACGCGCGTGCAGCCGGTGCACGACATGCGCATCTTCGGCGACGATGCCGCCGCGCGTGGCGAGCACAGCCATCCCGACCTGCATTTCTCCGCCTACGCCGCCGGCGCGCCGCAACTGGCGTGGATTGCCGAGTCGTCGCTGGTCGAGCGCGCGCTGGAAACCGCGCTGCGTTTTGCCCACACCGTGCAGATCTTCCCGCACGCCGCCACCGGCTTCGAAATGGAAGCCGACGCTGTGCGCCTGACGCTGGCCGACGGGCAGGTGGTCCGCGCGGAATGCGTGATCGGCGCCGACGGCAAGCACTCGTGGGTGCGAGAGCAGGCCGGCATCCAGGCCGAAGCACGGCCGTACCGCCAACTGGGTGTGGTCGCCAACTTCCAGGCTGAGCACTGGCACCAGGACACCGCGTGGCAGTGGTTTCTCGGCACCTCCGCCGAGCAGGCCGCCGCAGCCGACGACGCCACGCCCGCACGCGGCGAGATCCTCGCGATGCTGCCGTTGCCTGATCGCCGCGTCTCGATGGTGTGGTCCGCCGATGAAGCGCACGCGCGTGAACTGCTGGCCCTGTCGCCCGATGCGCTGTGCCGTGCCGTGGAGGCCGCCGCAGGTGGCGCCATCGCCGCTCGCTTCGGGCGTCTATCGAACATCACCCCCGCGCAGGGCTTCCCGCTGATCCTGCAGCACGCCAGCCGGGCAGTCGCGCCACGCGTGGCGCTGGTGGGCGATGCGGCCCATGTGATCCATCCGCTGGCCGGGCAGGGCATGAACCTGGGTCTGCGCGATGTCGCAGAAATTGGCAAGGTGATGGCGGAACGTGAAACCATGCGCGATCATGGCGATCTGAGGTTGTTGCGCCGTTACGAGCGTGCCCGCCGCGAAGACCTGCTTTCGCTCACGGCCGCCACGGATGGCCTGCACAAGCTGTTCGCCCTGCCGGGCGCGCTGCCCCGCACGGTACGCAATGCGGGCATGCGCATGGTGGGCATGACGCCATTTATCAAACGCCTATTGATTAAGCACGCGCTGGGTTGAGGCACGATCAGCGCGAGTTTGCGATTTCTCGGGGTATCAGGAGCTTTTATGTCGTTTCGTATTCGGGTGGCGGCCATCGCCTCGGCGGTGACTGTGGCTGCCGTTGGCGCGGGTTACCTGCTGACGACAGGGACTGCAGGCGCCGCCGAGCCCGCACTGGACAAGGTCAAGGCCACCGTGCAGAAGGCCCTGGGCTCCAACGTGGAGATCAAGAGCGTTGCCAAGTCGCCGCTGGCCGGCCTGTACGAGATCAACCTCGGCAGCCAGGTCGTCTACACCGATGCCACCGGCCGCTACGTCCTGAACGGCGACCTGCTCGACACGCAGACCGCCACCAACCTCACGCAAGAGCGCCTGGCTGAGATCAATCGCATCAAGTGGTCCGACCTGCCGCTGGACCGCGCCGTGAAGTGGGTCAAGGGCAACGGTGCGCGCAAGATCGCCGTGTTCTCCGACCCGAACTGCCCGTACTGCCACAAGCTGGAGCAGATGCTGACGCAGGTCGACAACATCACCGTCTACACTTTCCTGTTCCCGATCCTGTCGGAAGACTCGAACACCAAGTCCAAGCAGATCTGGTGCTCGGCTGACCGGGCCAAGGCCTGGCGCGACTGGATGACCGCCAAGACCGCCCCGAGCGGCGCTGGCACCTGCGACACGCCGCTGGAAGCCAACCTGAAGCTCGGCCAGTCGCTCAACGTGACCGGCACGCCGGCCATCATCTTCCCGGACGGCTCGCGGGCCCCGGGGCTGATCGATGCGGCCACGCTGGAGCGCAAGTTCGCCGCGCTCAAGAAGTCGTAAGCCACCCCATGAAAGCGCCGGTTCTTCCGGCGCTTTTTCTTTGGGCGCTCACATCACAACAATCACAACACCATCGGAGACCTTCATGTCGTTTCGCGCGCTGATGCTGGAAAAGCAGGATGGCGGGCCGCTGGCCCACATCGTTGACCTGGATGACGCGGCATTGTCTACGCCCGAGGCGCTCGCCAACCACGTGACCGCGGGTGACGTGCTGATCCGTGTGGACTGGTCGACCATCAACTACAAGGACGGCCTGGCTATCACCGGTCGCGGCCCCGTCGTGCGCAAGTGGCCGATGGTGGCTGGCATTGACGGTGCGGGCGTGGTGCTCGATTCCTCGCACCCGGAGTGGAAGACGGGCGATGCCGTCATCCTCAACGGCTGGGGCGTCGGCGAAGCGCACTGGGGCTGCCTCGCGCAGCGCGCGCGCCTGTCGGGTGACTGGCTGGTCGCACTGCCGGCCGGGCTCGATGCGCGGCAGGCCATGGCGATCGGCACGGCGGGTTACACGGCGATGCTGTCGGTGCTGGCGCTGGAGCGTGCCGGCGTGAAACCGGGCGACGGCGAGGTGCTGGTGACGGGCGCGTCGGGCGGCGTGGGCTCGATCGCCATCGCGTTGCTGGGCAAGTTGGGCTACCGCGTGGTGGCCTCCACCGGCAAGACGAGCGAGGCCGACTTTCTGCAAGCGCTGGGCGCCACGGATGTGATCGACCGCGCGGAGCTGTCCGCACCCGGCAAGCCGCTGCAGAAGGAACGCTGGGCTGCGGTGGTCGATTCGGTGGGGTCGCACACGCTGGCCAATGCCTGCGCGCAGGTGCGCTACGGCGGCGTGATCACGGCCTGCGGATTGGCGCAGGGGATGGATTTCCCGGCGACGGTCGCCCCGTTCATCCTGCGCGGTGTGACGCTGTGCGGCATCGACAGCGTGATGGCACCGCGTGCGCTGCGCCAGACGGCATGGCAGCGCCTGGCCGCCGACTTGCTGCCCGATCGCCTGGCTGCCATCACCCGCGAGGTGACGCTCTCGGAGGCCATCGACGCGGCGCACGACATCATGGCCGGCAAGATGCGCGGGCGCGTGGTTGTGGACGTCAACCGTTAGGCTGACAGACCGGTTTCCGGACGATTTCGGCATCGGCAGCATGGGACGGCAACGCTACAATGTCCGCCATGAAGCCGATCCGCTACACCATCGCCCCCGCCGCGCCCGAGGCGCATGTTTTCACCGTCACCGTCACGGTCGATTCGCCAGATCCACAGGGGCAGCGTTTCTCGTTGCCGGCGTGGATTCCGGGCAGCTACATGATCCGGGAGTTCGCGCGCAACATCGTGCGCATCGAGGCGTCGTCGGGCCTATCGGGCGACAACAAGCCTGTACGCCTGACCAAGGTCGACAAGGACACGTGGTGGGCCACACCCTGCAGCGGGCCGCTGACGGTATCGTACGACGTCTACGCGTGGGATCTGTCGGTGCGGGCCGCGCACCTGGACGCCACGCACGGCTTCTTCAACGGCACATCGGTCTTCCTGCGTGTGGACGGTGCGGACGACCAGCGTTGCCTGATCGACATCCAACCGCCCGCAGGGGACGCCTACCGTGGCTGGCGCGTCGCCACCGCGCTGCGTGAAGCCACCGGCCGCATCCAGGGCAAGGCTGGCGCCAAGCGCTACGGGTTCGGCTGGTACGAAGCCGCCAACTACGACGAGTTGATCGACCACCCGGTCGAGATGGGCACCTTCGCACTGGTCTCGTTCGAGGCCTGCGGTGCGCAGCATGACGCCGTCTTCACCGGCCGTGTGCCGAACCTCGATCTGGAACGCATCGCCCGCGACTTCAAGCGCATCTGCGAAGCGCAGATTCGCCTGTTCGAGCCGCAGACGGCCACAGCGCCGTTCCTTGACAGCAACCGCCGCTACGTCTTCATGACGATGGTGACGACCGACGGCTACGGCGGTCTGGAGCACCGTGCCAGTACCGCACTGATGTGCGCACGCGGTGATTTGCCCGTGACCGGCCGCGATGAGACCACCGAGGGCTACCGCACTTTCCTCGGCCTCGTCAGCCATGAGTATTTCCACACATGGAACGTCAAGCGCATCAAGCCGGCCACGTTCGTGCCGTACGCGCTCGACCGCGAAGTGCACACGCCGCTGCTGTGGCTGTTCGAAGGCTTCACCAGTTACTACGACGATCTGATGCTGGTGCGCTCGGGCCTGATCTCCGAGGCGCAGTACCTGGAGATGGTTGCCAAGACGTGGAACGGCGTGCTGCGCGGCAGCGGCCGCCTGAAGCAGAGCGTGGCGGAAAGCTCGTTCGACGCCTGGACCAAGTACTACCGCCAGGATGAGAACGCCCCCAACGCCATCGTCAGCTACTACACCAAGGGTTCGCTCGTGGCGCTGGCGCTGGACCTGACGATCCGCACACAGACCGACGGCGAACGTTCGCTCGACGACGTGATGCGCGCCCTGTGGGTCACCTACGGCCGCGACTTCTACGCCGATGGCCACACGCAGCGCGGCGTGACCGAAGCCGGGCTGACTGCCTTGATGGAAGAGGTCACCGGCCTGCGCCTGCGCACGCTGGTGCGCCAGTTGACCGACGGGCGTGATGATCCGCCGCTGCCGGCGCTGTTCAAGGCGATGGGCGTGAGCGCGACGCGCAAGGCCGCCGAAACGGCGCTCGCGCTGGGCGTCAAGTCGGGTACCGAGAACGGTTTCGTCAAGCTGCAGCAGGTGCTCGACGGCAGCCCGGCGCAGCGTGCTGGTCTGTCTGCCGGTGACCTGATCGTGGCGGTGGATGGCCTGCGCGTGCCGGCCGGCCAGCTCGACAAGACCATGGCCCGCCATCGCGCTGGCGATACGGTGTCCGTGCACGTGTTCCGCCGTGACGAGCTGATGGCGTTGGACGTGACGCTCGCCACCGACGCCACGCCGCAGTTCACGCTGGCGCTGGCGTCCGACCCGTCGCCGCTGCGCTCGGCATGGCTGGGCAAGCGCGCCGCCGGCCGCAAGGTTGTGCGCGATGCGCGCACCGCACGCGGCAAGTCGGCCGCCTGATCCGCGCAGCCGATGGACTACGCCCACGATCCACGCACCTTCCTCTACAGCCACTACGTATCGCGCGGCATCCGCACCGCCACCGGGGTGATCGGCCTGACGCTGCTCGCGCTGCTGGTGATGGATCTGCAGGGCGCGATGGTGGTGTCGATCGGTGCGCTGTGCACCAGCCTGATGGACTTGCCCAGCCCGCTGCGGCACAAGTTCAACGAGATGATGGCGTGCGTGCTGCTGACCACGGCCGTCACCTTCCTCGTGGCCGTGGCCACGCCCTACGCGGTTCTGCCGGTGGTGATCGTGCTGGTGACCTTCCTGGCCGGCATGATGGTGGCGTATGGCAACAAGACGATGCCGCTGCAGTTTGCGGCGCTGTTCGTCATGACGCTCACCTTTACCGAGGAGTTCGCCTTTCGCGAAGCGGTGGAGCACACCGTGCAGTTCTTCCTCGGCGCCATGGGCTACATGGCCTTTGCGATGGCGGTGGCGTGGGGCCAGCGGCGCCGCATCAAGGAGCAGGTGCTGGCCGAGTGCCTGTATGAGCTGGCCGTCTACGTGGAGCGCAAGGCCGGCTTCTACGACGCGTCGCAGGATTTCGACGATCAGTTCAACGCGCTCGTGCGCCAGCAGATTTCCGTAGCCGACAAGCAGCAGGTGGCGCGCGACTTCGTCTTCCGCGACAACCGCACGGCCAGCGACGGGCGCCTCGTGCAGATTCACATGCGGATGCTCGACATCTACGAGTACCTGCTGTCGTCCAACACCGACTACCCGCTGCTGCGCCAATGGCTGGCCGACGCCGAGATCCTGCGCCTGCTGCACGGGATCATCGAGCGCCTGCGCCAAGACATCGAAAGCGTCGCCTACGCCGTGGGTCGCGACCGTCCGTCCCCCACGCCGATGTCGTACGAGCAGGAGATGGCCGCCATCGACGCCGCGTTCGAAGAGGTGCAGCACGGTCACCACGGGATTCCGATCGAGGCCATCGCCGCGCTGGAAGAGTCGATTGCCACCGTGCGCGGCGCGATCCGCCTGATGGCGCAGCTGCACGCCGCCACGGCCACGCCGGTGGAGTTGTCCAAGGTGCTGCTGCGCCCGGACATGACCCCGTTCCTGACGCGCCAGAAGTACGAGCTGCGGCTGGTGCTGGAAGAGCTGACGTGGCGCTCGCCGGTGCTGCGCTTTGCGCTGCGCATTTCGATGGCGGTGGCCGCCGGGCTGTGGATTGCTGACCACCTGCCGTACACGTCGCACGGCTACTGGGTCTTGCTGACCATCGTCGTGATCCTCAAGCCGACGTTCAGCATGACGCGCCAGCGCAATTTCGATCGGGTGCTCGGCACGCTCATCGGCTGCGTGATTGCGGCGGTGATTCTGCGGTTCACGCATTCGACGTGGATCCTGATGGGCGTGCTGTACCTGTCCACCGCCGCCAGCGCCGCGTTTGTCACCATCAAGTACCGCTACACGGCCATTGCCGCGTGCGTGCAGGTGCTGATCCAGATCAACCTGCTGCTGCCCGGCAGCAAGGGCGCCATCGGTGAACGGCTGGTCGATACGCTGATCGGCGCGGCCATCGCCACCGCCTTCAGCTACGTGCTGCCCGCCTGGGAATACCGCAACCTGCCCAAGCTGGTGGATGACGTACTGCGCACCAACCGGCGCTTCATCGAAGCCGCGCGCGACCTGCTGCTCGGCACGCTCAAAGACGACTTCGCCTATCGTGTGCAGCGCAAGCAGTACATGGAATCGCTGACCGGCTTGATCTCCGCTTTCGCGCGGATGCTCGATGAGCCCAAGAGCCGCCACCGTGCTGTGGATAACCTGAACCGCTTCATCGTGCAGAACTACCTGGTGGCTGCGCACGTGGCGGCAGTGCGCATCCTGGTGCGCCAGCGCGCGCAGGAGCTGGACGAGGCCGAGACACGCGCCCTGGTCGAGCAGACCGTCGAATCCGCGCTGGAAAGCCTGACGCGCGCCAAGGAGCGCTTCGATCAGGCCGTGCACGAGGGTGGCTGGGGTGTGCGCCCACGTGATACGCAGGAGTTGGGCGCAGCCGATTTCGCCGACCAGTCCGCGCGCTCGCGCATGGTCGATGCGGCGACGGAATCGGATTCGCTGTCCGCCATGCACTTGCTGGAGCGGCGCTTGCAGGCGCTGCGGGCAGATACGGCGAAGATTGCGCTGCGGTGTGGGGCGCTGGGGCGGGCGTTGCGGGTGTCGCGGGATTGAGGGGGCTGCCTATTGCGGTGCTGATGGCTGAGCGTGGTACCGCACAAGGCTCAGCTTTTTCGCTTCCATCGGTTGCAGCGTTGAGCGTCGCGCCGCCCGCGAGCCCGTCACGCTGACGCCAGCGCGAATTGGAGCTCCACCCGGTTGCCAGCAGCTTGCGGACCTTGCCAGCAGTGATAGACCTCGCGACTGTCGCCGGAAAGGCGGCGGTTCTGCGCCGCCGCTTCCTGCAGCAATGTCGCATAGCCGCCAAAGAGCCCGTCAAGCGGCCCTTCGTAGAGGTGCGTTGCGCAGGTTGCACCCGCGAGTGTCTTCAACAGGTGGTCACCGTTGTAGCCCTCAGCTGACTGCACCGGCAGGCAGAACTCGATCTCGCATGGCGTGTCGCTGTCCTGCGGCAGGTTGCGATAGACGAACACCCATGGGCCATTGATGGTCATGCTGTGCGCGACGGCATCGGCTTCCATTGCCGGGCAAACCACGGACGCCTCTTTGCCGACTTCAGCGAGCGTGATGTGACGTCGTGCACTGAGTACCAGCCGTGGGGCAATCACCTTGATTTCCATCGCACCTCTCTTGTGTTGTCGAGTTGCTGCTTAGTTCGCCTGCGGTTTGAGCCAATCAACCGTCGGCTGGCTCTGCGCCACCAGCCATGCATTGGCCGCCTTGAAATGCCCGCACCCCAAGAACCCGCGATGCGCCGACAGCGGCGACGGGTGCGGCGCCTCCAGCACCAGATGCCCCTCCGGCAGCAGCGCGCGCTTGGCCTGCGCATGGCTGCCCCACAGCATGAACACGCGCTTGTGGCCGACACGCGCCAGATGCTCCAGCAGGCAATCGGTGATGCGTTCCCAGCCGCGCTTGGCATGGCTCGCTGCTTGGCCTTGTTCGACGGTGAGCACGGTGTTGAGCAGCAGCACACCTTGCTGCGACCAGCCCTCCAGATTGCCTGAAGCGCTCGGCAGCTTCTGACCGAATTCGGCTTCGATTTCCTTGTAGATATTGCGCAGGCTCGGCGGCACGCGCACGCCGGCCGGCACGGAGAACGCCAGCCCATGCGCCTGCGGAATCTCGCGGCCATCCACGGTGCCCGTGCCGTGATACGGGTCCTGGCCGAGGATGACGACGCGCACATCGTCGACTGACGTCAGATGCAGCGCGCGGAAGACGTCCGTCGGGAAGATCGGCTTGCCCGCCGCGCGTTCACCATCGACGAAAGCGCACAGTGCAGGCCAATTGGTCTGCGCGATGCAGGGCGTGAGGAGGGTCTTCCAGTCCGCAGGCAGTGCGTCGAACTGCTTGGCCAGCGGGATGAAATCGCTGGCGGGTGCTTTAGCGGCAGGCTCGTCGAAGAGTGCGCTTTGGGCGGGATCGGCTCGGCGTTTCATGCGTGATCTCCGGTAGCCTTCGCGCGCAACTGGTAGCCGCGTTGCGCCTTGCTGATGTCGAGCGGCGCGAGGCCGGTCACAGCGGCACGCAGCGTTTGCGTCCAGGCGTGCAGGCGTTCGGCAATCGCGTCTTCACCTAGTGTGCTGCCGGCGGCCGGCTTCCACTCAAGCTCCAACTCATCGATCGGCTCGCGTGCATCGGTGCCGGGGATGAGGATGACGCCGGCATCCAGCGCGATCTCGATCTCGCCGCCGTCCGCTGCCACGTGCCAGAGGCGACGCGTGAAATCGGTGCGGAACAGCGGCGCGAGGTGATCGGCGTGCGGGCGCACATAGTCCGCAGCTTCGGCGGCGTTGTGGGCGACGAAGGCGTCGACGGAGAGCGCGTCGCTTTGCAGCGGCACTTCCCATTCGTGGCGTGCGCTCAACCCGGCCGTACTCACTGCTGCGGTCTTGAGCGTCTGCAGCCATTGGCTGCCATGACGACGCACGCGCAGCGCGGAGCGGTTGCGCGCCAGCGACTGATCAGGCGTGTCGTAGTAGACGTTGGCCAGTTCCACCGAGCCAGCCGCTTGCGCATGCACATCCAGCCAACCGACCAGCGCATCGTGCGCACCGGCCGGCACGGCCAGCTTCAATTCAATCTCGCGGGCCATCGATCAGGCAAACAGGCGGGCCAGTTCGGCGCCAGGGTCGTCGGCGCGCATGAAGGCTTCGCCGACGAGGAAGGCGTTGACGGCGGCCGCGCGCATCTTGCGCACGTCGTCTTGCACGAGGATGCCCGATTCGGTCACGACGATGCGGTCGTCCGGCATGTGCTTGAGCAGCCCTATCGTGGTGTCGAGCGAGGTTTCGAACGTGCGCAGGTTGCGGTTGTTCACGCCGACCAGCGGCGTTTGCAGGCGCAGCGCGCGGTCGAGTTCGTGGCCGTCGTGCACTTCCACCAGCACGTCCAGGCCGAGTTCGAGCGCGCAGGCTTCGAGTTCGACCATCAGCCCCTGGTCCAGCGCGGCGACGATCAGCAGGATGCAGTCCGCGCCCCACGAGCGCGCTTCGTACACCTGGTACAGGTCGACCATGAAGTCCTTGCGCAGCACAGGCAATGCGCAGGCGGCGCGGGCTTCGCGCAGGTAATCGGCGTGGCCCTGGAAGAACTGCTCGTCGGTCAGGACGGACAGGCACGCGGCACCGTGCTCGGCATAGCTGCGGGCGATGTCGGCGGGCTTGAAGTCCGGGCGCAGCACCCCCTTGGACGGCGAGGCCTTCTTCACCTCGGCGATGACGGCGGCGTGGCCGGCGGCGATCTTGTCGCGCACGGCCTTGGCAAAGCCACGGGGCCCGAAGGTGCTGTCGGTGCGGTTAGCTTCAGCCTCGGCGCGCACGCTGGCGAGGTCGCGGTGCTTGCGTGCGGCGGCCACTTCTTCGGCCTTCACGGCCAGGATTTTTTGCAGGATGTCGGACATGTCAGGCCTTGAACTTATTGGTCACGCGCACGAGTTCGTCGAGCTTGGCGCGCGCCGCGCCGGAAGCGATGGCCTCGCGCGCCAGCTTCATGCCGTCCTCAATGGAGCCGGCGATGTTGGCTGCATACAGCGCCGCGCCCGCGTTGAGCGAGACGATCTCGCGCGGCGTGCCTGGCTTGTTTTCCAGCGCATCGATCAGCATAGCCTTGGATTCTTCCGCGTCGGCCACTTTCAGGCTGCGGTTGGAGACCATCTGCATGCCGAAGTCTTCCGGGTGGATTTCATACTCGGTCACCACGCCGTCCTTCAGTTCGCCGACCAGCGTGGCGGCGCCAAGCGACACCTCGTCCATACCATCCTTGCCGTAGACCACCACGGCGTGCTTGGCGCCCAGGCGCTGCATCACGCGCACCTGAATGCCGACCAGGTCCGGGTGGAACACGCCCATCAGGATGTTCGGTGCGCCCGCCGGGTTGGTGAGCGGCCCGAGGATGTTGAAGATCGTGCGCACGCCCAGCTCCTTGCGGATCGGGGCGACGTTCTTCATGGCGGGGTGGTGATTGGGCGCAAACATGAAGCCGATGCCCGCCGTCTCGATCGATTCGGCTACTTGCTCGGGCGTGAGCATGATGTTCACGCCCAGCGCTTCGAGCACATCGGCGCTGCCCGACTTGGAGCTGACGCCGCGTCCGCCGTGCTTGGCAATGCGTGCGCCGGCTGCAGCCGCCACGAACATCGACGCGGTGGAAATGTTGAACGTGTTGGCGCCGTCGCCACCCGTGCCGACGATGTCGACAAAGTGATTCGATACCTCTGCCGGCACCTCGACCTTGGTGGCGAACTCGCGCATGACGGTGGCAGCGGCGGCGATTTCGCCGATGGTCTCTTTCTTGACGCGCAGCCCCATGGTGATAGCGGCGGCCATGACGGGCGACATCTCGCCACGCATGATCAGCCGCATCAGGTGCAGCATTTCGTCATGGAAGATCTCGCGGTGTTCGATACAGCGGGTGAGCGCTTCTTGCGGAGAAATGGTCATGGTGGTTCCGTATTCAGTTGGGCGCCGCAGGTGCTGCCGCCGGGGTTGCCGGTGCTGCAGCCTCACGTAGGGCGCCGATGCGCTCACGCGAGAGATCGGCGTCGCAAGCAGCCTCGGCCAGATCGGCGTTGGGCGTGTTGCGAGCCAGGCGGCGTTGCAGGTCGCATTCGGCCTGCCGATAGAGTTGGTGTGCGCGTACGGTGCGGTCGAAGGCCATGGCGGCGCCCCGGTCCGTGCCGGTGTTGGCGGCGATGCGGGCGCGCAGTGCAGTGCGACGTGTCGATTCCGCGTTGGCCAGCTCGGCCTGCGCCGCCTTGCGTGCGGCCTGCACGCATTGGGTGACATTGCTGGCCTGGGCGGCGCGGCAGGCGTCCAGCGTACCGGCCATCGCCGGCAGGCTTGCCATTGCCACTGTCGCCAGCGCAACCGCGCACGCGCGGCGCATCAGACGCGTTCCTTCAGGAAGTTGCCGAGCAGCGCGTGGCCGTGTTCCGACAGGATCGATTCCGGGTGGAATTGCACACCTTCCACCGGCAGCGTCTTGTGGCGCACGCCCATGATTTCGCCGTCTTCCGTCCAGGCGGTCACTTCCAGGCAGTCGGGCAGCGTTTCGCGCTCGATGGCCAGCGAGTGATAGCGCGTCACCT
Organism: Ralstonia sp. 24A2; assembly: GCF_051783885.1. Taxonomy (NCBI): domain Bacteria; kingdom Pseudomonadati; phylum Pseudomonadota; class Betaproteobacteria; order Burkholderiales; family Burkholderiaceae; genus Ralstonia; species Ralstonia sp. 24A2. The sequence goes on along the minus strand of NZ_JBPVZD010000002.1, from coordinate 9,470 downwards.
TGAAGTGGCGCGGCAGGTTGGCGAACACGCCCACGCCGGTGTTCTCGATGGTGCTGACCTTGCCGTGCATTACCTTCTGCGCGCGGATCACACGGCCACCGAACGCATCGGCAATCGCCTGATGCCCCAGGCACACGCCCAGGATGGGCACGCGCCCCGCAAAGTGCTTGAGCGCGGGGACGAGGATGCCGGCTTCCGTCGGCGTGCACGGGCCCGGCGAGAGGCAGATGCGTTCCGGGTTCAGCTTCTCGATCTCTTCGATCGTAATTTCGTCGTTGCGGTGTGTGCGGACGTCCTGCCCCAGCTCGCCGAAATACTGGACGATGTTGTAGGTGAAGGAGTCGTAGTTATCGAGCATCAAAAGCATGGTGGTCTCCTTCCCTCTCAGAAATCGGCGTCGAGGCCGTCTTGCACTTGCTCGGCGGCACGCAGCACGGCGCGGGCCTTGTGTTCGGTTTCCCTCCATTCGGCATCCGGGTCCGAATCGGCGACAACGCCGGCGGCGGCCTGCACGTAGAGGTTGCCGTCCTTGATGATGCCGGTGCGGATGGCGATCGCCAGATCCATCTCGCCCGAGAACGAGAGATAGCCCACCGCGCCGCCGTAGATGCCGCGCTTGACGGGCTCCAGCTCGTCGATGATCTCCATCGCGCGCACCTTGGGCGCACCCGACAGCGTGCCGGCGGGGAAGGTCGCGCGCAGCACGTCCATGTTGGTCATGCCGGGCTTCAGGCGCCCCTCGACCGAGCTGACGATGTGCTGCACGTGCGAATACTTTTCGATGACCATCTGGTCGGTCACCTTCACCGAGCCGATCTCGGCGATGCGGCCGATGTCGTTGCGCGCCAAGTCGATCAGCATGACGTGCTCAGCGATTTCCTTCGGATCGTTGAGCAGCTCGGTGGCGAGTTCGGCGTCACGCTCGGGTGTGTTGCCGCGCGGGCGGGTGCCGGCCAGCGGGCGGATCGTGACGATGCGGGCGGATTCGTCGGCGCCGTTGCCGTTGTTTTCAGCAGTGGGCACACGACGTTCTTCTTGCCGCACCAGGATTTCCGGCGACGCCCCGACGATCTGCATGTCGCCGAAGTTGTAGAAGTACATGTACGGCGACGGGTTCAGCGAACGCAGCGCGCGGTACAGCGACAGCGGCGCATCGCGGAACGGCTTGACGATGCGCTGGCCGACCTGCACCTGCATCATGTCGCCGGCGGCGATGTACTCCTTGGCCTTGAGCACGGCGGTGATGTAATCCGCCTTGTCGAACTCACGGATGGAGTCCGTGCGGACCGACGCGGACGTCACCGGCACATCCACCGGCTGATGCAGCTTGGTGCGCAGCGCGCGCAGGCGCTGCTTGGCGCGCGAGTACGCCTCGGGCTTGGACGGATCGGCGTAGACAATCAGGTAGAGCTTGCCCGACAGGTTGTCGATCACGGCCAGCTCTTCGCACAGCATGAGCTGGATGTCGGGCAGTTGCAGGTCGTCGGACGGGGCGGTTTCGGCCAGGCGCGGCTCGATGAAGCGCACGGCGTCGTAGCCGAAGTAGCCGGCCAGGCCGCCGCAGAAGCGCGGCAGGCCCGGGCGCAGCGCCACTTTCTGGCGGCGCTCGAACGCGGCGATGAAATCCAGCGGGTTGCCGTCGTGGGTCTCGACGACCTTGCCGTCGGTCACGACTTCCGTGTGGTTGCCGTGCACGCGCAGCAGCGTGTGCGCGTGCAGGCCGATGAAGGAGTAACGCCCGAAACGCTCGCCGCCCACCACCGATTCCAGCAGGAAGGTGTTCGTGCCACGGTCATGCGATTGCGCCAGCTTCAGGTACAGCGAGAGCGGCGTCTCCAGGTCGGCCAGCGCCTCGGCAATCAGCGGGATGCGGTTGTAGCCCTGGTCGGCCAGCGATTTGAATTCGAGTTCGGTCATGAGCGGTCAGGTCGATTCGCCGAGCGGGCGGCATTGAGCCCACCGGCATGCGTTCGCTCCACGGCAAACGCGATTGTGCCGTCGGAACGTTAGCAGAACATCAGGGATGGGAACGCGCGAAAGTCGTAAAAGCGACCGTGCGATCCCGCAAGGGCCGTCCGAAAGCGCATAACGAAGCCAACGGAAGACCGGCGGGCGGTCAGCGTTTGGGGCGGGAGATATAGCGGTGGTTTGGGCGGCGCGTTTGTGACGCGCCAGAGTGCCAAAACCGAGGGAGAACGATCAACAGCCGTGCAAACGCTTACGCCCGAGCGAGGGCGTGCCAGGGTCGCCAGGGCCAGGCCCCCCGGTCACCACGAGCGAAGATGCGTTTGCGATTCAGGAACATGGATCGTCAGTTGGAAGCGGCAGATGTTGCGTTATGGGGCTCTGCAAAGGGCCGGATCCACTCGGCTGCCGCAAAAAGTGTGTCGACTATAGCATCGGCTCCCGCGTGCTGTATAGGCTGGCCGTGGTTGTAGCCATACGGCACCGCCAGCACGCGCATGCCGGCGGCGCGGGCCGCGCGCGCGTCGTTTTCTGAGTCACCAATCGCCACAACTTCGGCCGGATTCACGCCAAACGCCTCCGCCACACGCAGCATGGGGTACGGATCGGGCTTGCGGTAGGGGAAGGCGTCACCGGGGTAGACGAGGTCGAAAAACTCGGTCAAGCCAAGCTGCGCCAGGAGCGGTTGCGTGAAATCGTGTGGCTTGTTCGTCACGCACGCCAGGGCGAGGCCCATGTCGCGCAGCGCCGCCAGCCCCTCGCGCACACCGTCATAGACGTTCACATACTGGCCGTTGATGGCGATATAGGCGCGCTGGTAGGCGTCCAGCGCCTCGGCGAAGCGGCTGTTGGCCTGCGCGGGCGGCAAGCGTGCGTCGAGCACGCACCGCACGAGGTTCTCCGAGCCCTTGCCGACGTAGCTGACAACCTCGTCAATCGACATGTCCGGCGTGGCGCCGAGCGCTTCCAGCATCGCGTTGATGGCGGCGTGGAAGTCGCCCGCCGTGTCGACCATCGTCCCGTCCAGGTCGATGATGACGGCGCGGACCGGGCCGCTCGGCAAGGCAGTCGTCATCACGACAGGCTGGCCAGGGCTTGGCGCAGTGCGCCCACGGTGCCACGGTAGCCGCCGTCCGCGTCCGGCTTGCCGAACACGGCCGAACCGGCGACGAACGTATCCGCGCCTGCCTTGGCAATCTCGGCGATGTTGTCGGCCTTCACGCCGCCGTCGATTTCCAGCAGGATCTTGCGGCCGGTCTTCTCTTGGTACGCGTCCAGCTTCTGGCGCACCGCGCGCAGCTTGTTCAGCGCTTCCGGAATGAACGACTGGCCGCCAAAGCCCGGGTTGACCGACATGATCAGCACCATGTCCAGGCGATCCATCACGTGGTCGAGGTAGTGCAGCGGCGTGGCAGGGTTGAACACCAGGCCGGCCTTGCAGCCGTTGTCACGAATCAGCGCGAGCGAGCGGTCGATGTGCTCGGACGCCTCCGGGTGGAAGGTGATCAGATCGGCGCCCGCCTTGGCAAAGTCGGGAATGATCCGGTCGACCGGGCTCACCATCAGGTGCACGTCGATCGGCACCGGCTTGCCGTCCTTCTGGGCGTGCGGGCGGATGGCCTCGCACACCAGCGGGCCGACGGTCAGGTTCGGCACATAGTGGTTGTCCATCACATCGAAATGGATCCAGTCGGCGCCCGATTCGAGCACGCGGCGCACTTCTTCGCCCAGGCGGGCAAAGTCGGCGGACAGGATGGACGGGGCAATGCGGAAACCGGACGGATCGATGGCTGCGGACATGATGGGAGGCGGGTAAGGCGCGCGAACGGGCGCAAGTACGCAAAGAAGGTCGCCATTTTAGCCGGTTCAGCCGACTGACCGACGGACCCGGCGCGCGCCTTGCCGCTGCCACAGCCATGCCGCACAATGGGCGCCATTCTTATAGTGGATCGTCATGCCGAGCTACGAACTCACCGTCCAGGTCCGGGCGCGCTATCTGCCGGAGCAATCCGAGCCGGAACAGGGCAATTACGCTTTTGCCTACACCATCACCATCCGCAACACCGGCGACGTGCCGAGCCAGCTCATCTCGCGCCACTGGGTGATCACGGATGCCGACGATCAGGCACAGGAGGTCAGCGGTCTAGGTGTGGTTGGCCACCAGCCGCTGCTGCCGCCGGGCGAATCCTTCGAATACACGAGTTGGGCGACCATCAATACGCCCGTGGGCACGATGCGCGGCGAATACTTCTGCGTGGCCGAAGACGGTCACCGCTTCGAGGCGCCGATCCCCGAATTTGCGCTGGTGATGCCGCGCATGCTGCACTGATCAGCGATCAGGAAGCATCGGGCTTGGCCGGCTGCGAATCTTTGGGCGCGGCGTTGGTCGATTCTGAGGCTTTGGCCGCGTCGCCTTGGCGCGACGGGTGATCGGGCGGTGCGCGCAGCGGGCGCGGGTGCTTCTTGGCGCCCGACATGGTCCAGATCACGATGAAGATCAGCAGGAACAGCGCCACGCCGGCCTCCAGGCCGAACAGCATCATCGGATGGTTTTCAAAGAATTGGCTCATGGTCGACGGCGGGAAGCTCGGGTGCGAGGCATTGTAGCCAAGCCCGGGACCTCTCCGGACAGGATGGAACACGCATGACAGCAGCAACCTTGGACGCATTGACACCAGCGCGCAACGCTTTGCCCTGCCGATGGGGCGGGCTGGCGGCAGCGCTGGTCGCCGCATTGCTGGCAGCGTGCACGAGCGGGCCGCCGCCGCGCGTCGAAACGTCGCAACCGCCTACGGCAACGCTGGGCGGGCATCTGGCCCCGGCCGCCTGGGCTGATGTGACGGGCTGGACCGCCGATGATCTCGCCTCCGCCTGGCCCGCGCTGCAATCGAACTGCCAGGCCATGAAGCGCCGCACCGATTGGTCGCGCGTGTGCTCCGCCGGCCTGATGATCGATGCCGGTGACCCGATCGCCATGCGCGTCTTCTTTGAAGACAACTTCACGCCGTACCGCGTCGTTAAAGACGACGGCACCGACAGCGGCCTGATCACCGGTTACTACGAACCGCTGCTGCGCGGCTCCCGCACCCGCCACGGTATCTATCAGACGCCGCTGTACCGCATGCCCGCCGCGTGGCGCGGCAAGACGCTGCCGGCGCGCGCACAGTTGATCCACAGCCCGACACTGCAAGGCCAAGAAGTCGTCTGGGTGGATGACCCGGTCGAAGCGGCCTTCCTGCAGATCCAGGGTTCGGGCCAGGTCCAGTTGGAAGAGGGCGGCATCATGCGCTTGGGCGTGGGCGGCACGAATAACCAGCCGTTCCGCTCGTTCGCGCGCTGGCTGCTCGACTCGGGTGAAATCACCCCCGCGCAGGCAACCATGCAGGGCATCAAGGCGTGGACACGCGCCAACCCGGGCCGCGTCGAAGAGATGCTCAACATCAACCCGCGCTACGTGTTCTTTGCGGAAACGCCCGGCAACACCGCGGGCCCCATCGGCAAGCTGGGCGTGCCGCTCACGGACGAGCGCTCGATTGCGGTGGACCCGACCTACATTCCGCTCGGCTCCCCGGTGTTCCTGTCGACGACCAAGCCGCTGTCGAGTGATCCGATCCAGAAGCTGGTGTTCGCGCAGGATGTGGGCTCGGCCATTCGCGGTGCCGTGCGCGCCGACTATTACTTCGGCCACGGTGACGCCGCTGGCGACCTGGCAGGCCGAATGAAGCAGGCCGGCCGCCTGTGGGTGTTGGTGCCGAAGGGCGGCAGCGTCGGCGTCGCCACCCGTTAATCGCGAGGATTAGCCGCGCCGCAAGTCCACCACGCGGCGCGCCTTGCCGACCGAGCGCTCGATGCCGCCGGTCGCCAGAATCTCGATCGTGGCCGTCACGCCGATCAACGACTTGATGTCGTGCGCCAGTTGGCTGCTGGCCGATTTGGCAACCTCTGCAGAGGCGCCCAGCGCAGCTTCCACTCGCACCGTCAACGTATCCAGCGGCCCTTCCTTGGCGAGCACGCACTGGTAGTGCGGTGATAGTGCTGGGTGCTTGAGGATCAACTCCTCGATCTGCGAAGGAAACACGTTCACGCCGCGCACGATCATCATGTCGTCGCAGCGGCCGGTGATCTTCTCCATGCGGCGGAAGCCCGGGCGCGCTGTGCCGGGCAGCAGGCGCGTCAGGTCGCGCGTGCGGTAGCGCACCACCGGCATTGCTTCCTTGGTCAGCGAGGTGAATACCAGTTCGCCGAATTCGCCGTCTGGTAGGACCTCTCCGGTGTTCGGGTCGATGATCTCGGGGTAGAAATGGTCTTCCCAGATGGTCGGACCGTCCTTGGTTTCAGCGCATTCGCTGGCGACGCCTGGGCCCATGACCTCCGAGAGGCCGTAGATGTCCACTGCGGAGAGCCCCATGCGCGCCTCGATGGCGGCACGCATTTCGGGCGTCCACGGCTCGGCGCCGAAGATGCCGATCTGCAGGCTCGATGCGGCCGGGTCCATCCCTTGTCGCTCAAACTCATCGGCAATCGCCAGCATGTAGCTGGGCGTCACCATGATGATCTGCGGCTGGAAATCACGGATGAGTTGCACCTGCCGCTCCGTCTGCCCGCCACCGAAGGGGATGGCCGTCAGCCCCGCGCGCTCGACGCCGTAGTGCGCACCCAGGCCACCGGTGAAAAGGCCATAGCCGTAGCTTACGTGGACCTTGTCGCCGCGCCGCGCTCCTGCAGCACGGATGGACCGTGCCACCAGCCCGGCCCAGGTATCAATGTCTGCCAGCGTGTAGCCGACCACGGTGGGTTTGCCGGTGGTGCCCGACGAGGCGTGGATGCGCGCAACGCGATCCTGCGGCACCGCGAACATGCCGAACGGGTAGTTGTCGCGCAGGTCGCTCTTCGTCGTGAACGGAAACTTCGCAAGGTCGGCCAGCGACTGCAGATCTGAAGGATGCACGCCCGCCGCGTCGAACTTGGTCCGATATGCCGGCACATTCTCGTACGCGTGGGTCAGGCTGTGCTTCAGCCGTTCAAGCTGCAACGCCTGGATGGCGTCATGGCTGGCAGTCTCGATTGGGTCGAGCGGCAGGTCGGTCGAGTGGGGGCGCATGCGGGTCTCCTCGGGGCGCCTTTGTATGGCGTCCTCTTGTGGCGCAATCAGGGGCTCTACTCTATATAGAGGGCGAACTAAGACTCTGGACTGTTGGGGTCAGGAATGACGTGGCCGCGAATCTGCGCAGACTTGCCGCGGAACATGGCAACCACCTCGCCATTTTGGTTCGACACGCGCACGTCGTACACGCCGTGCCGGCCGGACAGAACCTGCTCGGTCGCCTCGGCGGCCAGCACGTCGCCGCCGTGCGCGGGGCGTAGGAATTCGACGCTGCAGCCGGCCGCCACCGTGTTGTGGTTGTGGCTGTTGCAGGCAAACGCGAAGGCCGAATCGGCCAGCGTGAAGATCAGCCCGCCATGACACGTACGATGCCCGTTGAGGAATTCGGGCCGCACGGTCATCGACAGACGGGCGTAGCCGGGGGCGACCGCCTCCACGCGCATGCCTAGCCAGCGGGTGCAGGCATCGGCGTCAAACATGCTCTTGCAGGCAGCTTCGGCCAGCGCCTGCGCATCGTGGAGGATGGTTTCGGTCACGCTGGGCTTCCTTATTCGCCGGTGAAGTGCGCGGGGCGCTTATGGAGGAAGGCGTTCACGCCCTCTGCATAGTCGTGGGAGTTGCCCAGCTCGCGCTGCAGGTCGCGCTCCAGATCAAGCTGGGCATCAAGCGACTGCGTGGGCGCCGCATGCATGGCGCGCTTGATGGCAGCCAGCGCCCGCGTCGGCTGCTTGGACAGGTGATCGGCCATGGCCGACACCTCGGTCATCAGAATCTTGGCATCGTGATAGACGCCCCAGATCAATCCCCAGGACAGGGCGGTCTTGGCGTCGAGCTTCTCGCCCAGCATCGCCAGCCCCATTGCCCGCGCCACGCCAATGCGCTGAGGCAGGAACCACGTGCCGCCTGAATCCGGCAATAGCCCGATCTTCACAAACGCCTGCAGGAAACAGGCGCTCTCAGCCGCCATCACGATGTCGCACGCCAGTGCCAGGTTGGCGCCCGCACCAGCCGCCACGCCGTTCACCGCGGCAATCACTGGTAGGGGGAGGGCGCGCAGACGGCGCACCAGCGGGTTGAACTGCTCGTCAATAAGCTGGCCCAGATCGGTCATCTGCCCCGGCGTGAAACTGAGTTCGGCGAGATCCTGCCCCGCGCAGAAGCCGCGGCCCGCACCGGTCAGGATCAGCGCCCGTGCGTGCTGGCGCTCCACTTTGTCCAGCGCATCGCGCAACTCCCGGTGCATGCCAGCCGTGAAGCTGTTGAGCTGGTCGGGTCGGTTCAGCGTGATGGTGGCCACGTGATCGTGCCAGTCGAGCAGAATGGTCGGGCTTGTCATCTTGTCTCCTCCTCGGTCTTGAACCGACTCATGATCTTGCTGAGCGGGTTCACAGGTTGATTGATTAACCGACCGGTTGGTCGGCTAATATTACATGCATTCCAACTGGAGCTTCCATGTCCTACGAAAACATTCTGGTCGAAACACGCGGTCGTGTCGGCCTTGTTACGCTCAGCCGTCCCAAGGCACTCAACGCGCTCAATGATGCGCTTATGGATGAGCTGGGTGCCGCGCTGCTCGCCTTCGATGCGGACGCCGGCATCGGCGCCATCGTCATTACCGGCAGCGAGAAGGCGTTTGCGGCGGGCGCGGACATCGGCGCCATGGCCGACTACGACTTCGCCACCGTCTATAAGAACGAATACATCACGCGCAACTGGGAAACCATTCGCCGCATCCGCAAGCCGGTGATTGCTGCGGTGGCCGGCTACGCGCTGGGCGGCGGCTGCGAGCTGGCCATGATGTGCGACATCATCCTCGCGGCCGACACCGCCAAGTTCGGTCAGCCCGAAATCAAGCTCGGCACCATGCCCGGCGCCGGCGGCACGCAGCGCCTGCCGCGCGCTGTCTCCAAGGCCAAGGCCATGGACCTCTGTCTGACCGCCCGGATGATGGGCGCCGAAGAAGCCGAGCGCGCCGGCCTGGTCTCGCGCGTCATCCCCGCCGATAAGCTGCTCGACGAAGCCATCCAGGCTGCGCAGACCATCGCGGGCTTCTCCCTGCCCACGGTCATGATGATCAAGGAGTCGATCAACGCCGCCTACGAGACCTCGCTCGCCGAGGGAGTGCACCTAGAGCGGCGCTTGTTTCACTCGACATTCGCCACGGAAGACCAGAAAGAAGGCATGCGTGCCTTCGTCGAGAAGCGTTCTCCGGCGTTCAAGCACCAATAAGCACTGCTCGTCCGGGTGATCTAGGGAATACCCGAGTGTTAGCCTCGAGTATCCCGGGCGTCATTTTTGAGCCGTTTTAAACCCGCAATCCTAGGCGCAGCCTCGGCTGGTGAGCATTCTTCACGGTTGCGTCATCAGTTGGACACGAGAAAGGTGTTGCCAAGTGTGGGAA